>DATJFM010000084.1:0-17418 GCA_035495655.1 Steroidobacteraceae bacterium
GAATCCTTTTCGTGTTATTTTTCAAGGTGTTCCCGTAGGCGGAAGCTCTTGAAAAATAACGCGCTGTCCCGACCTTGAGGATTACCATGAGCAGCGACCCCAAAACTCCGGCTAGCAGAGATTCGTTCGACGTCATCGTCATCGGCGCAGGTCCCGCCGGTTACCCCGCCGCGATCCGCGCGGCGCAGAACAAGCTGACCGTGGCGTGCATCGATGAGTGGAAGAACCCCGATGGCACGGCCACCTTCGGTGGCACCTGCCTGAACGCCGGCTGCATACCCTCCAAGGCGCTGCTCGAGTCCACCGAGCTCTATCACCGCCTGAAGGAGGAGTTTCCGGTCCACGGCATCAAGGCATCGGGCATTGGGCTCGACCTCGCGCAGATGCAGAAGCGCAAGAGCGGCGTCGTGCGGGCGATGACGCAGGGAATCGTCGCGCTCTTCAAGGCTGCAGGAGTCACCGGTCTTCAGGGTCACGGACGGCTGCTTCCGGGCCGTAAGGTCGAGTTCACCGCTCACGATGGAACGCGCCGCACCCTCAGCGCGCGGCACGTGGTGCTCGCCTCCGGCTCGGCGCCGATCGAGCTGCGCTCGGCGCCGTTCAAGGCGCCGCACATCGTCGACTCCTGGGGCGCGCTCGAGCTCGATGCCGTGCCGAAGCGTCTCGGCGTGATCGGAGCTGGGGTCATCGGGCTCGAGCTCGGGAGCGTGTGGCGTCGTCTGGGTGCGGAAGTGACGGTGCTGGAGGCGCTACCGGAGTTCCTCGCATTTGCCGATCAACAGCTGGCGCGCGAGGCATTGCGGCACTTCAAGAAGCAAGGGCTGGATATTCGCCTTGGCGCGAAGGTGAGCGGCGCGCAGCTGACGGACGGGGCGGTCTCGGTGAGCTACAGCGATGCGAAGGGCGAGCAGCGCCTCAGCGTAGACCGGCTCGTGGTCGCCATTGGCCGCCGCCCTTACACGCAGGAGCTGTTTGCGCCCGACACCGGCGTACAGCTCGATGAGCGCGGATTCATCAAGGTCGATGAGCACTGCCGCACCGGCGCCGAGAACGTCTGGGCGATCGGGGACTGCGTGCGTGGACCGATGCTCGCCCACAAGGGCAAGGAAGAGGGCGTGATGGTGGCCGAGCTCATCGCCGGAGGCTACGGCGAGATGAACTACAAAGTGATCCCGGCGGTGATCTACACCGCACCGGAGATCGCGTGGGTCGGTCTCACCGAGGAGCAGGTGAAGGCGAGCGGTCGCGAGTACAAGACCGGCACCTTCCCGTTTCTCGCCAGCGGTCGTGCGCGCGCCATCGAGCAGACGCAGGGCTTCGCGAAAATAGTCGCGGCGCGCGACGATGATGAGATTCTCGGTGTGCACATCGTGGGCCCGCTCGCCGGTGAGCTGATCGCCGAGGCGGTGCTCGCCATGGAGTACTCAGCGAGCAGCGAGGACCTGCAGCGCACGATTCATGCGCATCCGACGCTCGCCGAGGCGGTACACGAGGCGGCGCTGGCGGTGGATAAGCGCTCGATCGATGGCATAAACCGCTGATCCCGCGGGGAGTCGCCGTGCGTGCCGCATGCATCAGTGGCTGCGGCGCGCCTCGAGCACGTTCGGCACAGCCGCGAGCCGGCGCAGCACGCGCGCGAGCTGCTCCAGATCACTGACCGCCACCGCGAGTGAGAAGTAGGCGATGCCGCTCTCGTGATCGGTGCGGGAGGTGACGGCATCGATGCTCAGCCGCTCGACCGCTACGACATCGGTGAGGTCGCGCAGCAGGCCGCGGCGGTCATAGGCGCTCACCGCCAGCAGCACCGCGAGCGCACCGCTGTCGGCGCTCGACCAATCGACCTTCAATACCCGCTCGGGCTTGAGAGCTGCCATGCGCACGAAGCTGGCGCAGTCACTGCGATGCACGGTGACGCCGCGCCCGAGCGCCACGTACCCTGCGATCGGCTGCGGCCGCAGCGGCGCGCAGCAGCGCGCGAGTGTGGTCGGCAGATCTCCCACGCCCTCGATGTCCACTGGCGAGGTGCGACGGCGCCCGCTGGTCTTCCGCCCCGTGCGCGCAGGGCGTAGGGGCGGCAGCGGCTCGAACAGCCGGTTCACCGCGTGCATCAGCTGCGTGACCGTGATCTCGCCCTCGCCGAGCAACTGATGCAGATGATCCACATCGCGGGCGCGCAGCTCGCGTGCGAGTGCGGCCAGCTGCTCGGGGCGCGCGCCGATGCGTGCAAGCTCCCGTTCGGCGAGCGCTGCACCGGCGCTGCGATTGACGCCGACGTCCTGCTTGCGAAACCACGCACGCACCTTGCTGCGGCTGCGCGGGGAAGCGAGATAGCCCTGCTCGGGAGCGAGCCAGTCGCGGCTCGGTGCCTCGTTCTTGCCGGTGATGATTTCGATGATCTCGCCGTTGGTGAGCGTGTGGCCGAGCGGAACGATGCGCCCATTCGCCTTGGCTCCGCGGCAGCGATGACCGAGTGAAGTGTGCACCTGGTACGCGAAATCGAGCGGCGTCGCGCCGTGCGGCAGATCGATCACCTCGCCCTTGGGCGTTAGCACGTAAACCCGATCCTCGAAGAGCTCTGCGCGCATGCCTTCGATGAGATCGCGGTCCGCCTCGACGCCGCCGGCGACTCCCTCCTGCGGCTCGAGCAGCCGCCGAACCCATTCGATCTTGCGCTGATAATCGGCATCGCGCGCCCCGCCTTCCTTGTAAGTCCAGTGGGCGGCCACGCCGAGCTCGGCGTGCTCGTGCATTTGCGGGGTGCGGATCTGCACCTCCACGCTCTTCGCCGCAGGACCGATCACTGCGGTGTGGATCGAGCGGTAACCGTTGCTCTTGGGCGTAGCGACGTAATCGTCGAACTCTCCCGGGATGTAGGGCCAGCGGCCGTGCACGACCCCAAGTGCTGCGTAGCATTCGGGAATGGAGCCGACGACGACGCGCACGGCGCGCACATCGAAGAGCTGCTCGAACGCGAGCTGCTTGCGCTGCATCTTGCGGTAGATGCTGTAGATGTGCTTCGGCCGTCCATACACTCCGGCCTCGATGCCGGCGGTGCGCAGTTGATCCTGCAGCTCCGTGCACAGCGCTTCGATATACCGCTCGCGGTCCGCCCGGCGCTCATTCAACGCTGCCGCGACACGCTTGTATTCTTCGGGCTCGAGGTAGCGGAAGGCGAGGTCCTCGAGCTCCCACTTGAGCTGCCACACGCCCAGGCGATTGGCGAGCGGCGCGTAGATGGCACGTGCCTCGAGTGCACGCCGGTTGCGCTCGGCGTCCGGCAACCCACGCGCGTGGCGCAGCGCCACCAGCTCCTCGGCGAGACGCGCGAGCACCAGGCGTGGATCGCTCACCACCGCCAGGAGCATCTTGCGCAGCGTCTCGGTCTGGCGCGTATCGAGGCCCTGCGCCGGTGACCAGTTGCGCGGCAGGCCCAGTGTGCCGAGCCGCTGCAGGGCCACCGCAATGTCGGTGGCGCCCTGGCCGACGATGCCCACGGCCTGCTCGGAGGTGAGGCTGGCGCTCGCCAGCACCGGTCGGGCGAGCAGTGCGTGTGCCAGCTCGGTGCTCTCGGTGAGACCGCCCATGATCTCCGCCGCCTCGGCGGCGAAGCCGAGCGCGTTCTCGGGGACCGCGCCGGCGCGCTCGAAGGCCGTGCGGGCGCCAAGGATGGCATTGCGCACGCGCGGCGGGCAGAGTTGACTGGTTTCCACGGTGACGCTGATCTCGTGCCAAGGCGGTGCAATGTGGGTCAGCGTGTCGCCGGCCCGCCTTTGCCGTTATCATACCGCCGGTTTTTGGGGGTGGAGCGCTCATGGCAGGCCACAGCAAGTGGGCCAACATTCAACGGCGTGCCCAGGTGGCGGCGCGCTGCCGCCACGCTATCGCCGAGCCTTGCGAGGGCCGCGAGCGGGTGCACTACGAAGGCTACGGCCCGGGCGGCTCGGTGGTCATGGTCGAATGCATGACCGCGGATCGTAAGCGCACCGGCGCCGAGGTGCGGCGCGCCTTCGTGCAGCACGGCGGGCACCTCGGCGCCCACGGCTCGGTGAGCTACCTTTTCAACATCGTCGGGCTCCTGACGTACCCGCCGGGGACCGATGAGGAGCAGTTGATGCAGGTGGCGCTCGAGGCGGGCGCTGAGGATGTGGTGCCGAGCGCCGATACGTCCGTGGAAGTGCTCGCCGATCCGCTGGAGTTCGCCACCGTGCGCGCGGTGCTGACGCATCGCGGATTCGCGCCGGCCACCGCCGAGGTCACCCGCCGGGCGGCCACCTCGCTCGAGCTCTCGGGCGAGGAGGCGGAGGCGATGGTACAGCTGCTCGAGGCGCTCGAGGGCCTGGAGGACGTGCGGGACGTGTACTCGAATGTCGATATATCGAACGAGGTTCTATCTCGCTGCGAAATCAGCTAGCTGTCTTGCAACCGTATAGCTGCAAGTCGGCTAATGGTAAGCACAAGGCCAGATAGCCGTAGTCCGCCTCAATGTGTGACCAATTTCGGCTGTGACGGTGTTTGTGGCAATGCGACTCCGCAGGCCGCGGCAACCATCTCTCCAAGCTCTACCCTTTTTTGAACGGCGACCGGCCAGAAGTCCTCGCAAACGGCGCAGTACGCTTCCACGGGATAGCCGCCGTAAAGCAACCTCATGAGATCTGCGACTGTGTAGGCCGTCTGCAATTGTTCGTGCTTGCACCGCGGGCACGTCGCCGCGAATACGATTCTTGCGCTCATGGCGGCGTAACGTAAGGCTTGAGCGCCGCATGCACTGCCGGAGAAGGTTTGAACCACGTGTAGCTGCCGTCCGACGTCGCCAGAAAACAAATTTCTGGCTCGCACGGTTGCGGTCCGTCCGGCCGGTTCTATCGCTGGGCGCGATCGGCGCGCTTGCGGGGAGACGGGGCCTGCTGAACGATGCGTAAGTGGCTGATTTCAGCTACCCTTGCGCACCGTCGGACATGCTCGATCGAGGCCTTTTCTGAACGTGTACCCGAATGTCGAGATATCGGACGAGGTCCTGGCGCGCCTTTGAACCCGCGGCGGCCCCCCCGCTCGCGGCGAGCCTGCGTCTGCGCATCCTCGGCCTGGACCCGGGCTCGCGCCGCACCGGTTTCGGCGTCATCGAATGCGCGGGCGGCGCGCTGCGCCCCGTGGCACACGGTTGCCTGAATGTCGCCGCGGCGGCGCCCGCCGCACGGCTGCGGCTGATCTTCGAGGGGCTGCGTGCGCTTCTCTCCGAGCACGGTCCCGCCGAGGTCGCAGTGGAGCGCGTATTCGTGAGTCGCAACGCCGACAGCGCCTTGAAGCTCGGACAGGCCCGCGGCGCTGCGCTGTGCGCCATCCCGGCGGAGGTCCCGGTATTCGAGTACGCACCGCGCGCCATCAAGCTCGCGGTCGTCGGGTCCGGGGGTGCGGAGAAGTTTCAGGTCGCCCAGATGATCCGCATGCTGCTGTCGCTCACCGACCGGCCGGCCGCCGACGCCGCTGACGCGCTTGCGGTGGCCGTGTGTCACGCGCATCAACGGCAGCTGCAGGCGCGACTCCAGCGTGCCGGCGGCCCGCGCTGGTCGCGGGCGTAACTGATGATTGGCTCGCTGCGCGGCAGGATCGCCTCCAAAACGCCTCCGCAACTTACCGTCGATGTCGGCGGACTCGGCTACGAGCTCGAGGCGCCGATGTCGACGTTCTTCCATCTGCCGCCGGTTGGCGAGGAGGTGCGCCTGCTCACGCACCTGGTGGTGCGCGAGGATGCGCACGTGCTGTATGCGTTCGGCACCGAGGAGGAGCGGCGGTTGTTCCGCAGCCTCATCAAGGTGTCGGGAGTCGGGCCGAAGATCGCGCTCGCGCTGCTTTCGGGCATCAGCGTCGCGGCGTTTGCCGAGTGCGTGCAGCGGGAGGATATCGCGGCGCTCACACGCATTCCCGGTGTGGGCCGCAAGACCGCCGAGCGGCTCATCGTGGAGATGCGCGACCGGCTCTCGGGTCCGCCGCCGGGCAGTGGCGCTGCGGGGGTCGCGGGGGCTACGAGTGCCGAGAGCGAGGCCTACGGTGCGCTGGTCGCGCTCGGCTACCGTCCCGCGGAGGCTGCGCGCTTGCTCAAAGCGGCTGGTCCCGGTACACACTCGACCGAGGAACTGATTCGCCGTGCGCTACAGGGCGCGGCGCGGGAGTCGAACCCCTAAGTGATCCAGGATCCCATCATCACCGGCGCGGCAAGTGCGGAGGAGGAGGCTGTCGAGCGCGCCATCCGCCCGCGCCGGCTCGGGGAGTACATCGGTCAGACGCCCGTCAAGACGCAGCTGGAGATCTTCATCAGCGCCGCACGCGCGCGCGGTGAGGCGCTCGATCATGTACTGATCTTCGGCCCGCCGGGGCTCGGTAAGACGACCCTCGCGCACATCGTTGCGGCCGAGCTCGGTGTGAACCTGCGCCAGACCTCGGGCCCGGTGCTCGAGCGCGCCGGAGACCTCGCGGCGCTCCTCACCAATCTGCAGCCACGCGATGTGCTGTTCGTCGATGAGATACATCGCCTCGCGCCGGTCGTGGAGGAGGTGTTGTATCCGGCCATGGAGGATTATCAGCTCGATATCATGATCGGCGAGGGACCGGCGGCGCGCTCGATCAAGCTCAGCCTGCCTCCGTTCACTCTGGTCGGTGCCACGACGCGGGCCGGACTACTCACTTCCCCGTTGCGCGATCGCTTCGGCATCGTGCAGCGGCTCGAGTTCTACGCGGTAGAGGACCTCGAGCGCATCGTCGAACGCTCGGCAGCGATCCTCGCAGTGAGCATCGATGAGGCTGGCGCGCGACGCATCGCGCAACGCTCGCGCGGCACACCGCGAATCGCCAATCGCCTGTTGCGGCGCGTGCGCGACTACGCGCAGGTACGGGCCGACGGCCGCATCGGCGAGTCGATCGCGGATGCCGCACTCGATCTGCTCGAAGTCGACCGCGAGGGCTTCGACACGCTCGATCGCAAGCTCCTCAGCGCCATCATCGAGCGCTTCGATGGCGGACCGGTGGGGATCGACAGCCTGGCGGCTGCACTCGGCGAAGAGCGCGGTACGCTCGAGGATGTGACCGAGCCTTTCCTGATTCAACAGGGATTCCTGGTGCGCACCGCCCGCGGCCGCATGGTCACGCGTGCCTCGTACCTGCATTTCGGCATCAAGCCGCCCGAGCGCGTTACCACCTTGCCGCTTTTTGAAGGTGAGCGGTGAGCATTTTTTCGTGGCCGGCACGGGTGTACTGGGAAGACACCGACGGCGGCGCCATCGTCTACTACGCCAATTACCTGCGCTTTCTCGAGCGTGCGCGCACCGAGTGGCTGCGTGCGCAGGGCCACTCGCAGCTCGCGCTGGCGAGCGAGCCAGGCATCCTCTTCACGGTGGTGAGCGTGCAGATCGATTACCGCGTGCCGGCAAGGCTCGATGATGAGCTCGAGATCACCTGCGAGCCGCGTGCCGAAGGTGCTGCGTCGCTGCGTTTCGCGCAGCGCGTGTACCGTAGGGCGAAAGCGCCTCCCGCGGAGCTGCTGGTCGAGGCGCAGGTGCGCGTGGCGTGCGTGGATGCGGCGAGCCTGCGCCCGCGGCGCCTGCCGCAGTTCCTGCGCGATGCCCTGGACGCGGAGGCCGTAGCCGATGGTTGAGCCGCTCTCCATCCTCAAGCTCATCGTGCAGGCGAGCATTCCGGTGCAGATCGTCATCGCGCTGCTGCTGGCGGCTTCGCTCACTTCCTGGGCCATCATCTTCCGCAAGCGCCGCATCATCGGGCGCGCACGCCGCGAAGCCGACCGCTTCGAGGGCCGCTTCTGGTCCGGTGACGATCTGGCGACGCTGTACCGGGCAATCGAATCCAAGGGCGGCGCCACCGGCATGGCGGGCATTTTCGAGTTCGGCTTCCGCGAGTTTGCGCGCCTGCGTCAGAGTGCGGCGGACAGTGAGCAGCAGCTGGAGGGCTCGCGGCGCGCCATGCGCGTCGCACAGCTGAAGGAGATCGATCGCCTCGAGCACAGTCTGGCGACGCTGGCCACCGTCGGCAGCACGAGCCCGTATGTGGGACTGTTCGGTACGGTGTGGGGGATCATGAGCGCCTTTTCCTCGCTCGGTAACGTGCAGCAGGCGACACTTGCCATGGTGGCGCCGGGAATCTCCGAAGCGCTCGTGGCCACCGCCATTGGCCTGTTCGCGGCCATTCCGGCGGTGGTCGCCTACAACCGCTTTGCCGACCAGGTGACTCGCCTCGAGATGCGCTTCGATGCCTTCATCGAGGAGTTCTCGACCATTCTCCAGCGCCACGCGACCCGCGCCGGCGCGGCGGCCGGAGGGGAGCGCTGATGCCGCAAAGTACGCGCAAGCGCCGCCTGATGGGTGAGATCAATGTCGTGCCCTACATCGATGTGATGCTGGTGCTGCTGATCATCTTCATGATCACAGCACCGTTGCTGACCCAGGGCGTCAAGGTTGATCTGCCCAAGGGTGCGGCCGAACCTCTGGAAGCCCAGCGCATTCCGCCACTGGTGTTGTCGGTGGACCGTGCCGGACGACTCTACCTCAACGTTGGTCCCGAGCCGCAACGGGCAATCGATGATGACACGGTCGCCGCGCGCGCCACCGCGACGCTGCAGCGCAACCCGGAGACGCAGGTGTTGGTGAAAGCCGACAGTGCCGTGGCGTATGGACGTGTTGTGCAGGCGATGGTGATCCTGCAGCATGCCGGTGCGCGCACGGTAGGGTTCATCACCGAGCCGTTGCCGCAGAGTGAGCGCCGCGGCGGCTGATGCCCGATCCCGCATGCAACGCGCGAGCGATCGCTGGGTGTCGATAACACTGTCGGTGCTGCTGCACGCAGCGCTGCTCGGTGCGTTGGTGTACGGTTGGATGTTGTTTCGACGGCCGCCGCGGCCGGCACCGACGCTCGCGATCGAAGCGCGCGTGGTGGATGCGCGCACCGTGCGCGGGGCGACTCAGCCGCCGCCGCAACCCGCGCCGGTTCCGGAAGCACCGCCGGAGTCCGTCGGACCGCCGCAGCCGACGCCCGAGGAGCGCGCCGAGCGCGAGCAGCAGCGCCAGCAGGCGGAAGCGGCCGCTCAGGAGCAGCAGGCCGCAGCCGCGGCGGCTGCCGAGGAAGCGGCCCGGCACGAGGCGGAGCAGCGTGCCGCGGCCGAGCGTAAGGCGCACGAGGAGGCGGAGGCGAAGAAACGCGCCGCGGAGGAGCAGCAGCGCCAGGCCGAGTTGAAGGAGCAGAGCGAGCGCGAGGAGGATCTCAAGCGTGATCTCGCTGCCGAGGAGCAGGCGAGGAAGGCGCGCGCGGGCCCGGCGCTGGCCAGCTGGCAGGCGATGATCGCCGCCAGGATCAACCGCGCCTGGCTGCGCCCGCCGACGGCGCGCCCCGGCATAGAATGCATGTTGAATGTGACGCAGGTACCAGGAGGGGAAGTGACCGAAGTGACTATCGGCGAATGCAACGGTGATCAGGCTGTCCGTGAATCGATCGAAGCGGCTGTCTACCGCGCCTCGCCGCTGCCGCCACCGCCCGATCCGGCACTGTTCGACCGCCACCTGCGTATCGACTTCAAGCCGGACTGATGCCATGAACCAAACGAAGCTCGGCGATGGCCTGCGCCGCATGCGCCTGCTTACGTGGCTCGGCGCGCTCAGCGTCGCTCTCATCGGGTCGGCGGCACGCGCTGAACTCCAGATCGAGGTCACCTCGGGGGTGCGCGATCCGGTGCCGATCGCGATCGTGCCCTTTGCGCACCCGGACAGCGCCGGAAGCGATCCCGACGTCGCCGGCATCGTGCAACACGATCTGGAAGGCAGCGGCCGCTTCCGTGCGCTCGCGCGCGACCAGATGCCCGCGAAGCCGAGCCGCGCGGACCAGGTGGCGAGCCCTTCGTGGAAAGCCGCGGGCAGCGATTACGTGGTGGTCGGACGGACCGCCGCGCTCGAGAACGGGAGTCTCGCGGTCGATTTCGACCTCGTGAACACGCTCACGGGGGCACGTCTCGCCGGGCAGCGCTTCACGGGGGCCGCGGGCGCGATGCGCAACGCGGCCCATCGCGTGAGCGATGTCATCTACCAGAAGATCCTCGGCGTACGCGGTGCCTTCGCGACGCGCATCGCCTATGTGGCGGTGGATGGTGAGCCACCCACGCAGCATTACCAGCTCATCGTCGCCGACGCCGACGGCGCCAATCAGCACATGATCCTCGAGTCGCGTTTTCCGTTGATGTCGCCCGCCTGGTCACCGGATGGGCAGTGGCTGGGCTATGTCTCCTTCGAGACCAAGCACGCGGCAGTGTACGTGCAGCTGGTGCGCACGGGAGAGCGTCGACAGGTTTCTGCGCGTGTGGGCGTGAACGGCGCACCCGCCTGGTCGCCCGATGGCAAGAAGCTGGCCCTGACACTCGGGGGCAGCAGTGGCAACCCCGACATCTACATCCTCGATCTCTCCACTCAGGACCTGACGCGCATCACCGACGATCCGGCGATCGACACCGAGCCGGAGTGGGCGCCGGACGGCAAGTCGCTGTTCTTCACCTCCGACCGTGCGGGCTCACCGCAGATTTACCAGATCGCTACCACCAGCAACGCGCGCCCCAAGCGCATCACCTTCGGCGGCAACTACAATGCGCGGCCGCGCGTCTCGCCCGATGGCTCGCAGCTTGCGATGGTGACGCTCGATAACGGCAACTACCGCATAGCGGTGCAGGATTTCGGCAGCGGCACGGTGCGGGTGCTGTCGCACGGGCACCTCGATGAATCGCCGAGTTTTGCCCCCAACGGGGCTACACTCATTTATTCGGAGCGCGAAAGCGACCGCGGCTCGCTGGCGACGGTATCCACCGACGGCCTGACGGGTTTGCGGTTGAAGGCTTCCCAGGGAGAGGTTCGGGAGCCGGCGTGGGGGCCGTTCAGCCCTTGAAGCGGCGTCGCTCACAGCGCGCCGATTGTGGAGGATGCGGAATGTCGGAGAAGGTATCCATCCATCGAGTGCTCGCCGTGCTACTGCTCGTCGTGGCATGTGCCCTCACCGCCTGTGCGAGCAAGCCGCCGAAGCCTACCGGCTCCGGCGAAGCCGGCACGGCGAATACGGGTGCTGAAGGAGCCGGTGCGGGTAACGCCAACGCGAATGGTTCCGGCAGCGATGACGAGATTGCCGGACCCCAGGCAGGGATGCTCGCCAAGCGCACGGTGTACTTCGACTTTGACAGCAGCGAGATCAAGGGCGAAGGCACGGATATCGTCGCGGCGCATGCCAAGTACCTCGCGGCCCATCCGAGCACACGAGTGCGACTGGAAGGTCATACCGATGACCGCGGCTCACGCGAATACAACATCGGCCTCGGAGAGCGGCGCGCGCAGGCGGTGCGCCGCGCGTTGCTCCTGCAAGGGGCAGCCGATGCTCAGACCTCCACGGTGAGCTATGGCGCGGAGCGTCCCGCCATGCCGGGACACGATGAGGTGGCCTGGGCCAAGAACCGGCGCGTCGAGATCATCTACCTCGCGGCCGGGCCGGCGCAGAAGCCCTAGGGCGAAGGATTTGCCAATGCGTGTAACACTTTCGGCGCTGCTCGGCGCAATGCTCGCGGGTTGCGCCAGCACACCCCCGGATAAGGACCCCGTGCAGCTGCGGCTCACTGACCTAGAAACGCGTGTGGAGCGCATGGCGGCCAACCAGGTACAGGTCTCGCAGAGCCTCGACGAGCTGCAGGGTAGCCTGCGTCAGCTGCGCGGCCAGGTCGAGGAGCTCGAGCACACGAACGACGCTCTGCGTAAGCAACAGCGCGACCTGTTCGGGGACCTCGAGAAGCGGCTGAACGGCGGCTCGGGCGGAGCCCCTGGTGCGGCGCTCGCCGGCGCAGCGGGAGGCGCTGCCGCGGGAGCCGCAGCGACCGGAGCCGCAGGCAGTGCCGATAGCGTAGCCGGAACCAACGCACCCTCGGCCACCGAGCAGGCGGTCTACGGTCAGGCCTTCGATGCGCTCAAGGCGGGGAGCTACTCGACTGCGATCACAGGCTTCAAGGACTTTCTGCACACCTATCCCAACAGCACGATCGCGGACAACGCGCAGTATTGGCTCGGCGAGGCCTACTACGTGAGCCACGAGTACGACTCCGCCGCCACCGCGTTCCGCACGGTGTTGAAAAAGTGGCCCGATTCGCACAAGGCCCCCGATGCGATGCTCAAACTCGGCTACACCCAGTTCGAGCAGAAGCAATACCCGGCAGCGAAGACAACCCTCGATGAGGTGACGAAGAAGTTTCCCGGAACCGACTCAGCCAAGTTGGCCGCGGAGCGGCTGCGGCGCATTCCTGCACAAGCAGCGCAATGACCGTTCGCGACGCTATCCGCTGAGCCGTCCGTGATGGCGCGAGTCGGGCATGACACGCCTCAGGATCACCGAGATCTTCCACTCTCTGCAGGGGGAGGCCGATAGCGTCGGCATCCCGACGGTGTTCGTACGCCTAACGGGGTGTCCACTCAGGTGCCAGTACTGCGATACGGCGTATGCATTCGAGGGCGGCGAGTGGTGGGAGCTGCCCGCGATTCTCGAGCGAGTGCGCGGCTTCGCCACGCGCTATGTATGCGTGACCGGCGGTGAGCCGCTGGCGCAGAAGGGCTGCCTCACACTGTTGACTGAGCTGTGCGCGGCGGGGTTGCGTGTGTCGCTCGAGACGAGCGGCGCCTTGGAGCTCGATCAGGTCGACCCACGGGTGATCAAAGTCGTGGACGTGAAGACGCCGGGCTCGGGCGAAGAGCGGCGTAATCGGTACGCTGAGCTCCAGCGTCTGCGGCCGCACGATCTGGTGAAATTCGTGATCTGCGATCGCAGCGATTACGAATGGAGCCGTGCGAAACTCGCCGAGCTCGCGCTGCCACAGGGTTGCACGGTGCTTTTTTCGCCGAGCCACGAGCAGCTTCCGGCACGCGATCTAGCAGACTGGATACTCGAGGATCGCCTGCCAGTGCGCTTCCAGATCCAACTGCACAAATACCTTTGGGGCAATGTGCCCGGCAGGTGAGGGCAGTGGCCGAAGCTCACGCGGTGGTATTGCTCTCCGGCGGCCTCGATTCGGCTACGGCGCTCGCCATCGCGCGCGAGCAGCGCTTCGTCTGCCACGCGCTTTCGGTGGATTACGGACAACGCCATGCGGCCGAACTCCAAGCCGCGCGCCGCGTCGCGGCGGCGGCCGGCGCGTGCGAGCACCGCATCATGCAGGTGGATCTCGCCGGCATCGGCGGCTCGGCACTCACCGACCGCGCCATCGCGGTGCCCGAATCACCGAGCGCGGGCATTCCGGTTACCTATGTTCCGGCCCGCAACACCATCATGCTGTCGCTCGCACTGGCGTGGGCGGAGGTGCTCGATGCGGGCGATATATTCATTGGAGTAAACATTTTGGACGCGAGCGGCTATCCGGACTGCCGTCCGGAGTTCATCGAGGCATTCGCCCGACTCGCGGCGCTTGCGACCCGTGCCGGCGTCGAAGGCCGCCCGGCTCGCATCCATACACCGCTCATCGGCTTGACCAAAGCGCAGATCATCCGCGAGGGCATACGCCTGGGCGTCGACTACCGGCAGACCGTGTCCTGTTACCAGGCGGATGAAGAGGGACGAGCCTGCGGCCGCTGCGATGCGTGCCGTCTGCGACACGCAGGCTTCGCCGCTGCGGGACTGAGCGATCCAACCTCGTACAAGAGCCCTGTAGTATGATGCCGCCCCCCGCGGCTGGGCGCGACTGCGTGCAGGCGCAATAGCCGGAGTAAAAACGCTGGGGCGTTAGCTCAGTCGGTAGAGCATCGGACTTTTAATCCGCTGGTCGACGGTTCGATTCCGTCACGCCCCATAAAACTCAAAGAGTTATAGACAAGTGAGAATCTGTGGCACAGTTATGGCACAGATGCACTTGGCCTTTGCAGCCACGACGCGACAATCTAACAGCGAGGGCATCACGTGGCGACGATCAGAGAGCGAAGGGATAGAAACGGGAAGCGGCACTTCCATGTCCAGGTGCGCAAGACAGGGTTTCCTGCTCGCACCGCAAGCTTTCCAACACATCGACTGGCCGAAAGATGGGCAACAACCATAGAGGCCTCCATGATTGAAGGTCGTCACTTCCGGGATGTGGAGGCACGGCGACGCACAATTGCTGAGGCGATCGACCGGTACATCATCGAGGAACTACCGAAGAAGCGTGACGCCGCCACCCGGCGCTCACGGCTCATGTGGTGGCGGCAGAAGCTCGGCCATCTGAAGCTTGCCGAGGTCAATGCGGCCACGATCGTCGAGTGCCGGAACAAGCTGTTGCGCGAGCCGTACGTGAAGGCAAAGCCAGGTGCCAAGGGCTCGACGCTGGCCGAGGGCGAGGCTCCTCGAGAATTCAAACGTGGGCCCAAGACGGCGAACAGGTTTCTCGCTTATCTGAGCCACGCGTTCACAATTGCCCGCAAAGAGTGGCATTGGATTGCCCACAATCCGCTCGATGGGGTCAGCAAGTACAAGGAGGGACCTGGGCGCGTACGCTACCTGTCCGACGATGAGCGCAGCGCACTGCTAGAGCAGACGGCGAAGGACTTGCAACTGCATTTGGTTGTGATGCTGGCGCTTACCACGGCCGCTCGAGCTGGGGAAATTGTCGGACTCATGTGGCGTGACGTTGACTTGAAGGAGGGACGCTTGCTCCTGCGTACGACGAAGAACGCTCAGCCGCGTGTCCTTTGGGTGCACGGCGAGACCCTGCGGCTGCTCAAAGAACACGCCAAGGCCCGACAAGTCGATGATGAGCGCCTGTTCGTGAGTCAGACGGGTAAGCGCTATGGCTACCGGGAGGCCTTCCAGACCGCGTGCGTCGCCGCGAAGGTGAGGGGATTCCATTTCCACGACTTAAGACACAGCGCTGCGACGTACCTGGCTCGCGAAGGTGCAACGGAGCAGCAGTTGAAGGCAATCGGCGGGTGGAAGTCTGGCGTCGTGAGCCGCTATGTCCACCTGGCGGCTCAGGACGCTCGTGATGTGATGGCGAGAATGAACGAAAAAATTCTCGGCGGCTCGTCGTCGGAGTGATGGCCTCATGAGCGCCCGCGCCCCAAAGCAAGAGTCATAGCAGTCCTTACCGCGCGAGCTACGTAGCCGTCACTGTCCGAGTGATTAGGGCGACCTCATCGCCCGCCATGGCGGAGAGCCGCCTTAAACGCGTCGACGTCGACGACAATCCGCCTCCCATTTCGCTTGAAAGCATTTTCCAGCCCCCGGGCATGCCGCTGGCGGAAGCACCACCGCCACGCGTTCTCCGTGGCCGGGTAGTGGATGCCAGCCGTCTTCAGCGCCTCGACGTCCGTCATTGGAATCAAGAGATCTGTCATGGGTGAATTGTCTGTTGAATGCCTAGCTTGACGGCCTTAGCTAAACGCGTTACGTCGCTTCGTCGTGAAGAGGCGAGTTCGGGCCGACGACATATGATTGGCCTATTTGTTGAAAAAGTCGTCGGGAGTATTTACCGAGTTTGGGCATAAACTTCGGCTACTAGCTGTGGCGGTGGGCCAGTACCAAGAGTTTCTGTTCAAAGCCGGCAAAAAGTTCAGCCGAAATTGAGTGGCCCTCTTAGTGCATGAAGCCGGAGGGCAAGCGCACTATCTGCGGCCGGGAGCTGGTGCGGTGGAGCGTAGGAAGGCGGGCTCTCCTGGGCCAGGGGCAGCGCGTGGGGCCAGGGACGCTCTCACCTTCAGCCGTCGGGCGTGAGTGTCCAGGCGGTTGCGAATTAGCGCGGGGCGACCGGGCCTTGCACCGTGGCTCGCCCTGTGAGCAGCGGAAATATCGAGCGACGATCGCGCGAGTCTTGCAGACGGCCACTTTTGGGGTGCATTGAACCAACTAGGAGATCACCTGCGCGATGTCCGCCGCTGCAAATTTGTATTGGAGGTTCGAGAGGCAATCTGGGTTACGTTTAGGTGCGAAGAGTCCGATGCCTGTGTGAAAACGGTTGATGAGGTGTTTTTGGGCCTCGGGCGACTGGTCATCTACGATGGACCCAGCGCACGCCGCGCGCATCTCGAAGCATTTTCGCGAACGTGTGTCAGCCCAAGTGCGCTATCTGTCCTAAGTGGCGATGCATTCGAAACTGACCAGCAGTTTTCTGACGTGCGACGATCGTCCACAGGTTGAGTAGTGATTGACCGGCGACCGGGACCCGCGCCGGTGCGGAACGGCACTAATCGGCCGTTTTGTCGTGGAAAGCACTAGTCCGGGTCGGTGGCACGGCAAGCCACATCTGCGGGGTCAGCAGGGGCCGCGGGGTCTAGTGTGCTTCGGTGGACAGCGAGGCGCCGCCCGGCGGCGGGCACAGCCCGGACGCGGGGCTGCGTTCCAGAGGGGGGAATACGGGGCGCAAGGCGGGCCGTGGACGCCGACCGTGAATTCGTGGTGGAGCCACGCATCGAAGTCGGCCACGAAGTGCGGCGGGAAGTCTTTTCGGTAGCCAGGTCCGCGTTTTTCGAATCGGTGGGGTAGGTGGAGCGTGGGGAGTTGCTTGATGTCGATGGCGTTGCGGCCAAAGTAGAAGAAGTCATCAGAGATCAGTACGAAGCGCGCGTGTATGCGAGGGGCTGAGGGATCACGATCAACTCGACGCGCAAATCGGCGCGCCGTCGCGTATCTTAGGAGCGGGATCTTTTCCGTCAGGCGCATGGCGTAGATCATGCGGCCGTGGCCTGCGCTCTTCGAACTCTTGCCACCGGTCCCGACAACCCAATCTCCTACCGCTGCCATCTCCACCAGGTTTCTCTTGCCGGAGTGGCTGTACTTGCAATAGGCGAGAGTGCACAGCCCGGCCGCGGGATTTGGCGCAAATCCCACGTCGTGGTCGACGACATATGAGAATAGTTGGGGTTGGCGCATACGGGCGTTGGCTTTAGGCGAGGCTGCTGAAGATAGCGTAGCCGGTGCGTCCGGGAGCGGATTGCGTCACAAACGGCTGAAGGCGCGCGTCGGTGCGTTTGGCGTTCGTGATCTTCAGCTCGGGGCCTCCAACGGGTTGAGACCTTCGTCGCCGAAGCGGCGAGCTACGTATCAAGCGGCCCGTGCGCGGCGCGTTTCGCTCCTGCGTTCCTAAGCGGTGCTGCGCCGTGGCGCCAATGGGCAACTCACCTAGCCAAGTCGTGCGTTGTGCTTGTGTCGTGGCGCCGAGCCCGACTTGATCGCGATTACTAGAACCTATCTCAAAATCATTTCGTAGCGGCATGTAGTACCAAAAAAAATTGCGTGCGTGCTGAAACTGCTCGATGAGCAATGGGCTCGAATCCGCGAGCACTTTCCTGAGGAAAATGTTCCGGACGCTCGTCCCGGTCGCAAGCCCATACCAACACGTCGAGTCCTCGAAGCCGCGAGGTGAGGCTGGTGCAGCTGACGTTCGACTTCTAC
>DATJFM010000085.1:0-2602 GCA_035495655.1 Steroidobacteraceae bacterium
ATGCCGTCGCGAGTAACCAGACCACGCAGCCGCCGAACGTCACGACCAGACCTGTGCGATTCATGTCATCTCCAATTCCGGATGTGCGGCACATCATACCCGGCTCCCTCCGGTACCGGTTCGCTCGCAAGCGCTCCGTACGGAGGGGCCGGCGTCCGGCCGGCCCGTGATTGACTGACCCGTATCTATATATGTAGATTTAAAGATGTGCAGCAGGCCTCGGCGCTCTTTCGGCTCCTTTCCGACTCCACACGGCTGAGGCTGCTTCGCATTCTCGCGACCGACCGGTTCAATGTGACCGAACTGACCGGCATCCTCGGCGTCGCGCAGTCAAACGTCTCGCGACACCTCGGGCTCCTGAAGGATGCCGGCCTGGTTACCGAGGAGCGCGAAGCGGGCTACGTCTACTACCGCGTGGCGGACGGTGCGCGGTCGAACGGCCACGGTCCGCTGTGGCCGCTCCTCGAAGTGCACTTCGAATCGGCCGCCACGGATCGCGCCGTGCGGGCGGATGATGCCCGCGCACAGGAAGTGTTGCGGCTGCGCAAGGAAAACTTCGACACGCACGGCAATCCGCGCCAGCTGGTGCCTGGTCGAAGCTGGGCCGCCTGGGCCCGGGCGCTCGGTCATCTCCTACCGCCGCTGGACGTCGCTGACATCGGATGCGGCGAGGGTTATCTGACGCTTGAAACCGCGCGCTGGGCGCGCACCGTCATCGCCATCGATCGATCTGCGGAAGTGCTCGAGCGCGCCACGGCACTGGCGCGCAGGCGGCGCGTGTCGAATGTCACGTGGAAAAAAGGCGATATCGGCAAGCTGCCGCTCCCCGACAAATCGGTTGACGTGGCGCTGCTCTCGCAGTCGCTCCACCACGCATCGAGCCCCGCGGATGCCCTTGCCGAAGCGATACGCGTCCTGCGGCCCGGCGGCCGAGTGCTCGTCCTGGATCTCCGCGAACACGACCAGGCGTGGGTGCGCCACACGTTCGGCGATCGTCACCTCGGCTTCTCGGCGTCGCAGCTCGAGGAGCTGCTGCATCAGGCGGGGTTGTCCGACGTGCGGGTCAGCGTCGGCGCCGGCAAAGCCGGCAATCCGTTTGCCGTGCTGATCGCCAGTGGCGTGAAAGCAAATTCCAAAGCCCAAATCCCAAGGCCCAAATCCCAAGCGAAACGGACTGGTCACCAATGACGACGACCGAGCGGCTCGAGCAGCTTCTAGCGCAGCGGATCCTCCTCCTCGACGGCGCGATGGGGACGATGATTCAGCGGCATCGACTGTCTGAGGCTGACTTCCGCGGCGAGCGGTTTCGCGATCACCCCCGCGATCTAAAGGGGAACAACGACCTGCTGGTGCTCACGCGCCCCGATATCGTGCGCGACATTCATGACGGCTACCTCGCAGCGGGCGCCGACATCATCGAGACGAATACCTTCTCATCGACGGCCATCGCACAGGCGGATTACGGGCTCGAAGCGTATGCGTACGAAATGAGCTACGCCGGGGCGCGTCTCGCGCGCAGCGCGGCGGACGAATGGAATGGCAGGACACCGGAGCGACCGCGTTTCGTGGCGGGTGCCATTGGGCCCACCAACCGCACGCTGTCGATTTCGCCCGATGTCGGTAACCCCGCGTTTCGCGCCGTGACCTTCGACCAGGTCGTCAGCGCGTACACCGACCACGTGCGCGGCCTGATCGACGGCGGCGTGGATGTGCTGCTCCTCGAAACTGTTTTCGACACGCTCAACGCGAAAGCGGCCATCGTCGCGATCCTCGACGTGTTCGAGCAGCGTGGCGCCGGGTTGCCTTTGATGATTTCGGTCACCATCACCGATCGCAGCGGCCGGACGCTGTCGGGCCAGACGCTTGACGCGTTCTACACGTCCATCCGCCATGCGCAGCCGTTCAGTGTGGGATTGAACTGCGCGCTCGGCGCGCGCGAGATGCGCCCGCACGTCGCGGAGCTGGCGCGCATCGCCGAGAGCTACGTCACCTGCTACCCCAACGCCGGCTTGCCCAATGCGTTCGGCGATTACGACGAGCTGCCTGCCGAAACCTCCGCGCTGCTGCGCGAGTTTGCGGAATCAGGTTTCCTGAACATCGTCGGCGGGTGCTGCGGCACAACGCCGGAGCACATAACGGCGCTCGCCGATGCCGTCGCAGGGCTTGCGCCCCGGCAGGGACTTGGGACTGGGGATCGGGGACTCGGCGCCCACGGAACCGTGCCAGTCCCCAGTCCCCAGCCCCCAGCCCCTGCGCGATTCACACAACTCTCCGGCCTCGAACCGCTGACCATCCGTCCCGAGAGCAACTTCATCATGATCGGCGAGCGGACCAACGTCACGGGATCGAAGCGCTTCGCGCGGCTGATTACGACCGGCGATTTCGCGGAGGCGGCGCACGTCGCGCTGGAGCAGGTTAGGGGTGGCGCCAACATCCTCGACGTCAACATGGACGAGGGGATGCTCGATTCGGAAGCGGCGATGACGACGTTTCTGAATCTCATCGCGACCGAGCCCGAAATCGCACGCCTCCCGATCATGGTCGACAGCTCGAAGTGGAGCGTGGTCGAAGCCGGCCTCAAATGCATCCAGGGCAAGGGGAT
>DATJFM010000086.1:0-12787 GCA_035495655.1 Steroidobacteraceae bacterium
GATCGACTGAGTGCCGTCCTCGAAATCAATGTCCGCTACCCGTATATCGGTCGGCACCGTGGTACTGGAGTCATCGTTGAAAGAGAGCGTCACACCGCCTGAGTTCTTGAATATCGGACGCCCGCTGGAACTGCCCACACATGACCCATAAGCCCCAATGGAAGCCTTGTTTACACTCGCCGAAATGCCGTAGCTGCCCGTGAAGGTATCGCCGCAGCGAAACAGCACCTGTCGCCCGCTGCCAAAGGCCCCCGAGAGCGCAGACCCTATAGTGGACTGCTGCTTGACGGCGGCTCCCGCGGGACACCCGCCGGAACCCGCCACCGGCACCCCGGAAGCCGCCACACAGGTCGTCGCCGTGCCAGGGAAGCCATTGGCTCCACTTGTCGCATACGCGGTCACACCCAGATTGCAGCTCGCCGTGTTCGTCCCATCGTACGCCGTCACCGTCACCGGGTAGGAAGTGTCGCCACCGCTGGTGAGGTACAGGTGCGCCGCCACAGCTCCAGTGGCTACGTTCTTGCTGTCATGCCCGGCGTTCGCACCATTGCTCCAGCTGCCACCGCTCCCCGAAGCCCCCGTGTCTCCGAAGTTCCAACTGTAGGAGACATGCTGGAAAGCACTGCCGCTGACCGAACTGTCGCTCGTGCCGGTCGCATCAAAGAACACCAAAAACGGCGATACCCCCGCAGTGCGCAGCGCACTGGCACGTAAGGTGAGTCCACCACTGGTCGCGCTGCAGGACGTGCCCCCAGCTACAACCGACGAGACGTTCACGGTCACCGACTGACTCGCACTGCCACCTGGGCCCGTGCAAGTGAGCGTGTAGGTCTGGGTACCAGTGAGCGTACCTGTGCTCGCACTGCCACTCGTCGGCTCGCTCCCTGACCACCTCCCAGACGCGCTGCAGCTGGTCGCATTGGTCGAAGACCAACTCAGCACGGAGGAGGCACCACTGCTGATGCTGGTGGGATTCGCATTCAAGCTGACCGTGGGTTTGGCCGGCGCAGAAACGCTGACCGTTACAGACCGCGCCGCGCTACCGCCCGGTCCGCTGCACGTGAGCGTGTAGGTTGTCGTGGCGCTCAGCGACCCCGTGCTGGCACTGCCGCTGGTTAGCTTACTTCCAGACCAACCGCCCGAAGCCGTGCAGCCCGTCGCATTCGTGGAAGACCAGCTCAGCGTCGAGCCTGAACCACTGTTCACGGTTGCAGGATTCGCACTGAGGGTCACCGTGGGATTCGCTGGTGCGGACACGTTGACCGTCACAGATCGCGTCGCACTACCGCCCGGTCCGCTGCAGGTAAGCGTGTAGGTCGTCGTGGTGCTCAGCGCCCCAGTGCTGGCACTGCCGCTCGTCGGTTTACTGCCGGACCAACCGCCAGAAGCGCTGCAGCTGGTCGCATTCGTTGAGGACCAGCTCAGTGTCGAAGCTGAGCCACTGCTCACCGTTCCAGGATTCGCATTGAGGGTCACCGTGGGGCTGGCTGGCGAGGAGACGCTAACGGTCACGGACTTGGTGGCGCTGCCGCCAGATCCAGTGCAGGTGAGCGTATAGGTTGTCGTGGCGCGTAGCGCGCCCGTGCTCGCAGTCCCACTGGTCGGCCTGGTCCCGGACCACCCGGCCGAAGCCGTGCAGCTGGTGGCATTAGTCGAGGACCAGTTCAGCATCGCTGAGCCGCCCAGAACGACCGTACTTGGAGTCGCACTCAAGCTCGCCGTTGGGCTGACCGCTGCTGCGTCCACGGTGATCGCAAAAGCCGGCAACGCGGCCGACGAGCGGCCGTCGCTCACACTGATGACGATGCCCGCATACGTCCCGACGTTCGCTGCCGCCGGTGTTCCGCTGAGGTGTCCACTTGCAGCATTGAAGGTGGCCCAGGAAGGTTTGTTGACGATGGAGAACGTGAGAATGTTGCCGGAAGGGTCGGTGGCCGTCGGGGTAAACGAATATGCCGTCCCCGCGGTCACGCTGGTGCCCGGCGAACCGGAAATCGTCGGTGCGGATGAGGCGGCAGCCACCGTAATCGCGAACGCCGGCAGCGAAGCGCTCGCCACCCCGTCAGTCACGCTGATCACGATTCCCGAATAAGTGCCGAGATTCGACGATGCAGGGGTGCCGCTCAGCCGTCCGGTTGCAATGTTAAAGGCGGCCCACGACGGTCTGTTGGTGATGGAGAACGTCATGCCGTTACCCGCCGGATCGCTTGCCGCAGGCGAGAATGAATAATTCGTCCCCACCGTCGCATTTCTGCCCGGCGAGCCAGAAATCTGCGGGCCGGCGACAACTTTGACGGTGAACGCAGGCAGGGACGCGCTGGCCACTCCATCGCTCACACTGATCACGATCCCGGAATAGCTGCCCACCTCTGCCGATGACGGCGTACCGCTGAGCTGGCCGGTCGAGCCGTTGAAGCTCATCCAACCCGGCTTGCCCACGATACTGAAGCTCAGCTTCGCACCCGAGCTCGCAGCGGCTCTCGGAGTGAACGAATAGGCCTTACCCACCTCGGTACCACCGGGTGGCGTCCCGGAGATGGTCGGCGCGGCGGTGACTGTAATCGAGAACGCCGGGAGCGATGCGCTCGCTGCCCCGTCACTCACGCTGATGACGATGCCCGTGTAGATGCCGACGTTCGCCGCCGTCGGCCTGCCCGTCAACTTGCCTGTCGCAGGGTTGAAAGTTGCCCACGCGGGTTTGCCGGTTATCGAGAACGTCAGCGTGCCGCCGGCAGCGTTGGATGCGCTGGGCTGGAACGAGTAAGCCTCGCCGATCTCGATCTCGGTGTCAGGAGTTCCGGAGATCACAGGAGGTGGCGGCGGCGCGGCGCTGGCTACGGTGATCGAGAAAGGGGGCAGTGATGCGCCGCTCGATCCATCGCTTACGGTAATCACAATTCCCGGATCGGTGCCGACATTAGCGGTACCGGGCATGCCCGAGAGCTGCCCGGTCGACTTATCGAACGCCGCCCACGTGGGTTTGGCGGCGATTGAGAAGGTCAACTTCGAGCCACTGGCATCGCTCGCGCTCGGACGGAACATGTAGCTCTTGCCGACCGTGGCGTGGGTGCCGGGAGTGCCCGAGATGGTTGGTGGAGGTGGCGGCGCAGCGGGATCGACCGTGATGACGAAAGCCGGCAGGGAGGCAGTCTCGGTCCCATCGCTCACGCTGATTACGATCGGACTCGAAGCACCGACGTCCGCCGCCACCGGTGTGCCGGTGAGTCTTCCCGTCGAGGTGTCGAACGCAGCCCACGAGGGCTTGCCGGTGATAGCAAAGCTCAGCGTGCTCGCCTTGGCGTCCGAGGCACTCGGCTGGAACGTGTACGCGAGTCCAACAACTGCAGTGGTCCCAGGTTTTCCGGAAATGGTGGGTGGCTCCGGCGGCGTCTCGACACCGACAGTGATGTCGAATGCAGGCAGCGATGCTGTCCGGGCCCCGTCGCTCACGCTGATGACGATGCCGCTATCGGTGCCCACATCACCGGCGCCGGGCGTGCCGACGAGTTGGCCGGTCTCCACATTGAACGTGGCCCACGCCGGTTTATTGGTGATCGCGAAGGTGAGTCCCTTTCCGGAAGCGCCCGAGGCGCTCGGATGAAAGGAATACACCATGCCGACCATGGCACTCGTGGCAGGCGTGCCGGAGACTGTCGGTGCCTGCGGGGCACCTACACTGACACCCGAAGAGCCGACGCCGGGAGCGCCGCTGGTCAGGGTAGACCCACCGTCGCCAACACCCACTTGGCCGCAACCCGCGAGGATTGCGGTAGCCAGCACAGCGCGGATCAGATGAATCACCCGTCCGCAGCGGGTATTGACAACCGGCATTAATACTCCCTGCTTCGGCCGTTCGCTTTGTCGTTGGTATGCGAACCCCGGAAACGGCGGCGGAAGATAAAACGCGGAAGACGGCACGAGCCCTCTTGTCGACAAGGCTCCTGCCGGCAACCCCGCTATCTCAGCTCGTCGCTCGAGACCGGAGGCTTTGCGTCTCCGCCTCACGGCGGATTTGCCTACTCAACTACTAAGCGATGGAACACAAGCACCGAAAACCACGCCATAAATACTGAGTTGTGACCCAGCTGGCAACCCGTCGCTCCATTACGACGTCGCTCCATGGCGACACATGCTTGCGCGGTGCAGCACCTTCCAACATAACATGCGGCCTGCGGCACCCTTGCTGGCAGGCCGCGCGTGCTGCGGAAGAAGTGCTAGATGGGCACGAAGAACTCGATGTGCGACGAAATCTTTCCGGCGCGCACATCGATCAGATCAACGAGCTCGGTGGGGATCATTACACCGGTAATCTTCGAGTGAATATCGACCCGCCAGTGCGCCGAGGCCCGCGGAATATCGACGCTGAGTGACAGGAGGGTGTATTGGCTGAGACGAAAAGTTTTCACGAGAATCGAGAGCCACGGCCGGATTTCCGCGATACCGATCGCGGCAATGGCGATAGGCTTGCCGTCTGTCGAGCCGGCAATGCGCAGGCGTGCCTCATCGGCATACAGCGCGCATAGACGCTCGAGGTTTCCCTCGAGACGGGCGGTGTGGAGTTCGCGGACCAGCTGTTCGAACTGCTGGCGATCGGTCATCGCATGGCCTCTTCCCGTTGCGGCGGCGCGAGCAGACTGCGAATGTCGGCGCCCATCTCCGCAAACGCGGCGCCGGCGTACGTGATCAGCCCCCGCAGACCGTAGAAGAGATGAATCATACCGGGATGACAGCGATATAGGGTCCGCACCCCGGCCACTTGAAGCCTTTCGGCATAGGCCCGCCCCTCATCGCGCAGCGGATCGAACTCGGCAATATGGATGGCCGTGGGGGGCAGATAGCTGACATCCGCGGCCCGCAGGGGCGATACCCGCGCATCGGCAGGCTCGACGCCCTCAGGGAGGTAGTACTTGAGATCGTGCTCGAGGGTAGCGCGATCGACGAGATAGCCGTGGGCAAGACTGCGGCGTGATTCGCTCTCGGCCGCAAAGTCCATGATGGGACACAACAGGAACTGGAAAGCGAGCCGCATGGCGCCCCGGGCGGTAACCCTCTGGCAGACGACCGCGGCGAGCGTCGCGCCCGCGGAGTCTCCGGAGACTCCCAGCTGCTCATTGTCCACGTAGAGCTCATCGGCGTGTGCCCAGATCCATTGCAGGGCGGCGCAGCCATCTTCCACTGCCGCCGGAAAGCGGTGCTCGGGAGCGAGCCGGTAATCGACCGACAGGAGGCGGCAGCGGCTCGCATTGGTCAGGGAACGACAGATGGGATCGTGCGTATCGAGACTGCCGGCTACGAGCCCGCCACCGTGAAAGTAGACCATTCCCGGTAGCCGCTCGCCGATGTAGGCGCCGGCGGGGGTGTACGCCCGCACTCCCAGCGGGCCGCCAGGACCCGGCAGCTCGAACTGATCGACCGCAGCGACCTCCTCGGGCGGACCAGAAAAGCTCAGGAGCTGAGCGAGCCCTGCGCGGCGCTCCTCGATGGAAAGAGCGAGGGCACTCGGTGGATTCGTAGCGGCAAGCCTGTCGAGAAACCGCTGGACCTTTGGATCAAGCGGCATCTGGACGACCGGTGGAGGAAAGTGAGCCCGTTATCGGCGCTGGACTCACAAGGTTAGCGCACGGCGCGTAGAAGCCGGCCAGCGGGCCGGATCCAGGCCGTGATTGGCGAACAGCGCCACCACCAGGCGATCCATGCCGAAAGCCACGCAGCCGGTATGTGCCAGCTCAGCGCGGCTGTCCTGCAGCCCCCACACCTGGCCGAAGTGCTCGCGATGGTAGTTGAAGCTCATGCAAGCCGTCGGCTTGGCCTCGGCGTAGTACGGGATCAGCAGCTCGAATTTGAGTGCCTGCTGAATCTGGCTTACCGCCATGATCTGGCCGACCCGACCGAAGAATGGATCATTGGCGACATCAACCGAGTACGGCAGCGCCAGTTCCTCGGCCAGCTGCCGTGCACGCTGCATCCAGCTTTCCCGGAAAGCAGTGATCTGTTCGGGCCGGCCGATGCGGACGAACTCCCGCATGCGGAAAGACTGCAAGCGATCCAGCGAGCGTGAAGGCTCGCGCCGGAAGCAGTCCGCTGCCACATCGAATATCAGTCCGCTCTCTGGCAGCCGACCGCGGGTCGCAACCAGCGGATAGAGCGGGTAGCAAGCGGCCGGTGAGAGCACGAGATCGGCAGCGGCGAGTGAGGTGGTCCAGTCGCCACCGCTCTCGTAGCGGTCGGCGGCGGTTCGAATCGCCGCCTCGCTCCCGTGCAGCGCGCACACACAGCCGAGAAGGTTCGGAAAGCTCTTGAGGTACCCGGACTTCTCCAGCTGGCGCCGGCTCATGACTGGCGGAAAGCGCAGCACCTCGGCGGCGGGGTCACGCTGCCGCGAGACGAAATCCGCGAGCCGCGTCATGATCCCCTCGTACAGGGCCGTACGGGCGTAGACCCCATCGACCCCCAGTGGCTGAAACAGCGCCGTGGCAAGCGGTGCGAGCGGATCATCGGCCATGGCAATTGCTTCGGGTGCGGAAAGGGTCATGGTCGCTTGGCTCCGGCACGCGAGGTGCGTGCGATGTCATCCGTTGACGCTCTCAGGCAGCGCGCAGCATTCAGTCGCGCAGCGAAGCGGCCATCGGGCTCATCAGCACCGGCGTCGCCAGGTTCGCGAGAATGCGGTCGTTATTGATCATGATGGGCGAGGAGAGCACATCCCGCAGGTGGCGCCCAATGCTGTACTCGCTGTCGTTACGATAGCCAGACAGCCCGCAGGCACGCATGGCGCTCATGACGGTCTGCGCGGCGAGCTCCGACGCCTCGACCTTGGTGAGTGTGATCAGCGTCTGGAAGTCGAGTGCGGCAAGCGCCTGCGGATCGTTCATGCACTGCTCGTAGCGGCGCAAGGATGTGGCGAGCATCCCGCGCAGCGTCCGCAAGGTCGCCAGCGCGCGCGTGAACTGCGGAGCGCCGGGTGGCAACTGGCCGCTGTGGCGCATCGCGTTGCGCACGAAGGCCTGCGCCCGCGCCGTCGCACCCGCCGCGATCCCGGTCCACACCGAGCCCCACAGCAGGTGGGCGAAGGGCACCATGGTGCGCGAATGAATGGTCTCGTACGGCTCGGGCAGGATCTGCTCCGCGCTTGCCGCGGCCTTCAGTGTGTAGCCTTCACTGCAGGTACCGCGCATGCCGAGTGCGTCCCAGCCCTGGAGACGCGTCAGCGTGTAATCGCTCTTGAAAAACGCGACCAGCACCTGATCGGAGGCTGCGGCATCGGCGGCACGTCGCGCGGTGGTGACCACGCCATCGGCGTAGGCACCATAGGAAATCACGCTCGCGCGTCGCTCGAGCGTGATACGGCCGCCGTCCTGGTGCTCGACCGGTGCCTCGCTCGAGCGGATATTGCCGCCGCCCTGCCCCTCGGTCGTCGACGAGGCAAGGAGCAGCTGCTCGGCGCAGAGTCGCCGCAGCATGCGCTGCAGGGTCGCGTTCTCGCCCATGTGCCGCATGATGCAAGCCACCTTGATCTGGTGCATTGCGAAGATCATGCCGGTCGAGCCGCAGGATTGACCCAGCTGGTAGCAGACATCGGCTACATCACCGATGCTGACCCCTTCGCCCCCCAAAGCCCTCGGCACCTGGATGCCGAGCAGGCGCTGCGCCTTGACTGCCTGGAACGACTCCGCGGGGAATCGTGCCGCACTGTCGACCGCGACCGCGTGATTGGCCGCAACAGCGGCTACGATCTTGGCTCGACTGGGGAGATCTTCCGTGGTGGTGGCACCGGCTCCAGCGCGGGCCTCCGCAACCTGCTTAGCTTCCATCAAAAATCCCTTGGATTAGTTTTCCTTGTGGGCGGACGGTAATCTAGAAAACCCATAATACATCAGACCTTATGCATGCCTGGCGGGGAGCCGTCACAAAAGGGGCGGTCAAATAAGTGAAATGATTCTATGCCCGTAGAGATCGAGCCGTACACCGCATCGGGCGTCCGCGCTGCCGGGAGCCCGATCGTCATCGGACTCGTGAACAACATGCCCGACACGGCGCTGCACGCGACGGAGAGTCAATTTTCGGGACTGCTGCGGGAGGCTTCCGGGGGGCAGGCGCTGAGCCTGCGGCTCACCTCGCTTCCCGAGCTGCCGCGATCGCCAGAGGCTTTGGAGCACATCGGGCGCAACTACTGGCCGCTCGAGGAGGTGCTCAGCGGCACGCTGGACGCACTGATAGTGACCGGAACCGAGCCACGCGCCCCGGTGCTGTCGGAGGAGCCCTACTGGAACCGGTTCGTAGAGCTGCTCAGCTTTGCCCGGACACATACCCGCGCCAGCGTCTGGTCGTGCCTCGCCGCGCACGCCGCCGTTCTGAGCCTCGATGGAATCGAGCGTCGGCGGCTGGCGCAGAAGCGTTGCGGCGTGTACGAGCATCACATCCTCAGCGGGCACCCGCTGCTCGCCGGAGTCGAGTCACCGATGCCGATGCCGCACTCGCGCTGGAATGAGCTTTCCGCACAGTCTCTGCGCGCTGCGGGCTATACGTTGCTGAGCTGGTCGAGAGAGACCGGTGCGGATGCCTTCGTGCGCGAGGAGCAGAGCCTTCTACTCTTCTTCCAGGGTCATCCGGAGTATGAGGATACGACGCTGCTCAAGGAATATCGCCGCGACGTCGGCCGCTATCTCAACGGACAGCAGCCGCACTACCCGACGTTGCCTCATGGGTATCTGGGCGAGGAAGCAACGTCGCTGCTCACGGAGTTCCGCGAGCGGGCCCTCGCGCAGCGCGATGCCAGCCTTCTGCAAGCTTTCCCGTTCGCCCCCGTCGCAGCACTGCTGCACAACCGGTGGCGCGCGGCGGCGGTGGCGCTCTATCGCAATTGGCTCGAGTTCATCCTCGAGGCACGCGCCCCGGGGCGAGTCCCGGAAACGGTATCATTGACGCGGCCATGAGCGCTGAGTCCTTGCCTACCCCCACGAACCCCGCGATACGCGATCGACTGCTGCAACTGGTCGGGCAAATCCTCGGCAAGTCCGATCCTGCCTCCTGCGTCCCCGCCGAGGCTCGGCTGAGCGAGCTCGGGATGAGCTCCATCAAGATGGTGAACCTGATGCTCGCCGTGGAGACGGAGTTCGATCTCACCATCCCACAGGGTGATATCACCCCCGACAATTTCCGTTCGGTGGCGACGATCGAAGCCTTGCTCGTGCGGCTGCGGGCCCTCAGGCCTTAGCGGCCTGTCTCATCTTTGGCCGCGTAGCCGCGGCGAGCGCCTGGTCGAGATCGGCGATGATGTCATCGATGTGCTCGATGCCGACGCTCAGACGGATGGTCTCGGGACCGATGCCCGCCTGGCGCTGCTCCTCGGGTGACATCTGCCGATGCGTAGTCGAGGCAGGATGACAGGCGAGTGACTTGGCGTCCCCCAGGTTGACCAGGCGCTTGAACAGCTTCAGTGCATCGTAGAAGCGCGTGCCGGCGTCATAACCGCCGCGAATGGCAAAGGTAAGCAGCGAGCAGGCGCGGCCACCGAGATACTTCTGGCAGAGCGCATAATAAGGATTATCTGGAAACCCGACGTAGCTCACCGAATCGACGCGCGCGTCCGCCCGCAGAAACTCCGCCACCCGGCGCGCATTCTCCACGTGCCGCTCGACCCGCAGCGCCACCGTCTCGACGCCCTGCATCAGCAGGAACGCATTGAACGGCGAGAGCACCGCACCCATGGTGCGCTGGAACACACTGCGCATGCGGCCGAGGAACGCCTTGTCGCCGTAATGCTTGGTGTAGATGAGTCCGTGATAGGAAGGATCGGGCTCGGTGAACATCGGATAGCGGTTGCCGCCCTGCTCCCAGCGGAAGCGGCCGCTGTCGATGACCGCACCGCCGAGTGTGGTGCCGTGACCACCGAGGTACTTGGTGAGCGAATGCACCACGATATCCGCGCCATACTCGATCGGCCGCAGCAGTATCGGAGTCGGCACGGTATTGTCGACTACCAACGGGATATGAGCGCGCTGTGCGATTGTGGCCAGCGCCTCGAGGTCACAGATGTTACCGGCGGGATTTCCGACCGTCTCGCAGAACAGCGCCCGTGTATTGCCATCGATCAGCGACTCGAGCTCCTGCGGGCTGTCGGTGCGGCCAAACTTCACCTTGATGCCGAAGCGCGGCACGATGTGGGCGAAGAGCGTATGCGTCGTGCCATAGAGCTGCGGCACGGAAACCAGGTTGCGTCCCGGCTCGACCAGGTTCAGCACCGTGTAGTACATGGCCGCTTGCCCGGAGCTCACGACCAGTGCATCGATGCCGCCCTCGAGCGCGGCGAGACGTTGCTCGAGCACGGCGCTCGTCGGGTTGCCGATGCGGGTGTAGCGGAAACCTTCGACCGACAGATCGAACAGCGCGGCGCCGTGCTCGGCACTGTCGAAGGAATAAGCCACCGTCTGGTAAATCGGCACGGCCACCGCCTTGGTGGCCGGATCGCAGTCGTAGCCCGCGTGCAGCGCGATGGTTTCAGGTCTCATGTGTATCTCGGGTCGTTATTGTGTCGCCTATCATAGAATGGCGGCACGATGGCAGCGCGCGGCGGCGAAAACAAGCGATCACCTCTCAAGGCCTGGGTGCGCGCCCTCGAGCGCACCGCGTCGATCGAGCGTGACCCCGCGCTGACGCTTCCCGTCCTCATTGGGCGGCATGGCGAGCGCTTTGGCGATGCTCCCGCGCTCGTTTCCACCGATGTGTCTTTCAGTTATCGGCAGCTCGCCGCCGCGTGCCATCGTTACGCACGCTGGGGGTTGGCGCGCGGGCTCTCGCGGGGCGACACCGTGTGCCTGCTGATGGCGAACTGCCCCGATTATCTGGCGATCTGGCTCGGCCTTTCGGGAATCGGAGCCACCGTCGCGCTCATCAATACCAACCTGCGCGGTGAGCTGCTTGCCCACTCGCTGAACGTCGTGGCGCCACGTTACGTCATCGCCGGCAGCTCGCTCAGCGAGGCGCTGCGCGCGGTCCGTCCGCTGCTTGCTGCAGGGGCCGAATGCTGGGCGAGCGGCGCAGCCGGGGGCGATCTGCCACGGCTCGATGAGGCCATCGAAGCGCTGCCGGGTGAGCCGCTGAGCGCAGGGGAAGTTCCTGCCGCTCCCACGCTCGAGGATCGGGCGCTGTGCATCTATACCTCGGGGACCACCGGGCTCCCCAAGGCGGCCAACGTCAGTCACTACCGTCTCATGCAGTGGAGCCATTGGTTCGCCGGGCTGATCGATGTGCAGCCTGCGGACCGTATGTATGACTGCCTGCCGCTCTATCACAGCGTCGGCGGCGTCGTTGCAACCGGCGCCACGCTCGTCGGCGGCGGTGCTGTGGTGCTGCGCGAGCGCTTCTCGGCGAGCGCCTTCTGGAAAGATGTGGCCGCCGAGCGCTGCACGCTCTTCCAGTACATCGGTGAGCTCTGCCGTTATCTGCTCGGCAGCCCGCCGGTTGCGGAGGAGGCGCAACACACTTTGCGTCTCGCCTGCGGTAACGGACTGCGGGCGGAGGTGTGGAGCGAGTTCCAGCAGCGCTTTCGCATCCCACAGATTCTCGAGTACTACGCCGCCACCGAAGGTAACTTCTCGCTCTATAACTGCGAGGGACGTCCCGGCGCCATCGGGCGCATCCCACCGTTTCTCGCCCATCGCCTGCCCGTGGCGCTGGTGAGATATGACATCGACGTGGGAGCCCCCGCACGCGATGGCGCCGGGCACTGTGTGCGTTGCGCACCGCACGAATCCGGCGAGGCGCTCGGGCAGATCCTCGATGCGCACGGCGGCACGCGCTTCGAGGGCTATACGGACGCTGCGGCCTCATCGAAAAAGATTCTGCGCAACGTATTCGCACCGGGCGATGCGTGGTATCGCACCGGTGATCTCATGCGCCAGGACGAGCAGGGCTTCTTCTACTTCGTCGACCGCGTCGGCGATACCTTCCGCTGGAAAGGCGAGAACGTCTCGACCACCGAGGTCGCCGCCGTCATTGCCGCGTGCCCCGGCGTGGCAGAAGCAGCCGTGTATGGCGTGAGCGTGCCGGGGGCCGAGGGCCGTGCGGGCATGGCGGCGCTCGTGGTGGACAAAGACTTCGAGCTTGCCGGGCTGCGGCGCGCGCTCATTGAGCGGCTACCCGGTTATGCGCGGCCGCTGTTCGTCCGCATCGTGAGCGCCATCGAGCTCACCGGTACCTTCAAGCTGCGCAAACAGGAACTCGCCCTCGAGGGCTACGATCCCGCGCGGGTGAGCGATGCGCTGTATGTGGATGATCCCGAAGCCGGTGCGTACGTGGCGCTCGATGCGAAGCTTCATGGACGGCTGCTCGCAGGGACGCTGCGGATCTGAGCATGCGTCGGCGAACTGCGAAGAACGCACAGCCCGCGCCTGGCCGTGGCGCCAGGGCAACAAGCTGGCCGATCCTCTCGCCGTAGCTCGCTGTTCTGTGAACCCGATCACATTCCATTGAATCTCGGTCACAACGCGGCGATGCTATTGTCCGCGCAAAGTTGCGGCATGTACGCGGCACGGACGAGCCCCAGGGGAGCTCAGCATGCACACACGTATTCGGTGGATCATGAACCGATCCGCAGGCGCACTGCTGATCGTTGCCGCCGTGATGTGCTCAACCGTCTCGGCGGGGGAGCTCAAGCCCACTGATCATGGTGCAGCCGTCATCGATGGCAACGGCCTCATGTGGGCCAATACCGTGGGCACCGATCTGGGGTGGGATCCAGCCGGCGGCCCCGGAACCGCTCAAGCCTGGATCGCCAATCTCAACGCAA
>DATJFM010000087.1:0-8943 GCA_035495655.1 Steroidobacteraceae bacterium
AACCACCACGCGCAGGATCACGTGCCGGTATCGAATGGCTGGAAGGCTGAGCGTGACGGCAAGTGCAATCGCTGCGAGTGCCAGCATGGAAACATTCTCGCACTCGCGAGGCAGCTGCCCGCGTGCGCAGTTCACGTAATACCCCGGTCCGCTCTCTCTGAGCGGGACTTATGTCCGTGACATGCCCCTTTTCGAGAGGTTGAACAGAATACGGCGGTTAGCGCTCGCCTGCGGCCTCTTGATCCACCGGGTTCGCGTTGAACGCCAGCGTGATGCGGGGTTCGTCGGCATCGTGGGGCTCGACGTAGTGCTCCATCCAGCAGGGGAAAAGCACGAGCAACCCATCGCTCGGTCGGAGGTGCACATCGGCATGGCCGTTGGGGACGCCTCCCTTGACGTACCCGTGAATCACTCCGGCGCGTGGATCGCGGAACACGAATTCTCCCGAGCCCATCGGAACCTGGAGATAAAAGCTGCCCGAGAGCAGCGATCCCTCGTGCATGTGCAGGAAGTTGAATCCGCCCCGGTCGTGCAGGTTGATCCAGGATTGGAGGTAGAAAGCGCGCTCGCCCTGGCCCATCTCGCGCAGCGCCTCGACGCACGCCGCGCGGACGGCATCGCGCAGCGGTGCGAACAGTGCCTGCTCGAGCACGTGCATGTCCTCGCTGTTCCAGCCCTGACGGACGGTCCGGCCCGCGGGCTTCGGATGCGCCGCGCGCATCGCCAGCACGGCATGCACCCAGCGCTCCCTATACGGTTCCAGTGCATCGAGGTGCGCCTGCCAGATGCGGGTCGGAAAGAGATCGTGCGACTTGAGCGCCGGTGCCGCCGCGGGCGGGGAGGCTGGCGCGAGAGCCGCTGGACCCTTGCCTCCCAGATTGAAAGTGAAACTGAACTTGCCGCTCATGACCCGAACCTCACCGCCATTCGCGGATGCGGATGCCGCGGATCGCGAGCGCGCCCGGGTGATCGCCCTGCAGTCCGATCAGACCTGAAGGCGCAAGGCCGTAATTGGGATAAGCCGCAAACTTGCTGGCGGCTACACGGCTCTTCCACTCCGGACCCTGGAGCTCGTATTCGACCACTTTCTTGCCGTTGAGCCAGTGTTCGACGTGGTTGCCCTTGACGACGAGGCGCGTCTTGTTCCATTGATCGTAAGGCAGCACGGCTCCTGCCGCCGCGCCGTAAAGCCCATAGTCGGATCCGGCTGCAGTGAGCCGGCTTTTGCCATCCTCGGTATTGGCATCATCGAGCAGCTGATATTCCGGCGCGCTCCAGTAGATGTGATCGTACTCGCGCGTGCCACGGTAGAAGATGCCGCTGTTGCCCGCCTTGCCGATCTTCCACTCGAGCTCCAGCTCGAAACTCCCAAAGCCCTCATTGGTCACGAGATCATCCACCGGCCCATCCTTGGAGAGCACGCCGCCCTCGACGTGCCATCCGGCAGGCAGGCCCGGCTCCTTCCAGCCGCGCCAGGCCGGCGCACTGTGATCCTCGAGCAGTGAACGCCAGGGGCCAGGCGCATGGCTCTGATCGGCGCCGGGCACGGATGCGGAGGCACAGCCGAGTAGCGCCAGTGTCGTGAGTACGGTGCGTTTCATACTGAGCATCCGTCGTTTCCGTTACAGCAGACCCAGCTTTTTCAGAATCTCCGGCGGTGGTCCCTCGAAATGAGTCAGCGGCACGTTGCCGATGTACCCGAGATCCTTGCGGCCGACCGGCGTGGAGTAGAAGCCCGCGGCCGTGAGGTCGCGATAGAGCGCAAAAAAAGCTGCCGCTTCGCGGCGTGCGGGCGCAGCACGCGTCGCGTCACAGATATCATCGCAGATCGAGACTTGCTGAGCAGGAGCCAGCGCCGCAAATCCCTTAGCTAAGCGCCGCGTGGCTTCTGCGTCGAGCCAGCTGAAGCCCGCGAGCACGATGGGGCGGTCGCGCTGACAATCCGGATAGGGCGCACTCACCCATTCGTCGATGAAATCGACCACGCCGACACTGGTAGCGCTCGGGGAGTGATCATCGGCCGGGATGATGAGATCGGCGAGCGTTGCTGCCAGCTGCCGCTGCGCGGCGCTGAGAGTGAGCGGCCAGGCATCCCCCGGATGATAGGTCTTCAGCAGATCGGGATCCGTGCCGTAGCCTTTCAGCGCCGCTGTCGAATTGGCCCGTGCGGGAGCTGCGGCCACCGCGCCGCGCGCTTGCAGCAGTGGCCAGGACGCACTCGCCGCGAGCACCCACTTGATGGTCGTGCGCCGGTCCATCAGAGCTCCTTGCGCCGCATGCGCGCGAGAATATGGTCCGAGGCGCGCCAGGCGATGGCCATGATGGTGAGTGTCGGGTTCTTGTCCGCGTTGGATACGAATACCCCGCCGTCGGTGACGAACAGGTTCGGCACGTCCCAGGTCTGACACCACTCGTTGGTCACCGAGGAGCGCGCATCGGAGCCCATCCTGGCCCCGCCGACCTCGTGAATGATGAATCCGCCGGGCGCGATGGCCTTCGCACCCTCGGTCTCGACGACGCCCTGCACACGCCCGCCCATGGCATCGATGATGTCGGCGAAAGTCCTCTGCATGTGGGCAGCCTGGCGCAGCTCGTGCTGCGACCATTGCCAGTGGAAGCGCAGCACCGGAATGCCCCACTTGTCCTTGGTGCCGCCCGGATCGATCTCGCAGTAGGAGTTCTCGTTGGGGATCATCTCACCGCGGCCGTCGAAGTAGACGAAGGAGCCGTAGTAGCGGCGCACGTCCTGCTTGAACTTCACGCCGTAGCTGCCACCGGTCAGCCATTCGATCCCCGCGGCGGTCGCGTATCCCGGCATGTGACGGCCGCTGCCGAATTCGATGTGATAACCGCGCGCGAACCCGAGGTTGCCGGCGAGCTGCTCCTTGTAGAGCCACCACGGTACATACATCTGATGGCCGTCGGCGGCGTCCTCGTTCAGCGGCGGAAGACTCTCGAGCAACGGCACCTGCCCCCGCACGCTGCTGCCCACCGTGTCCATCAGATAATGCCCGACCTTGCCGCTCGAGTTCGCGAGCCCCTGTGGAAACTGCGCACTGCGGGAATTGAGCAGAATGCGCACGGATTCACAGGCGCTCGCCGCCAGCACGACCACTCGAGCGCGCGCGTGCCGCTGCTTGCCGCTCGTGCGGTCGATGAAACTCACCCCGTTGGCCCGGCCATCGGGCCCGAGGGAGACCTCGTACACCATCGCATCGGTCGTGATGTCGAGATTGCCGCTCGCGAGCGCCGGTGGCAGGTGCACGGTGATCGACTGGTAGTTGGCGCGCACCGCGCAGCCGCGGTTGCAGGGTGTTGCCCACAGGCATGCGCCGCGACTACGCATGGCGGCCGCGGTCAGCTTCTGCGCGGTGGGATTACCGGGGTGCAGACGTGCCGGATTGTGTCGATGGTCGAGCGGACGCGTGAGCACCGCACGGTGGCCAGGAATGACCGGTATGCCGAGCCGCGCGGCGCGCTGCTTCACCAGGTGATCACTTATCACTGGCGCAGGCGGCGGCAACAGGCACCCGTGCGAGGAATCGGGTGTGTTCTCACGGCCCTCGTTGGTCCCGTACACCCCGATCAGCAGCTCGACCTTGTCGTAGTAGGGAGCGAGATCCTCGTAAGCGATCGGCCAGTCGAACCCGAGGCCATCGCGGCTGCGCGGCTTGAAGTCATAAGGACCATTGCGCAGTGAGATACGGCCCCAGTGACTGGTGCGCCCGCCCAGCATGCGGCAGCGCCACCACCAGAAGCTCCCGGCGGGATCTTCGCTCGTGCGCACATACGGCTCCCCCGGCACCTGCCAGCCACCATCGACGGTCGCGTCGTAGAAGCCGAAGACCTTGTCGGGGGTTGCCACTCCCCCGAGCGGCGCCATGTCCGGTGTCTGGAACATGGGGGTCTCGCTCTCAGCGGCGTACTTGCGTCCGGCCTCGAGCATCAGGACCCTCGCACCTTCCATGCACAGTGTGTAGGCCGTCTGCCCGCCGGCAGCGCCCGATCCGACGACGATCACATCGTAGGCGCTCTTTTGCTCGTCGGCAGTCACGAACGGCATGACGGCTCCGGCACGTAGGGAGCGATGTTCATGACCGGTAAGCCTCGCGCCCGAATCCCTGCACCGCGATTCCCTGGGCAGCAAGCACCTCGTGCTGCAAGGCATACATCGCTGCCGCCGCCTCATCGATCGCGCGCGTGAAGGCAAGTGAACCGGCCAGGATCGGCGCAAGGCGCGCCTTGTCCTGAATGCGCGCGGGCGGATACTCATGCTCCACTACGAGAAAGGTGTTCTCGGGCTCGATCCGCAGCAGCTCACGTGCCGCGAGCTGGTGATCGAGCCAATCGACGCTGCGGTTCTGCAGATAGGCGAGGGGATCGTGGCGTGCGGTGCCGGGCAACTCGTGCTCGGCGAATGCCGTTTGTTTCTTCCATGCATTCTGGCGGGCTGCAGGCTCGACGCTCGGCCGGTCTCCATCGCGGTCGCCGCGCTGCATGGTCTGACCGCCGTAGCCCCAGGCGGCAATGCCGCGGGCATCGATCACCTGTCCCTTGACGTGAAAGCCGCCGATCAGAAAGTCGTAGCCGGTGTCCTTCAGGTATTGGAAGAGCGAGCGCGTGTCCTGCCCCATCAGAATAGCGTGCGAGGGGTCGTAGTGAATGCGGAATTGATCGCCGACACCGTGCCGCTCGCAGATGCGGTGCAACGCGATCCACGGCCCCGGCGCGTAAGCGATGTTGTTGTGCCAGCTGTCGCTCACGTTCCAGCCGGGCATCGGACACTGCTCGACGCGATAGGTCAGCCCGCGGGCTTTCGCCTCGGCAAGCAGCGGTATGAAGACCTCCTCGAACATGGAGAGATTGGCGTCCATGCCCAGCAGTGGATTACGGCCGACGAATCCGGTGACGGCATCGGTCCCAAGCAGCACCGCGGCATCGAACACGCGCAGCATCAGGGCATGCTTCTTGCGGCGCGCAGACTCGTCTGCCGCCAGCATGTTGTCGAAGTAGGCCAGGTCCGACAGCCCGACGTTCGTCGACTGCATCGCGCGGTGGACGCGCGCCGCGCGCGCGGCGCTGAAGGGCGCGCGCAGGTCGAGTGTATTGGCCACCGGATCGAGCAGCGCGGCCGCCGGCACATCGCTCTCGCTCGGGTGCAGGGCGGCGGAAAGCTCTATGTTCGGCGCGCCGACCTGCACGGCAAACTCAAGCCACTCCTCGATGGCGAGATCCGGATCGGCATCGCGCCGCTCGCGCGGAGTGAGCTCCTGCAGGGCAGCGGTGAGAATGCTCAGCTTCATGGGCCGCGGCCTGAAGGCCACCGGCGCCGGTCGTGCGGCCGAACTCCCCTCGCCCTTCGTCATGCCTGCTTCTGATTCCCCGGTGCTCAGGCGCGGCCGCTCGATGGAGCCGCGGTGACATCATACGCGACCTTCTCGTTGCGGAATGTCAGTGCGAAGAGCACGAACACCGCGGCCGCAAAGGCCGCCGGGTAGAGCCAGATCGCCCGCCAGTCGTGGCCGCCACCGGCGCTATACAGATCGTCGATGAACCCTGCCGCCGAGAAACCGATCAGCATGCCCAGTCCATAGGTTGCGAGGGTGATCAAGCCCTGCGCCGCAGCCTTGTACGCGGCGCCCGCCTTGGAGTCGGTGTAGATCTGACCGGAGACGAAGAAGAAGTCGTAACACACGCCGTGCAGTGCGATGCCTACGATGAGCATGAAGGCGAGCTGCTGCGCATTGCCGAACGCGAACAGCAGGTAGCGGCACGCCCAGGCGAGCATGCCGACGAGCAGCGTCGTCTTCATGCCGAAAGTGCGCAGGAATACCGGTATCAGCAGCATGAACAGCACCTCCGACATCTGGCCGAAGGTCTGCTTGCCGGTGGCGTTGGCGACATGAATCTCGGTGAGGAACTGATTGGTATTCTGATAGTAGAAGGCGAGCGGAATGCAGATGAGGATCGAGGCGACGAAGAAGATCCCGAAGTTCCGTTGCCGCATCAGGCGCAGGGCCTCGAGTCCGAGCAGGTCGGAGAGCCGCAGCGGCTGCCCAAGGCGCGGCTGCGGTGGCGTGCGCGGCAGCGTGAAGCTGTAGAGCCCGAGCGCGCAGGACGCCAGCGAGCACATGAGGAAGGTGTTCCTCAGCAGTCCGGCATCTATGCCGCTGCGCGAATCCCAGGAAAACAGGTAACTGATGACGAGTCCCGCGACGATCCAGCCGATCGTGCCCCATACGCGCAGCCCGGAAAAGTGGCGTGCAGGCTCGTCCATCTGGCGGAAGGCGATGGCGTTCACGAGCGCGAGCGTCGGCATGTACAGGATCATGTAGGTGAGCACGTAGGGATAGAACGCGGAGAAGTCGCGTGCGCTGTAGAGCGCATACATGAGCAGGCCGCCGGCGAGGTGCAGCGCGCCGAGCAATCGCTCGGCATTGATGTAGCGGTCGGCGATCAGCCCGACTATGAAGGGCGCGATGATCGCACCCCAGGACTGGCTCGAATAGGCGAGCGCGGTCTGAGCACCGCTCGCGTGCAGGTTGGCGGCAAGATAGCTGCCGAGTGTGACGAACCATCCTCCCCAGATGAAGAACTCGAGAAACATCATCACACACAGCCGCAGCCGGATGGTCTTACTCATCGTTACATGCTCTGCCACGAGGAGCCGGCGCGTGAGCTGGCGACCGCCTGTGCCACGAAGCGCAGGCCGCGCAGACCCTCGTGCACACCCGGGTAATCGCGCACCGGCGGTTGCCCGCCTGCTACGCGCCGCACGTCCTGCAGAAAATCGCGGTACAGGTTGGCAAATGCCTCGAGATAGCCTTCCGGGTGACCGGCAGGCACTCGCGTTGCGGCCCGCGCCGCCGCTCCAAGATAGCTGTGGCCGGTGCGCAGGCGCTCGCAGGGACGGCCGGCGGGCTTGAACAGCAGGGTGTTAGGTTCCTGCTGGTGCCACTCGAGGCCGGCCTGCGATCCATAGACACGCAGCGAGAGGCGGTTCTCCTCTCCGCACGCGACCTGCGAGCAGACCAGTGTGCCCTTCGCGCCACCCTGCAGGCGCAACATCATGTGCGCATCATCATCGAGCCGTCTTCCGGGCACGAAGGAAGTGAGATCGGCACTCACCGCCTCGATGGGCCGCCCGGTCACGTACTCGAGGAGGTTCGCGGCATGCGTGCCGATGTCCGCCACGCACCCGCCGAGCCCCGCGCGCGCCGGATCGGTGCGCCACGCGGCCTGCTTGTTGCCGCGATTCTCGAGCGGCTCCATCAACCAGTCCTGGGTATATTCGACCAGACAGAGACGGATCTCGCCCAGGCGGCCTGCACGCACCATCTCCCGTGCCTGGCGAACCGCAGGGTAGCCGGTGTAGACATGGGTGAGCGCAAACAGCGTGGAACCGGCCTCTACGAGCCGCACAAGCTCCTCGCCCTCCGCCACCGTGAGCGCGAGCGGCTTGTCGCAGACGACGTGGATGTCGGCTTCGAGAAAAGCGCGCGCCACTGGGAAATGCAGATCGTTCGGCGTAGCGACGATGACGAAGTCGATACCGTTCGCATCGGCCGACTCGGCCGCCGCCATCTCTGCGTACGAATCGTACGCGCGCTCGAGGAACCAGTCGGCGGCGCTTTCGCGCGCCAGGTGCGCATCGGAGGACATGGCTCCGGCGACGACCATAGCCTGGCCGTCGAGCTCGGCGGCGATCCGATGCACGGAACCGATGAAGGCTCCGCGGCCACCGCCGACGATACCGGCACGCAGCCGGCGGGTGGGCCGGGCGATTGCGATACTAGTCATGAGAGGACCCGACGCAACGAGCAAGACCAGCCGGGATATTACTGCTCGTCCGCCGCGGTATCACTCACGGCTGGCAAAGCTCGATGAACGAGGCCTGGCAAGGCCGTTCGAGGCAGCTATGCGCCGAGGGCGGCGCCGCGCTCAGTTGGACCGGGGCCGTCCTGCAACACGTGCCCGGGTTGCCGCTGCTTTGCCGCCGCCGAGCAGCCCGAATTCCGCCACCGCACTTTGCGTACCGACAAACACCTTGCCGTTCGCGACCATGGGCACCATGAAGGTGTTGGCAGCCCCGAACTGGTCGCGCGCACCCGGTGCCTGGTTGCTGTTGTAGAGCTCGTTCGCGAGGTTGGTCGGATCGTAAGCGTGCAATACCGCGAACGTGGCCGTCTCGTGAGTCCAGACTATTCCATTGTTGCTGCCATTGGCAGAGATCACGGGTGAGGTGCCGGGATATCCGAATACCGTACTGGTCTGCGATACAGGTGATGTCGAGAGGCGTGCGTTGCTGACACGGAAGGCCTTCATGGTGCCTTTTTTCTGGCCATAGTAGAGGGTGTTATTGAAGTACGCCGGCGAGCCCCAGATGCCATCGGGGCCCAGCGCGCCGTCGATCTCCTGCCAGATGTTGTTTGCGCCGGAGGAATAGCCACCCATGTGGTCGCGGTTGACCACGTAGATGTTGCTATCCTTGCCGGCTCCCACGAGCAGATGACGCACGGTCCCGGTGCTGTCGGTCAGATCGGGCAGCAACAGCTGACCGCCCGAGCCCAAATCCAGATCGTTGGTAGTTTCGCTGATGACGTTCCACATCGTGAAGTAATCTGCGACGCTCAACTTGCCGCCGCTGCTCGCGATCTTCAGAAACGAGTTACCGAAGTCGCCCCCGTTCGGATAGCCGCCAACGGTGAGATTCGTCTCGAACGGCCCATTGCCGGTGAGCAGGTAGATATATCCCGCCGAGTCCACGCTCGGACCCGAGCCACTCATCCAGATGCCGGGACCAACCGTCTCGGGGCTATTGCCGGAGCTTCCGGGCCCGACGTTGAGTGCGCCTGCCTGCACGAGAGTGGACTGGTTGTAGGCGATGATCCATCCGCCATAGGGCGCCAGATCACAGTGCGAGGACCAGGTCGTGTAGAGAGT
>DATJFM010000088.1:0-18133 GCA_035495655.1 Steroidobacteraceae bacterium
GCTGCGCCCGCGCCAACCTACTCGGTGCTCGCAACCTCGTGACCACCCTCCTCACCGGCGTGCTTCGTATCGTTAGCAGCGACGCGGCGTCGCTCCTCATTCTGAGGACACCGCGCCGTGCTCGCATTCACGTGCGCTCCGCACCAATCGTCGGACATGTTGTACAGACCCGTGCTTGCACAAGATGCCAACAGGGAGACCAGTGCTGTGATCGTTAGGACTTTCATGCGTGAAATGATGGCTAGCGCCACTCAATCAGAATGTAGGACGCTGCCGGTTTTTTGTGGTCGGTCTTACGCACGGCTCCGACATCCCATGCCGACCCCCAGGTTTGTTGCAAATAGCGCACTGGTCTATTCAGACTGTGTTCACTGTCAGGGATGTTCATGCTTCGTTCATCGTAGAAGCATCAGTCCTGCGGACGGTGTAGCGCACTCAAATAGTGCAGGGCCTGCAAATGGCACGGCTTGGCTCTCGGCATTAAGTTCAACTTGCCTGCGTCGGTTGACATAAGAGCAGGCGCTGATTTTCCGCTCGCGACCAGCCCCAACGAGCGAGTAAGATCGGGCTCGCGGGCCTCCACGTACAAGTCCAGAAAAGCTGCCCGTGAAAGAGATATGGACGTCGTGAAGAACAGAGCATTTATAGCCGTCGTACCGCTACTCGCGTCGTGTGCGAGCTCGGGGCTGTACTACATGTCCGACGACTGGTGTGAGCGGCACTTGAATGCGAGCGCCGCCCGCTGCCCTGCGAATCAAGCTGAAAATCAGGAATTGGCGCAGCTCAATACTGACAGCCCCAGAACCGATCCCGCCGCCAGCGACCGCTAGGCCCGAGGGGGCGCTAGCTCGGATAGCCCCTTGCCGCGGCACGCGGCAGCGAGGTGCTGCGCCTCGATCTGTGAAACGCAGCAAATAGCCCCCGTTCCGATGTTGGCAGGATTGCTTGTAAGAGCCTCAGGCCCGAATGGGCTGCCGCTTCATCCGCTCAACCGATGAGGAAACTGCATGAGCGTCTGGGTGTTGATAACGTACATGCTCAATCCACAGGCTGTGGCGTTCGTGCCCGGTCAGGATCCGCATGTCATTTCCCAGCTTGAGTTCAGAACACATGAGCTGTGCGACCAGGCCAGGCTGCAGCAGGCTCGTGAGGATGCGAAGTACGGAATGGCAGACCAGTTCGTATACAAGTGCGTGGAACGCCGGACCTAGCAAGCCCCCCTTGTCGCTCGCGCGCTATTTCCCGATGTGCTCCAGTGCGTAGTGGATTGGCGCGCTCGAGATTCTCATCAATCCGTCGAGTGGCCGATTGAGCTCTTCGATCATGAAGACCGCGCCTGCGAGCGACACCGCGCAGAGAAACAGCGTGACGATCACGGTCGGATTTCTTGCGCTGACCAGCCCGAATCCAGCAAACATAATGGCTAGCCAGAGCACCAGCACAACCAGGAACATCGCTGGGATAGAACCCTGTGCCTGAGTAATCGTTAACAGCCGCATTTTCGCGACCTCGTTGGACAGCTCCAGCGCGTGCGCCTGCAACGTACGCTGCATCTCGTTCTCCGCAGGCAGTGTGCGTATCTGCGCTTCGAGCTTCTCTCCGACCGCCAAGCTCTGAGGATCATCCAGGTCCGCCACACCGCGGCCCTGTTTCGAGAATACTGTACTGGCAGCGGTGGCCACGGCCGCGCGCAGCAACGCACGGGCTTCATCGGTTTGCGGTCCGAACTGCGCCAGGGTGCGGTCGAGCAACATGATCGCGGTTGCAGCCTGGGTGACCTCATCGTTTACGCGATCGTAGTTCGACTTCGCCGAGGCAACCAGAAGTCCGAGTACAAAGCGGCCAGCGTGGCGAGCACGCCCGCACATAGCCGCACCATACCGAGCGACTCTTCATGCAGGTGCTGCTCGGGTATGACGCTGCGGAGCGACAGGCCGACCAGTCCGCTGCCGAGAACACTGGCGAGTACCACAAAGGCGTCAGCCACCGGGCTCATTTACATCCCCAATGGCGGCGATGTGGACAAACGCCGACATCGAGACTTTCTCTGAACCATTAACGAAAGCATGCACTGCGCTCGGCAAAAACGAAAATGTCACGATCACCAGCTATCTTTAGCGTGCGACAAGTAGCCGTTTGGCCACTGTCCCCTCCGAGGCGGCCGGCGCTAACCTCGCGCATCGTTCAAGGGAGGGAGCGTATGACGACTACGACGAAGCCGCTTGCGCTCGAGAACATGTCGCTGGCACGCAGGGAGGATGAGCCACCAGTGTGGAATCGCAGTCGCTTTACGTTTGTATCGACCTGTCCCAAATGTGGGCAGGCGAGCTTCCAGCACGGATATACGCACCAAGTCCTCCTCGACCTGCTGAAGGCGGCCAGCAAGGTCGATGCCTACTGCATCGATTGCAACGTATGTTGGCCGATCAGCGAAAACGAGCGACGCGCGATCGCGCCGCGCTTGAAATCACGGCTGCAGAGCTGCAATGGCGCCAGGTCAGCCTGGTGTAGTCAACGACGCAGGCCGCGCGACCCGAATTCGCCCAAGCGGGCGCCTTCGTCCAGAACTCAGGTGGGCTTGCAGCAGGCACTGCGTACCCTGCGCGCCATCCGTCTGCGCTACGAGATCGATCGCCGGAACTCGGATGCGCGTCTTCGCAGTGTACTGGTCGCGCTGAGCTGTGCCGACATGCTCTGGATCAGCGCAGCCATCGAGGCATTGCAAGAAGCGATCGCTCCGGGGCGTAACTGAAACGGCGCCGGCGCCCGCCGCCGCTCAGGAAACGTGAACTGGCCATGCGACTTATGCAGTCGGCATGTGCTGCAATCAATCCGCCGCCGCGCATTAGGCGCCCCCGCGCGGCGACACATCGGCCTCGCCGGGTGTCCGACCACACATCCCCGGCGGGGCCTCTCTCCACCGGATAAGCAAGAGACCCGCCTGAAGGCGGCAGTCACCGCCGCAGCGCGCTAATAGGCATTGAAGATGTGGACCTTGGTGAGCCACTTGCCGTCCGCCTGTCTCTCGAATATGCGCACGGTGTTGCCCGTCGTCTTGAAGATCTCGCCCTTGTCGCTCACCACATCGAGCGTGTAGCGGGCAACCTGATAGGCGTAGCGGCCATCTGCCCAGACGCTGACGATCTCGAAGGTATGGTTCTTCCTGTTGCCGCCCTTCACACGGTCAGCCCAAAAAGCTCCGATCGCCTCTGCTCCAACGATAGGCTGCGTGCTCGGGGCCAGTAGCATCGCATCTGGCGTGTACATCCCCTTGAACGCCGTCCCGTTCTGAGTGTTGTACGCGCCAAGAAAACTCGCGTTGGCCGCCTCCATCTGGGCGCGCAGCTCGGAGCCCTGAGCTGTCGCTGCCGCCGGTGCGGCCGGCACGGCGACCGCAGCTGCAGCGGCCGGCGCAGCCGCAGTGGCCGGCATAGAAGCAGCAGCGGGCGCGGATGCGGGGGCTGCAGGTGCAGCAGCGGGCGTGTGCACAGATGCGACCGCTGCGCCAGATGCGGCGGCTGCGGCAGACGCGGCCACTGGCGCCGCAGCTGCGCCTGGCGCCGCAGCTGGGGCGGTCTTGGGGACAGGAGGGTTCCCTGCGGCTGCTGGGACCGTGTAGCCGCTGGTGATGAGGATTCCTTTCTGTTCCGCCTCACTGCAAGGCACAGGCGATATGGCCGGACTCTTGAGCCCGGTCGTGCCGTCATGACGCCGGAACGGCTCTCCGGCGACGCCATTCGGCGCGCGCTTTCCAGTCTTGGGATCGACCAGACAGTAGAACCGGTGCGTGTCGGGCGGTGAGCCCACATCGAAGTGGCCCCACACCACTTGGCGCTCCATGTTCTGGTCGAAGGCCTGCTTCAGGGATGACAGGAAGCCCCCCTGGCTGGCGGATTGGGAGCTGGACGCCGCGCCGCCTGGCGCAGCGGGTGGATCCGCGGGAACGGTGCTTTGACCTGCAAGCAGGAGCAGGCCCACTATCAAAGCGGGCGAACGGCGTGGAATTCGCAGCGACTTCACCATGGATGAGCTCCACATCACCGATGTCGGGTGCGCGTTCGTATTCTCGGGTCATTTGCGTCACCCGGAGCAAGCATGCACCCAGCCCGAGGATCCCGGCAAATCCGGAGAGCAAGTACGCGGAGGATGAACGACGCAACGGCGCGGCGCGCGTGTTGAGCTCAAGGGGATCCCACCGGCGGCATTTCCCTGTCGGCCGGTGGGCCCCCATCACCGCATAGCTGGTCGACAACAAGCAAGCGCGGCGACGGCGCGATTCAATCGCTGACCAACATATCGCGTCAAGCTGTCGCTCATTGGTGACTGCCTCATGACTCGAAAACGTGGTCAGGGGGACCTGTTGGCAAAGTTGTGTCTCAGTTCGACACATCGCGCCGCGCCGCAGACGGCAGAGGACAGCAGCGTTATCGACCGGATCGCGACTTCGGTCGGCTTACTCGCAGTTTGCCGCTCGAACCATCCGTGGGTTCCTGCGCATCATCCAGAGAATTGGTGCGCGCATAGTTCTGCATGCGCAGCAGGGCGTCATCTAGATTGCATGTGACCCGCATCAGCCCCGCTAGCGACACGCGGTAAGCAAGATCGATCTCTGCACCAGGCCCTGCACCAGGCCCTGCACCAGGCGAGGTGCAGGACTGTGCGCCCACTCCCAGGACGACGTAGCGGCCTTGCGCGTCAGTCGGCAACGCGCGCAGCGCGAGAAACCCGATCAGGAGCAATGCCACGTGCAGACGCATGTCACCATGGTGCGCTCCTGCCGGAGTGCGCACCGCGCGCCCGGTCACAATACGTGACGCGCCCGGCGTTTGGCCGGCGTCACTTGGTGGCGCGTGGACGGCCCCCTCGGTTTTCCTGTACCTCGATCTTCAGATGACGTACGCCGCTCTCGCTGAGTGAATCGGGATCAGTCCATTTCTCCCTCGCGGCAAGCCGCCGGAGTGTTTGCTCCAACGTCTCGACTCGGGAGACGCGTCGCTGTACCTGCGGTAATTTCGATTCGGCCGTCGCCGCGGGCGGGGTGCCATCGGACCCCGGCTCGACTCGCTCCTCCGTCAGACAGGGAATCGAGGAACTGTGCGTGCAGGCTTCGCGTGCACGCATCACCTCCTGCTCGGCCACTGGCACTACGGCCGCGGAGGCGAAGTTCGAGCGCACCTGCGCCGCGACTTGCTTCGCCGACACCGGATCTGCGAAGAACCCCAGCCGCAGGAAGTAGCGCGAGCGCCCTTCGCGGCGGGTCTGAGTGGCGTAGAGCGTGTATTCCTTGAAAATCGGAAGCGGCGGTACGCGCTGCAGGTCGAGCGGCTGCGGTGACCAGTGGAGCTGCACCGCAAAGGAAACGGGCGCACCCTGCGCGACAGCCTCCTTCAGAGCCCGGCGGGTACTCGTGTCCTCGGGACGGAGCAACGCGATCTGCTCGCAATTCTCCTCATCGATCTCGGTCCGATCCGGTAACCGGCGCGCATCCAACACCCGCATGACCTGCGTGTCACTCAGGGAGTCGTTGGGCGCCGCCGCGCAAGCACCGCTTTGCGAGATCTCCAGCTGGGAAGCAGCAGGCTGCGAGTCGGGTGCTGCCGCAGCAGGCGCCGAAACCGCGGTCGGTGCGGGCGTCGCAATCGCCTCGGGATATCGCTCGCGTGCGATCTGCAACCATTTCTGCGCATCGTCCAGAGTCTCGAAGTAGCCCATGTGCAGGTACAGCTGCTCACTGCCGTCGAGCTGGCGCGCCCGGCTCGTAAAGAACGTGTAAGACTTCAGACGCGGTGACTGAGGCGGCCGAATGGACACAGGCGCGGCGAGCCGGCACAACGTGAGCATGAAATGGCCGGTACCCGCCTGTGTCGTCTGCACCGAATCGGTATCGGACGGCGCAGCGGACGTTGCCGATATTGATGTCATAAGCTCTCCCTGATCGAGCGTTCGAATCACGGCGGGGAGAGAGCGCCTGGTCTCGAGGCAGAGCTTGCACGCTCACACTGGGGGAGTGAGTGGCAACCCCGCTGTCGTAGGCCGTTTAGGCCCTTAGACCGGTAGCTTTGCGTCCCCGCCTTTCGAACGGGTATGCCCTTGCGCGTTAGCTCGAGACTGTCGCCATTTGGAGTCGCCTGAGACTCCCGCAGAGGACCGCTCAAGATGACGCTGTCATAAGCATGGACCCGTTGGGCACCATATGTCTAGTGGGGAGCTGTCCACTCGTGTGCGCGACTCGCATGAGAGGAGGAGATCGGGTCAGAAAGTAAACGCGTACAGGCGCTGATCCGCAGCGACGTACATGTGACGCCCGATGACGATAGGCGTCTGGAATCTGCGCACCTCGCTCATCGCTTCCGCGGGTCCACCGCCGGCAAACACTTCGGCGCCCGTGTCCCCCCGGAACCCCCGCAGGCGGTTGCTGTCCTCCGCGCCTATGATCCACACGATCGCATTCGCGTGCCCGTCCGTCGTAGTGAGGATGGGCGAGCCGCGTCCATTCGCGGCGGCACACCAGAGTACCGCAAGCTGCGGTGGCGAGCCGGAGGTAATCTTCAGGCCTACGAGATCCCCGCCGGCGCCGCGCGGGCAATCGACACCCCTGCCCTGAAACGCAACTACCGCTTCATTACCCGCCGAGAGATAGGCGGGTGAGGTCCGTATGGCTGTCGATGAGACTTTCCTGCTCGCGAGCGCGCCGCCGACTCCACCGAGATTGCGCCGGTCGAGCAGATAGGCATTGCCGTCCTTGCCGAGCGCCAGTACGAGCTCCGGTGCGGTTGCACCGGACAAACTGATCAGCAGAGGATTCGTTCCGCCGAGATCGGCGTCGCGCGCATCGAGCTGCGGCCAATCGGTAGGCGCAAAGTAATCCCTCGGCTGACCGGAAAACCCGAGATCCGGAGCGAGCCGAATGATCGCCTCGCCATCCTCCCAGCGCGTAGCACCCATCGTGTTACCGGTTGCAATGTAGAGCGCAGTGCCGTCTGAGCTGACACCTCCCGGCGCCCACACCCCGCCGCCACGCGCCCGCGTCGACCAACTGCGCACGGCATGCGTAGCCTGCAGTGAGATGCCCACGACGCGCCCGTGGTAATCGCCGCAATCGCCGAAGTGTCCGCCGTAGGCCACGTAGAGCGTGTTTGCGGCGAGAGTGAGCGCACCGCGCTCGCTCTGGACCGAAGAAGGGAATGTCTGTCCGCCCGCCTTCAGTGCCGCTTCCACATCGACCGGCCAGCCGGGGAGCACCGATCCGTCCTCGAGTGACAGCGCGAAGATCAGATGTTTGGGCTCGTTGGAAGCTTTGTCGCGCACCATGGCATCGAGATAAAGAGCCTGGGTGCGTTCATCGATCGCCGGCGTGCCGGTGATGCCTAGCGGATCGATGTTGCCGCAAGGCAAGGATGAGCGCGGCACGGGCGGTCCCACGGCAGTCTTCCACGCCAGTGCTCCGGTGCGCGAATCCAGCGCGTACACCAGGTTCTGCTCCGTCGCGACCAACACCAGCCCGTGGTCAGTACCCGGGGTTCGCCAATACAGCGGCTGCGCATATACCGGCCCGGCGATGTCAGCGTGGAAGTCTGGATCCGCGTGCAGGTGTGCGGCGGCCTCCAAGGTGAGACCCGGCACCACGTACGACCCCGAACGCGCAGCATTGCCATGATGCTCCAGGACTTGTTGCGTGCCATCGGCTTGCGCTGCGTGTGTCTGAGCTGCGAAGGCGGAAAGTGCTAACCAAAGAACGGCCGCGCCGCCTCGACATTGATTGCGCCACACCGAATGCTCCTGCGCCGCGAGCTCAGACCTCGCCCGGTCCCTAATGGCAACGCCCGAGCTACGGCTAGCCGCTTTCATCTGTGAGTTAACGCAAGGAATGCGGCCGACGAGCAGTGCTAGCGTCGGTCCTGCGCTGCAGGGGGAGCGCCTCGAGGGTCTCGAGGCAAGCGGCCCGCGCAATGGGATCGGGGGTTCCATGGCTATTCAGACAAGGCATCGAAACGGGGCGTCACACGGCAGAGCGATGTCCCGCAAGTGCTGCTCCAAGGCCTGCTGGCTCCGTCGTGACGGCATCGAACTCTCGCGGTTCTGCATCCGGTCAGCATGGGCACGCGGTGCCGGAAAACGGGTCGGCGCTTCAGCGAGTCGTCTCAAAGCCGCACGATAGACCTTGCGCCTCCGCCGGCACATGGCTGATGGGAGGACTGCCTCCGTTCATGCCCACATTCATCAGCGTACCGGGTTTTTGTGCGAATGCACGCGTCGCCTCGGTACAACGGAAATAACATCGCCCACACGGCGGACGTAGTCGCCCTGCCGTGTGTGCCGTGTGGACGATGATTACTGCATTCAGGTCCTCGGCTGTGCAGATTTGGCGAGCTCGTTCTCGCAGAAGGCTTTGACGTCCTTCTCCGACACGTTCGGGTTGGCGGCCTGTACCTGTGTCATGCAGTCTTTCATCAGCGCCTGAGCATCGGCACTGTTGGGACTGGCGCTCGAGTCTGGTGGGGGGCTCTGGCTCTGCTCGTCCGGAGCAGCAGCTGCCGGGGGTTCTGCAGTTGTCGGCGGGGGCGTTGTCTGCGCCATTGCTACGCCTGCAGCCGCGAGCGCAAGCAGAGCCAATGTTGGTCCTTTCATTGGACACCTCCTGTGTTGATGCACCCAGCAGACTAGGCACCGTCGCGACATCGAAGCTATCTCCCGATTGGTGCTGTCAGACGTCGGTGGCTGCCTACGGAAGAGATTTGCACCGCGGGCGCGCGACATTCGACTGCAAAACCTTTTACGCAGTGTCTGTGTGCGCCGACAGTGAGCCAGTTGTGACTCGCGCAAGCGCCGCGCTCGTTAGCGAAACCACCGTTTGCCCGCGCGACAGGGCCAGCGCTGGGCACGCTCAGCGTGCCTCCCGATACACTACCGACAGGGTTACCTTGACGAGCAGTGCGGCTGGCACTGCCAGAATCATCCCGACCACGCCGAAAAGCGCTCCGCCTGCCAGGAAGCAGAAGATCACCAACACCGGATGCACGCGCGCTGCACTGCCGAGCACGAGCGGCCCGATCAGCTGATCGATGGACAGCCGCAGCACAATCGCATAGCCGACGTATGCCCAGATATCCCACGAAGTCGCCGCCTGCTGCACCGCTACCAGCCCCGCCATCACCGCCGCGGCGAGCGGGCCTATCATCGGAATGATCTCGAGCAGGCCCGTGAGCAGGGCGAGCACCAGTGCGTGATGCAGTCCGAGCACGAGACCCAGGCCGAGATAGGCAGCAGCCGCCGCGTAAGCCACCACCACTGCGACGCCGATGAAATAGCGGCGCAGGAGTGGATCGAGCTCCTGCCAGATTCGCCCGGCCTGGGGCCGGCGGCGCGGTGGCACGAGCCAGAACACCCCCGCAGCGATCGCGTGGGAGTCGATCAGAAAATAACCCATGAGCACCCACACCAGCATGAAGCCGAAGGATGCCGCTGCGCCCCAGCGGAGAAGGTCCAGAAACTGCGTGCCGCTCATGAATCGCTGCAGAGCGCCCACGGTGAGGTCGGCGAGATGCTCAGCGTCCACAGTGGAGCCGAGTAGCTGAAAGGAATGGGTGCCCATCATGGCGCGCAGAAAATTCGCGACCGCAGCGTGGAGATCTGTGGTCACCGCGCGCGCCTGACCTACCAGCGGCGGTACACCGAGATACCCGAGGAGTGCGACCGCCCCCATCAGCACGACCAGCACGATGAGCGCGGAGAGCCACCGCGGCACACGTGTCCGCGCGGTGAAGCCCTCGACGAGCGGCGCACACACGTAAGCGGTCACGGCGGCTACAACGAACGGCAGCAGAATTGTCTGCAGCTCGCGCAGCAGCACCAGGGCCGCTATCGCCAGCACGATGGGCGTGAGCGAGCTCGCCGGTGCAAGAGCGCTCCAGCGCTCGCCGGCGCGCTGCGGTTCGCGGTCGGGTGCAGAATGAGAGGCACTCATGCGTATCTGCGTCCCTTCCATTCGACCTGGTGGACCAGTCGACGTCGAATGCTGTCGAGCGCGATCAGTGCCCCGGCCGTGTAGCCGAGTGGGAAAGTGAGGCCATACCACCACGGAATACCGAAGTGGCGCGCTCCGGCAAGGTGCAGGCCAAAGGCCGCCGCCGAGGCGAGCGCGGCCGGCAGCAACGCAACACAGCCACCCGGTACGCCGCGGCTGCAGGCGACCATGCCCATCAGTGGCAGAATCACAGCGGCCCACGACAACACCACGGCGCTCACCGCGGTGAGCAGTGTGCGCGCCGTGCCACCCAACATGTCGACGAGGTTCTTGGCGAACCCCGGCCAGAGCGTTCCCCAGCCAGTGTACATGCGTGTCGTCAACACCGCGCTGCCGTCCTCGAGGCGCACCTTGAAGCCCTGGCGCTTCAGCAGGCGTGCAAAATCGAGATCCTCGCAGATCGAGTCGCGCACTCTCTCGTACCCTCCGGCCTGCTCGTACGCGTGGCGCCGCATCAGCATGAACTGACCGGTGCACAGCGCATCGTCACTCTCAGGTGCCTGAATCCGCACACGGTCGAGCGAGAAGCCGAGCACATAGAGACCGCAGGGAATGATCAGACGCTCGGCAAGACTCCCAAGCTCATGCCGGGGAGCGAGTGAGAGCAGATCGAGCGCGCCGCCCTGCGCGAGCTGCATGGCGGTCGCGAGCGCCAGAGGATGCGCGCGCACGTCCGCATCGATGAAGCACAGCCACTGCGTGTCGGCCGGTGTGGCCTGCACGGCGTACCAGCAGGCGTGCACCTTGCCTTTCCAACCGGCCGGCAGGGGCGGTGCGCTCAACAACGCCAGCCGGGAATCGCTCTCGGCCAGGGAAGCGACCGCGACGGCGGTGTCGTCCTGCGAGTCATCATCGATCACGACACAGCGCAGCCGCTGCCCAGGGTACTGTTGGGCAAGAAGCGAACGCACACACGGGCCGATGTTTGCGCTTTCATTACGGGCGGGAACGATCACCGTGAGCGAGGGAAGCACGCAACCGGGCGGCGCGGCACACGCCGCGACGCGCGCGAACACCGCGCTCTGGCGCAGCGCGCGCGCGATGAGCCATACGACGATCGCGAGGAAAAGCAGCGAGGCGATGAACAGAGGGTCGGCTGTGTGCATTGTTGGTGGCAATTATCGCACGCACACCGGCACGCAATGCCAACCGGCCAGGCCTGTAGCGCTGCAGCCAGCCGCAATTGACACAGGTCTGCGCGCTCTCTGCGAGTTGGCTGAGCGGATCCCCGCTAGCGCCGCCACAATCTGCCCGAATGCCGCCACGGCCCGCGCCGAAACGTTCTGCACACTGCTTCCTGTCGCCAGAGGACAGGAGGTGGTGTCATGTGTCCCGATGATCTGAAGATCTGGCTCAATCACTTCGAGTATCACGCCGGGCATCCGCGGCGTATTCCCGATGGGCTCGAGGACGTTCTCAGGCCCGAGGAGCGGCCACTCATTGCCAGGTCCATTGCGGCGTTTCAGTTGGGGGAGCAGTCTGAGGGAGTTACGTTGTTGCATGCCGCTCAGCGCTTCTCCCAGCGCCATCAGCTCCCCGCCCTGGTCCGGATCGTCGAGCTCTTCGTTCGCGAGGAACAGCAGCATGCCATGCTGCTGCGCGCTTTCATGGACGACCACGGCATTCCGCTCAAGCGCAGGGACTGGACGGATCAGGTGTTCCGGCGGTTGCGGCGCCTCGCGGGCTTCGAACTCTACCTGTGCGTGCTCATCACCGCCGAGCTCATCGGCAACGTCTACTACCGCGCGCTCGCGGCGGCTACCGGCTGCCAACGTCTGAAAGTGCTGTGCCGTACGCTCGTGGCGGATGAGCTCGCGCACGTCGCCTTCGAGTCGCAGCTGTTGCTGGCTCTGCGCACCGTCCGTCCCGGCTGGGCGCGGGCGCTCACGCGCTCGATGCATCGGGGTTTTTTCGCGGTCACCGCGAGTGTCGTGTGGCTGACGCACCGCTCGCTGCTGCGGCACTGCGGCTACGATGCGCGGAGCTTCCTTCGCCTGTGCCTCGCGCAGTACGCCTTTTACCTCGCGCCCGTGGAGAGCGCGATTGCGCCAAGCTCGGTCTCGTGAACGAGCCTTCCCGGCGGGCGTGCTGGCCGCGGCTCAGCCGCGCCGTTCGAGCACCGCGACGTTCACCTCGCTGCTCAGCTCGAAGCCAAGCGACACATAGAGCGATATGGCCGCGTGGTTTGTTTTCCAGGCATGGAGAAAAGGACGCTCATCGCGAGCCGCGATGGCCGCAGCCACCGCGGCCGAGAGCCTACGCGCCAGTCCGCGGCCGCGGAAATCGGGATGTGTGCAAACAGCACTCACCTCGGTGTAGCCGGGAAAGCGAAAGCGCTCGCCGGCCATGGCCACCAGGCGTCCGCCGACGCGGATGCCGATGAACCTCCCCATGGTGTGCGTGCGCGCGAGGAATGGCCCGGGCTCCGTGAGCGTTGCCAATGCCAGCATTTCCCCGGCATCGGCGTCCCCGAGCTCGATGATGTCTTCGTGAGTTGCCGGCGCCGGTACGCGGCGCGTGGCGATCATCTGCACGCCCTTGGCTTGCTTGAGGGCTGCAAGGGATCCCGGCACCACCAGCTCGGGCACCTGCAACACGAACACCCGTTCGCCCGGTCCGACCAGTCCGGCCAGCGCCGCGAGCGCCGGCAGCGTGTCATCGCGTGCCGAGGCAAAGACATTGACGTCCCGTGCGTAGCGGCGTGCCAACCCATCGCCGATCGATAACGCCAGGTGGCTCGTATGCAAGCTCGCCCAGATCGGCCGATCGAGCGACACGCGCGCGCTATCCGGCGAGCTGTCAGGCGCAGTGCCGGCGACAGCCACCATGTCATGAACCGACACGTGCGGCCCGCACCTTGAGCGGTGTCGCCAGCAACGCCGCCTCGAGCGCGCTCAACTGCGTGAGCAGCGGGCCGGCGGCCTCAGCGCAGGCCTCGGCCACCGCGGCCTCGATCCTTGGCCAGACCGATTTCCTGGCGCGCGCGATCAACTGCCGTCCGGCACGCGTCAGGGCGATCGGCCGAATGCGCCGGTCGCGAGTGCTGGGATTCGATTTCACCAGCCCCTCGGTCTCCAGCTTGCCCAGCAGTCGCGTCACGCCCGGCTGAGCGACACCGACTGCCTCGGCCAGCTCACCTACGCTCAGCGGTCCAAGCCGCTCGAGAGCGGCGAGCAGCGGAAAGCAACTCGAGGAAAGTCCGATGCCTTCTTCCTCGAGCAGCACCTGCGCCTGGCCCTGCAGGCGCTCGCCGATCCGTTTCAGCCGGCTGCCGAGCGCCAGGTACCCGAGCGAGCGCACCACGTCCTCTACCATGCGATCTCCATTTAGATATCTTGTTATATATCATTTTATGAATTTGCGCCAGTGCCGTTGTTCGCGGTCGCAGAGAGCGCCGTGCCCTCCTCAGTCGAGCGTATCGAGTCGCAGCGCCACGTCTTGAAGCGACCGCGATACCGACACCGGGTACGCCTGGCCGCCGACGCCGAGCGTGCGCAGCGATGGCGGCAGACTGCTCATCTCGTTGCGGCAGTGCTCACGGATGGCGCTGAGCGGCGATGAGGGCGCACAGCGCACGCCCTGGCGCATCATTTCGCTGAGCAGCGGCTCACCCGGCGACGGCTCATCGTGCAGCGCGACACGATCGCGCAGGTACTCACCCGCGCCGGCACGCTCGCGAAATACCTGCTTGATTCCGGGCCAGGTGGCTTTGCCGCTCGAGCGTTTGCGCCGCGGCTTGCCTGCGTACTGCTGAAGTTTGTAGACCATGTCGAGCGCCGGCACATCGACAGACACCGCCAGCGATGTTCCGACACCGAACGCATCCGCCGGAACCCTGTTCCTCACGAGGCTGTCGATGACCTGCTCATCGAGGTTACCGCTGAGCACTATTCTCACCTCCCGACAATCATGCGCATCCAGCGCCGCGCGCGCGCTGCGCGCCTGCGCGGCCAGATCGCCGCTATCGATGCGGATGGCGGCGACGCTGTGCCCCTGACGCGAGTGCGCGAAGGTACAGATCCGTGAGCAGTGCGTTCATGAATCGTCCTGCCAGCGAGGGTACGATGCGCACAGGGTCAACCAACGGAGATTGCACCATGACGCGCTTTTATCGCGCGCTTTGTTTCAGCCTCGCGGGAGCACTCGTGTGCCTGGTGGGCTGCTCGACGTCTTCTCACGTCATGATCGGGAAAGCCCGTCCTGCGATCTCGCCCGAAAGCGTCAGAATTTACCTGCAGCCGCCGCCGCAGTACGAGGAGGTCGCGAGCCTCGATGCCACGAGCCAGGGCTCCTTCGCGATCACCAGCCAGCAGAACATGGACAAGGCGGTGGCTCGATTGAAGGAGGAAGCCGCAAAGCTCGGGGCGAATGGCGTGTTGCTGCAGGGTGTGCAGGACACGCAGACCGGCTCGATCGGCACCGGGGTGGGTAGCTCCAGCTACGGAGCTGGCAGCGCGACCGGTGTGGGGGTGGGAGGCTCGTTCGCCATCTCCAACAAGGCGGTGCACGGCATCGCGATCTACGTGCCTCAATGAGCTCGGCGTGCCGCCAGTGCTCGCCTCACTCGTAAGCTGCTGAAAGATAAGTAGGGGCTTAATCGGGCCACCATATCTCGTGGTCCAGCGTGCCGCGGCGGCACAACCTATAGTATCCTTGAGTTCCAAAGAGCACGTCCGCGCCTCTTTGGGGAAATCCGATGTCACACGACGAATTGCTGGCGCTGCTGACCCGAGCACGCGCTGTACTCGACCACTACCTGTTCGAGGCGGAGGACGAGCCGATCCGCGACGACGTCGCAGAGATCTGCATGGCGATCGATGACGCGCTGCCCGATGAGAGCCGGGTGCACGTCAAGCGCGTGACGCTCGAGCGCTCGGCAGCCTGAAGTCACGCACAGCGAAAAGCGGCAGGAGTATCCGATATGTGCGGGCGCTACATCCTGAGAATGCAGGATAGATATCTGCGGGAATGGAATCTTCACGGGCCTCCCGCCTGGGTCACGACCTCGTACAACATCGCTCCAACGCAGCAGGTACCGATCATGCGCATGGAGAATGGTGCGACGGCGGCGACCATGGTGCGCTGGGGACTGATCCCCTCCTTTGCTCACGGCCGGCCGGGGAAGTTCAGCACGATCAACGCTCGCATCGAGACCCTCGATACGGCTCCGTCCTTTCGACGCGCGTGGAAGCGCGGCCAGCGTTGCCTCCAGCCGGCCTCTGGCTTTTATGAGTGGCACCTCGATGCGCACGGCCGCAAGACGCCGTACTTGATCACACTCGCCGATCAGGAATTGTTCGCATTCGCGGGCGTGTGGGATTGGAGCGTGCGCGATGACGGTGCGGTCATCGAGAGCTGCGCGCACATCACGATGCCCGCCAACGAGCTGATGGCGGACATCCACAACGGTGGCAACCACCCGCGGCGCATGCCGGCCATTCTGCACCGCGAAGACCAGGAGAGCTGGCTCAAGGGGACGATGGCGCAGGCGCGCGCGCTGCTTTCGCCCTACCCGGCAGAGCTGATGGTGGCGCATCCGGTCAGCACCCGAGTCAACTCGGTACGCAACAACGGACCCGAGCTCATCGAGCCGATCGCAGCCTAGCGCGTGAGCGGCAGCCACGCCGCAGCCGAAGGTCCCTGCAGGCCGCGCGCCGTTATACTACGCATTCAACAGTGGCCCGCTCCAACACGGAACAGCACTCATGGCAGCAGCGCGCTCCGATGATGTCAGGGACAGCGGCTATCAGATCGGCGGCGCGGTGCGCCGCCATTGGGTGCTGTTCCTCGTGGAAGGGATTGTGCTCGCCATTCTCGGCACGCTGGCGCTGCTCGCCCCCGTCATTGCCTCGGTGGCCGCTACTGTCTTGTTCGGTTGGTTGTTACTTCTGAGCGGCATTGTCGGTCTCGTTACGACCTTCCGCGCACGGCATGCGCCCGGCTTTTGGTGGTCGCTGCTCTCGGCGTTGCTCGGCATCGTCGCAGGTGTAGTGCTGCTTGGCTGGCCGCTACTCGGCACGCTCTCGCTCACCGCGGTGCTGATCGCTTTTCTTTTTGCCGAGGGAATCATAAGCATCATGTACGCGCTCGAGCATCGCAATGCGCTCTCCGGGCGTTGGGGATGGATGCTCGCGAGCGGGATGGTCGATATCGGGCTCGGTGTGCTGCTGTTCATCGGCTTGCCAGGCACGTCGCTGTGGGCACTGGGTCTGCTTCTCGGGATAAACCTCATCTTTGGCGGCTGGGCGCTCATCTTCATGGCGCTCCATGCACGTCCGACGTCCGCAGCCGCTGCTGCATAATTCGCAAGGGGCATATGAAAGTCGCCATCGAACTGATGGGCTGGATAGGTGCGGCCCTCATACTGGGCTCTTACGCTCTGATCTCCACCGGCAAGCTGCGTGCGGAATCCTTCACGTACCAACTCATGAACGTTTTCGGTGCCGCCGGCTTCGTGGTGAATAGCGGCTGGAACGGTGCACTCCCCTCTGCTGCCATGAACGTAATCTGGATGTGCATTGGGCTGTATGCACTGCGCCAGCTGCGCCAGCGCCGCAGATTGCAGCTCAAAACTGACTGTGCTGGTTGAGGGCTGCTGCTCGCGCGGTAGATTGCAAGAAACTGTGATGCTCGGTGCGCTCTAGGATCGCAGACCTGGCACATAGCCGCCGCCGTCACGGGCCGCAGGTTATCGCCAGGACTGCTGCGGCGTTTTGGCAAAATGCGCCCTCGATCACGGCCCAGGCCTTTACCCAGTGCCACTTGTCCTTGAATACCACGTACAGTGGCGGCTTGGGCGTGGCCGTGGCCTGCTGCCCACGCGCTCCTGCTTGTAACGCCGAGGTACTGATGAGTCGGAAGAAGTCCGTTCCCTTCGTCGCCGGTGGACTCGCCCTGCTGGCCCTGCTCGCCGCCGACGCTGCGAATTCCGTGGTGCCCGCCCAGAAGCCGGCCGCACGGATCTCCGGCGGTGCCCAATTGATGGCCTTTGGCGGACGCAGTACCACTCAGCGGCAGACTGGCAGCGGCCGCAAGCTGGATGCTGCACTTGCAGATCTCTCCCGGCACCTGAATCGAGTGCGCAGTGAGCACGCGCTCGAGGATCTGCACGCGCTCAGCCCTGCCGCGCGCTTCATGACGAGCGCCGGCAGCGCTGCCCCACTCGTCGCCATCGATGCGGTCACGAGGGGAGATCCGGCGCGTCTCAAGCAAGCCCTGCTCGCTCTCGGCCTGCAGCACCCGGCCGTCTATGCCAACGATGTCGGCGGCTGGCTGCCGGTGAGTCAGATCGGCGCCGCGGCGGCACTCGGGGAGCTGGTCTCAGTGCGCGCATCGATGCCGCATGCGCGCGCCGCCAAGGCGACCTCGCAGGGCGATTTCGCTCAGTACAGCGACCTCCTGCGCGCGAACAACACCGGGCTGACGGGCGCTGGAGTGACGGTGGGCGTCATTTCCGACAGCTTCGATTGCTACGGCGTCTATGACAAACCGGGCAGCGGCGTCCCGGCGAGCGGGGTGCGCGGCTACGCTCCGTTCGGCTTCGCCACGGACGATGCCGCTTTCGATGAGACCAACGACTACCTGCCGGCAAGCGTCAACCTGCTGGAGGAGGCCCCGAACTGCCTGCAGTACGGACAGCCGTGGGAGCTGCCATTCGCAGATGAAGGCCGGGCCATGATGCAGATTGTGCATGTCGTTGCGCCCGGCGCATCCCTCGCCTTCCACACCGGAAGCAACAGTGAGGCGGATTTCGCCACGGGTATCGGCGCACTCGCCTCAGCCGGAGCCACCGTCATCGCGGATGATATCGGCTACTTCGATGAGCCGTTCTTTCAGGATGGCATCGTCGCGCAGGCGATCGATGCCGCGAACGCCACAGGCGTCGCCTATTTTTCTGCCGCCGGCAACAACGGACAGCTCTCTTATGAGAACCACGCGCCGAGCTTCGCCACGGCAGGCTCCGGCGCAAACGCTGGGGAGATGCTGCTGACCTTCGGTATGAACGGCGGGACTCCGCAGACCTACCTGCAGGTCAACGTGCCGGCAATGTTCCCGGGCGAGTTCATGGGTCTCATCGTGCAGTGGGACCAGCCGTACCTCACCGGCGCT
>DATJFM010000089.1:0-82402 GCA_035495655.1 Steroidobacteraceae bacterium
TGGAGCGGGCTAACGGGTTCGAACCGTCGACCTGTACCTTGGCAAGGTACCGCTCTACCAACTGAGCTAAGCCCGCGTCCTTATGAAGAGCGCGAAATTCTATGTACACCCCTTGGGAAGTCAAGGCGAGTCCCCTGGCGATGGTACTCGATTTCAGGAAAGGTATATGCTCTAACTCATTGTTGCGACAAGGCCTGGAATCACCGCTTGAGCTCGGGCCAGGCGGCCCGCAGATACACGAACATCGAGACGAGCGTCGCAGCGGCGGCGATCACCGTGAGCACGACCCCCACCCGATAGGTGGGTAATCCCAGCAGCGGCCAGCGATAGAGCATCATCGACAGCCCGGTGATCTGCAGGATGGTTTTGTACTTGCCGAGCTGCGACACGGCCACCTTGCGCCGGGCCCCGATCTCGGCCATCCACTCGCGCAGCGCGGAGATGGTGATCTCCCGCCCGATGATGACGATCGCCGTCAGCACGATGAGCCCGCGTCGGTCCTTGCTCACGAGAAGCACGAGCGCGACGGCTACGATCAGCTTGTCGGCCACGGGGTCGAGGAAGGCTCCGAGCCGCGAAATCTGCCCGAAGCGCCGGGCAAAGTAACCATCGAGCGAATCGGTTACGCCGGCGGCCGCGAACAGTAGTCCCGCAGCCGGATCCGCCCACGGATAGGGCATGTAGAAGAGCAATATGATCAGCGGGATCGCTGCGATGCGCGTCCAGGTGAGTGTGTTGGGAAGATTCCACTCCATGCGCGGCATCTGGGACCTCGCGGGTGCTCTAGGAGCCCGGGTGCAGGTGATCATAAAGAGTTCTTGCCAGGGCGGCGCCGATTCCGCTCACCTGCGTGAGGTCTGCGACGCCCGCCCGCATGACCCCCTGCAGGCCCCCGAAGTGTTTCAGCAGTGCGCGACGCTTGGCGGGCCCAAGTCCCGGGACCACTTCCAGCACCGACTCGTTGTAACGCCGCGCACGCTTCTTGCGATGTCCGGTAATGGCAAAGCGGTGCGCCTCGTCGCGGATACGCTGGATGAGCCGTGAAGCAGGTCCGTGCGCAACGGGTGTGATGGGTGACTGTGCGCCATATACGAACAGCCGCTCCTGCCCCGCTCGACGCTCGGGTCCTTTGGCGACACCGACGAGCGCCAGCTCGGCGAACCCGAGCGCGGCGAGCACCTCGTGCACTTCACGGATCTGTCCCAACCCGCCATCGATCAGCAACACGTCCGGCGCCGGGACCTCCCCTTCTCCCACGCGCCGATAGCGCCGCTCCAGCGCCTGCCGAAGCGCGGCGTAGTCATCGCCGGGGGTCACGCCGCGAATGTTGAAGCGGCGATACTCTTTCTTGAGCGGCCCGTCGGGTCCGAATACCACGCACGCGGCTACCGTGCCCTCACCGCCCGTATGGCTGATGTCGAAACACTCGAGCCGCTGTGGTGGCTCGGGCAGGTCCAGCTCGTGCGCGAGATCCGCCAGCATCTCGTCCATGCCTGCCCGCCGTGCGAAGCGCATGCGCAGTGCCTGTGCGGCATTGTCGGCGGTGAGCTCGGCCCAACGCGCGCCGATCCCGCGCGACGGACAGCGTACCTCGACGCTGCGTCCCAGCCGCTCACGCAGCGCTTCCGCCAGCGCCGGCGCCCCCTCGATACGGCTACCGAGCAGGACCTCTCCGGGCGCATCCGCATTGGCGTAGTACTGCATGACGAACGAGGTCAACGCTTCGTGCGGCTCCGCGAGCGTGACGCGCGGGAAGTAGCTGCTCGTGCCGAGGTTGCGGCCGCCGCGGATGAGCATGACGCTCACCGCGTACTCACCGGCATCACCGACGATCGCAAATACATCGGCGTCGCGTGCGCCTTCGGCCATCACGACCTGCTGGGCCTGGATGCGCTTGAGAGCGGCCAGCTGATCGCGAATATCCGCTGCGCGCTCGAACTCGAGCCGGGCCCCGGCCGCTTCCATGCGCGCTTGCAGCTCCGCGTTGACCTCATCGCTGCGGCCTTCGAGCACCTTCACCGCCGCGGCGATGTCCTGCGCGTACGCCTCGCGGCTGATCAGTCCGACGCACGGTGCCGAGCAGCGCCCGATCTGGTGCTGCAGACAAGGGCGGCTGCGGTTGGCGAAGAAACTGTCGCGGCAGTTGCGGATGCGGAACAGCTTCTGCAGCTGGTTGAGTGTGTCGCGGACCGCGCCCGCGTTGGGAAAGGGGCCGAAGTAGCGGCCCGGCGCCGAGCGCGCGCCGCGGTAGAACTCCAGACGCGCAAACTCGTGCTCGATATACAAGTGGACGTAGGGGAAGCTCTTGTCATCGCGCAGCACCACGTTGAAGCGTGGCTTGTGCGCCTTGATCAGATTGTATTCGAGCAGCAGCGCCTCGGTCTCCGAGTTGGTGACCGTGACCTCGATGGCGCTGATCTGCGCGACCAGCGCCTGCACCTTGGGATCGACATTGCGCGGCGCAAAGTAGGTTGCCACCCGGTCCTTCAGGCTGCGTGCCTTGCCGACGTACAACAGCTCGTGCGCAGCGCCGTACATGCGGTACACGCCGGGACGCCGCGGCAACGATGCGATGTATTCCCTGTGATCGAACATCCTTCAGTCCGGGCCGCGCGCAGCTCACACCCGGCGGCCGGGAAGCTGCGCGCGCTCGCAGGCGCGGGCCACCACCTGCTCGAACATCTCCGGCGTCAGGCGCCGCGTGGCGGTGTTGTAGCGGCTGCAATGATACGAATCGATCAACCACCGTGTCGCATCGAGCGGATGCTCACGGCCATGTCCGAAGGCATACTGCGCACGGCGCCTGCCGAGAGCCAGCAGCAGGCCCTCGTGTGCCACCCGCCCGAGCGCCAGGTAGACGCGCGCCGAGCGCAGCCGCTGCAGCTCCGCTGCCAGATAACCGTTGCAACAGCGCACTTCGGCCGGCAACGGCTTGTTGCCGGGCGGCACGCACTTGACCGTGTTGACGATGCGCACGTTGATGAGCCGCAGGCCATCGTCGGCCGATCGGGACTGCGGGCGGCTCGCGAGACCGGCATCGTACAGGCACCGGTAGAGCAACAAGCCGGCGTGATCGCCGGTGAAGGGCCGCCCGGTGCGATTCGCGCCATGCAGGCCCGGAGCGAGTCCCACGATCACGATGCGCGGCCGCGCGGCGCCGAATGACGGCACGGGCCGCGCCCAGTAGTCGGGATGCCGCTCGCGGGTATGCTCGAGAAACTCGGCGAGTCGCGCACAGCGCGTGCAGTCCGGGTCGTAGGCGCTCGTGCGTGGGTGCGAGCCGCGCAGCTCATTCATCCACGCGGCAGCCGCGCGCGCTCGCTCGGGGGTTTGACTCAGGGCGCGCCGGCTCCGCTGCGCCGCTCGCTGCGGCGGCTCTGACTGCGCTCGGCGATGAGCATCGCTAGCTCGAGCGCCTGCTCGTGATTGAGCCGCGGGTCGACGCTCGAGCGGTAAGCGCGCGCGAGGTCCGCATCGGTGAGTCCACGCGCTCCGCCGGTACACTCGGTGACGTCATCCCCCGTGAGTTCGATGTGCACGCCGCCCAGGTACGAACCGAGCTCGGCATGAATGCCAAAGGCCAGATCGAGCTCGCGCAGGATATTCTCGAAGCGCCGGGTCTTCAGGCCCCCGGTGGTGGTTTCGGTGTTGCCGTGCATAGGATCGCACACCCACAGCACCGTCTGTCCCGTCTGCCGCACGGCCTCGATGGCCTTCGGCAGTGCCGTCGCGACCTCCTTCGCCCCGAAGCGGTGAATGAAGGTGAGCCGGCCCGGCTGGTTCTGCGGATTGAGCGTGTTCACGAGTCCCTGCAGCCACGCCGCATCCATCGCCGACCCGATTTTCACCCCGATCGGGTTGGCGATACCGCGGAAATACTCGACGTGTGCTCCATCGAGCGCGGCGGTGCGCATGCCGATCCAGGGCATGTGGGTCGAGAGGTTGTACCAGCGATTCTGGCGCGGAATGAAGCGGGTCTGCGCCTGCTCGTACAGCAGGTGCAGTCCCTCGTGACTCGAGTAGAAGTCGACGAGCGTCGCCTCGTGGACCGGATGCCCACTCATACCCTCGAAGAAATCCAGCGCATCGCCGATAGAGCGCACGATGCGCTGGTACGCGTCCTTGAGCGGCGCCTGATGCACGAAGCCCAGATCCCAATACTCCGGGTGGTGCAGGTCGGCGAAACCGCCCTCGACCAGCGCACGCACGAAGTTCAGGGTGAGCGCCGCACGCTCGTATCCCCGCAGCAGCAACTCCGGATCCGCAGCGCGTGCCTCGGCGGTGAACTCGGGGCGATTGACGAGATCCCCGCGATAGCTCGGCAGCGTCACTCCCGCGCGGGTCTCGGTATCCGCCGAGCGCGGCTTGGCGTACTGCCCCGCCATGCGCCCGACGCGAACGATGGGCTTCTTCAGGCCATGCACCAGCACGAGGCTCATCTGCAGAAGAATTTTGAGCTTCTTGGCGATGATGTCGGATTCACAGTCGGCGAAAGTCTCGGCGCAATCGCCGCCCTGCAGCAGGAAGGCCTCGCCCCGCTGCGCCGCGGCGAGCCGGCTGCGCAGCGCCTCGATCTCCCACGAGACCACAACCGGTGGCAGGCGCGAAAGCTGCGCCACGATCCGCTCGAGCGCCTTAGGATCGCTGTAGACCGGCTGCTGCTGTGCAGGTCGTGACTGCCAGCTGGCGCTGTGCCAGGAGGTGGTTGCGGGTGATCGCATGTCATTGATCCTACCACGTATTTACGGCGCCTCAGGGCGCTCCCCGCGGCGTTCCCCGCGAGCTCGCGTGTAGCTGGCGCCGGCGGCGCTTCGAAGGCAGAATGCGCCCCTTTTGATGAGGACCCTATGCACCGTGTCTTGATTCTCGGCGCCGGCAAGATCGGCGCACTGATCTCGGGATTGCTAGCCGATTCCGGCGCTTACCGCGTGCAACTTGCAGACCTCGACGGCGCGGCCGCGGAGGCGGTGGTGCGTGCGCACGGCAGCGGCCATCTCACTGCGCTGGCGCTCGATGCCAGCAACGCCACAGCGCTCGCAAAGCACCTCACCGCGCACCCGGTGGATGCGGTGATCTCGAGTCTTCCCTATCACTGCAACGTGCGCGTGGCCGAGGCGGCCCGGAAGGCGCACCTGCACTATTTCGATCTCACCGAGGATGTGGAGGTCACGCGCGCGGTGCGCGCCATCGCCGCCGGGGCCGAGCAGGCCTTCGTGCCGCAGTGCGGACTCGCGCCGGGGTTCATCAGCATCGCCGCCGCGGAGCTCATCACTCATTTCGACGCCCTGCGGGCGGTCAAACTGCGCGTCGGTGCGTTGCCGCAGCATCCGAACAACGTGCTGAAGTACTCCCTCACCTGGTCGACCGAAGGGCTCATCAACGAGTATGGCAACCCCTGCCAGGCGGTCAACGACCACAGGCTCGTCGAGGTCGCACCGCTCGAGGGGCTCGAGGAGATCGAAATCGACGGCATGCGCTACGAGGCCTTCAATACCTCAGGTGGGCTCGGGTCACTCGCCGAGACGCATGGGGAGCGCGTCGAGTCGATGAACTACAAGACCATCCGTTACCCCGGTCACTGCGAGCAGATGCGCCTGCTCATGAACGATCTGAAGCTCAATCACGATCGCGCAACGCTCAAGCGCGTGCTGGAGAACGCGGTACCGCACACGCTGCAGGATGTGGTGATCGTGTACGTGGCGGTCACCGGCACGCAGGATGGACAGCTGCGTGAGGAAAACTACGTCAACAAGATCTATCCCCAGATGATCGCTGGCCGGCTATGGTCGGCAATTCAGGTGACGACTGCGGCCGGAATCACTGCGGTCGTGGACCTGGTGCTCGAGAGCGGCCAGCGCTACCACGGCTTCGTGGCGCAGGAGCAATTCCGCCTCACGGACATCCTCGCCAACCGCTTCGGACGCTACTACGCCCCGGGCGGCACCAAGCAACTCTCCGGCGAGGTCGTGGTGTCCGGCAAGGTAGGCCACCAACGGCGCGCAAAGGCGGTGAACGCATGAACACCAACACCGACGCAGTGCTGCGCCGCCTGGGCCTCGGGCCCATGAACCCCGGCGCCTGGTCAGGATCGCACGGCTGGTCGAGCATCAGCGGCGACGCGCTACTCAATGTCCGCAATCCCGCCAACGGCACCCTCATCGCGCAGGTGCGACCCGCGAGTGCCGAGGACTACGAGCACGTCGTGAGCTCGGCGGTCGAGGTTGCAGCTCGCTGGCGGGAGGTGCCCGCTCCCAAGCGTGGTGAGGCCGTGCGCCTCATCGGCGATGAGCTGCGCCGTCACCGCGAGGACCTCGGCACGCTGGTCTCGCTCGAGAACGGCAAGATCCTGGCCGAAGGGATCGGCGAGGTGCAGGAGATGATCGACATCGCCGATTTCGCCGTCGGCCAGTCGCGCATGCTGTACGGACTCAGCATGCACTCGGAGCGCCCACAGCACCGCATGTTCGAGCAATGGCACCCCCTCGGAGTCATCGGCGTCATCTCCGCTTTCAACTTCCCGGTCGCAGTGTGGTCGTGGAATGCCTTCCTCGGTGCCGTGTGCGGCAACACCTGCGTCTGGAAGCCCTCGCACAAGACGCCGCTGACTGCGCTCGCGGTGCAGCACCTGTGCAACCGTGTGCTCGAGTCCGCGCATCTGCCGGCGGTGTTCCAGGTGTTCATCGACGGCGGCACCGGCCTCGCCACGCGCCTGGTCGAAGACCGCCGCATCGCGCTCGTATCCTTCACCGGTTCCACCGAGGTCGGCCGCAAAGTCGGAGAACGCGTCGCCGCACGGCTCGGCAAGAGCCTGCTCGAACTCGGCGGCAACAACGCGGTGATCGTAGACGAGACGGCCAACCTCGATCTCGCCGTCCCGGCCATCGTGTTCGGAGCAGTTGGCACCGCTGGCCAGCGCTGCACCTCGACGCGTCGTGTCTTCGCCCACAAGGCGATCGCTGCGGAGCTCGAGCGCCGACTGGTGCATGCCTACGCTCAGGTTCGCATCGGCGATCCGCTCGAGGACGGTACGCTCATGGGGCCGCTCATCGATTCCAAGGCGGTCGAGAGCTATCAGGCCGCGGTGAGCGCAGCGCGCAGCGCGGGCGGAGAGCTGCTCTACGGGGGCAGCGTCCTCAAACGCCCCGGCAACTTCGTCGAGCCCACGATCGTGCGCGCGCGCAACGAGTGGCCGATCGTTCAGACCGAGACCTTCGCGCCGATCCTTTATGTGATCCCGGTGGACTCATTGAGTGAGGCGATTGCGCAGCAGAATGCCTCGGCCCACGGGCTGTCGTCGGCGCTGTTCACCGATCGGTTGCAGAACGCTGAAGCCTTCCTCTCCTCCGCGGGCAGTGATTGCGGCATCGCCAACGTCAATCTCGGCACCTCGGGCGCCGAAATCGGGGGCGCGTTCGGCGGCGAGAAAGACACTGGCGGCGGCCGCGAGTCGGGCTCGGACGCCTGGAAGACCTACATGCGCCGCCAGACCAACACGGTCAACTGGAGCCGCGATCTGCCGCTGGCGCAGGGGATCGAGTTCAAGGTTTCGTAGGAGAGGCGTCCCAGGCGCCCCGTTTCAGCGCCCCGGCAGGCGCACGGTAAACCGCGCGCCACCGAGCGGCGAGGCATCGATGGAGAGTTTGCCGCCGTAGAGGTCAATCGTGTCGTGCACCATGGCGAGCCCGAGCCCATGGCCCGGCACCTTCTCATCCGCTCGTACGCCACGCTGGAGCACCCGTGCCCGATCGGCTGCCGAGATGCCCACGCCGTCGTCTTCCACCACGAGGCACAACCGCTCACGCGATTCCGCGGTCTCATCGGTCGTGGCGCTGAAGCGCACACGCGTCCGGCACCACTTGCAGGCATTGTCCAGCAGGTTGCCGAGCAGCTCCGTGAGATCGCCTCGATCGCCAATGAATTGCACGACGGGTCCGACGCCGAGCTCGATGACGAGATCCTTGCGGGCATAGACCCGCAGCAGTGCCGCGCGCAGCTCCGCCGCCACCTGTGACACCTCGACCGGCGCCTGCCCGAGCAGCGCCCCGCCGGAAGCGGCGGCGCGCTTGAGCTGATGCTCGATGATGCCGCTCATGCGGTCGATCTCGGTGCTGACCATGGCGCTCGCGCCTTCCGCGCGCATCACGGCGAGCGGCGTTTTGAGGCTGTGAGCGAGATTCCCGAGCGTGTCACGGTAGCGCGCCACGCGCTTGCGCTCGCCGATCAGCAGCGCATTGAGATTGCCAGCGACGCCGGCGAGCTCGCGCGGATAGCCGCCGCCGAGTCTCTCGCGGCGCCCCTCCTCGACCTCATGGATTTCACGCTCCATGCGCCGCACGGGCGCGAGCACCCAACGCAGCAGCGCGGCGAGCGTTACGAGCAGCAGCAGCATCAGCGAGACGAACCAGCTTCCGAGCTTGCGCCGGAAGCGCCACAGCTCCTGCTGATAGGGACTGAGACTCGTCGCCACGCTGAAGGTGAGTGAGCGGGCGGCTGCAGCCTCGCCTTCGAACTCGATGGAGCGACTCGCAATGGCAACGCGGTCATCGCCGAAGGTGCCATAGGACAGGTTGCGTGCGCCGCCGGAGAGCAGCCGCCCGAAATCGCTGTTGAGCCCTGCCGTCGATGGCGAGCGCCAGTCCTGGCCGGCGGAGCGGATCTCTGCATAGAGGCCCGAACGCGGTGTCTCGAGGCGGGGATCGAGTGTGTGGGGTGCCGGCGCATAGCCGCCATCGGGCTGCGGCTCGGCCGCCGCGATGAGCCGCACCATCTGGCGATCGAGCTCATCCTGCAGGGTGCGCTGCGCCACCTCGCGGAAGCCGGTATCGAGCACGAGCATCACCACGCCGCAGAACAGCGCGAGCGGCAGCGACACCGAGATGAGCAATCGCCGGCTGAGTGAATGCACGCGGCCTCCGCCGCCGTCTCAGGTCGGCGCGTCCCGAGGCAGCGCCAGACGATAACCGCGTCCGCGCAGTGTCTCGATCGGGCGCAAGCGGTCGTCGGGGTCGAGCTTGCGGCGCAATCGTCCGACCAGCACCTCGATGACGTTGCTGTCGCGCTCGAAATCCTGATCGTACAGGCGCTCGGTCAGCTCGCTCTTGGAGATGACGTCGCCGGCGCGCAGCATGAGGTGCTCGAGGATACGGTATTCGAAGGTCGTGAGCTCCACCGCGGCGCCGTTCACCGTGACGGTCTGCGCGCGCGTGTCGAGGACGATGGGGCCGCACTTGAGCTGCGGGCTGGCCCAGCCACCGGCGCGGCGCAGCAGCGCCTGCAACCGCGCGAGCACCTCCTCGAAGTGAAAGGGTTTGACCACGTAGTCATCGGCGCCGGCCTGCAACCCTTCCACCTTGTCCTGCCAGTTGTCGCGGGCTGTCAGGATCAGGATCGGATATTTCTTGCCGGCGGCACGCAGGCGGCGGATCAGCTCGAGGCCGGAAATTCCCGGCAGACCCAGGTCAATGACGGCGACATCGAGCGGGTATTCGCGCGCCGCGAACAGCCCCTCGTCGCCATCGCGGGCAACATCCACCGTGAACCCAGCTTCGCCGAGCCGAGCCTGCAGGCTCTCGCGCAGCGATGCCTCATCCTCGACTACCAGTGCCCGCATGCCGCTCCCCGTTGACTTCCGGTCACTGCACGGAACCATTGGCCGCGTCGACGCGTACCGTCCACACCCTGCCAGCGTCGTTCAGCAACCGCAGCACGTACAGCGTACGGCCCTCTTCGTGCTCGGTCTGCGCCTTCACAACCCTGGCGTGGTAGCGGTCTTCGACCATCCTCACCGCCTGGTCCATGGATACATCGCTGCGCGGCATCACCAGCGGCGTTGCCTCGGATCGCACCGAGGGAGCCGAAGCGGATACGAGCGCGGCGGCGGTCGCGACGGCAGCCGCACATAGAAGGACGAGCGCGGTGGCTCTGGCACTGCTCACAACACACAAGCCTAACGCATTCGTGTGTTGGTCGGCGACTGTCAGCGCAATAGCAAGTTTTTTCAGCTGGCGTTCAGCTTCGCCTCGTTCCAGAGCGCGTCCCACTCGCCGGGCGACAGCTGCGCGAGCTCGAGCCTGCGTGCCTGGGCGAGCGACTCCATGCAGGCAAAACGGTGCTCGAACTTGTCGTTGGCGGCGCGCAGCGCGGTCTCGGCGTCGATGTGCAGATGCCGGCTCCAGTTGACGATCGCGAACAACAGATCTCCCAACTCGCCGGCGAGCGCCTGCACAGCTGGCGCACTCTCCCCCCCAGCCGTGTCGCTCTCGAGCGCCTCATCGATCTCGCCCAGTTCCTCCAACACCTTGCTGTGCACCGCCTGCGCGTCCGGCCAGTCGAAGCCCACGCGCGCCGCGCGGCGGCCGAGCTTCGCCGCGCGTGTGAGCGCCGGCAGCGCCCGGGGCACGCCGGCGAGCACCGCACTCGCGCCGGCGGCGGGCCTCATGGCAGCGGCACGTTCCTGCGCCTTCTGCTCTTCCCACACGCGCACCAGGTCCTCGGGAGCCAGCGCCGCTCCGGCAAACAGGTGCGGATGCCGTCGCACCAGCTTCTCGCGAATTCCATCCGCCACTGCGCCGAAATCGAACCAACCGCGCTCCTGCGCCATGCGGGCGTGAAATACCACCTGGAACAGCAGATCGCCGAGCTCCTCGCGCAGATGCTCGCGGTCGCCATGCTCGATGGCATCGGCTACTTCGTAAGCCTCCTCGATGGTGTAAGGCGCGATGGTGGAGAAAGACTGCGCACGGTCCCAGGGGCAGCCGTGCTCGGGATCGCGCAGTCGCGCCATGAGTGCGATCAGCGCGCCCACCGCCCGTTCGGCCTCGCTCATGGCGCTTGCGGCCCGGCGCACAGACGATAGAGCGTATGCAGCATACCGGCCGTTGCGCCCCAGATGGTGCGCGGGCCGAAGGGAATCTCCCGGAATTCCAGCTGCTCACCGACGAGGTTGGCGCGGCGGTTGAGACGGTGGTTCGCGGGATCGAACAGATAACCGAGCGGCACTTCGAAGGTGTCCTCGACCTCCTGGCTGGCGAGTGCGAGCTCGAAGCCCGGCTGCACCAGCGCCACGACAGGCGTGATGCGGAATCCGGTAATCACCACGTGGTCCGGCAGATAGCCGATCACGGTGATGAAGCGCTCGTCGAGCCCGATCTCCTCGCGCGCTTCGCGCAGTGCGGCGGCAGCGGGGCTGCGGTCGCTCGGCTCGATGCGTCCACCGGGGAAACTGATCTGCCCCGCATGGTTGCGCAGCTGCGTGGCGCGCTGGGTGAACAGCACCATGAGGTCGGCTCTCGTGACGAGGGGAATCAGTACTGCCGCGGGCACGGGCTCGGGCGGCAAGAGCCGTTGCCCATCGCCCGGCTCAAAGAGTCCAGGGATCAGCCAGTCCTCGCGCTCGTGCTGCGGTGTGGTGCCCGCGAGGCGCGTGCGGATGATACTTGCCCAGTCGCGGTGCGCTGTGGCAGCGGCAGGTGCGCCGTCCTTGCCGGCCGCTTCTGTGGCGCGCGTTGCGCCTGGGGCCTCAGCCTCCTCCACCGCCTCCTCCCTTGATGCCCCCGGTGGTGAGCTCTTGCGGGTCGAGCAGCTTCTCGAGCTGCGCGGCCGGCAGATCGGTCATCTGCGCGGCCACCTCGCGGATCGGGCGTCCCTCGGCGTAGGCCTTTTTGGCAATCGCAGCACCTTTCTCGTAGCCGATGACCGGATTGAGCGCGGTCACCAGTATCGGGTTGCGATCGAGCGCTTCGGCAATGTGCGTCGCATTCACCTGAAAGCCCGCAATGGCGCTGTCTGCGAGTGCGCGCGACACATTCGCGAGCAGACGAATGCTCTCGAGCAGATTGTGGGCGATGACGGGCAGCATGACGTTCAGCTGAAAATTCCCGGACTGGCCGGCAAGCGTGATGGTCGTGTCGTTACCGATCACCTGCGCACCCACCATCATCGTTGCCTCGGGTATCACCGGATTCACCTTGCCCGGCATGATGCTGCTGCCGGGCTGCAGCGCAGGCAGCGCGATCTCCGCGAGACCTGCGAGCGGTCCGCTGTTCATCCAGCGCAAATCGTTGGCCATCTTGGTCAGGCTCACCGCAATCACCTTCAGCTGACCGGACAGCTCGACCGCGGTATCCTGCGCCGAAAGCGCTTCGAAGTAGTTCTCCGCCGGGACGAAGCGCACTCCGGTAAGGGCGCTCAGCTCCTCGCAGAAGCGGCGGCCGAATTCCGCGTGGGTGTTGATGCCGGTACCGACGGCGGTGCCCCCCTGGGCGAGCGCCAGCAGCCGTGGCTCGACCGCGCGTAGCCGCGCGAGGCCGTGCTCGATCTGCGTGCGCCATCCGGACAGCTCCTGTCCAAAGGTGACCGGCATTGCATCCATCAGGTGCGTGCGGCCGGTCTTGACGATGGCGCCAACCTCCCGCTCCTTCCTCTTCAGCACATCGCGCAGGTGCTCGAGCGCCGGCAGCAGCTCGCGGCGCACCGCGAGCGCCGCGCTCACGTGGATCGCGGTCGGGATCGAGTCGTTGCTGCTCTGACCCATGTTGACGTGGTCGTTGGGATGCACCGGCTTGCCGAGGCGCCGGGTCGCCAGCGCCGCGATGACCTCATTGGCGTTCATGTTGGTGCTGGTACCCGAACCGGTCTGATACACATCGAGCGGAAAGTGTGCGTTGTGCGCGCCCGCGACCACCTCCGCCGCCGCCGCATCGATGGCCTGCGCGAGCGGCGCATCCAGCAGCTTTAGATCGCGGTTGGCGCGCGCAGCGGCTTGCTTCACCAGTGCCAGTGCGGCGATGAATTCGCGCGGCATGCTCACGCCGCTGATCGGAAAGTTATCGATGGCACGCTGCGTCTGCGCGCCCCACAGCGCCTCGGCCGGTACTTTGAGCTCGCCCATGCTGTCGCGCTCAGTACGGAAGGAACTCGTCATGCGTGCACCCTGCTGCTGGAAACGACGGCCGAACGAGCGTATGCGTTATGATAGTAGCGCATGTCCGGAAGCCCCAGCGATTGCCTGCCGGCGCTCGAGGCGCTCTCGCCGGTCGATGGGCGCTACCGCGCCGCCACCGAGCCGCTGCGTGCGCTGCTCTCGGAAGGCGGCCTGATTCGCGAGCGCATCCGTATCGAGGCGCAGTGGCTGCTGCAGCTCACGGCAGCCGCACCACAACTTGCGGGCTCCGCGTTCAGCCCGGCGGTGAGCGATTGTGCCCGCCAGCTGGCGCAGGCGCCCGCTCCGACCGCGGCCGCCGCCGTCAAGAGCATCGAGGCGCGCATCAATCACGACGTCAAGGCGGTCGAATACTACGTCCGCGAGCAGCTCGCCGCCGCTGGGGCTCAGGCCGCCACTCTCGAGCTGGTGCATTTCGGCTGTACCTCGGAGGACATCAATAACCTCAGCTACGCCTGTCTGCTGCGCGCGGCGCGCGGCACGCTGTTGCCCGTGCTGGCGGCGCGTGCGCACGAGCTCACGGAGCTCGCACACCGTTACGCCGACATCGCCATGCCCGCGCGCACGCATGGACAGCCGGCCAGCCCCACTACCCTCGGCAAGGAGCTCGCCAATTTCGCCGCGCGGCTCACGCGCGCGCAGCGTCGCTGGGCCGCGGTGGGCATTCTCGGTAAGTGGAACGGCGCCGTGGGCAATTTCAACGCGCACATCGCAGCGCTCCCGGCACTTGATTGGCCGGCAATTGCGCAGGCTTTCGTCGACTCGCTCGGCCTCGACTACAACCCGTGGACCACGCAGATCGAGCCGCATGACTGGATCGGCGAATACTGCGACGCCATCGCAGCGGCCAATGTGGTCTGCATCGACCTGTGCCGCGATCTGTGGGGCTATGTCTCGCTCGGCTATCTGCGGCAGCGTGCGGTGGCGGGCGAAGTCGGCTCCTCCACCATGCCGCACAAGGTGAATCCCATCGATTTCGAGAACGCCGAGGGCAACTGCGGAATCGCCAATGCGCTGCTGCGGCACTTTGCCGAGAAGCTCCCGGTGTCGCGCTGGCAGCGCGACCTGACCGATTCGACCGTGCTGCGCAATCTCGGGGTGGCGCTTGCTCATTCGCTCATCGCCTGGCGCGCCCTCGGGCGGGGGCTGGAGAAGATCGAGCCGGATACGGAACGCATGCGCGCGGACCTCGCCGGTACCTGGGAAGTGCTCGGCGAGGCGGTACAGACCGTGTTGCGTGCGGCCGGAGTGCCGGACGGCTATGAGCGGCTGAAGGAGTTCACGCGCGGCCGGCAAATCGATGCGGCGACGCTGGCTGTGTTCATCGACGCGCTACCGCTTCCCGCGAGTGAGAAGGCACGGCTGCGGAGCCTGCGGCCGGAGAGCTATATCGGCCTCGCCGCGCGGCTCGCCCGCGAGATCTGAGGCGGCGCTGGCTGCGGAATACGCACCTGCCGGTGCCCGCGGGCCGTTTTCGCTGGCCCATCCCGGGGACGCCAAAGTGCGAACCAGGCCTCGCTTTTGACTTACTGCGGGCGGCCCATGCCCGTAAACCGTGACCCGTTCGGCACGGAAATTCCCATATCAGTCACTAAGATGCCGCGCAGCCTGCCCTCCGTGCAGGTGACGCAGGACGCCAAGTGGCCATAGGCGGGGAACTTGATCTAAACGGTGCTTTGGCGCAGCTTGCTAACGCGCGCTACGCGCCCGAATCGGCCAACGGGGCCGGCGGCGCAGCCAGCCCGCGGCAGGGTGCCGAAACGCTGACAGTGCTCACCTCGCTTGCCGAAGTACGCGCCGCCGTCAATGAGATCGCAGGCACGGCCCAGCGGCTGATCTCGATTTATACCCCCGACCTCGAGCCCGATCTGTACGACCAGACGGCGTTCCTCGATGTAATCAAGCATTTCGTGCTGACGCGCAGCTTCTCCAAGGTGCGCGTACTGCTGGCCGAACCGACACGCGTCATGCGCGACAGCAACCGCTTCGTCGCCATGGGGCGGCGCTTGTCGAGCTGTATCGACATCCGCTACGTGGCCGCGCAGAGCCCGCAACGTGCCTCGAGCTATCTCATCGCCGATGATCGCGCGATCGTCTACCGCATGCGTGCGGACACCTGGGACGGAGTGGCTGACATCAATAATCCCGCGGTCGCGCGTGTCTACCTGCAGGAATTCGATCAGGTCTGGAACGCGAGCGCCGCCGAGCACGGCTTGAGGTCTGCGCGCCGGGGCTGAGGCAGCACGCGGCGGACGCGCCGACCATTCCGACTCCAACTTCGGGCCGTTACAATCCGCGACATGGGCAGGAAGCCTGATGTCACCGTAGCAGCCATCGCAGAGCGAGACGGTCGCTTCCTCGTGGTCGAGGAGCGCATCAACCGCCGCCTGCTCTTTAATCAACCGGCCGGACACGTCGAGCATGGCGAAACCCTGCTCGCCGCGGTGGTACGCGAGGCACGCGAGGAGACCGCGTGGCGCTTCGATCCTCAGGCTCTACTCGGGATCTACCTCTGGCGCAATCCCAACAGTCGCCGCGAGATCCTGCGCGTCGCCTTCACCGGATCGGTGGCCGACCATGACGCCGCGCGGCGGCTCGATCGCGGGATCATCGGCACACACTGGCTTACCCTTGAGGAGCTGGCGGCACGGCAGGAACGGCTGCGCAGTCCGCTCGTCCTGCGCTGCGTGCGCGACTATCTGGCCGGTCAGCGTCTCCCGCTGGATGGCATAGCGCAGCTGGATCTCGAATGCGCCGCCGCGCTGGGTCAACAAGCGGCCGCGGTGGGCGATGGGGCCGTCAACGTGCGCACGGGCGGCCGCCCGCGCTGAAGGCGCACCTGCAGCGGGCGCATTAGAATGCGCTCATGCCAGCCCTCCCCGCACCGCCCGTACCCTCCGCACGCGTCATCGTGGGTCTTTCCGGAGGCGTGGACTCCGCGGTCGCGGCCCTCATTCTCAGGGACGCCGGCTGGGAGGTGCAGGGCCTCTTTTTAAGTAATTGGGAGGAAGAGGACGATGACGGTTACTGCACGGCTGCACAGGACTTCCAGGATGCGCGTGCAGTCGCCGCCGAGCTCGGGATCGTTCTGCACCGGGTGAGCTTCGCCGCCGCGTATCGCGAGCGGGTGTTTGCGCATTTCCTGCGCGAGCATCGCGCTGGCCGTACTCCCAATCCGGATGTGCTCTGCAACCGGGAGATCAAGTTTGGCGTGGCGCTGGAGTGGGCGCGCCGGCTCGGTGCGTCGCACTTCGCTACCGGGCACTACGCGCGTCTCGGCGCGGCCACCGATGGGCCCACACTGTGTAAAGCGCGCGATGCAGGCAAGGATCAGAGCTATTTCCTGCACGCGGTCGCTCGGGCGGAGCTAGCCGCGACGCTGATGCCGCTCGGTGAGCTGCACAAGAGCGAGGTGCGCGAGCGTGCGCGCCGTGCCGGGCTCCCCGTGTTCGACAAGCGCGACAGCACCGGTATCTGCTTCATCGGCGAGCGGCCGTTTCGCGAGTTTCTGGCACGTTACCTCGCTCGCTCGCCCGGACCGATCGAGTCGTCCGACGGGGAGCGGCTGGGTACGCACGAGGGCCTCGCGTTCTACACATTGGGGCAGCGTGCAGGTCTCCAGATCGGCGGCCGCTGCGGCCGCGAGCAGGCGCCCTGGTACGTGGCGTCAAAGGATGCCGGACGCAACGCGCTGATCGTGGTGCAGGGTTGTGATCATCCCCTGCTCACCAGTCGCGCGCTAACGACCGGGGCCTGGCACTGGCTCGCGCCACCACGGCACGAGCCCTTCGGCGCAGCCGTGAAGGTACGCTATCGCCAGAGCGATCAGCCGGCGCGCCTCGAACCGCGCGCCGATGGCAGCGTGCACATCGAGTTCGAGCAACCGCAGCGGGCCGTTACACCCGGTCAGTACGCCGTCGCCTATGACGGCGAGCGCTGTCTCGGCGGCGCGGTGATCGAGTCGCTCGTCCGTTGCGAGCGGCTCTCCGCCGCAGCCTGAAATTCAGCCCCGCCGATCCGGCAGGCAGCGGGTGCCCCCGATATAATCGTGGGCACGACGCGGAGATACCCATGGACAACAGCTTCCGGGCACGCTCGACGCTCAAGGTTGGCGATCAGACCTACGAGATCTGGAGCCTCGCCGCGTTGCCACAGGAAAAACTGGCGCGCCTGCCCTACTCGCTCAAGGTGCTGCTGGAGAATCTGTTGCGCCACGAGGATGGCGTCAACGTCACCCGCGCCGACATCGAGGCGCTGCTCGACTGGGACCCCGCCGCCAGCCCGGCGCACGAGATCGCCTTCACGCCTGCGCGGGTCATTCTGCAGGACTTCACCGGCGTACCGTGCGTCGTGGATCTCGCCGCCATGCGCGATGCGATCGTGCGGCTCGGCGGCAGCGCCGAACGCGTCAACCCGCTCAATCCCGCGGAGTTGGTGATCGATCATTCCGTCCAGGTGGACGAGTACGGCACACCGCACGCACTCGCCGCAAATACCGCGATCGAGTTCGCGCGCAACCGCGAACGTTATGCCTTCCTGCGCTGGGGACAGACCGCCTTCCGCAATCTTTCAGTGGTGCCGCCGAGCACCGGCATCGTGCATCAGGTGAACCTCGAATATCTGGCGCGGGTGATTTTCGACGCTCGCAACAACGGTACGCGCCGTGCCTACCCCGACACTCTGGTGGGCACTGACTCGCATACCACCATGATCAATGGACTCGGTGTCCTCGGCTGGGGCGTCGGTGGCATCGAGGCCGAGGCGGCGATGCTCGGCCAGCCGGTGACCATGCTCATTCCGCAGGTGATCGGTTTTCGGCTCGAGGGCCGGCTGCAGCCAGGAGCGACCGCCACTGACCTCGTTCTTACCGTGACGGAGATGCTCCGCAAGAAGGGTGTGGTCGACAAGTTCGTCGAGTTCTTCGGCGATGGTCTCGCCAATCTGCCGCTCGCCGATCGCGCAACCATCGCGAACATGGCGCCCGAGTACGGCAGTACCTGCGGCATCTTTCCCATCGATACCGAGACGGTGCGCTATCTGGAGCTCTCCGGGCGATCACGCGAGCGGCTCGAGCTGGTGAGCGCGTACGCACGCGCCCAGGGAATCTGGCGCAACGAAGGCGCGCTGCCCGCGAGCTACACCGATGTGCTCGACCTCGATCTCGGGACCGTCGAGCCGAGCCTGGCGGGTCCACGGCGGCCGCAGGACCGTGTGCCCTTGAGGAGCGCAAAGCAGGTCTATGAGCTGAATGCGAAAAAGGCCGCCGAGGAACGTAGCGCGCGCGGCGCAGGAGCGCGCGGAGTGGCAACCGCGAAGCTCAATGGCGGCAGCTACGAGCTCAAGGACGGTGCGGTACTGATTGCCGCCATCACGAGCTGCACCAACACTTCCAACCCCTCGGTAATGCTCGGCGCCGGACTGCTCGCGCGCAAGGCACGCGCGCGCGGTCTGAAATCGAAGCCGTGGGTAAAAACGAGCCTGGCGCCGGGATCGCGCGTGGTTACGGACTATTTCGCCAAGGCCGGACTGCTCGAGGATCTGGATGCGCTGGGGTTCGATCTGGTGGGCTACGGATGCACGACTTGCCTCGCTGCCGGCACCCCCGTGCTTCTCGCCAATGGCACCAGCCGCCGGATCGAGAGCTTGCCGGCAGCAGGCGGTTTGCGGCTGTTCGGGCCCACGGCGGACCGCCGGCTCGCAATGGCGACCCAGACGGAAATGATGGTGCAGGGTGAGCGCGAATGCATTTCCATCGTGCTGCAGGATGGCCGCCGCCTCGTGTGCACGGACGATCACCGGATCCTGTGTGAAGATGGACGCTGGGTGCCCGCCGGCAAGCTGGTGCCGGGCCGCGACCGGGTGCTCACGGGGCTCGAGGCCCCGCTCGATGACGCCGGAGCCGACGAGGCGGGGTACGAGCTCATCGCAGGCAGCTGGCGTTTTGGCTTTGCCAATGAGCAGGAGCGCGCGCGCACGCTCGCCTTTGCGCGTCTCCTCGGGCACCTGATCAGCGATGGCTCGATCAGCCGCATCGGTCAGGGTCGCATGAACGTCGGCCAGGCACTTGACCGAGAGGCCGCGCTCGATGACATCGAGCTCCTCACCGGCCGGCGTCCGGTCGCGAAACGATACGATCCCCGCAAGTGGACCATCGTACTTCCCGCCGATCTGACCGCGCTGATCGCGAGCCTCCCTGGAGTGCGCACGGGGCGGCGCATCCACCAGGTTCCGGAACTGCCGTACTTCGTTCTCGACGACAGATGCCCGGTGTCAATGGTGCGGGAATTCCTCGGTGCGCTCTTCGGCACGGATGGACACGCACCGAAGCTGCAGCGACAGGGTGACGGCGAAGCGAGTGCGGTGCTGAGTCCACCTGCCTATGCGCAGAGCGCAAAGCCCGAGCACGTGGAAGCCCTCAAGCAAGTCCTGCGGCAGATGGTGCAGCTGCTCGTGCGGTGTGGAGTCAAAGCGCGTGGGGCGCAGATCTACACTTACCCTGTCAGGCGTTCAGCCTCGAGTTATCCGCCAGCCCGGGATGGCGCCGAACGTATCGAGGTCCGCCTCGCACTTGCGGAAGGGCTTTCCTTCGTGGAGCGCGTGGGCTTCCGTTATTGCGTCAACAAGTCGCTGCGGGCGAGCGCGGCTGCGGTGTACTGGCGAACGATCGACACCATCAACCGGCAGCGGCTGTGGATGGCGGATCGCATTGAAGCGCTGCGCGGGAACTACGACTTTACTTTCCAGCAGACCCGTCGCCGGGCAGCTGCTGAGCTGATGACCCGCGAGACCGCCTTGTTCCCGCACTACTCGCTTCTCGAGGGAGCTGATCGATTCGACCGCCTGCTCAGGGCCGAGAGTGAGCGCGGTTTCAGACCCATGCATCGCACCAACTGCGACTTCCCAGCGCCGGCGCAGCTTCTCAAGGAGATCGGTGCGCGGAATTGGTTCGCGCGACTGCAGCCTCGCGGGAGCGCCGCGGCAGGCGGGCCGCGTTACTGCACCGACAAAGAGGCTCTTACTCTGCCGACACTCTCGCTGCAAGTCCGTGACGTGCGCCCCGCAGGCGCTCGCCGCGTATTCGACCTGGCCGTCGATGATGTCCACGCCTTCGTCGCCGGCACCGTCAGTGTTCACAATTGCATCGGAAATTCAGGTCCCCTCAAACCCGAAATCTCCGCCGCAGTCAAAGAAGGCGATCTGACCGCCGCCGCGGTGCTGTCCGGCAACCGCAATTTCGAGGGGCGTGTGCACCCCGAGACGCGCATGAACTTTCTCGCCTCCCCTCCACTCGTGGTGGCGTACGCGCTCGCCGGCACGCTCGACATCGACCTCACGCGCGAGCCACTCGGAACCGGCAACGACGGGAAGCCCGTCTACCTCGCGGACATCTGGCCGAGCGATGCAGAGATCCAGGAGCTCGCCACGCGCTCGATCGACTCGCAGATGTTTCGCCAGAGCTACGCGAGCGTCTTCAAGGGTGATCAGAACTGGGCCAACATCAGTGTGCCCACCGGACAGCTCTATATCTGGGACGAGAAGTCCACCTACGTGAAGAATCCGCCCTACTTCGCGGGCATGACCATGCAGCTCAAGCCGCTCACCGATGTGCGCGGCGCACGGGTGCTCGCCCTGCTCGGTGACTCGGTGACCACCGATCACATCTCACCGGCCGGCAACATATCCAAAAACAGCCCGGCCGCTCGCTACCTCGTCGAGCAGGGCGTTTCGCCTGCGGATTTCAACTCCTATGGAGCGCGCCGCGGCAACCACGAGGTGATGATGCGCGGCACCTTCGCCAACATCCGCCTGCGCAACCTGATGGTGCCGGGTGTCGAGGGCGGAGTCACGTTGCACCTTCCCGAGGGCGAGCGCGGCTCCATTTACGACATCGCCATGCGCTACCAGCGCGAAGGCACGCCGCTCGTCGTGCTCGCGGGCCGCGAGTACGGCACCGGTTCCTCCCGCGACTGGGCGGCCAAGGGGACGATGCTGCTCGGAGTCAAGGCGGTCATCGCCGAGAGCTTCGAGCGCATCCACCGCTCGAATCTGATCGGCATGGGCGTGGCACCGTTACAGTTCCTGCCGGGACAGGGAGTCGCAGCGCTCCAACTCTCCGGCCGCGAGATAATCGATATCACCGGCCTCAGCGGCGGTGATGCGAGCGAAGTCACTGTCACGGCCACTCCACCGGATGGCCCGCCGCGCCAGTTCAAAGTGCGCGTGCGCATCGATACGCCGAAGGAGCGGGAATACTACCGCCACGGAGGCATCCTGCAGTACGTGCTGCGGCAGCTCGCGACTGCAGGCGGCGGCGCCTGAGGGAGCTCGGAGCCTCGCCGGTTACGCCGGCCAGCAGCGCCGCGGGCAAGGCGACGCTCGCTGTGTTCGATCTCGATGGGACGCTCACGCGCCACGACAGCCTGCTCCCTTACCTCGCGGGTTTTCTGCGCCGGCATCCACGGCGCGTGACACGACTCCTGCGGGTGCTCCCGGTGCTCGTGGCGTTCGCCTTCGGCCGCGCCGACCGAGGTGCGCTGAAATCAGCGGCCATCCGCGCGGTGATGGGTGGATGCACACGCAGCGAGATCGATGGGTGGACACACGAGTTCATTCCGCTGCTGGTCGCACGTGGCATGCACGCCGAGGCACTCGCAGCCGTCGCGGCCCATCGCTGCGCCGGCGATCACCTGGTACTGCTCTCGGCCAGCCCCGACCTCTATGTCTGCGAGATTGGCCGTACGCTCGGATTCGCTCATACCCTATGCACCGGCGTCGCATGGAACGGGGATCGTCTCGATGGCCATCTGACGACACCCAACCGGCGTGATGCCGAGAAGGTACGCTGTGTCGCGCAACTGCGGCGGGAGCATCCCGCAGGCAAAATGGTCGCTTACGGCAATGCGGCCAGCGACATCGAGCATCTGGCGCTCGCCGATCGAGCGATCCTGGTCAATGGCAGCTCGGCGGCGCGGCGGGCTGCGGCGAGGCTCAATATCGACTGCGTCACGTGGCGCTGAAGTCCTGCTGCGGCGTCCGCCCCGCTATGTGACCTTTTGGCCCTGCGGCCGGTCTACTTCCTCAGAGGCCAATCGATGAAATTTCGCGTCCCGCACATTGCCCCTTCGGAGATCACGCCGGAGCCGGCCTATTTCAGCCGCCGCGCGCTGCTCGCCGGTGCGCTCGCCACGGGCGCCAGTACCTTGCTGCGCGCCGCCGACGCACCCCCCGCGCAGGGGGCCCCGCTCAGCTATACCCTCAACGCGCAGTACTCGGTCAAGGAGACTCCGAACAAGTTCGAGGAGATCGCGGGCTACAACAATTTTTATGAGTTTGGCACCGACAAGGAGTCGCCCAGCCAAAACGCCCACTCCCTGCGAACGCGCCCCTGGAGCGTCAACGTCTACGGTGAAGCGGAGGTACGCGGCAACTTCGATCTCGAGGATCTGTTAAAAGGCCAGGCGCTCGAGGAGCGGATCTACCGTTTCCGCTGCGTCGAGGCCTGGTCGCTGGTGGTGCCATGGGTGGGGTTCCCGCTGAGCAATCTGCTGGCGCGCTTCAAGCCCACATCGCGCGCCAAGTACGTCGAGTTCACGACGCTGTATGACCCGCGGCAGATGCCGGGCCAACGTGTGCCCGTGCTCACGTGGCCGTACGTCGAGGGACTGCGTATCGATGAGGCAATGCATCCACTCACCCTCATGGTGGTCGGCCTCTACGGCCGGGTGCTTCCCAACCAGGACGGCGCGCCGTTGCGGCTCATCGTGCCGTGGAAGTACGGCTTCAAGGGCATCAAGTCCATCGTGAAGATCGGCTTCACATCGACGCAGCCGCGCACCACCTGGGCCGGCGCCGCCTCCAACGAGTACGGGTTTTATGCCAATGTGAATCCTGAAGTCGATCATCCGCGCTGGAGTCAGGCGACTGAGCGGCGCATAGGCGCTCCCTTCCTCGCCGCGCGCCGCCCGACCCTGCCGTTCAACGGTTATGCCGAGCAGGTGGCGAGCCTGTACCAGGGAATGGATCTGCGGCGTTATTTCTGAATGACTCTGACACAGCGTTACCGCTTCATCTACAAGCCGCTGGTATTCACTGCGTGCCTGTTGCCGCTCGTGTGGCTCGCCTGCGGCGCGTTCGGCTGGCTCGGTGCCTCGCTCGGGGTAGATCCTGTGAAGGAGCTCGAGCATGAGTGCGGCAAGACCGCGCTCAATCTACTGCTGTTGACTCTGGCGGTGACACCGGTGCGCGAGCTCACGGGACAACCGCAGCTGGTGCGTCTGCGCCGCATGCTGGGTCTGTTTGCCTTCTTCTATGTCGTGCTGCACTTCACGATCTACCTGGTGCTCGACCTGGAGCTGAACTTTCGTACGCTCGGTACCGATATCGCCAAGCGCCCGTACATCACCATCGGCTTCACCGGGCTTCTACTGCTGATTCCGCTCGCCGTTACCTCCACCAACGGCATGATGCGCCGCCTCGGCCGCCGCTGGCAGAGTCTGCATCGCCTGGTGTACGCGATCGCGATCCTCGGTGTGTGGCACTTTTACTGGCAGGTGAAGCGCGACGTGCGCGAGCCGCTCATCTACGCGGGCATACTCGGCATTCTTCTCGGCTATCGCCTGCTGCGTGCACGCACACGACGGCGCGCGTCCGTGGCAGCGCGCCCGCGCACCGAAGCTCTCCGGGCGGGGCAATTCACACCGGCCTCCGGACCTGCACCGACCCTGGTACGGTCGGAATAGATTGAAACAGGCTGGTCTCCGCGCCCCGCGGCGATAGCTCACCCTGCCTGTTTGGATGAAGCTTACGTCAAGCCCCCCTACAGTGCCGAGTCGCCTTCCCGAGCTGCATAGACGCCGCCGCGGGGTGTTCGCGCCATTTCAGTCAAGCGAGAAGCTGTCTATTGCGCCCCTGAGTGCCTTCTCATACTTCGCGAATTGATTTGCTGCTGTCATGCAGGTCACCACGTAGATTGCTTGTCCCACCTGAACTGCGAGCGACAACATCTTTACGTCGTGACCGGAAGAGACGAAATAGAGGGCATCCTTACCTGAAACCTTGCGATTTGTTTCCGACTCGAGCGTTAACCCGAGCGCTTTGAGTTGTCCGAGCGATTGAGTACGGAAACTGCTCAGCGTCGCTCCCATGTTTTGAATTTGCACATTGCAGCTCGGAGCCTTTCCGTCACGCACTGGACCTGCAAATATGATTGGGGTCACCGAAATGCGGGCGTCTTCCTCCTTCGGAAACGCCGGTGCAGCGATGGAGAATCCGTACGTTGTGTCGTGTACTACGGACTCTGCGCTGCGGCCTTGCGTGCTTGCCATTGCCAGCGAGCTTACGAGCACTGCGGCGGTAACGATGCGCATTGCGTTCACCTCGTGCGATGTCGTCTGAATGCGGTCTAACGGTGAGGTTGAGGGGCCGCCTGCTTTCCGGGATTACTCGAAAGGCACACCGGACGCTGCCCCGGCATCGGCTGGAGACAGACCCATCGCTCTGGCGGGGGGCGTGGCGGCGTAGTGTCAGGCAGCACCATGTGGTATTTCGGGTGAGCGCTGCCGAGCAGGCAGGCAACTATTGCGGCGGGTAGCATGTCGGCAGGGTGCAGTGCATCCCTTACGGATGCGGTGCTCGACATCACATATATGCACGGCTTGCCGCGTACTCACCGTCACAGTTGAAGCGTGCGTCCCGTTTGCGCGGCTTTCGGCCAAATCGGAGCGTTTAGGTTAAGCTCCGGCCTTTCGGAGGCTCCAGACAAGACCTCCAGCAGATTCCCGTTTGGGGGTGCCCTTTAGTGACCGAGCCGTCGCACGCGGTTTTTCTAAGCTATGCCTCGCAGGACGCGCAGGCGGCTCACAGGATTGCCCAGGCACTCCGAGCCTCCGGGATCGAGGTGTGGTTCGACCAGAGCGAGTTGCGAGGCGGGGATGTTTGGGACCAATCGATCCGCCGGCAAATAAGGACCTGCGCTCTGTTCATCCCGATCGTATCGAGGCATACGCACGAGAGAGCTGAGGGGTATTTCCGGCTGGAGTGGAAGCTGGCCGTTGATCGCTCGCATCTCATCGTGGCCAATAAAGCCTTTCTGTTACCCGTCGTCATCGACGATACCGGCAACGACGATGAGCATGTTCCGGAGAAATTCCGGGAAGTGCAGTGGACACGCTTGCCGCGCGGCGAGACGCCCCCCGCCTTTGTCGAACGTTTGCGGCGTCTGCTATCGCCCGAAGCACCGACTCCGGCCGGCGCGGCGGTCAGCGCGCAGTCCGGGGCCGTAGGGATCAGCCGGGCGCCCGCGCAGGCTCCCTCGTCGCCAAAGCGCGGCCTGCTCGCAGCAGCTGCCATAGCGGTCTTAGGCGTGATGATCTATGTCGCCATCGATAAGATCTGGATCTCGAAGCCTGTCGTGTCGGCACCGACAGTTGCCGCCGGCGCTGCGCCCGCCACCTTCACGCCGCCCCCACATTCCATCGCCGTGCTGCCATTCATCAACATGAGCGGCGACAAGGAGCAGCAGTACTTCTCCGACGGTCTCACGGAGGAACTGCTCAACTCGCTGTCGCGGATCAACCAGCTGCAGGTCGCAGCGCCTACCTCATCCTTCTCGTTCCAGGGCGAGCACCCAGAGATCGCCACGGTCGCACACAAGCTGAACGTCGGGGCGGTGCTCGAGGGGAGCGTACGGCGTGCGGGTAACACGGTTCGCATCACTGCGCAGCTGATCAACGCCGTCACGGGGTTTCACGTGTGGTCGCAGACCTACGATCGGGACTTGAAGGATGTACTGAAAGTTCAGACCGAGATCGCCACCGCGGTGGCGAGTGCACTCAGAGTCACACTGCTTGGAAATGAAGCCGCCAAGATCGAACTCGGAGGCACCCGCAACCCAGGGGCTTTCGATGCATATCTGCGGGCCTCAAAGGCGCTCCGCTCGGGCCAGGGTAAATCGAGCTACGAGAGCGCGATTGCCGGATACACGGAAGCAATCCGCCTCGATCCGAACTATGCGCTTGCCTATGCCGGCCGATCGCTCGCACTTTCCTCTTATGCAGGTGAGTTCGTGAATGACACCGGCGTTCGCGAGTTCTATGCCAAGGCAGAGGCTGATGCACGCCAAGCGCTTGATCTCGCTCCTGAGCTCGCGGAGGGTCAGCTGGCGTTGGCACGCTACCTGGGTTCCACGCCTCTCGACTACACCCACGCGGTCGAGGCGTACGAACGCGCTAGGGCACTCGCTCCGGGCGATGCGGAGGTGCTGGCCAGCAGCGGTGCCTATGCGGTTGTGATGGGACGCTTCGATGCGGGTTTGGCGGCCGTCCGGCATGCGGTTGCGCTGGACCCGCTCAATCCACAAATCCATGAGACGCTCGGTGAGGCACTGTTCTGGGCTCGCCGATACCAGGAGGCGGTTGTCGCGTTCGGGGAGGTCACCAGTCTCGAGCCGGACTTCAAGCGCGCATACGGGTTTCGCGGCGTCGCCTATTACGAGCTTGGGGACCTCCAGAGTGCGCGGTCCTCATGTGACACAAATCGCGATCATTGGTCGAGCATGTGGTGCCTCGCAGTGACGTTCGAGAAGCTCGGACGGCACGCCGACGCAGAAGCCGAATTGAAAAAACTACAGGCCACGTTCGGAGATGCCTCGGCGTACCAATGCGCTACGATCTACGCGCAGTGGGGCAATAGGGACAAGGCGATAGAGTGGCTGGGCAGGGCTGTGCGGCTGCCGGATGCGGGCGTGGTGTACGTGAAGACTGACCCGCTCATGGATCCCCTGCGCCAGGATCCGCGCTTCCAGGCAATCGAGCGGCAGCTGAAGTTTCCCGACTAGGCGGCGATCCAGGCGTCTCCAGCTATTTCCGGCTCGCCGACTCGATCTATCGTTTTTTTGTGACCTCCTCTGGCACGCTTCGATCGCCGCCTCGAGCGTGCGCGTCACGCCGCGCGCCAGTGCGTCAGCGTGTTTCCTTTTCCCCTGTGCGAGTAGCTGGTATACGCGTGCGGTAAGCCCTTCGACCTCTTCCTGAGCTGAGTGCGGGCACTGCGCAGCAACTCCAAATCGAAGTGATTTGAGGAATCTGGCTCTGGGGCCCTCACTCTTGCATCCGTGCTCACGAAGGCCTTTTATCCCTCATGAGTGCGAGAATTTGCTGCAGAATTATGACCGGGGCGGCCTCACATCGAGGTCCGGATCTGCCACAGCTCCGGAAAGAACTTGAGCTCGAGTGCCTTCGCGAGGTAGGACACTCCGCCGGTGCCACCCGTGCCTGGCTTGTAGCCGATGATGCGCTCCACGGTCTTCAGATGATGGTAGCGCCACAGCTGAAAGTTGTAGTCGAGATCCACCAGCCGCTCGGCGAGCTCGTACAGATCCCACGCCTGGTCGGCGTTGTGATAGACGCCGAGCCACGCTCCGGCCACCTGCTTGTTCGACTGGTAGGGCTCGCTGAAATCGCGCGACAGGTAGCTCTCCGGGATGCCGTAGCCGCGCCGGCTCAGGAGCCGCAGCACCTCGTCATAGAGCGAAGGCTCGGCGAGCGCGCGCGCGAGCAACTCATAGGCCCGCGGGTCACGCTTGTGGACCTCGATCATGGCGGCATGCTTGTTGCCGAACAGGAACTCGAGCAGCCGATACTGAACGGACTGAAAGCCGGATGAGCGTCCGAGCGCATTGCGAAATGCCGAATACTCGAAGGGCGTGAGCGTCGAGAGTACGTCCCACACCGTGAGCAGTTGCGTCTGCGTGCGCGAGATGCGCGCCAGCATCTTCAGTGCCGGATCGAGATCGTCCCGCCGGATGCACTCGAGCGCGGCCGTCAGCTCATGCAGCATGAGGCGCATCCACAGCTCCGACACTTGGTGCACGAGAATGAACACCATCTCGTTGTGCTGGCTCGAAAGCGGCTGCTGTGCGCCGAGCAGCTTCTCGAGCTGCAGATACTGCCCATAGGAAAGCGAGGAGCCGAGATCCCAATGTACCGCCTCGTCGCCGAGCTCCACGCGCGCGGGTTTGTCGTACTGACCTTCACTCATGCGCATCGATGGTACACGTCAGCGCCGCTACGGCAACCGGCTGTGCCGGTTGGACTGGGAAGCGGGCGGTCAATGCCAGCGCCGGGGACGGACGTCAAGCGCGATTTCCTGGGGTAGTTTAGGATCGCGCGCCTGTCCCGCAGCCAAGCCTACACCCCAGCCCATTGTGAGCACGCCCATCCTCGAGGTCCGCGACCTCATCAAGGTGTACCCCGCCGCTACCGCAGTCGCCGGCATTTCCTTCAGCGTCCCGGCAGGCATCTGCTTCGGCCTCCTGGGACCGAATGGTGCCGGCAAGACCACCACGATCGAGATCATGGAGGGAATCCTCCCACCGAGCTCGGGCGAGGTGCGCTACCGGGGCGAGGCGCTCGGCGGTCGCTTCCGGGAGGAGGCGGGCATCCTCTTCCAGAAGACTGCATTGCAGGATTTCCTCACGGTGCGCCAGTGCATCAGCCTGTTCCGCGGACTGTACGACCACGGGCTGACGGTCGACGAGGTGCTGCGCCTGTGCGCGCTCGAGAAGCTCGCCGGGCGCGACAATCGCAAGCTCTCCGGCGGGCAGCAGCAACGCTTGCTGCTCGCCATCGCGCTCGTCAACGATCCCGATGTGTTGTTCCTCGATGAGCCGACGACCGGCCTCGATCCGCAGGCGCGGCGCAACTTCTGGGAGCTGGTGCAATCGATCAAGGCGCAGCGCAAGACCATCATCCTCACGACCCACTACATGGAAGAAGCCGAGCTGCTGTGCGATGAGATCGTGATACTCGATCACGGCCGCATCGTCGCGCAGGGTCCGCCGCGGCGGCTGCTGCGCGAGCACTTCGCGCAGGTGCTGCTGGAGCTGCCGCGTCAGGATTTTCCCGCCGCAGCGCGTGCGCTGCCGCTCAACATCCTGGAAAGCAGCGATCGCATCGAGATCAGCACCGATGATCTTGAGGCGACGCTGCGCACGCTGCTCGCGGCACAGGTATCTCTCTCGCATCTGCGCATCCGGCCCGCCAATCTCGAGGACCTGTTTCTCGAGCTCACCGGCACGGAGCTGCGCTCATGATGCATCGGCTGCTCGCCGTGCTGCACGCACGCAATCTCGAGTTCCTGCGCGACCGCAGCACGCTCATCTTCACGCTGTTGCTGCCGGTGATGCTGGTGATCGGCATGGGCTTCGTGTTCGGCGGCCCGGAGCGGCCGCTGTTCAAGGTGGGCGTGCTGGCTCCGCACATCGATCGGGCGGCGCATCCTTTCCTGCGCGAACGCTACGTCGAATTCATTGCGTTGCCCGAGGAGCAGGCGGCGCTGCAGAAGGTGCGTCACCAGCAGGTAGATCTGCTCGTCAATCTGCGTGACCCGCCGCGCTATTGGGTCAATACCGACTCCCCGAAGGGTTACATCGTGGAGAAGCTGCTGCTCGCAGCCGTGCCCGCCGCAAGCCGTCAGCCAGTGAACGGCCCCGCCTTACGCTACGTGGACTGGCTCTTCCCGGGCATCCTCGGCATGAACATGATGTTCAGTTGCCTGTTCGGCGTCGGCTACGTGGTGCTGCGTTACCGCAAGAGCGGCTTCCTCAAGCGGCTGTACGCCACTCCGCTCAACGCATTCGAGTTTCTGAGCGCACAGGTGCTCTCGAGGCTCGGCCTGATTTTGTTCGTGACCGTGGTACTTTACGCCGGCATCGGCGCCATCATCGGGTTTCATAATGCCGGTAACACGCTGCTGCTGCTGCTGCTGGCGGTCGTCGGCGCCCTGTCGATGATCGCCCTCGGGCTCACCATCGCGGCGCGCTTCGCGAGCGAGGAGCTGGTCGGCGGGCTACTCAACCTGCTCACCTGGCCGATGATGCTGCTATCGGGCATCTGGTTCTCGCTCGAGGGCTCGCCGCGCTGGGTGCAGTGGGTCGCGCACGTCTTTCCGCTCACCCATGTGCTCGATGCCGCGCGCGCCGTGATGCTCGATGGTGCCGGACTCGCGCAGATCGCACCGCATCTGCTGTTTCTTGGTGCCACTGCCCTCGCCTTCCTCGCCTTCGGCGCGTGGTCGTTCCGCTGGCGCATCGACTGATGCATCGCATTGAATGAGCAACTGAGGAGTGCAACGCGTGCGTTTTCTAAGCGACAACACTGCGAGCGCCTGCCCGGAAATCCTGGCGGCGATGGCCGCTGTGAACCGTGAGCGGGTGCCCGCCTACGGCGCCGATGAATGGACCCGCCGGCTCGATCGCTGCTGCAGCGATTTCTTCGGCACGGAAGTGCGCGCCTTCGTGGTGACCACCGGTACCGCTGCCAATGCGCTGAGTCTCGCCACCCTGTGCCCACCTTACGGGGCGGTGTTCGCGCACGAAGAAGCGCACATCGTCACTGACGAGTGCGGCGCTCCGGGTTTCTTTACCGGGGGCGCGCAGCTGGTACTGCTGCCGGGCGAGCACGGCCGCCTCGCGCCCGAGCGTCTGCGCGCCGCCCTCGCCGCCCACCCGGTGAGCCTGCATACCGTACAAGCCGCGGTGCTATCCGTGACCCAGGCGACCGAGGCCGGTACGGTCTACCATACGAAGGAGCTGGCGCAGCTCGCAGAGAGTGCGCATGAGCGCGGGCTCAAGGTCCACATGGACGGGACGCGTCTCGCCAACGCGGTGGCGTTCCTCAACTGCCATCCGGGCGACATCACCTGGCGAGCCGGCATCGATGTGCTGTCCTTCGGAGCTACCAAGAACGGTGCGCTCGCGGCCGAGGCGGTGGTGTTCTTCGACCGTGCGCTGGTCCGGGACTTCGAGCTGTATCGCAAGCGTGCCGGACATCTGCTTTCCAAGTCGCGCTTCGCCGCGGTGCAGCTGCTCACTTACCTGGAAAGCGGCCTGTGGCTCAGAAACGCCGAGCGCACCAATCGACTCGCACAGCGTATCGGCCGCGCCGCCGCAGAAGGGCTGCTGCATCCGGTCGAGGCCAACGAGGTGTTCCTCGGGCTCGGGGTCGAGCGCCGGCAGCAGCTGCGCGCTCGCGGCTTCGAGTTCGAGGACTGGGGGCCGGAGGGGCGCGGTCACGCACGGCTGGTCGTGTCCTGGGACCAGCCCGAGGAGGATGTGCAGGCGTTGTGCGCAGCGCTCGAGCGCCTGTAAGGCTCACTGCTCGCGCAGACTCGCGCTCACCGGCAGCCGTGCCGCGCGCAGCGCCGGCATCAAGCCGCCAATCATGCCGATGATGATGGCGATGATGAGGCCGCGCGCTACCAGCTGCGGCGTCACCTTGAAGTTGAATACCACCTGGGTGAAGCTCTGCCCGAGTGTCGAGACCGACAGATTGTTGAACAGCAAATAGGCGAGCAACGCACCGAGCGCTCCTCCGGCGAGTGCCAGCAGCAATGCCTCGATCATCACCGAGGTCACCACCGGCAGGCCGCGAAAGCCGATCGCGCGCAGCGTAGCGATCTCCTTGCCACGCGCAGCCACCACTGCATACATGCTGTTGAGCGCGGCAAACACCGCACCGAGCCCCATGATGATGGTGACCACGGCGGCGAGGAAGCCGATGGTCTTGCGGAACTGCTTGGTCTGGCCGCTGAAGTAATCCTGCTCGCGCATCACGTCCATGCTCAGACGTGGCTCGGCAGCTACGGCGCTCTTGAGCCGCTGCAGGCCGTCCGGCCCATCGAGCGCGGCGAGCACCGAGCTCGAGCCACTGCGGCCGAAGGTGGTGCGCGCGACATTGATGTCGGTCCACATCTCGCTGTCGTGCGCATCGCCCGATGAGAACTCGCCGACCACTGTCCACTCCGAGCCGCGCATGCGCACGATCTTGCCGATTTCCGCGCCCTGAAACTGACGCAGTACTCCGCTGCCGACGATCAGCTCACGCAATCCGGGCCTGAAATTGCGGCCGGCGATGATCTTCAGCTGCGGCCGCAGGCCGAATGCAGCAGGCTCGACACCGCGCACCGTGATATTGGCACCGCTCTTGACGTCATCCTTGCGCACCAGCTCGGCGATGACCATCAGCTCGGCGGAGGCCAATGGCTTGCCATCGGCGGCGGCGGCAATTCCCGGCTCCTGCTTGATCAGGTCGGTCGAGTCGCGGTCGAACGCGGAGTTGAGCTCGGCATCGGAGCCCCCGCGCAGAATGAGCGCCAGGTCGGTCCGCCCGGTTGCCTTGAGGGTGCTTTCAAAGCCGGTCGCCATCGCCAGCAGCGCCGTGAACACGGCCACTACCCCCGCGAGCCCGATGACGATCACCAGCGAGGGTGCCCAGCGCTCGGGGATGCTGCGGATGCCGAGCGCGCTTATTGCGATTGCCTGGTTCAACACGCTGCCCGCTCCTAGCGTCCGGCCAGCGCATCGACGATCCGCAGCCGCCGCGCCCGCAATGCCGGCAGCAATCCCACCGCCAGGCTCATCAACACGATGGCGACCACACCCAGCAGCCAGACCGAGCCATCGAGCGCCAGCTGGAATTGGCCGCCGGTGCCCTTTTCCACCATCGCCCCGGCGATCGAAGCCAGGGTCAGCCCGATGAGCCCGCCCAGCAGCACTAGCGCGAATGCTTCGGCGAGCACGAAGCCGAGCACGCTGCCGTCGGAGAAGCCCAGAGTTTTCAGCACCGCGAGCTCCGGAATCCGTTCGCGCACGCTTTGCGCCATGGTGTTGCCGACCACCAGCAGCAGCGTGAAGAACACCGCAAACAGGATCCAGCGCACGATCAGGCCGATGTCGCCGATCTGCTTGACGAAAGAGATATTGAAGTCTTTCTCAGTCTGCGTCTTGGTCTCATCAGGTGAGTTCTCGAACATCCCGTCGACGGTCTTGGTGACGGCCTGCGCCTTGGCGGGGTCGGTCAGCTTGAGGATGAAGAAGTTGGTCCGGCCCTTGACACCGAACTGGTTGGCCTCATCGAAATAGTCCTGCTGCAGGAACGCAAGATTGGTGCGCTTCTTCCAGTCCTCGTCCTTGCCGTCGAAGATACCGACCAGATCGAACACCCAGGCCTTGCTGCCGTTCTTCTGTGGATATATGTTGGAGGAAATCGGAATCTTCTGCCCGATCTTCCAGCCATACTGATCAGCCAGCTGTTTGCCGGCGATCATGCCCGTGCGCGTGCGCGCGAACGCCTGCCACTCCGCATCTGGCATCACCCATTCCGGATAGACATCGTGATAACGCTGCGGATCGGTGGCGAACATGATCAGCGGCGTATTCTCCTGCCATACCCCGCCGAACCATTGCTGGTAGGCGACGCGCGCCACCCCGGGAATCGCCTCGAGCTTGGGCACCATGCTCACCGGCAGCGGCGAGGTGAAGGACACTCGTGCCTGCACGAACAGGCGCGTCGCTCCGACGAAATCGGCACCAGCGTTGAAAATCGTGTTGACCGACTGCAGCAGCCCAAAGAGCAGGAACGCCATGATCACCGACAGCAGCGTCAGGATCGTGCGGGTGCGCTTGCGGAACAGGTTGGCAACTACGAAACCGCTCCGGGTCATGGCATCTCTCCGCAGCGCTGCCTCAGGCCGCCTGCTCGAGCAGCTGTCCCTTTTCCAGGTGCAGCGTACGGCGCGCGAACTCGGCCGCCTTTGGATCATGGGTGACCATGACGATGGTCTTGCCGTGGTCGCGGTTGAGCACCTGCACGAGCCCGAGGATCTCATCCGCGGTCTTGCGATCGAGGTCGCCGGTCGGCTCATCGCATACCAGCAGGTGCGGATCGGACACCAGCGCGCGCGCGATGGCGACGCGCTGCTCCTGGCCACCCGAGAGCTCCTTCGGTTTGTGCTTGGCACGATCTGCGAGTCCGACGATCTCGAGCGCCACGGCGACGTTCTTGCGGCGCTGCGCCGCCGACAGCTTGGTGAGCAGCAACGGCAATTCCACGTTGCTCTCGGCGGTGAGCACCGGCATCAGGTTGTAGAACTGGAACACGAAACCGACGTTGTGGGCACGCCAGTGCGCCAGCTTGCCGCTCGGCAACTGATCGATGCGGGTGCCACCGACGATGATCTCGCCCGAGGTCGGCTGATCCAGTCCACCGATGAGATTGAGGAGTGTCGTCTTGCCCGAGCCGGAAGGTCCCATGAGCGCGACGAAATCTCCGCGTGGGATGTCCAGAGTGAGCCCGTGCAGGACCTCGATCTTCTGCCGCCCGCGCTCGTACACCTTGGTGACGGTGCGGACCTGGACCATTAACTCCGACATGATGTTGCCTCTCGGCTTTGTTGACTCATGGCTTGGCCTCGTTCACCCGGGCGCCGTCTCTGAGATCGGCGGGCCCATCGATCACCACCGCCTCCCCCGCGCTCACGCCCGCGAGCAGCTGGCGCGCTTCCCCGCTCACACTGCCGAGTGCGACCGCGCGCCGCTGCAGGCGATGTCCCTGCAGGACGAACACGATATCCTGCTCACCGTCCTTGCGCAGCGCAGCGGCCGGCACCAGCACTCCACGTGCCCGCTCGTGCGTCTCGCTTGCCGTCTTGGCGGCTTCGAGAAAGGAAACGCGTACCCCCATGTCCGGTACGATGCGGTTGTCCTTGACGTCGAGGCCGATGCGCACCTTCACGGTAGCCTTGGAGCGGTCGGCGGTCGGAATGATTGCGATGACGTGCGAAGGAATCCGCCAGTCGGGATACGCGTTGAGCACCGACGCGACGCGCTGCCCCGGCTCGACGCGGTTGATGTACGCCTCGTTGACGTCCACTTCCACCTCGAGTGAGTCCATGTCGACCAGCGTGCCGATACCGGTGCGGGTGAATCCTCCGCCGGCGGAGAGCGGTGAAATGATCTCTCCCACCTGCGCCGACTTCGCGATCACCACGCCGGTGAACGGTGCGCGCACGGTGCAGTAGCCCAGTTGCACCTGCGCCGCTCGTACATTCGCTGCAGCAAGGTCGATCTGCTTGCGCTGCGCCTCGACCTGCGCGGTCTGTGACGCGACCTGAGTACGCGCCAGCTCGACCGCCTGCTCCGAGACCAGCTTGCGCGCGACCAGATCCTCATCGCGCTTCACATCGCGCTGGTTCTGGGCGAGCTGCGCCTGCGCCTGCTGCAGCAGTGCCTGCGCCGAGTGCAGTTGCGCCTCGGCCTGCGCGAGCGCGGCGCGCTGGGCGGTGTCATCCAAGCGGCCGATCACCTGTCCTTCCTTGACATGATCCCCTTCCTCGATGAGAACAGCGGCGACCGTGCCGGTGATCTGCGCGGACACGGTGGCCTGACGGCGCGCCGTGACGTAACCGGTGGCATCCAGCACCGAAGTACCACCGTCCCCGCCGCCGATCGACTGTGCCGTCGCCGTGTGCACCGTCGCGAGCTCGGGCGTGCGCAGAGCCAGCCAGGCGGCCGTCGCCGCGAGAGCTGCCACCACCAGCGCCGCGGCGATGATCCAGGTACGGGGGCCAATCCGAGCGGGCGGTGGCGGTGCGCCGCGATCGATGCGCAGCTGTCCTAACAACGCTTTCTTGTCGGTCTCCGAGGTCATCCCGCCCGTCCATCCGAAAGGCGCGCAACGATAGCATCTGCTCGCGCGCATTGCTTCTTTCGCGGACGGATGTCAGCTTCATGGCCCGGCGCCGCACGCTCGCTGCGTGCCCACGGCGGCGAAGCACTTGCAACTTTCAACCGGAGGTGATCTTCGTCATCAACCGCCGCGCCTGGGCGAACTCCGGCGCGATCAGCAGGGCGTGCTCCAGGGCATCGCGCGCTGCGACCGTGTCGCCGTGATCGAGCAGATCCCGCGCAAGCAGCAGCCAGGCCTCCGCAGCGCCCCAGCCCGGCACGTGCTCGGTCTCCCCACGCTCGGCTTCGAAGGCGGCCACCGTCTGACGCAGCTTGCCGAGCGCGCGCTCCTTGTTGCCGCCCTGGGAGGGCGCGAGCGTGTAGTCGCCCATGGCGTCGACCAACAGCACGCGCGGATTGCGCATCGCGAGCTGCCGTGCCCGCTCGAGGTCCTTGCGGGCGTGGTGTCCAGCGAGCGGTGCGTAGCCACCGCTGAGTTCCTGCGGTGTTGCAAAGCAGGCGGCGCGCAACGCCAACGCCTCGGCGAACTCAGCTTCCACGGCGAGTGAGGTGTCGACCTCGCTGACGCAGCGCTCCGCATAGTGTGCCGTGTTGCCTCCCTGCGCGGCGGTGCCGCCGGATGCCGCGAGCAGCGCCTGCCGCCACGCGAGCAAGGCGCCGTAATAGCCGCGCAACTTGTCATGTGCGTCAGCGCCAGCGATGAGCTCCTCGAGTTTGCGCAACGCCGCGCCGTCCTCGGTGTAGTAGCCATACTGGATGCGGCTCTCGATATCGCGCCATGCGGCCTCGGCGGCGCGCGTGCCAGTGCTCGCGAGCGCCAGTGCGGCGGCCAGCACCGCGAGCAGCGCACGCGCAGCCTGCCGCTCGCCAGTGCAACGCGGCCGCGGCGCCTCAGCGCACCGGAAAAATGCCTCACCTTCAGTGGCCACTCTGCGCTGCACCGGTCCCTCATTAAGTAAGATACGTGCAGAAATGCCCGACCATAGCACAGCACCCGTGACATCGGCCGCCGCGGACGCTCCGCTCATCGACATCGGCATCAATCTCGCGCACGACAGCTACGACCGCGACCGCGACGCGGTGATTGCACGGGCGCGCGCTGCAGGTGTGGTCCAGATGGTGGTCACCGGCGCGACGCTTGCGGGCAGCCAGCGCGCGCTGGCACTCGCGCGCGAGCATCCCGGAAGACTGTTCGCAACCGCCGGAGTTCATCCGCACCACGCGAGCGATCTCGATGCGTCGAGCTTCACGCAGCTTGCAGCGCTCGCCCGCCAGCCTGAGGTGGTGGCGGTGGGAGAGTGCGGACTCGATTATTTCCGCAACTTCTCGCCGCGCGCCGCGCAACAACATGCCTTTCACCGCCAGCTCGAGCTTGCCGTAGAAATCGGCAAGCCGGTATTTCTCCATCAGCGCGACGCCCACGATGATTTCCTTGCCATCCTGCGCGAGCATTCCGGCACATGGCGCGGCGTCGCGCACTGCTTCACCGGATCGGCCGAGCAGCTGCACGCCTATCTGCAGCTCGGGCTCGCGATCGGCATCACCGGCTGGATCTCCGATGAGCGTCGCGGCGCGCATCTCATCGCGCTGGTGCCGCACATCCCCGCGGGCTGCCTGCTGCTCGAGACCGACGGGCCTTATCTGCTGCCGCGCGATCTCACGCCGAAACCAGCGTCACGCCGCAATGAACCGGCGTATCTTCCGCATATCGCTGCCACAGTGGCGCGCGCGCGTGGCGAGTCGCTCGCTGCACTCGCCCGCTCGAGCACCGAGTCCGCACGTCTGCTGTTCGGGCTGCCGCCGTTACAAGCTGAGCAGCAGACTTAAAATTAACGGATAGAAATAGCTGTAACTCACTGTTATTAAACGAATGAGGCGGACCATGGATTTTGATCGGCTCAAGGCTCGCATCGCCGCCACCTGGGATGACTCGATCCTCGACCGGCTGATGGCTTACGTGCGCATCCCGAACAAGTCACCGATGTTCGATCCTCAATGGGAGCGCAACGGCTACATGGACGCGGCGGTGCAGCTCATGGCGGAGTGGTGCCGGGAACAGCAGGTCCCCGGCGCACGCATCGAGGTACGGCACCTGCCCGGACGCACGCCACTGCTTGTCGTGGATGTGCCAGGGGAGCTGCCGGGCTGCACCCTGCTGTACGGTCATCTCGACAAACAGCCGGAGTTCACCGGCTGGCTGCCGGGACTCGGCCCCTGGGAACCGGTGCTGCGCGAGGGTCGGCTCTACGGTCGCGGCGCGGCCGATGATGGCTACGCGGTTTTCAGCTCCCTTACGGCTATCGCGGCACTGAAGGAGCAGCAGGTACGCCTGCCGCGCTGCGTGCTGCTCATCGAGGCATGCGAGGAAAGCGGCAGCGTTGATCTGCCGGCACACCTCAGCGCACTCGGCGACACCCTCGGCGAGCCCGCTTTAGTGGTATGCCTCGACGCCGAGTGCGGCAACTACGAGCAGGTGTGGTGCACGACATCACTGCGCGGCAATCTCGTCGGGACACTGCGCGTGCGAGTGCTCGCGGAGGGTGTGCACTCGGGTATGGCCACCGGTATTGCCCCGACCCCGTTTCGCATTCTCGAGCAGCTGCTCGCGCGCATCGAGAACCCGGTCACTGGAGATGTGCTGGTCGATGAGCTGCAGGTCAGCCTGCCGCGCGACCGGCGCGCTCAGGCGAGTGCCGCCGCGCAGGTGCTCGGGAGCGAAGTGGCGGGCAAGCTCCCGTGGCTGTCAGGTGTGCAGGCGGTCTCCAACGATCCCGCTGAGCTCATCATCAACAGCACCTGGCGCGCGACCCTCGCCGTGACCGGCGCCGATGGACTGCCAACGGTCGGCTCCGCCGGCAATGTCCTGTTGCCGGAGCTTGCGGTCAAGCTGTCTCTGCGCCTGCCGCCAACCTGCGCTGCAGCGCGTGCCGAGCGTGCCGTGCGGCAGGCGCTCGAGCGCGACCCGCCCTACCGGGCGCAGGTGAGTTTCGAGGACGCATCCACCAACGGCGGCTGGAATGCGCCCGCATTCGCTCCCTGGCTGGAGGCGTCCATTGCACGCGCCTCCACTGCGGTCTACGGAAAGTCGGCGGTGCACATCGGTTGTGGCGGAACCATCCCGTTCATGGGGATGCTGGGTGAGCGCTTCCCGCGCACACAGTTTTTCATCACCGGAGTTCTCGGTCCGCACGCCAATGCGCACGGTCCCAACGAGTTTCTGCACATCGACTACGCGAAGAAGCTGACGGCGTGTGTGTCGCTGGTGCTCGCCGACCACGCGAAGACTCTCGCTCTTTCCTGACGCGGCGCGTTTGGCGTCTGCGCCTGCAAGGCATCCGTGCGTGCGTGGTGCTTGCCCGAATGGTTAACCATTGCCGAAAGCTCCCTTGACTGCAGGTCCCGCCCAGTCCGCCCTGGTGCGGTCGGCGTGGAGTAATTTACGCGCTGCCGGGACGACCCATGGAGCTCGGCTTCACCGCGTCGCGCAGACTCTGCCAGCCCTCGCGAAAGCGCGCGACGGTCTCTGCCGGTGACTCGAAGTCCGCCACCGGAAACTCCGTGCGTAGCGCATCGAGCATGAGGGTCCACTTCGGCAGGCCCTTCGGGAATCGACCCCGGCGTGTGAATACGATGCGACCCTCCACGGGCACATCGCCGGCGATCGCCTTGACGGCAGCGATCCGATCGTACAGCGCACCTTGCGGATTGGTGAAAGTGAAACGCCGCGCGCCATCCATCACCGTCCATTCGGCCATCTGATCGCCACCGAAAATGTTGCCCTTGACGTTGCGCAGGTCGATGACGACGACTCCACGCAGCGTGAGCAGCAAGAAATCCACATGAAAGGAGCCGCCCATGCCATCGGGCACCAGTGAATCGGTGAGGTGATCGGCAGCGCTCTTGGTGACCGCGGCGTGCAGCGCTTTGCGCGCACGGTAGCGGCGGTACCAGCTCCAGCCCCAGAAGAGCAGGAAGCCGAGCACGGCTGCAGCAGCAACCAGCAGCCATGCCACGGGCGGCAGGTTTCTCAACTCCTCCACCTAGCTCTCCCTCAGCAGCTCCGCGCGCAGCGCCGCGAGCGTTGCATCGATTTCAACACAATGTACCGGGCGTGCGAATAGGCGCGCGAGAGTCTCCGGCACCGGCACCTCGCGACCGATGAGAGGCTCCACGATCTCGCGGAACTTGGCCGCGTGCGCGGTCGACACCAGCACCCAGCGCCGCTCTTGGCGCCGTGCCGGCGTCAGTCGCTCCCAGGCTTCCGCCGCAGTCGCCGTGTGCGGGCACCACATCTGTCCATACTGCTGGTAACCGGCGCTGATGCGTGCACGGATCTGCGCATCGCTCACCGAGCATGCGCTCACCGCCGCCCGCAGGGCCTGGTGCTGCGGATAAAGCGCCCGCAGCCGCTCCATGTTGCTCGGATCACCGACGTCCATCGCCGAGGCGAGCGTGGCGATGCTCGGGCGCGGGCGCCACTCACCGCTGGCAAGAAAGTCGGGCACGGTGCGGTTGGCATTGTGTGCGAGCAACACCTCGCTGATCGGCAGCCCTACCTGGCGGGCCCACAGGCACGCGAGCGCATTGCCGAGATTGCCGCTCGGGATGATGAAGGAAGCCGGCTCGCCGTAGCGGCGCCGCACCTCGAGGCTCGCCGCGGCGTAGTAGGTGCTCTGCGGCAGCAGGCGCCCGAGATTGATGCTGTTGGCCGAGGACAAACGCCGCTGCGCCGTGAGCGCCGCATCGAGGAATGCCGCCTTCACCAGGCGCTGGCAGTCATCGAAGGTGCCACGGACCGCGAGCGAGCGGACGTTGCCACCCCAGCAGGTCAGTTGTCGCTCCTGCGTGGGCGAGACGAGCCCCTTGGGAAACAGCACGGCCACTTCCACCCCGGGGCGGCCGTGGAAAGCGGCGGCCACCGCACCGCCGGTGTCGCCGGAGGTGGCTACGAGGATGGTGAGCGTGCGGTCATCGCCAGCGGCGCGCAGATGCGCAATGCAGCTCGCCAGAAAGCGTGCGCCGAAATCCTTGAACGCAGCGGTCGGTCCGTGAAAAAGCTCGAGCACCGCCAGCCGGGCCTGCTCATCCAGCGCTACGAGCGGAGCGGGGAAGTCCAGCGCTTCCCGCGCGATCCCAGGTAGCTGCGCAGCGAGCGGGTCTTCCGCCAGAAACGGAGCCAGCACGCGGGTCGCGACCGCGGGCAGCCCGCCGTCGCCGGCGAAATCCGTCGCCTCCAGATGCGGCCAGAGCACGGGCACATAGAGTCCCCCATCGGGGGCGAGCCCCTGCAGAAGCGCTCTGCTGAAGGTGCATAGCGGTGCCTCCCCGCGCGAACTGCTGAAGACAAACGGCTCGCGCATGCGCCCTCACTCGATGAGTCGTGCGCCTGCTGAGCGCACCTCGACCACCCAGTGGTCGGTGGCGAGCGAGTGGCGCGCGAACTCACGCCGCATGGCCGCGAGCACCGCGGAGGCTGTTGGCTCCAGCGTCCAGGCGAACATGGAAGGACCGGCGCCGGAGATCGAGCAGCCGAGGGCGCCGGCCTCCATCGCGCCCCGGCGCACCTCCTGGAACCCCGGGATGAGCGCGGCGCGCTGTGGCTCGATCACTACGTCCTCGAAGGAGGCGCGGATCATGTCGAGATCGTCGGTATAGCAGCCGGAGATGAACCCGGCCAGATGCGCGGTCTGCCAGACGAAGTCCGACAGTTCGACGCTGAGCCTGAGGATCGCGCGTGCCTGGGAGGTGGCGAGGAACATGTGCGGGTGGACGATGACGGCGCGGATCGCCGCCGGCACCGGAATCAGTTTCACGCGCGGATGGTCGATGCCCACGGTAAGCGCGAGACCGCCGAAGAGCGAGGGGGCAATGTTATCCGCGTGGCGCGCACCGCTCGCTACCGCCTCACCCGTCATCGCAAACTGCAGCAGCTCGAGACGGCTCACCGGCCGCGGCAGCAGGGCATTGGCGGCTACCACCGCGCCGACTGCGGAAGCTGCGGAACCGCCGAGTCCGGAGCCAAGCGGGATACCCTTATCGATTTCGACGCGAAATCCGAAGGGCAAAGCCAGCGCCTCCTGCAGCGCGAGCAGCGCCCTGCCTGCGGTGTTCTCGCCGGGCTCGCGCGGCAGCTCCGCGGCCACGCCGCGCACCGCGGTTACCTCTACGCCGGGCGCGTCGCGCCGCGAGACCGTGACGCGATCGCCGAGCGTGTCGATGGCAAAACCGAGGATGTCGAAGCCTATCGCGACGTTACCGACGGAAGCCGGTGCGAACGCGGTGGCTCGCGCGCGCACGCCAGCGCTCACAAACGCGCCCCCAGGTACGCTGCCAGCCGCAGCAGGTCGGCAAACACCCCGCCCGCGGTCACCTCCGGGCCGGCGCCGGGACCCTGCACGATGAGCGGGTTGTCACGATAGCGGCGCGTGGCAAAGCGAACGACGTTGTCGGTGAGTGCGATGTTGGCGAACGGGTGCGCTGCGTCTAGCTCCTGCAGCCCGACGGTGGCCGTGCCCGCCGCGGTGAGCATGCCGGTGTAGCGCAGCACCTTGCGGCGTGCCTGCGCAGCAGACAAGCGCTGCGCCATGGCGGCGTCGTGCGCCGGAAGTTGCGTCATGAACTCCTCGATGGTGCCGGAGGCGAGTTGCGGCGGCACCAGGCTCTCGATGCTCACGTCGCGCAACTCCAGCGGCAGGCCCATCTCGCGTCCGAGAATGATGAGTTTGCGCGCCACGTCCTGTCCCGAGAGATCCTCGCGCGGGTCAGGCTCGGTGAAGCCGCGCGCACGCGCGTCCTGCACGATCTGCGCAAAGCCACGCCGTCCGTCATAGATGTTGAACAGGTAGGCAAGCGTGCCCGAGAAAATGCCCTCGATGCTGCTGATGTCATCGCCGGTCTGCACCAGATCGCGCAACGTCTGCACGATCGGCAGACCCGCACCGACGGTCGCCTCGTAGAGATAGTGCGAGCCGCCGCTGCGCCGGGCACTCTGCAGCCGCTGGTAGTAGGCGTAGTCGTCACTGTTGGCCTTCTTGTTGGGGGTCACGATGTGGATCCCCTCGGCCAGCCAGTCGGCATAGTGTGCGGCGATCGCCTTGCTCGCGGTGCAGTCCACCAACACGGTGTGCGGCAGGTAGTCGAGCCGGACGTGCTCGACGAAGCGCTCGATGTCGGCCGCGCGGGCACTCTGCTGATAATGGATACGCCAGTCCTGCATCGGGATGTTGGTGTCCGCGAGCAGCATGCGCTGCGAACCCATGATGCCGCGCACGCGCAGGTCGAGTCGAAACTGCTGCCGCAGATGCTCGCTCTGGGCCGCGAGCTGATCGAGCAGCACCTGCCCGACGGTGCCCGGCCCGATCACGCCGATCGAGAGCGTGTGCGGCGAGAGGTACAGGCCCGCATGCACGGCACGCAGTGCGCGCATCGCGCTGCGCCCTTCGACCACGGCTGAGATGTTGCGCTCCGATGCACCCTGGGCGATCGCACGCACGTTGACGCCGGAGTCACCGAGCGCAGTGAACAGCTTCGCAGCGATGCCGGGAGTGCCCGCCATGCCATCACCGACCACGGCCAGTATGGCCTGGTCGGCATCGATGTCGACACTCTGAATCTGGCCTTCCTCGAGCTCGCGCTCGAAGGCGCGGGTCACGACGGCGGCGGCACGCTCGGCCTGTTCCTGCGGAATGGCACAGCAGATCGAATGCTCCGAGCTGCCCTGCGAGATGAGGATGACGGAGATGCTCTCCTCGCGCAGGGCACCGAACAGCCGATGCGCCGTGCCCGGCACGCCGATCATGCCGGTACCTTCGAGATTGACGAGCGCAACCCGCTCGATGCTGGTGATGCCCTTGACCGGCAGCAGCGAGGCAGGCTCGGCACAGATGAGCGTACCGGCCTTCTGCGGTGCGAAGGTGTTGCGGATCCAGATCGGAATCCGCTCGCTCACCGCCGGAACGATGGTCTGCGGATGAATGACCTTGGCGCCGAAGTACGCGAGCTCCATCGCCTCGTTGTAGGAAAGCGAATCGATCACCGTCGCATCGGGCACCCGGCGCGGATCGGCCGACAACACTCCATCAACATCGGTCCAGATGACAATCTCGGTCGCCGCCAGCAGGGCGCCGAAGATCGAGGCTGAGAAATCGCTGCCGTTGCGGCCCAGCGTGGTAGGCACACCGCGCCGGTCCACGGCAATGAAGCCGGTGATGACGAGGGTGCCGTGGAACTGCGCCGGCACCTGCGCTTCGAGGTTGGCGCGTGACTCCGGCCACTGCACGCCCGGGCCGAGCGGTCCCCATTCCACGACTACCACGCGCCGCGCATCGAGCCATGCGACCGGACCCGGGCGGTGTGCGCGCTCGGCAAAGAAGCGCTGGAACAGTCGCGTCGACCAGACTTCTCCGTACCCTGACACCAGATCGCTGACATCGCGCGCCGAGCCGCGCGGGTGCTCGAGCGAGCGCGGCAGCTGTAGCGAGCGCAGCACCTGCTGCAGGTCCCGGCAGTCACTCTCGAACGAAGCGCGGAAGCGCTGCGCACCGGCGGGGCTGAGCAGCTCCTCGGCAATCGCCACGTGGCGGTCGCGCAGCTGCGCCACCTCTGCGCCCACACGCTCATCATGACGTTCGGCGAGCGCGACCAGGCGCAGCAATGCGTCGGTGACGCCGCGGCAGGCGGACAGCACCACCGCCAGGCGCCCCGCGGGCGCGGCTTCGAGTATGGCCGCCACCTTACGGAAGCAGTCGGCGTCGGCGACGCTCGACCCCCCGAACTTGTGCACGACCCAGGGATCGGGCTGGACCATTTAAACCAGAGGTTGATGGAGCCGGACAGGCCGTGGGACTCTACTGACGCTCCCGCGCGCGCGCAACGACGGCGTGCGCGGCCGTTGCGCGTGCACCGTTCGGGTGCGCTGCAGCGACACCACGCGTGAGCAGCGCCTCGGTGTGTGCGATGAAACGTGCCACGAACTCCTCGTCGTGCCGCACACCGAACACCCGGCTGGTGAGCGCGAAAGCGAGAAAGGGAAAAATCGCCAGACTGACCATGGACAGCACCAGCAGCTTCGGATCCAGGTCGGCGCGCACGCGGCCGCGGCGCATGTGCTCCAGTACGACGCGCTCGATATGCGGTGCAAGCCGCTCGGGAAACTCACGCAGAAACATTGCGCGCATCGGCCCACCGGGCAGCAACACCTCGCGCAACACGAAACCCGCTATCCACGGATGCGCAGCCCATGTGCGCACGATGTTGGCGAGTAGTTCCTCGAGCTGCCCCTCGCCACCGCTTGCCCACGCCTCGATATCCGCGAGCTGCGCGGGCAAGAGACCCTGGAGTATTTCCCGATACAGCCCGGGCTTGCCGCCGAAGTAGTAGCGGATCATCGCGAAATTGACTCCAGCCGCCGCCCCGATCTGGCGGCTCGAGACGGCGCGGTAACCATAACGCAGGAACAGCTCGCGCGCTGCCTCCAGCAGGCGCGCGCGCACATTTCCCACGCTGCCCGCCGGCGGGCGCCCGCGAGTGCGCCGCCTGCGTACGCGGCTGCCTTGCTCGCGTGCGCTCGTTGTGCCGGGCTGCAATGATTTATTCGCCATGCGGATAATTTAGCATGGGCGCCGGCCACGGGCTGGCATAATGGGTGCGCCGTGGAAGCTACACTCGGTCCGCTGTTGCCCCTGTACCAGCGCGAACGCGCCGCCGGTCGGGCAGTGGCGCTCGGCATTCTGGTGCGCACCGTCGGCTCGACCTATCGAAAGCCGGGCGCACTCATCGTGATTGCCGATGATGGCGAGTACGCCGGCTTGATCTCGGGAGGTTGCCTGGAGGGAGATCTGCGCGAGCATGCCCGCACGGTCATCGCAAGCGGTGCAGCGCGCAACGTGCACTATGACGCGCGCACGGCGGACGATCTGCTGTGGGGACTCGGGCTCGGCTGCGAAGGTGCGATGCAGATACTCCTGCTGCAGGCAGGTCCCGCGAACGCCTGGCAACCGCTCGGCCATCTGGCGGCAGCGCTCGAAGCCCACGCGCCGACAGCCATCGGAGTGGTCGTCGAGTCCTCGCAGCCTGAGCTGCTGGCGGGTGCGGTCGTACTGCCAGCCGAGGATGCGCCGGCTACCGGCCTGGAAGGGCCGCTCGCCGCGCCAGCGGTGAAAGAGTTGCTGCGCTCCGCCGCGGCCCAGGGCGAGACCCTTTGGCTCGAACAACCGTCGTGGAAACTCTTCGTGCTGCCGCTGGCGCTACCGCCGCGCGTATTGCTGCTCGGAGCAGGTCCCGACGCAGTGCCGGTCGTCGATCTGGCAGCCCGCCTCAGCTGGAAGGTCACACTGGTAGATCACCGGGAAGCGTACGCGGACCGGCGCCACTTTCCGGCAGCAGAGCGGGTGCTGCTCGCGCGGCCCGAGCAGTTGCCGGAGGCTCTCGATCTCGCGAAGTTCACCGCGGCCATCGTGATGAGCCATCACCTCTCCTCCGACCTGGCGTACTTGCGCCGGCTCGCCGCGAGCGGGATTCCTTACGTCGGCCTTCTCGGGCCTGCAGTGCGCCGCCAGCGGCTGTTGGCGGACCTGGGGACCGATGCGCGCCTCCTGCAAGGACGCCTGCATGCGCCCGTGGGACTACCGCTCGGCGGGCGCACTCCGGAGTCGATCGCTCTTGCGATCGTGGCGCAGCTGCACGCCTTCGTGCATAACGCCAATTAGCGCATGCATTCAAAGCGTTATAGGATCTATCTCGAGTCATTTGTGGATCGCCCATGAACGAGATCCAGCTCATCCGTAGCCAACTCGCACTCGAGCGCGCGCACGCCATCGCCGTCGCGAATGCCTGCGCAACCGCGCTCGGGTCCGACACCGGCGCAGGGCCGATGAGCGAGTCCCTCGGCCAGTTCCGGCGCGCTTCCGTCGATTACCTCGCCTGTGTGCTGGCCTGGTTCGAGGAGCGCGACCATCGGCTCGCAGATCTAATCCAGGTGCGCTTCAGTGCCGACGATCCGTCGCGGCGCGGATTCGAAGAGGTGCTCACGCGCCATGGCCGCAGCCGCGATGCGCTCGCCAAGCTCGAAACAGCGTGCGCGACCACCGCAGCGTCCGACATGGCCGCTCGCCAGAGGAGCTGGCGCGAGTTTCGCGAGTACTTCAACGGCATGTGGAGTACGCGGCGCGAGGCGCTCGAGGCCCTGCTCGCTTCCAACACCCGAACCGGCGACTGGCGCATCCTCAGCGGCATCGATGCGGATTCGATCCTCGAGGAGCGGCGGCGCTTTGCGCTGGTGGCGGCACAGCTACCTCCGGGTACGACACTCGGTACGGCGATGGAACGCGCTTGAAGCGCACGAACAGATCCGCTCGCAGCGACGGCCTCTACTCCGTGGTGCTGGCTGCCGGTGCATCGACACGCTTCGGCTCCCCCAAGCAGCTGGTCCGAGTCGCGGGCCGGCCGCTGCTGCACACGGCCGTCACGCGCGCGGCGGAAGTCACCGGCAACTCGCTCATCGTGGTTCTGGGCTCGGGTGCGGCGCAACTCGCCCCGCTGCTGAAGCACTCCCCAGGCGCGGTCGTCATCAATCAGGTGTGGCGCGAGGGCCTCGCCAGTTCTATTCGCGCCGGGGTAGCGCGGCTGCCGGCCGCCTGCAGCGCGGTCATGCTGTTGCTGGCGGATCAGCCTTCGATCACTGCGGATGACTTACGCCGGCTCGCCGGCAGCTGGCGCAAGCAGCCTCAGCACATTGCGGCGGCGCTGTACGGCGGATCCTGCGGCACTCCGGCTATCTTTCCGCGTAGCTCGTTCCGTGCACTGAGCGAGTTGCGTGGCGATAGCGGGGCGCAGGCGCTGCTGATGCGCGATCCCGATCGCGTGGTGCGCGTGCCCATGCCGAGCGCCGCCATCGATGTGGATACGCCGGAGGATCTGCTCGCACTCGAAACGGTGGAGAACCCGCGCTGAGCCGCTTTCCGCGGCGTGCCTAGCAGCTCTTGCCGCTCTCAGCGTCGGGGTGGGGGAAATTGTCCGACTCATCCTCCCCTTCCCGCGGTGCGAGGCAGGCGAAGTCCTTCTCCAGCGTGATGCGCAGCGATCCATGCGGAAGCGACTGCTCGTGCGCGAGCGTCACGAGCGAAGTCACGCACCACTCGCGCGCGTTGCCTTCGGGAATGAGCACCTCTATCACCCCGTCGCGGAAGCTGGCGGTGATTTCGCGGCCGAACGCGTCGCGCTTGAGCCGATAGACGAGGCTGACTCCGGGCGCGAATGGCACTTCGTCTTCGACCTCGCCCGCATCCTGCAGCGTCCGCATCTCGCCCTGCGTGAGGCGCAATCTCAACGTCGGTCCTTTGATCCTCAGTTTCATGATCGGTCCGGCTCTCGTTGCGCGCTCGCGAGGATGCGCTGTGCCTGCAGCAGGTGCGGCCGGTCGATCATCCGGCCATCGAGGCTGACGACGCCTGCCGCCGGCGCACCGGCAAACGCCGCGACCACCCGCCGTGCATGCTCGCGCTCGGCCTCGGTGGGCGCAAACGCAGCGTTGATCGTGGCAATCTGCTCGGGGTGAATCGCGAGCTTGCCGCTGAACCCATCGCGCCGCGCCGCGTCGAGCTCGTGCTGCAGCCGCGCCGCGTCACGAAAGTCGGTGCAGATACCATCGATGGCCTGCGCGCCGAGAGCCACCGCTGCCAGCAGGCACTGCGTGCGCGCCAGCTGAAAGGTGAAGGTGAGTGTACCGCCGGCATCGCGCTGCGCGAGCGCGCCAAGGGTGGTGCTGAGATCCTCGCCGCCCCAGGTGAGGCCCGCAATCCGCTGGCGGACGCTCGTCATCGGGCCGAGCACGGTCGGGTACTGCGCGAGCGAGAGAACACCGGCAGGGGTCTCGGTCGCGATGATGAGAAGCCGTGTTGCCCCCGGCTCCATGCCGAGGCGCGCCTCGAGCGTGGCGAGCCGCCGTGCGACCGGGGGGAGCTCCCCCGGTCCCGACACTTTCGGCAGGACGATACCATCGGGTGGCCCGTCGGCGAACACGGCCTCGAGATCCTCGCGCAGCAGATCGCTCGATGGAGCATTCGCACGCACCCACAGCTGCGGTCGACCGCGCGCGCGCACTGAGCGCAGCAGCTCGCCGACACGGCGTCGCGCCGCCGCCAACTGCGGCGCGGCCACCGAGTCCTCCAGATCGAGAATCACCGCATCCGCGGCGCTTGCCAGCGCCTTCTCCTGCTTGCGCTCGCTGTCACCGGGTACGAAGAGCCACGAGCGCAGCGCCAGCGCAGGTGATGCGCGCTCAACCCGCGCCGCCGCGCGTGCCCCCGCTCCGCGCCGCGCGCGCAGCGCACGGCGCGCTGGTCGCCGGGCGGGACTCAAGGAGCCGGCCTCTTCAGCATGAGCGCGACGCGCCGGCAGGAGGCGACCTCCTCATCGCGCTGGTTGAACGCCCGATGCTCGAACACCACGATGCCGGAGTCCTTGCGCGACTGGCTCTCACGCTTGGAGAGCACGGTGGTGACCGCGTGCAGCGTGTCCCCAATCAGCACCGGACGCGGGAAACGCACCTCCTCCCAGCCGAGATTGCCGATCGTCGTGCCGTAGGTCGTGTCGTAGACCGAGAGGCCCACGAGCAGACCCAGCGTGAACACGCTGTTGACGATCCGTTCGCCGAACGGCGTGCCCTTGGAGTATTCCGCGTCCAGATGGATCGCGGCGGGATTCATGGTGAGGGCGCTGAAGAGCAGATTGTCGGTTTCGGTGACCGTGCGGCGCAGCAGGTGCTCGAAGCGCTGCCCGGCGTCGAATTGCTCGAAATACAGTCCCGCCACAATCCCTCCTCGCACGTGCTGCTAGTGTCGCACGCGGTTATAACCCCAGAAAGGGGGCACCAAACCACACGGTATTAGACCCGCCGGGCCCCCGGCCTATAGTCGGGCGGCATGTACCGCTACGACGAGCTCGACCAGGCGCTGGTCGATCAGCGCGTCGCCGAATTCCGCGACCAGGTTGGCCGGCACCTCGCAGGGGAGCTGTCCGAGGAGGAATTCCGCCCGCTGCGGCTGCGCAACGGCCTGTATATCCAGCGCCACGCGCCGATGCTGCGCATCGCCCTCCCCTATGGGCTTATCTCTGCGCAGCAACTGCGGACACTCGCCTGGATCACGCGGCGCTACGATCGCGGCTACGGGCACTTCACCACACGGCAGAATCTCCAGCTCAACTGGCCGGCTCTCGCGGACGTTCCTGACATCCTCGCCGAGCTCGCGCGTGTGCAGATGCATGCCATCCAGACGAGTGGCAACTGCGTGCGTAACGTGACTGCCGACCACATGGCGGGTATCGCGCCCGATGAGATCGACGACCCGCGTCCTTATTGCGAAATCATTCGCCAGTGGGCGACGCTCCATCCGGAATTCACCTACCTACCGCGGAAATTCAAGATCGCGGTGACCGGTTCTGCGGAGGATCGCGCGGCCTCCGAAGTACACGACATCGGCCTGCAGCTGCGGCGCGGTGCGCACGGCGAGATCGGCTTCAGCGTGCGCGTCGGCGGCGGCCTGGGGCGCGCCCCGGCCATCGGTCAGCTCATCCGCGAGTGGCTGCCGCTTCCTGAGCTGCTCGCGTATCTGGAAGCCATCCTGCGCGTCTACAACCTGCACGGCCGGCGGGACAACATCCACAAGGCGCGTATCAAAGTGTTGGTCAAATCACTCGGCACCGAGCGCTTCCGCACAGAGATCGAGCGCGAGTGGCAGGCAGGCCGCGCGCACGCCACGCAGCTGAGCGCCGCAGAGCTCGAGCGCGTGCGCGCATTTTTCCGCCCGCACTCCTATGAGACGCTCACCGACTGCGACCCGGCCAGCGGCAGCGAGCCGGCTTTCCAGGCCTGGTATCGCTACAACACGCGAGCGCACCGGGTGCCGGGCTACCGTGCGGTGCTCGTCTCTCTCAAGGCACACGGAGCCGTGCCGGGCGACATGACGGCCGCGCAAATGGAGGGTGTCGCGAATCTCGCCGAGCGCGTGAGCTTCGGGCTCGTGCGCAGTACCCATTCGCAGAATCTGCTGCTCGCCGATGTACCGCAGCGGCTGCTGCACGAGGTGTGGCGGGAGCTCGCGGCCCTGGGTCTGGCAATGCCCAACATCGGCACGCTCACCGACATGATCGCCTGTCCGGGCCTCGATTTCTGCTCGCTCGCCAATGCCGGGACCATCTCGGTGGCACGCCAGATCCAGCAGCGCTTCGACGACCTCGACTACCTCTACGACCTCGGCGAGATCGAGCTGAAGATGTCCGGCTGCATGAACGCCTGCGGGCATCATCACGTGGGGCACATCGGCATACTCGGTGTCGATAAGCACGGTGAGGAGTGGTACCAGATCAGCCTGGGCGGCTCGGCTAACGGCTTCACGGCACTCGGTGAGGTGATCGGGCCGTCGGTCGCGCAGCACGAGGTGGCACTCACCCTCGAGCGCATCGTCGAGGCCTACCGCGAGCTGCGTGAGGAGGGAGAGCGTTTCATCGATACCGTCCGGCGGCTCGGCGTGAGCCCATTCAGGGAGCGCGCTTATGCGGCACATCCTGCGGCGGCGTGAGCTGCTGACCGACGAATGGCGCTATCTCGGCGAAGAGGCCGCAGAGGCCCAAGAGGCCGCAGAGGCCCCAGAGGCCCCAGAGGCCAACCCGCTGATCGTACCCCTCGCGCAACTTCGCAGTGACCCGCTGCGCTGGCAGGCACGCAGCGGAGCGCTCGGCGCGCGTCTCGGTCCGGCCGACGCCGTGGAGGAGCTCGCGGCTCTTCTGCCCCGGCTTGCGCTCATCGCACTCGAATTTCCCAACTCCGGAGATGGCCGCGGGTACTCCCAGGCGCGGCTGCTGCGCGGGCGTCTCGCATTCCGCGGCGAGCTGCGCGCCATCGGTGCCGGGGTGCGTCAGGACCAGGCCTTCCTGTTGGCGCGTTGCGGTTTCGACAGCCTGGAGCCACCGCCCGGCACGGACCTCGAGGCCGTGCGGCGCGCATTCAGCCGCTATAGCGTCGCGTACCAGCCGGGCTCGGCGCAGGTGGCACTGCGGCAGCAGCGCTTCGGTCCTTTTCACGGCGCGCCCGTGAGTGCTCCCGGCAATAATTCACCAAAAGGTTGAGTATGGTCGGCCAAAGGGAACTGGCGGCTGCGCTCTGTGCAGGCGCGCTGCCCCGGCCCGGGCCGGGCCGCCACCAAAAGCTTCCTAACGCTCCGGCAGCACCGTATCGACGAACAGCGCCGCCACCTCTTCCGCCGAGGCCGCACGGTGCGCGCGGTCGACCGTCCTGCGATCGAGGTGCGGTGCGAGCAGCTGCGCGAATTCGTACATGAACTTGCGCAGCACCGTCCCGCGGCGAAAACCGATCCAGGTGATGTGCGCGGAGAACAGGTGCGATGCATCGACCGCTACGAGATCCGGATCGTGCTCATCGACCGCCATGTGCGCGACGATGCCCACCCCGAGCCCGAGCCGCACGTAAGTCTGGATGACGTCCGCGTCGCGCGCCGTGATGGCGACATTCGGGCTGAGCGAGGCACGCGCGAACGCCTCGTGGAGCGATGAGGGGCCGGTGAAGCTGAACGTGTAGGTGATGAGCGGATAGGCGGCGAGCGCCTTGAAGGTAAGACGCCCCCCATCGGCGAGCGGATGCCCCTTCGGCACGATCACGGTGCGGTGCCAGCGGTAACAGGGCAGCAGCGTGAGATCGCTGAATAGATGCTCGGAGCCGGTAGCGATGGCGCAGTCGATACGATCGCTCGCCACCATTTCGGCGATCTGCTCGGAGGTCCCCTGGTGGAGGTTGAGACGCACCTGCGGGTAGCGGCCGCGGAACTCGCGGATCACATCCGGCAGCACATAGCGCGCCTGCGTGTGGGTGGTGCCGATCGACAGGCTCCCCTTGCCCTCATCGCGCAGCTCGGTCGAGAGACTGCGGATCGCACTCGCCTCCTGCAGTATGCGTACCGCGCGCTCGATGACCTGCTGTCCGGCGGGGGTAATGCGCGCGAGATTGCGCCCTTCACGCACGAAGATCTGGAATCCGAGCTCGTCCTCGAGCAGCTTGATCTGCTTGCTCACGCCCGGTTGCGAGGTGTGCAGTTTGTGCGCCGCGGCGGTGATGTTGAGACCGCTCTGGGCAACCGCGGCGAGATAACGCAGCTGGTGCAGCTTCACCGAGTACCGTCCATGTGTACAGACTAACTCAACCGGCAACCGTGCCGTGAGCCGTCCGTAACCGTTCCATAACCGGCGCGCAGTCCCTCAGAAGCAATCATTCGTTCTGGAGGTCCGGGTGGCATCGCTATAGTCGGGCACATCATGGCAGAGCTGCCGATGCCCGAGCTGGAACACAAAGTCGCGGCCGTACGCGCGCTGCTCGGCCGCGCGCTCGCGCAGCATGGCCGACTGACCTACGCCAACAGCCTCGGCGCCGAAGCCATGGTGCTGACCGACATCATCTGGACGCACCTGCCGCAGATCGACATCTTCAGCATCGATACCGGGCGGCTCCACGAGGAGACCTACGAGCTGCTCGAGCGTCTGCAGCGCCGCTACAAGCGCGCGCTGCGCGTCATGTACCCCGATGCGGGCGCCCTCGAGCGTCTGGTCGCACGGCAGGGGGTCAACGGCTTCTACCACAGCATCGAGGCGCGTCGGGAATGCTGCCGCGTGCGCAAGCTGGAGCCCTTTCAACGCGCCATCTCCGGCTTTCCCGCCTGGATCACGGGCGTGCGCCGCGAGCAATCGGCCGGCCGCGCGAACGGCCAGCCCATCGAGTGGGACGCGGAGCATGGGCTGTACAAGATCAGTCCGCTCATCGACTGGAACGAAGCGGAGGTCTGGCAATACATCCGCATGCAGCGACTGCCCTACAACCCGCTGCATGATCGCGCGTTCCCGAGCATCGGCTGCGCACCCTGCACACGCGCCATTCAGCCGGGCGAGAGCCCGCGGGCGGGCCGGTGGTGGTGGGAGCGCGCCGAGTCGCGCGAGTGCGGGCTGCATCCGCGATCGCGATCAGCGCTTGCCGGCCGCGAGGGTGCGGCGTTGGCTGCGCCGGCGTGAGTGCCGCGGCGGCGATGGACTATCTGCCCATTTTCCTGCGCCTGGAGCAGCGGCCGGTCGCGGTGGTAGGCGGCGGCGCCGTGGCCATGCGCAAGGTGAGCGCGCTGCGCGCAGCGGGTGCGCACATTACGCTCATCGCGCCTCATCTCGATCCGCAGCTCGCCGCAGAGGTGGCGCGTGGTGAGCTGCGGCACGTCGCGGCGCCTTTCACGCCGGCTCACCTCGCCGATGCGGTCGTCGTGATCGCCGCGACCGACGATGCCGATGTCAACCGTGCAGTGTCCCAGGCGGCACAGGAGCGCGGCCTGCCGGTGAATGTGGTGGACGACGCCGAGCTGTCGACTTTCATTTTTCCCGCCATCATCGACCGCTCGCCGATCCTCGTTGCGGTGAGCTCGGCGGGTCGTGCTCCGGTCCTCGCTCGTCGCATACGCGCGCAGATCGAGGCGCAGCTGCCGGCACGGCTTGGTGCGCTGGCGCGCTTCATGGGGGAGCGGCGCCGCGCGCTGAAGAGCGCGCTCGACGCGCCTGCCCGGCGGCGGTTCTGGGAGCGCATCGTCAGCGGGCCCGTGGCGACCCGCCTGATTGCGGGCGATGAGGTCTGTGCAGAACGGGCCTACATCCGTGAGCTCCGCGCAGCGCAGCTGACCACAGCGCCCACGGCGCAGAACGCCGGCGCCGCGCTCGGCGAGGTTTACCTCATCGGCGCGGGACCGGGTGACCCGGACCTGCTCACCCTCAGGGCCCTGCAGCTTCTACAGCAGGCCGATGTGATCCTTTACGACCGCCTGGTGAGTCCACAGGTACTTGCGCGCGCGCGCCGCGACGCCGAGCAGATTTTTGTCGGCAAGGCACCGGGCGAGTCCGGCCAGCAGGAGCGGATCCACGAGCTGCTGCTGCGTCATGCACTCGCCGGCAAACGCGTCGCGCGTCTCAAGGGAGGCGATCCGTTCGTATTTGGCCGTGGCGGCGAGGAACTCGAGGTGCTCGCCGCGCACGACATTCCGTGCACCATCGTCCCGGGGGTCACCGCAGCGCTCGGTGCGGCGGCGAGCGCCGCACTGCCGCTCACTCATCGCCGCCTCGCGCACAGTGTGAGCTTCGTGAATGGTCATCAGGGCGAAAGCCACCCCGCGTCCGACTGGGAGTTCTTCGCTGATCCGCGGCACACGGTGGTCTTCTACATGGGGCTCGGACATTTGCCCGAGATCGTAGGACGACTGCGCGCGGCCGGAGCCGCGGCGGAGCATCCGGCTGCGGTCATCGCATGCGCGACCCTTGCCGACCAGCGGATCGTGCGTGGTACGCTCGCCAGCATCATCCCGCGGGTGAAGACCCTGGAGATCGCCCCACCGGCGTTGCTCGTCGTGGGCAACGTCGCGGCGTTCTCGGCGGATCTGCCGACTGAGATCCCGGGTCTCGGTGCAACGGGCGACGCCACGGTTGCAGCTCCCGCAAGCATAGCCGTGGAGACGGCAGGAGCACTGGCATGAGCGCAGTGGACGGCTTCGTCGGGGCTATCGGCAATACTCCCATGATTCGTCTGCGGCGGCTGAGCGAGGAGACCGGCTGCGAAATTCTGGGTAAGGCCGAGTTCATGAATCCCGGCGGCTCGGTGAAGGACCGCGCGGCGGCGGCGATCGTCGCTGAGGCAGAGCGGCGCGGAGAGCTGCGCGCCGGCGGTACCGTGGTCGAGGGAACCGCAGGTAACACCGGCATCGGACTTGCGCACGTATGCAACGCCCGCGGTTACCGCTGCGTCATCGTCATGCCGGATAACCAGTCACCGGAGAAGTATCGGCTGCTCGAGATGCTGGGCGCCGAAGTTCACAAGGTGCCCGTCGTGCCGTACAGCAATCCCAATCAGTACCAACGAGTCGCGCAGCGCCTGGCCGCTTCGCTTCCCGGCGCGATCTGGTCGAATCAGTTCGACAACACGGCGAACCGCGAGGTTCACCTTCGCACCACCGGGCCTGAGATCTGGACACAGACCAACGGGCGCATCGATGCCTTCGTTGCCGCCACGGGCACCGGCGGCACACTCGCCGGAGTCAGCGAGTTCCTCAAATCACACCGCCGTACCGTGCGCTGCGTGCTCGCCGATCCGCCCGGCAGCAGTCTCTACGCCTACATTCGCCGCGGAGCACTCGCGGCGACCGGCAGCGGCTCGATTACCGAGGGCATCGGCATCGGCCGTGTGACCTCGAACCTCGAGGGCGCGCCCATTGACGATGCCGTGCTGATCGAGGACTCCGCTACGGTGCGTTGTGTGTACCGCTTGCTGCATGAGGAAGGACTGTTTCTCGGCTCGACCTCGGGGATCAATGTGGCAGCCGCTCTCGAGGTCGCGCGCGAGCTCGGACCTGGGCATGTCGTGGTGACCGTGCTGTGCGATAGCGGGGCGAAGTATCAGTCACGACTCTTCAACCGCGAGTGGCTCGAACAGAAGGGCCTCGCCGCACAGGCGCTCACTCCTGCAAACCATACACCAATCGCCATAAAGTCCGCGCTGGTTGCCTGAATCGGCGGCCGACGCGGCAGCGGCGGCCCGGGGTCTGGCCGTCCGCGGGGGTCGTGTGAGAGAGTCCCGCGAAGCAACACCAACTCTTCTGCTTCGCGCCGATCCATATGAACGGTTCGCCAGACTCTGCCGAGCTGGAGGCGCTGCGCCTGAGCCTCGAGGTCGCGGTGCGCAGCGTCGGCTTCAGTCTGCCGCTCGCGGTGCTGGCGGCCTGGCTGCTCACGCGTGCGCGTTTCCCCGGGCGGCTCCTGCTCGATGCCTTCGTGCACCTGCCGCTGGTGCTGCCACCGGTGGCGGTCGGTTATGTGCTGTTGCTGGTCTTCGGAGCCCGCGCTCCGCTCGGGAGCTGGCTGCGCGAGCACTTCGGCATCCAGCTGGCATTCACCACTGCGGGTGCAGCGCTCGCCACTGCGGTCATGACTTTCCCGCTCATGGTGCGCGCTATCCGCCTGTCGCTCGATAACGTCGACCGTGGGCTCGAGGATGCGGCACGCACGCTCGGCGCCGCACCCCTCGACCGATTTCTCTCCGTCACGCTCCCATTGATGCTGCCCGGAATCCTCGCGGGCGCGGTGACGGCATTCGCCGCCGGACTCGGAGAGTTCGGCGCAGTCATCACCTTTGCCTCGAACGTACCCGGTGTCACCCGTACGCTGCCGCTGGCGCTCTATACCGCGATGCAGTCTCCGGGCGGCGATGCGCTCGCGCTGCGGCTCGCCATCCTGTCTTTCGCGCTCGGTCTCATCGGACTCCTCGCGGCGGAGCTGCTGGTGCGGCGGGTACGTCGTTATCTTGGCGGCTGACGTGCTGGAAGTTTCCGTAGTCAAGCAGCTCGCGCAGTTCCGTCTCGACGCGACCTTTACGGCTCCGACCCCGGGCGTCATCGCACTGTTCGGCCGCTCGGGCAGCGGCAAGAGCACGCTCACCAATGTTATCTCCGGACTGCTCAAGCCCGACGCCGGCGCGGTTTGCCTCGATGGCGAGGTGCTCGCCGATGCGCGCATCGGAATCACGGTACCGGTGGAGCGGCGCCGCATCGGCTACGTATTCCAGGATGCCCGCTTGTTCCCGCACTTCTCGGTCGAGGGCAACCTGCGCTACGGCGAGCGCCGGCGCCGACATGCACCGGCGCTGATCGCCTTCGATGAGGTCGTGACACTGCTCGCGCTCACGCGCCTCCTGCAGCGCAAACCGTGGGAGCTCTCGGGCGGAGAGCGTCAGCGGGTAGCGCTCGGACGCGCCCTGCTCTCCCGGCCGCGACTGCTGCTGCTCGATGAGCCCCTGGCCTCGATCGATGTGGCACGACGCGAGGAGGTGCTGCCGTATCTCGTGGCGCTGCGCGATCGCCTCTCGATTCCCATGGTGTATGTGAGCCACCAGTTTGAGGAGGTGCTGCGACTGGCCACGCACCTGGTGCTGCTCGAGGGCGGACGAGTGCTCGCGGAAGGAGCGGTGGAGGAGATCAGCCTCTATCCGGAGCTGCAGGGCATCATCGGCCCGGACCTCGTCGGGGCGGTGATCGAGGGACTGGTTACTCGCGTCAACGCTGAAACGGGCAGCGCAGAGCTTGCTGTCGGCACCGGCACCCTGCACGTGAGTCTGCGCGATGTGCGCCCGGGTGCACGCATACGCCTCCAGCTGCTCGCCCGCGATGTCATCCTCGCCACGCAGCCCGTGCAGGGGCTGTCCGTGCGCAACGCACTTGCCAGCACCGTCATCGCGATCTCCGATGACGAGTTCGGCGCTGTGCTCGTGCGGGTCGATGTCGGCGGTGCGATCGTGCTCGCGCGGATCACTCAGGATGCACGTCGCGCGCTCGGTCTGCGTCCCGGCGATGCCGTGTGGACGCTCGTCAAGGCCGTCTCGACGCGTGGCCATACCTTCACACTTGCGCCAGGCAGCTGAGCGCGGCGATTGACAGTGCCGCAGCGCGCGCGCACATTCGGCGCAAAGAAGTCAGCCCGCAGGCTGCCAGCGCCATAGCGAGTCACCAACATGCGACTCTCCCCCATGCCGCTCCTGCTCATCCTGACTTGCGCGTCTGCCGCATCACCGGGCGTCGCACAGCCGCTCGGCGACAAAGGGCTCTCGCTGCTCGTTGATGCGCAGCACGGCTCGTATTCGGTTGCGATGCCAAACGGAGCCGCCATTCTGCAGGCGCGCAGCGGTGCGCAGGTCGATCACCACTGGGTGCGCTCCAGCGACTATCCGCGGTGTGTGTCGAAGCGATCCGCCTTCAGCGATGAGCTCGGCGCGGGCACGGAACTGCGCGTCACCTGCAGCGGCCTCGACGCACCGGAGCTGAGCTACAGCGTTCGCCTCTACGAGCAGCGCCCGTATGCGACCGTGCAGGTGAGCCTGCGCAATAACACCGGACGGGAGCTGCACGTCCAGACGCTGCGGGCTCTCGAGGCGACCGGTCCCCGTATTCTCGAGCTGGGCGGACCCGCGTCTGCAGATCGCGTGCTGTCCGACAGCTTCAGCGAGGACTGGCCCGCAATGAAGATCTACGACCTGGGCGCGGCACCGGGGGGCATGCATCGTGCTGTCGGCAGTCAGCTCGTCTACAACCGCGAAAGCGGCGAGAGCTTCTTCGTGGGCGCGCTAACTTCCGAACGCTTCCTGACAATCCTCCACCTGCAGGCGGCAGCAGGCGGTACGGCGACAATCGCGGCATTCTCCGTGGATTCCACTGGGACCACCGAGATCCAGCGCGACTTCGACCTGAAGCACTCTCCCGCAGTGGACCAGGTCGAGCTCAGTCTGCCGCTCGCCCCGGGTGCGGAAATGACCGGCGAGCGTCTGCTGCTCGCAGCCGGCGGCGATTACCATGCGCAACTGCTCCGCTACGGTGAGGCGATCCGCCAGCTGCACCATGCGCGCATCCCCGTGGCGACCCCGATCGGGTGGTGGAGCTGGACGGCGTTCTACGCCGCCATCAACCAGGGCGAGACGCTCGCCAATGCCGACTGGCTTGCGCAGCACCTCGCCAGCTTCGGTTACCGTTATTTCCAGGTCGACGAGGGCTACCAGTACGCCCGCGGGGAATACACCACGGCCAACATCCTGCAGTTTCCCGCCGGCATGCGCGCGCTAGGCCATCACGTGACCGCCGACGGACTGATCTTTGGTATCTGGACCGGAGTGTTCGAGGTCACACGCCGGGCGTGGGTCTACGAGCATCATAAAGACTGGCTGGTGAGGAACGCCCAGGGCGAGCCGATAGCGAGCGGTGAGGTGTTCGGCGACCGCGGGCAGCACACCGATCGGATCTACACGCTCGACACGACTCATCCCGGCGCACAGCAGTATCTGCGCCAGACCTATCGCACGATGGTGCGCGAATGGGGCGTGCGCTTCATCAAGCTCGACTTCATGGATACCACCGCGATCGAGGGATACCGATTTCGGCCCAATACGACGGCGCTGGAAGCGCAGCGCATCGGCTTGCAGATCCTGCGGGCAGCGGTGGGCGAGCAGGTCGTTCTCGACAAGGACGGCAGTCCCATGCTGAACGCCGTTGGGCTGGTCGACACCGGCCGCATCTCGCAGGACACCGGTCACTCTTTCGAAGCAACACGCGAGGCGGGCACGGGCATCGCAGCGCGTTTCTACATGCACCGGAATTTCTTCGTGAACGATCCGGATGCTTTCAATCTCTGCCCCCAGCAGTTTGCCGATGTCAGCGAGCTGAAGCCGGAGCTGTCGCTCGCGGCGGCCGAGGCCTCGATTGCACTGTCCGCCGTTTCCGGCGGGATGTATGAGATCGGCGATGACCTGCCGACACTTGGCGCGCAGAGCGAACGTCTGGCGCTCGTCGAGAACCGCGACCTGCTCAACATGGCGAAGCTCGGCCGCGCTTCGACACCCGTCGATCTTCTCAGCTATCGCCCGGAAGACGAGCAGCCGAGCGTCTTCCTGCTCAAGGAGTCTGCACGGCAGGCGATTCTCACCGTTTTCAACTGGACCAGCTCAACACACTCGCACAAGCTCGCGCTGGCCGGGCTGGGACTGCCTCCGGACCATAACTTCAAGGTCACGAATGTGCTGCACTCCGCGCCGGCAACTCCGCTGAGTGGTGGCGCGATCGAACTCACCAATGAGCCACCTGAGTCCGTCACCATGCTCAAGCTGATCGACACCACGGTTCCCGAGAGTGCCCCGGGCGCCTCGGCACAGGTACCGGGCTCGGCGAGCATCGGCGAGCCCATGCAGGTTGCGGCACAGGCCAAGAGCGATGATGCGCCGATCGTCGAGTATCGCTGGGACTTCGGCGACGGCACCGGCGCCGAAGGCGCCCGAGCGTCGCACACGTATACGAGATCTGCCGACTACCGCGTGCGTCTGAGCGTGAAAGGCGTGGACGGGCTCGGCACCGAGCTAGAGTTTCCTTTGAAGGTTACCGGCTCCCTGCGCGCCTTTCCTGACTTGAGCACCAATCGCCGTGAGCCAGGCGCCGTGCGATGAGCCGCTCACTCGGACTTGCAGCTCAGTCCGCAGCCGCATTGGGTGTCGCGCTCTCGCTCACCATCGTAAGCACGTCATAGTTGGCGACTGCTTCGCCATTTTGGTTGACGATGGCGGTGTCCCAGCGCACCTCGCCGTAACCGCTGCCGGTCCGCAGCGATTTCTCCTTGCAGGTGAGGCGCACGCGGATGCGGTCCCCCGGCTTCACCGGCTTTACGAAGCGCAGGTGGTCGATGCCGTAATTGGCCAGCACCGGCCCATAGTCCGGCTCGACGAACAGCCCAGCCGCCGCGGACACGAGAAAGTAGCCGTGTGCGACCCGGCCGCCAAAGAGAGGATTGCGTGCCGCCTGGGCCTCATCCATGTGCGCATAGAAGCGATCGCCGGAGAGCTCCGCGAAGCGCTCGATGTCGTCAACCGTTACCTCGCGCTCGCCCGAATGGAAAGTGTCGCCGATGGCGAGTGCGCCGAAAGGCTTGCGGAAGGGATGCACCCCCGGGTCCCGCTCCCGCGCACCTTTCACCCAGCGGCCGCTTGCGGCGGTAATGAGGTCGGGCGTTCCCTGCACCGCAGTGCGCTGCAGGTAGTGCATCACCCCCCGGATGCCTCCCATCTCCTCCCCGCCGCCCGCGCGACCCGGGCCGCCGTGCACCAGGTGCGGCAACGGCGAGCCGTGACCGGTGGAGTCACGCGCGCAATGGCGGTTCGCCACGAGGATGCGGCCATGGTACGGAGCGAGTCCGAGAACGAGTTGTGCGGCGACCTCATCGTCCGCACTGAATACGGAGCTGACCAAACTGCCGCCGCCCTGCCGGGCAAGCGCTATCGCCTCTTCCACGCTGCTGTACGGGATCAGCGTGGCCACGGGGCCGAAGGCCTCCACCGAGTGGACCGCGCGGGCAGCGCCCGCATCGCGGCAGTAGAGCAGCGTCGGAGCGAGGAAAGCACCGCGCTCGCCATCCGCCCCGAGGGGTTGCGCCTGGCCCGCACCCCCGCAGATGAGCTCCGTCTCCCGGGTCAGCCGGGAGAGCTGCTCGAGCACCTCGCGACGCTGACCGAGCGATGCCACGGGTCCCATGCGCACCTTCTCGAGGCGCGGATCGCCCACGACCACCTGTGCGAGAGCGCCGCGTAAGGCCTCGAGTACCTCGTCGGCCCTTGCAGCCGGCACGAACGCCCTGCGGATGGCGGTGCACTTCTGGCCGGCCTTGACCGTCATCTCCCGGACGACTTCGCGCACGAAGAGCTCCAGCTCCGGACTGCCTGCGTCCGCATCCGGACCGAGGATCGAGGAGTTGAGCGAATCGGTCTCGGCGGTGAAGCGCACCGCCTCGGCACTCACGATCGGGTGCTGGCGCAGTTTCAGTGCCGTGGACGCCGAGCCCGTGAAGGAAACCACGTCCTGACAGGTGAGATGATCGAAGAGCGGCCCTACTGCGCCGCAGAGGAGCTGCACGGCACCGGGCGGCAGGATGTCAGATTCGATGATGCGGCGGAATACACACTCGGTGAGATAGCTCGTCTGGGTAGCCGGCTTGACGATCGCCGGTACGCCAGCGAGCAGGGCCGGCGCGAGCTTTTCCAGCATGCCCCACACCGGGAAGTTGAAGGCGTTGATGTGCACCGCCGCGCCTTCGAGCGGTACACACAGGTGCTGCCCGATGAAGCTGCCGCTCTTGGAGAGTGCTTCCAGACCACCATCGACATACACGCGGCTGTTGGGGAGCTCGCGGGTGCCCTTGCTGGCGTACACAAACAGGGTGCTGATCCCGCCATCGATATCGATCCAGGAGTCCGCCTTGGTGGCCCCGGTCGCATAAGAAAGCGCGTAGAACTCATCCTTGTGCTCGCCGAGGAATCGCGCCAGCGCCTTGATGAGTGCAGCGCGCTCGTGAAAGGTGAGGCGGCGCAGATTCGGTCCGCCGGTCCCGCGCGCATATCTCAGCATGAGCTCGGTGTCGAGGCCCTCGGCGCTGGCCTTCGCGATCACCTCTCCGGTGGTTGCATCGCGCAGCGCTACTCCGGCCCCCGCGCCCGATTGCCAGCGGCCGGCAACGAAACTCTGCAGCTGCATGGTGCTCACTCCTCGCCCACCACCTGTCCATCGATGCGATAGGACCGTCCGCGAAACAGCGCGACGCGCTCGCCGCGCTGGTTGCAGACATTGATCTCGTAGATGCCGTTGCGCCGCGTGCGCCACAGCTCGCTCGCCTCCGCCGTGAGCTCATCGCCCTCGCGCGCGCCGGCAAGAAAGTCGATCGAGGCGGCCGCGGCCACGGTCGACTCGTTGTGCGAGTTGCAGGCGAAAGCGAACGCGCTGTCGCCGAGCGCGAAGACGAGGCCGCCGTGACACACGCCGTGGCCATTCACCATGTCCGCGCGCACGCGCATGGCGACGCGCGCCCAGCCGGGACGCACGGCGACCAGCCGCATGCCGAGAGCCTGGCTCGCGCGATCGCGCTCGAAGAGCGCCGCCGCGGCCCGTTCCGCGCGCTGCTGGGCGGCCGCTGCCATCTGGTCCGGCTGGCTCATGGTGTCCCCGCTCAGCGGCCGGTGAAGCGCGGCGCGCGCTTTTCGCCGAAAGCTGCGACGCCTTCCGCATAGTCGGCGCTGCGGCCGAGCTCGCCCTGGTAGTCGCGCTCGATGTCGAGCTGCTCGCGCAGCGTGCGGTTGAGCCCTTCGTACATGGCCTGCTGGGTGCGCGCGAGTCCGCGGGTCGGTGCGCTGGCGAGCTGCAGTGCAAGACTCTCCACGACCGCCGGCAGCTCGGCATCATCGACGCAGCGCCAGATCAGCCCCCAGGCCGCCGCCTGCTCGGCCGGCAATTTCTCTGCGAGCAGCGCGAGTCCGAGCGCGCGCGAAGTGCCGATCAGCCGCGGCAGAAACCACGTGCCGCCGGAGTCCGGCACGAGACCGAGCTTGGCGAATGCCTGCACGAAGCTCGCCGAGCGCGCCGCGATCACCAGATCGCATGCCAGGGCAATGTTGGCGCCGGCTCCGGCGGCGACGCCATTCACCGCGGCGATGACCGGCAGCGGCAGCTCGCGCAGTGCGAGCACCAGCGGCTTGTAGTTCTTCTCGATCGACTCGCCGAGGTCCGGCGCCGCGGCGCCCGGGCTCACCGCCCGGTCGTTGAGGTCCTGGCCCGCGCAGAAGCCGCGTCCCGCGCCGGTGATCACCAGTACCCGGGCGGCGCTGCTCTTCACCGTGGCGAGGGCGGCGCGGACCTCAGCATGCATGGCGCTGTTGAAGCTGTTGAGCCGCTCCGGGCGATTGAAGGTCAGCCGCGCGATGCCCGCGCTGATATCGAAGAGTATGTTCGCGTAGCTCACTGCTCGCTCCGTAGGAATATGGCGCCGTGCGGGGCTCGCCGCAGGATCACTTCTCGTCGTAGTCGAGCTCGAGCAGAGGACTCTTCACGCGCGACTGGCATGCGAGCACGTAACCCTGCTCGAGCTCCCAATCCTCGAGCGCGTAGTTCTGCGCCATCTCGACTTCGCCGCGGATCACCTTGGTGCGGCAGGTGGAACACACCCCCGCGCGGCACGAGAACGGCAGCTCCACCCCGGCACGTGCGGCGGCATCGAGCACGGTCTCCTCGTCCATCTTCATGGTGAAGGAGCGGCGGCGGCCGTCCATGAGTACGATGACCTCGGACGTGTCCGCAGCGGCGGCGCGGTCCGCCACCGGCGCCGGCGCCGCCTGCACAGCCTCCCTGACCGCCGCCGTCCCCGCGGGCGCCGCCGCGTCGGTGGTGGCTACGGTGAAATGCTCGGCGTGCACGCGTGCCGCCTCGACCCCGAGCGCGCGCAGCGTCGAGGTGACCTGCTCGATCATGTCCCCGGGTCCGCACACGAAGTACTCGCTCACCTGGAGCGGCGCAAACAGCGCCGCCGCGAACTGCCGCACGCGCGCCGCATCGATGCGCCCGTTGTAGAGTGCGACTTCCTGCGGCTCGCGGCTCATGACGAAATGCAGCGACAGCCGTCCGAGATAACGGTCCTTGAGGGCGAGCAGCTCCTCGAGACACATGGTGCGCGCGCTCGCCGTGTTGCCGTAGAAAAGGATCATCCGCGCCTCCGGGTGCGCGAGCAGCGCGCGCATCACCGACAGCACCGGCGTGATGCCACAGCCGGCGGCGAAGGCCACGTAGGTGCCGCGCGCGGTCGCGCCATCCCGCGGAGTGAAGCTGCCATTCGGCGGCAGCACCTCGAGGACATCACCCGGGCGCAGTTGCTCGGCGAGGTGTCGCGACATGCGTCCCTGCGCATGCACGCGCGGCACGATCCGCAGCGGCCACTCCCCCGGGGCATTGACCAGCGAGTAGGTGCGCCGCGTGTCCTCGCCGTCGAGCATGAGGCGCACGACCACGTGTTGGCCCGCGGCGCCGAGATACTCCTCGCGCAGCTCGGGCGGCACTTCGAGTGCAATCGCCACCGCATCCTCGGCGTCCGGGGCGAGCTGCATGACCTTCAGTGGATGAAACTTGAGCATCTCAGAGGCACTTGAAGTAATCGAACGGCTCGCCGCAGGCGCTGCAGCGGTAGTGTGCCTTGCAGGGCGTCGAGCCGAACTCGCTCAACCGCTGCGTGTCGCGGCTCGCACAGCGCGGGCAGCTGACCGCAGGCGCGCGCAGGAGCTGCCGTGGATGGGCGACACTCTGAGCGGGCGGCGCGATGCCGAATGACCGCAGCTTTTCGCGTCCGGCGGCGGTCAGCCAGTCGCTCGTCCAGGGCGGCGAAAGCACTTCCTCCAGCACCGCATCCTGGTATCCGCCGGTATCGAGCGCCGTGCGCACCAGCCTGCGGATCACTTCGGTGGCCGGGCATCCCGAATAGGTTGGAGTGAGGGCGACGTGCAGTCGGCCGTCGGAGCCGTGTCGTACCTGCCGCACGATCCCCAGATCGACGATGCTCAGCACCGGGATCTCCGGATCGAGCACCTTGGCGAGTAGCTCCCATACCTCCCGCTCGGCCATCGCGGATGTCGCTGCGGCCATCACCAGCGCGCGCCGGGATAGCTGCGCTGCAGGTGTTGCATCTCTCCGAGCAGATGACCGAGATGCTCGGTGTGCACACCGCGCTTGCCATGCCAGGGGAAGGGCTGCGTGGCCGGGCGCGTGAGCGTCGCCGCGCGCAGGTCCTCCTCCATCCGTGCCGACCAGCGCGACGCGAGCTCCGGCAGCGGAGTCGCGATGCCGGCGCGGCTCATGCGCTCATCGATCTCATCGGGCGCGAACGGCTCCGCGGTGAAACGCCACAGGTCATCGAGTGCGCGCTGCGTGCGCTGCCGGCTCTCGGCAGTGCCATCACCGAGGCGCACCAGCCAGCCGCTGCTGAAGCGATAGTGGTAGCGCGTCTCGCGGATCGCCTTGGCGGCGATCGCGGCGAGGCGGGTGTCGCTGGAGTGCTCGAGCGCTCCGTATATCTCGAGCTGCCACGCATCGATGAGCCATTGGCGCACGATGGTGTGGGCGAAGTCTCCGTTCGGCTGCTCGGCGAGCGCCAGATTCAGAAACTCCGGTGCATCGCGCAGGAAGGCGAGCGCGTCCTCATCGCGTCCCTGGCCTTCGAGCTCACCGGCATACGTGAGCAGCAGCCGCGCCTGGCCAATGAGATCGAGCGAGAGATTGGCGAGCGCCAGATCCTCCTCCAGCGCCGGCGCATGGCCGATCCACTCCGCCAGACGCTGTCCGAGGACCAGCGAGGTGTCCGCCAGGCGCAGAACATAATGACAGTGCGCCTGCTGCTGCTGCGCCTCGGTGCGCGTCTCGGTCTGCATGGCGCTCGTGCTCACAGATTCTTCACCTCTTCGGGGATTGCGTAAAAGGTCGGGTGCCGATAGATCTTGTCGCGCGCGGGCTCGAACAGCGCATCAGCCTCCTCGGGGTCCGAAGCGACGATGTCGGCCGAGCGCACCACCCACAGGCTCACACCTTCCTGGCGCCGCGTGTAGACGTCGCGCGCATGCTCGACTGCCATGCGCGCATCCGCGGCATGCAGGCTGCCGACGTGCTTGTGCTCGAGTCCCGCGCGCGAACGGATGAAAACCTCGAACAGCGGCCAGTCGCTCTCGGTCATGCTGCTACTCCTGCCGCCTGTTGCATGCTGCGAGTGCGCTCGCGCTCGGCGTGCGCCGCCGCCGCCTCGCGCACCCAGCGGCCGGCCTCATGCGCGCGCTGGCGCGCCTCGAGCCGCTCACGATTGCACGGTCCGTTGCCCTTCAGCACCGCGTAGAACTCACTCCAGTCGATGGGGCCGACGTGGTAGTGCTGGGACGCCTCGTCCCAGTGCAGCTCGTCGTCCGGAATCGTCAGGCCGAGAAAATGCGCCTGCGGCACCGTGATGTCGATGAACTTCTGCCGCAGCTCATCGTTGCTGAAGCGCTTGATCTTCCAGCGCATCGATTGCGCGGTGTGCTTGGAGTCCGCATCGCTCGGACCGAACATCATGAGCGAGGGCCACCACCACCGATTGAGGGCATCCTGGGCCATGGTGCGCTGGGCGTACGTGCCCTGGGTGAGCGTCAGCATGATCTCGAAACCCTGGCGCTGGTGAAAACTCTCCTCCTTGCAAATGCGCACCATGGCACGCGCGTAGGGACCGTACGAGCAGCGGCAGATCGGGATCTGGTTCATGATCGCCGCCCCATCCACCAGCCAGCCGATCGCGCCCACATCGGCCCAGGTGAGCGTCGGGTAGTTGAAGATGCTCGAGTACTTGGCGGCGCCCGAGAGCAACTGCTCGAGCATCTGTGCGCGCGAGATGCCGAGCGTCTCGGCGGCGCTGTAGAGATACATGCCGTGGCCGCCCTCGTCCTGCACCTTGGCGATCAGCACCGCCTTGCGCTTGAGGCTCGGCGCGCGCGTGATCCAGTTGCCCTCCGGCAACATGCCGACGATCTCCGAGTGCGCATGCTGCGAGATCTGGCGGATCAGTGTCTGGCGGTAGGCCTCCGGCATGAAGTCCTTGGGCTCGATCTTCTCCTCCGCGTCGATGCGTGCCTGGAAGCGCGCGACCTGCGGGTCCGCCTCGGCGCCGCCGGCCGGTTCCTTGCCATGGGTATCGAGTGCCTGCGTGTACATGCGTGTGACGCCCGCTGCGGAAATGACCCAAAGATATGACACGAGACTAGCACAGGATGATGATTTTTTGTGTCACAATTTCGGGCGCATGAAACGCCCCCCGACTGCCCCGCCCGCGGCTCCCGTGCATGCGCTGTTACGCCATTTCCAGGCACAGCGGCCACTGCGCGCCGGCTCGCTCCTGATCACTATCTTTGGGGATGCCATCGCCCCACGCGGAGGGGCGGTCACCCTCGGTAGCCTCATTCGCCTCGCCGCTCCCTTTGGCCTCGCCGAACGTGCGGTGCGCACTTCGGTCGCCCGCCTCGCGCGCGGGGGCTGGCTCATCTCGAGGCGTGCCGGACGGCGCAGCGAGTACCGCCTGACGCGCGCGGGAGGTGCGCGTTTCGCCGAGGCGACACGGCGCATCTACGGCGAGAACCCGCGCTCCTGGAATGGTCGCTGGACGCTCGTCGTGCTGCCCGCTGGCGCCGGGCCGCGGCGGGAGGCACACGCTGAGTTGAGGTGGCTCGGATTCGGACAGCTGAACGCAGCACTCTTCGCCCATCCGTCCTGTACCTTGGCCGAAGCGCGCGCATGGCTGCGCAACGTGGCGGGTGTGCGCGGAGCACTGCTGCTCAACAGCGCGGACTCAGGCTTCGCTGCCGATCGTGAGATCGTCGCCCGAGGCTGGGATCTCGCCGAGCTCGCGCGCCGATATGGGCGCTTCGTCGCCCGCTTCTCCGCGGTCGAGCCCGCATTCGCGGCCGATGGCGTTGCCCCCGAGACCGCGTTTCTCGTGCGCACGCTGCTGATCCACGAATACCGCAAGATTCACCTTCAGGATCCGATGCTGCCGCCCGCGTTACTGCCGCAGGACTGGGTGGGCGGCGCAGCCTACGAGGTATGCCGGCGAGTCTATGCGCGGGTGTTCGCGGACGCCGAGCAGTACCTTTCCGGCGCTGCGCATCAGTTGCGCCGTGCCCTCCCCGCCGCCAACTCGGCTGCGCACGCGCGCTTTGGCGGCCTAGGCGCGCGGCATCCGGATCGCCGGGGACTTCGCAGCTCGATCGAGTTGGCGCGGAGCGTTGCGCGCTAAGAGGACCAGCGGCTCAGGGTGTCGACGAACACCTGCATGAACCGGTTAGCCTGATGACCGTCCATGACTCGATGGTCGAGCGTGAGTGTGACGTAGCACCGCGGCCGCACGACTATGGTCTCGCCCTCCGCATCGCCCATCGCAACGGCTCGGCGCTCGAGCTTGCCGATGCCGAGAATCGCGGACTGCGGCTGGTTGATGATGATCGGCGCGGCCAGCAGGCTGCCGCTCACTCCGTGATTCGAGATCGTGAATGTGCCGCCGCGGACGTCGGCCGGTGTGAGCGTGCCCGCACGGGCCCGGCTCACGAGATCGTCCAGTCCCCGCGCGGTCTCGAAGAGATCGCGCTCGTGCGCATCGCGCAGCACCGGTACGAGGAGCCCGGATCCTTCTACCGCCGTTGCCACCCCGATGTGGACCGAGTCGTAGATCTCGAGCGCTGCATCGGTCCAGCGACTGTTCGACTCCGGAACGACACGTATGGCGGCGACGGCCGCCTGTATGAAGTACGCGCTGAGGGTGAGCGGCACGCCGCGCTGCGCGAAAGCCTCCCGGCGGCGCGCGCGATCCTCGAGCACGGCGGTCAGATCGGCCTCGAACACCGTGGTCACGTGCGGCGCGGCATGCAGGAGACTCTGCACCATGTGCTCCGCGATCCGCCGGCGCACGGCGCTGTGCGGTACCCGTCGCACGCCCGCCTCGGCGGCGGCCGGCGCTTGCGCCGCAGGCTTCCCTAACGCGGATTGCGCCCCACCGGCGGCTGCACGCAGCACGTCCTCGACGGTGACGCGCCCGCCTTGCCCAGTGCCATGCACGGCTGTGGGCTCGAGACCATGTTCGGCGAGCAGACGACGCACCGCGGGACTCAGGGATCCGGCGGCGCGCACGTTCCCGGCGGGGTCCACCGCAGCGCGCAGCGGCGCATCCGCTGCAGTCTGAGCAGCTGTGTGCGCCTGCGGGATGCCACTGCGCGGCGGTGCAAGGGCGGCACCCGCGCCTTGCCCTTCCGGATCGAGCCGCGCAAGCAGCTCTCCTGGTGTGATCTCCTCCTGCTCATGGCGGAGGATCTCGCGCAGAACCCCCGAGCCGGGTGCAGCAACCTCCACCGTGACCTTGTCGGTCTCGATCTCGATCAGCGGCTCGTTCTCGGTGACGCGGTCGCCTACCTGCTTGAGCCAGCGCAGGATCTGCGAGCGTGTGCCCTCGGTCTGCTCCGCCGGGGCTCTGACCTCGATGGTCTCGCTCACCTCAGATGCTCGCAAGCCGCTGAATGGCGTGGGTAATCTGCGCCACGCTCGGCAACGCCGCCTCGAGCAGCAGCGGGCTGTGTGGGCTCGGAATGTCGGGCATGGCGAGGCGCTCGATGGGCGCATCGAGGCTGAAAAAACTTTCCTGCGCGAGCATCGCCGCGATCTCCGCGCCGAAACCCGCGGTGAGATTGTCCTCGTGAACGATCAGGCATCGACGCGTCTTTTCCACCGAGCTGCGCACCGCACCCCTGTCCCAGGGCGAGAGGGTACGCAGATCGAGCACCTCGGCGTCAACGTGCGAATCGCCTGCCGCCTGAAGACAACGCTCGACCATCGCTCCCCAGCTGACGACCGTGATCTCACTGCCGGCGCGCACCGTGCGCGCCTGTCCGAAGGGCACCACGAACTCATCGCCCGGGTACGGACGGCGCGCCCACGCGCCATCGAGCATCGCGCGGTGCTCGAAGAAGATTACCGGATCGTTGCCGCGCAGCGCCGCGCGTAGCAGGCCGGTCGCGTCTTCGGCGTTCGAGGGCACCGCCACCTGCCAGCCGATGCCGTGGGCCCAGGCGACCTCGTTCGTCTGGCTGTGCCAGGGATCTCCGCACTTGAAGAAGCCACCCGGCATGCGCACGACCATCGGCGCTGCGAAGCGATTACGCGTACGCCAGCGCATCGTTCCGCAGTCATTGAGCTGCTCAGCCGCGGGATCTGCGTACTTGCGGAACTGTATCTCCGCGACCGGCAACAATCCGGCGAGCGCCATGCCTACCGCTCGGCCGATGATGCCTTCCTCAGACAGGCTGGTATCGAACACGCGCGCGACGCCGTACTTGTCCTGCAGTCCGAGCGTCGCCCCGTGTACGCCACCCTTCGGGCCAACGTCCTCGCCAAACACCAGCATGCGCGGATTGAGCGCGAGCTCCACATCCAGCGTGCGGCGTATGGCGGTCAACATGTTGATGCGCGTGCCCTGCGGCTGCGCTACCGTACTCGAGGCCGCGAACGCGTACCCCTCCGGCGCGAGGCCGCCCTGCTCCTGCAGCGATGCAGCGCCCACTGCCGGGCTGGAGAAAACGTGTGCCGTGAGCTCCCGAGGATCGGGCTGCGGGCGCGCAAGGGCAGCTTCGACCGCGTGCTCGACCTCCCGCCGCGCTTCGACGTGCAGACGACGCCACTCCTCGGCGGACATGAGCTTCGGCACGAGGAACGCCTCGAGGCGAGCGAGCGGATCGCGGCCGCGCTCTTCGCTGAGTGTCTCGGGGGACTTGTAGGCCTGGGTATCCTGGCCGGAGTGACCGGAAAGCCGCGGAACCGTGAGCCGCAACATCACCGGTGTCCGCCGCTCGCGGACCTGCGCCACCGCACGCCGGCTGAGCTCCTCCGTCGCGCGCGGATCGCTGCCGTCACCCTCGAGGATGGATAGCCCGGCGAAGGAGCGCAGATTCGCGGCGATGTCGCCGCCTGGAGTCTGCAGGCGCGATGGCACCGAGATGCCAAAGCCATTGTCCTCGATGTAGAAGAGCATCGGCAACGCGAGTGTCGTCGCCATGTTGAGCGCCGACCAGAAACCGTTGGTTGCGGTCGATGCATCTCCGCCGAGCACCACCGCGATGCTGCGCGCGAAGCTCTCATCGTGGAGGGTCTCGTGACGGTAACGTATCGCCTGCGCCCAACCCGCGGCGGGCGTGTACTGCGCGCCGACGCCACCGCAGGCCGGCAGCACCGTCGGAGCGTCGCGTCCCGGAAGGTTGAAAACCACTCCGATGTCGCGGCCACCGCTGAAGGCGCCACTGCGCGCCAAAGGGCCCGCGGCCGCTTCCTCGAGGCTCACTCCGAGCGCCAGCATGAGCGGTCGCGAACGGTAGTACACCGAGATGCCATCGTGCGCGTCGCGCAACTGCAGGCCGAGCAGGATCTGCGCGAAATCATGTCCGCGCGCGGAGAACTGGTACAGCACCTTCCTCTGCGGCACGAGGCGCGTCTCCTCGATCTCATCGAGTGCACGCGATGCGTGCAGGAGCGACGCGACGCGACGCCAGTCGGTCTGTGGCTCAACCGCGGTGGATGGGGAGGACGAGCTCGGCATTGCGGCAGCCTGCGGGGGCATGGATCAGACCTTTTGGGGTGCGCGCGCAGCTTATGCGCGATCACGTGCAATTACCTTGCTTCTATTGCCCTGGTTATCCTAATTTGGGCAATATTCTTGCGTTATCGGCCAACGAATCACCCATGGGCACCGCTGCACTCGATCGCCTCGACCGACGCATCCTCGAGGAGCTGCAATCCGACGCACGCATCTCCAACCAGGAGCTCGCCAAGCGTGTCGGCCTCTCCGCCGCACCCTGCTGGCGCCGCCTGCGGCGACTCGAGCAGGCTGGATTCATCGCAGGTTACGCAACGCTGTTGAAAGCTCCCGCCATCGGTCTTCCGATACTTGCGTACGCGGTCGTATCACTCGAGAACCATCACCCCGAATCTGTGCGCCAGTTCGATCAGCTGGTGCTGGAGCGGCCGGAGGTGCTCGAATGTCACTCAATGAGCGGGGCGAATGACTACCTGCTGCGCATCGTTGCCGCCAGCATGGAGGCGTACGAGCACTTCCTCTCTACGCAGCTACTGCAGCTTCAGGCGGTGCGCTCGGTGAACACCAGCTTCGTGCTGCGAACCAAGAAATTCACGACCCGTCTTCCAGTCTGCTGAGCGTGGCTACCCGCTGACATTCACAGCTGAGGTTATCCGCACCTGCGAACCAGAAAGCGGAACTCTGCAGCCTGATGTCGGCACGCCGCCAGGCGGTGTCGAAATCGCGCGCGGCGCGCGCAGCGTCCGCTGCCTTGCCCTGAGCACGCAGCGCCATGGCGAGACCCTGCAGCGCCCAGCCATTGCCCGGATTGCGCTGCAGATCGTCACGATAGACGCGTTCGGCGTCTGCCGGGCGGTGGGCGATGAGCAGCTGCGCACCGAGCAGGTGGCGTGCGGGGAAGAACCAGTCGGCCGGCTCGTTGTAGGCGAGCTTGTCCTGCGCCGCCACCGCGGCGCGCAGCTGCGCGAGCGCCGCATCGTTGCGCTGCTCGGTCGCGGCGATGCGCGCCGCGAGAATGGGCTCCGCTACCGCAAGAATGTCGCGCAGAGAGTTGAATCCGGCCTGGGCGTCGGGCGGGGTGTCAGCACTCAACTGCTGCATCTGCGTGAGCGCTGCGCGCGCATCCTCCAGCCGGCCGCGTGCCGCGAGCGCCACGCCGCGGCTGAAGAGATAGCCGGCGGTGAGCCCCGGCGCGCGCGCATCCGGTGCGCCGAGCGCGATCGCCTCGTCCCACAGGCCAAAGCGCACCAGAGCGACGTAGTGCTGAGAGAGGTTCCAGCCCGAGTCTCCCATCCCGAGCACCATCTCGAGCGGCACCGTCGTCACGACACCCTGCACGGCGGCCAGGGTTTCTGCCTTGCGTCCCTCCATCGCCGCCGAGAAGGCGAGGAAAGAATAGTTGTGAGCGAGGTACATCGCGTAGTAGTCGGGCGCCGAGGTGGCGGCGAGGTAGGCGTGATCGGCGGAGATACCGTGGCGATTCGCCTCCGCGGCCTGCTCGTAGTTGCCGACGCGCTGCATGATGTGGGCCGGCATGTGCTCGAGATGACCGGCTGCCGGCATCATGCCGGGCAGCCGCTCGGCGGCGGCGAGTGCTTTTTCGGGATGCTGCGAGGCCTCCATCGTATGGATGTAATAGTGATTGGCGCCCGGATGACTCGGGTCGCGGCGCAGGACCGATTCGAGCCGCGCCACGATGTCCGTGGTGCCCTCCGCGGGTGTGCCATCGGCACTCCAGAGCTTCCACGCGTGCACGTTCATCTCGGCTTCCGCGCACAGCACCTGGACGTCGAAGTCATCCGGAAAGCGTTGTGCGAGCTCGCGCATCGAGGCGGCGTAAGCGCGCAGCACGGGCTGGAGATTACCGGGATCGAGAGGCTCGGCGTTCGGATAGCGGGTCGCCAGCGCCGCAATCAACCCCTGCTCTACGGCGGACGTGTGTGAAGCATTGGCCTGCGCCTTCTGCAACGCCTCCGCGGCGACGCGCGCGCGCGGCGCCTCCATCGCGGGCACGTTGTAGTTCGGGCCGACGGTCAGTGCCACTCCCCAGTAACACAGGGCGCAGGTTGGATCGAGCTCCGCCGCCTTGGCGAAGGAGCGTGTCGACTCATCGTGATTGAACGCCCACAGGTAGCGCATGCCCTGATCGAAATACCGTTGCGCCTGCGGCGAGGAAGTCGTCACCGCGCGGTGAAAATCGCCGAGCCCCTGGAAGAGCTGCGCCCCCTGAGCCCAGTCCGCCAGCGTTGCCGGCCGGTGCGGCATGGACTGCATCTCCGCGGGCATATCGCTCCACGCTGCGCCCGCGAGGCCGAAGAGAAGCACCAGGGTGCCCGTGGTTTGTAACCGCATCACTCCCCCAATCGTTGATGCCGCGCTGAGCCTCCGCAATTGCCTCAGGAAAGCTTTTGCGCGGCCGCGTCGGAGCGGACAGCGCCAAATCCCTGCTTCCCTGCGACGAGCCGCTCGAGCAGCGGCGCCGGAGCCCAGCGCGCGCCGTGCGTCGGCGCCAGCCCGCGCATGGTATCGACCACCCGTGCGAGCCCGGCCTGCTCCGCCCAGAACATGGGGCCGCCTTTATACGCCGGAAAGCCGTAACCGTAGACGTAAACTACATCGATGTCGGATGCGCGGATCGCGATCCCTTCCTCCAGTATGCGCGCGCCTTCGTTGACGAGCGGGTGCAGCAGACGATCGAGGATCTCCTCATCCGGGATCGTGCGGCGGCGGATGCCGAGCTCACGCGAGACGTTCTCGATGAGTGCGGTGACCTCCGGGTCGACGATGCGGGTGCGTCCCTCGTAACGGTAGAAGCCCTTGTTAGTTTTCTGCCCGAGTCTTCCAGCCCCTACGATGCGCTCGAGGATTGGCGACCAGCGCTCGTCAGCTGGCAGCTTGCGGCCCTTGCGGATGAGGAATCCGACATCGTTGCCCGCGAGATCCCGCACTGCGAGCGGGCCCATGGCAAACCCGAAACCCTCCATGACCCGATCGATCTGCTCGGCGGTGGCGCCCTCCTCCAGCAGGAACTCCGCCTCGCTGCCGTAGAACATGAGCATGCGGTTGCCTATGAAGCCATCGCAGTTGCCCGCGAGCACCGGGATCTTGCCGAGCGTCCTGCCGAGCGCCATGACGGTCGCGATCGTCTCAGCGGAGGTATGCCGGCCGCGCACGTTCTCGAGCAGCTTCATGACATTCGCCGGACTGAAGAAATGCGTACCCACGACCTGCTCCGGGCGTTCGGTACTCGCGGCGATGGCATCGATGTCGAGCGTCGAGGTGTTGCTCGCCAGGATCGCGTGCCTTGCGGCCACCTTGTCGAGGCGCGCGAACACCTGGCGTTTTACGTTCATGTCCTCGAACACCGCTTCGATGAGGATGTCCGCTTCCCCTAGGGCCTCGTACTCGGACACGCCCCGGATCAGCGCGAGCGCCGCATCGGCACGTGCCTGATCGAGGCTGCCGCGGCTCACCGAGGCGGCGTAGTTGCGGCGGATAGTCTGCAGCCCACGCTCGAGCGCCTCGGGGGATACCTCGAGCAGTGCGACTGGCAAACCCGCATTCGCGAAGCTCATGGCAATGCCACCGCCCATGGTGCCGGCGCCGATGATCGCAGCCTGCCGCAACGGCCGCGGCTTGGTGTCCGCCGGAAGCCCGGGAATGCGCCGTGCCTCGCGCTCGGCAAAGAACACATGAGTGAGAGCCTGCCGCTGCGGACTGTCGCGGCACTCGAGGAAGTACTGGCGTTCGAGACGAAACGCGTCCTCCGCGGGCAAGGTGCAGGCAGCCTGGATGCTGTCGACGATGCGTGATGGTGCTAGCTGTCCGCGCGACTTGCCCGCGATACGGCGGCGGAAATCGCTGAATAGCTCCGGCGTGCCCTCGGACAGATGCTCGCTGATCTCGCTCGTGATGCGCAGTGGTGAGTGCTCGCGCACCGCTTTCCGGGCGAGCTCGATGGCCGCAGCCACCGCATCATCAGCGACAACATCGAGGACCCCGAGCTCGAGCGCACGCGCCGCCGGGATCGGCGCGCCGCTCGTGATGGCCTCGAGCGCCGCGGCGGGGCCGGCAAGACGCGTGAAGCGCTGCGTGCCGCCAGCCCCGGGCAGAAGCCCGAGCTTCACTTCCGGCAGTCCGACCTTGGCGGAGCGGCTGCCGGTGCGGTAATGGCAGGCGAGCGCGATCTCAAAGCCGCCGCCGAAGGCGATGCCGTCGATGGCCGCCACCAGCGGTTTGCGGCTCGCCTCCATCTGCCGCTGGAGGTCCCGCAGCGTCGGTGGAGTCAAGGCCGCGCCGGAGGCGATCTCCTTGATGTCTGCGCCGGAGGAGAAGGTCCCAGCCTCGCCGGTGAGCACGAGTGCAGTCACGGTCCCATCTGCCGCCGCACGAGTCAGTCCCTCCATCAACGCCGTGCGCACGGGCAGGCTCAGCGCGTTCACCGGCGGGCTCGCAAGACTGAGCACGGCGACATCGCCTACCAGGCGGTAATTTACGGCGGGCACGGCTGCGCGCTCCTTTCGTGTCAACGCTGCATGCATTGTAAGGCCGGCGACGAAGCTACACTCGTGGCCGATGGATACTATCGACGCGGTGGTGATCGGAGCCGGCGTAGTAGGGCTTGCCCTGGCGCGTGAGCTCGCGATGCGCGGTGAGGAGACGATCATCCTCGAGGCGGAGGCGGGGATCGGCGCGGGCGCGAGCAGCCGCAACAGCGAAGTGATACATGCCGGTGTCTACTATCCTCCCGGATCACTCAAGGCGCGCCTGTGCGTTGCCGGCCGCGAGCGGCTGTATGAGTTCTGCCGTGAGCGCGGCGTGGCGCAGCGGCAGCTCGGCAAGCTCATCGTCGCCGATGCTACGCAGCTCAGGGTACTCGAGCGGCTGGCGGCCACCGCAGACGCCAATGGCGTCGAGCTGGAGTGGCTCGACGCTTCTGCGGTTCATGCACTCGAACCCGATGTCGCCTGCGCGGCGGCGCTTCATTCACCGCTTTCCGGAATCGTCGACGCGCACGCTCTCATGCTGGCGCTGCTCGCGGAGGCCGAAGCGCGCGGCGCGACGCTCGCCTGCCGCAGCACGGTCACGCGGCTCGTCCTCGAGGAGCAAGGCATCGCCATCGGAGTGAACGGTGCGCCGCCGCTCCTGCGGGCCCGGCGGCTCATCAACAGCGCCGGGGTGCAGGCGCCGGCCGTGGCATGCCTGATCGAGGGCTTTCCGAGAGAGCACATCCCGGCGACCTTCTACTCCAAAGGCAACTATTTCGCGTTACGCGGGCGGGCGCCCTTCCGGCGGCTGATCTACCCGGTGCCCGAGCCTGGAGGACTGGGCATCCACCTGACACTCGATTTTGCCGGCCGGGCACGCTTCGGCCCGGACGTGGAGGCGGTGGACAGATGCGAGTTCAGTGTCGACCCAGCCCGCGGAACCGCGTTTTACGCTGCCATTCGCAGGTACTGGCCGGCGCTGGCGGATGGTGCGCTGGAGCCCGCTTACGCGGGCATACGTGCCCGCATCTACGCGCCAGGGGAGTCTGCGGCTGACTTCCGCATCGATGACGCGTCCCGACACGGAATCGATGGGGTGCTGAATCTTTTTGGTATCGAGTCCCCCGGACTCACGGCCTCACTGGCGCTCGCCAGCGAGGCCGCATCCCGTATCACATGAGTGCGTAGCCAGCGCAGCGCGCTACTGCGGACTCAGCCCGCGCGCACGCCCTCGACCTGGATCGCGAGCTTTGTCTCCATCTTGAAGCCGTACTTGTCGCCATAGTTGACACCATAGTCGGCGCGGTTGATGGTCCCGGAAAGATCCGCCCCGCAGTGCTCTTTCTTGTCCATGGGATAGGTCATGCACTTGAAAGATTTGACGTCGAGCTCGAGCGGATGCGTCACACCATGCAGCGTGAGCTCTCCTTCCACCTTGGTGGGCACTCCGTTCTTGAAGCCCGCTAGCGTGCCCTTGTAGGTCGCGGTCGGGTACTTCGCCACGTCGAACATGTCGGGAGATTTCACGTGCGTATCGAGCTTCGGATAACCGGTGTCGATCGAGGCGGGATCGATGCTGACCTCCACGGTACCAGTACCTTTCTCACGATCGATTACCACCGTTCCGGAGGACTTCGTAAACTTGCCGCGCCACACCGACATGCCACCGAAATGGTCGGTTTCGAAACTCGGATAGGTGTGCGCGGGATCGAGCTCATAGGTGACCGGCGCGGCCAGCGCAGCGCCCGCCACAAGCGCCAGCAGTGCCGCCGGCATCGCAATCTTCGTCACGGGAACCTCCGCATTGGTTGGTGTGCGCGCGTAGCGTAGCGGCAGCTTTCGGCTGCGGCCACCTCCCTTTTTGTAGATCTATCGGCCGGCTTTAGAGCTATCGGGCGGGGTTTCACCGTGTCCTTCGCGGGAGCTGCCAGGCTGGCCTGCCAGGCGCCGGCCGCGGACGATCAGCGCAGTGGGTGCGCGGGGAGATCCAGCGCCCGTGCCACCACCTCGTGGGTGATTTCTCCGGCATGGACGTTGAGACCCGCGGCAAGTCCCGCATCGCGCCGAAACGCCTCCTGCCAGCCGAGGTCGGCGAGGGCGCGCACATAGGGCAGGGTCGCGTTGGTGAGCGCCAGGGTCGAGGTGCGCGGCACCGCGCCCGGCATGTTGGCTACGCAGTAGTGAATGACACCATCGACCACGAAGGTCGGCTCGGCGTGGGTGGTCGCGTGGCTCGTCTCGAAGCAGCCGCCCTGGTCGATGGAGATGTCCACCAGCACTGCGCCGGTCTTCATGGTCTTCACCATGGCACGCGTCACGAGCTTCGGTGCAGCGGCGCCAGCGACCAGGACCGCACCAACGACGAGATCGGCATCGCGCACCAGTCGCTCGATGGTTTCGGTGGTCGAGTACGCCGTGCGCAGTGCGCCCCCGAACAGCGCCGACAGCTCCCGCAGCCGGTCGACCGATCGATCGACCACGGTCACATCCGCACGCAGACCGACTGCCATCTCTGCAGCATGCGTGCCGGAGACGCCTCCGCCGAGAATCACCACCTTCGCCGGCGGAACGCCGGGCACGCCGCCGAGGAGCACACCGAACCCGCCGTTGGCTTTCTGGAGACTCGCAGCACCCACCTGGATGGACATGCGGCCTGCGACCTCACTCATCGGGGTGAGGAGCGGAAGCGAGCCGTTTCGCCCCGTCACGGTCTCGTAGGCGATGGCGGTGGCGCCGGATTTCATGAGGCCGCGCGCTTGCTGCGGATCCGCTGCGAGATGCAGGTAGGTGAAAAGTACCTGCCCGGATCTCAGCATCTCGCACTCGACCGGCTGCGGCTCCTTCACCTTGACGACCATGTCGGCGCGCTCGAAGACCTCCGCGGCGCGCGTGGCAATCGCAGCGCCCGAGGCGCGAAACTCGGCGTCATCGACACCGATGCCGTTGCCCGCGCCCGTCTCGATCAGCACCTGGTGGCCGGCGGCGATGAGCTCGCGCACGCCTGCAGGCACGAGCCCGACCCGATATTCGTGAACCTTGATTTCACGCGGAACCCCGATACGCATGGCCGTGGTCCTTCTGTTGTTCTTGGCCTCTCACGGTAGATTCCAGGCGGGGTGCGCACTTGCGTAATAGCAGCGCGGACGCCCGATACGTGGCAGAATCTGTCTCCTTTTGACAGTTCAACGCAGGATTATTGCGCCAATGGAGATCGACCGCTACGATCGCGCCATCGTCCGGCTGCTCCAGCAGGACGCGCGCATCACCAACACGCTGCTCGCCGAGAAGGTGAGCCTGTCGGAGTCGGCCTGCCTGCGCCGTGTCCGCGCGCTCGAACAGGCGGGGCTCATCCAGGGATACACGGCGCTCATCGACCAGCACAAGGCTGGCTTCCCGGTAAATGTGTTCGTCAGCATCACGCTCGACCGGCAGAGCCAGGCCGGTCTCGAAGCCTTCGAGAGTGCGGTCCGCAAGGTGCCTGAAGTCATGGAGTGCTACCTGATGACCGGAGAGCACGACTACCTGCTGCGATTGGTCGTCACGGATATGGCGGACTTCGAGCGTGTGCACAATCAGCATCTGACGCGGCTGCCGAGCGTGGCACGCGTGCACTCGAGTTTCGCCATGCGTACGGTGACACGCGCGGGGAGCCTGCCGCTGCGCTCGGGTTGAGAAAGCGCCGCGGCGTCAGCCGCGCGCGTAGGCGGGTAGGCCTTGCGCGAACTCGCGCAGGGCGACGATACCGCTCTCCTCCGCCCGGAGGCACCATTCGCGCAGCTGCGCCAGCGCCCGGGCCGGATTCTCGTTCCACAGCTGCTGCAGGCTGTCGCGGTACTCGACCACGCGGCGCAACACCTCGTACTTCTCGAGCAGCTCACGCAGCTTGCGCTGCGGCTCATCGGCCAACACCGCCGGATGACGGATGAGCAGCTTCGGGGTGCTCGCCGGCAACGCGCCCTGTCCCTCGCGCCGTGCCAACTCGCGGCATACCGGCAGTACCACGCGCTTGCCGTAGTCGCGCAGCACGTGCATGCGGTTGGTGAACAGCGCCCTCACGGTTTCCGCATCGACCTCCCGCCGGCGCTGCTCGAGGTGCGGTTGCGGTGCAACCCAGCGTACACGCGCGAGCCCCAGCGCCCGGAACAGGCGGATCCACTGCCAGCCGATGTCGAGCTCCCAGCGTTGCACGGCGAAGCGTGCCGAGCGCGGAAAGGCGTGATGATTGTTGTGCAGCTCCTCGCCACCGAGCAGCACTGCCCAGGGGACTAGGTTAGTGGCTCGGCAAGGCATCTCGAAGCTGCGGTAGCCGATCGCATGACCGAGTCCGTTGATGACGCCGCCGGCGAAGAATGGCTGCGCCGCGAGGTGGACCGCGATCATGATGATCCCCGGAATCCCGAAAAGGATCAGATGCGCGAGCACGAAGAACGTGATCCCCAGGTAGGCGTGGCGGCTGTAGAGGTTGCGCTCGAGCCAGTCGTCCGGGGTGCCGCGTCCGTAGGTGCGCAGCAGGTTGGGATCTCGCGCGGCCGCGCGGTACAGCTCGGCGCCCTCGAACAGCACGGCGCGCAGTCCGAACACCACGGGACTGTGCGGATCGCCCGGCTGGTCGGGGTGGACATGATGGCAGCGATGCACCGCCACCCATTCCCTGGTGACCGCACCCGAGCTGAACCAGAGCCAGAAGCGAAAAAGATGCCGCAGTGCCGGATGAAGGATGAGACCGCCGTGGGACTGGTCGCGGTGCAGGTACAGCGTCACGCCGAGAAACATGGTCTCGATCGTGAGGAACGTCACGAGGAGGTAGCCCCAGAAGGGAAGTTCCACGAGACCGTACGGCAGAAGACTCATCGGGGCGCAGGTACCTTCCCGTGCGGGCCTTGCGTCGCAAGCGTACGGCAATTCCACATCGGCCGGTGCATTATCTTCCGGCTCGGGTCGCGGTCGGTGGGTCAGCAGAGCAGGACGATCTTGCCGATATGCGCATTGGATTCCATCAGCCGGTGGGCACCGGCCGCATCGTCGAGCGGGAAACGCGCATGGATCAGCGGCCGCAATCCCCGGGTTTCAAACAGTGGCCAGACCTTCTCCCGGAGTGCCGCGGCGATGCGCCCCTTGTTGGCGATCGGCTGCGCACGCAGCGTGGATGCGCTGATGGTCAAGCGCTTGATCATGAGCGCGCGCAGATCGAGCTCCGCCTTGTTGCCGCCCTGGGTGGCAATGATGGCGATGCGTCCCTCGAGCGCGGCGGCAGCCGCATCGCGCGCTACGTAGTCTCCGCCGACCATGTCGAGAATGACGTCCGCTCCCTTGCCATCGGTAGCGCGCAACGTCGCTTCGACGAAATCTCCCTCGTGGTAGTTGATGGCGACATCGGCGCCGAGCTCGCGGCACGCTGCGCACTTGTGGGCGGTGCCGGCGGTGACGATGACGCGCGCATCGAACGCCTTGCCGAGGAGGATCGCCGTGGTGCCGATGCCGCTCGAGCCGCCGTGCACGAGCAACGTCTCGCCCGGCTTGAGCCGCGAGCGCTCGAAGACGTTCAGCCATACCGTGAACACCGTTTCCGGCAGCACTGCCGCTTGCTCGAGCGTGAGCGATGGCGGCACCGGCAGACACTGCACGGCGGGCGCACTCACGTACTGCGCATACCCGCCGCCTGCGACGAGCGCGCAAACCTTCGTGCCGAGCGCCGGCTCGTAGACGCCCTCTCCGAGGCGCACGACCTCTCCCGAGACCTCGAGACCCGGTATGTCGGTGACGCCCGGCGGGGGCGGATACATGCCCTTACGCTGCAGCACATCGGGCCGATTGACCCCCGCGGCAGCAACCTGAATCAGCACCTCCCCGTGCGCTGGTTGCGGCACCGGACGTTGCACGGCGCGCAGTACCTGGGGC
>DATJFM010000090.1:0-28895 GCA_035495655.1 Steroidobacteraceae bacterium
TCGCCCCACCGGAATGCGTAGCCCGCGCCTGCCATGAGCTGACTGGTGAAGCGCGAGTTGCCGGCACCGGCATCCAGGTAGTACAGCGCGAAGTATCTATTCTCCGGGCCGAAGCTGACTCGACCCTTGACACCGGCAATCGCGTCCCAGTTGGTAACCCCGGCGTCGCGCCTGCCGGCCTGATCCGGCGGCGCGTAAGCGCCAATGTTGCCCTCCAATTGCCAGGTGAGTCTCTGCTGGATGTCGAGCAGCCGCGTTCCGAACAGCACGTCGAACGAGTACTGCGGACTCGAGATAGGCCTATACGTCGCAGCCAGCGTCCACAGCCAGCCCCGAAGGTCGAAATCGGTATGCGCCGTCACTGTCGATGGCAGCGCCATCCCGCCGATACTGAACCCCTGCGAGACCGTTTTCGCATCGCCCAGATCGATATAAATGAGATCCGTGAACGCTCCCCACGCGCCCCGCTGCGCCTGGAACGAGCCCATGAAGGTCATCTTCAGATGACTGAGCAGTGTGGAGGTGTCGAGGCTGATACCGCTAGAGCCATCCTCGGGCGGGAAAGCCGTCGAGCCGCTGAGCGTTGGCAGGTAGACGTAAAGGGCAGCCTGGAATGTCCAGGGACTCGCCTGCTCTTCGGAGGCGCTGACGGCGCCCGGCAGAACGCAGCAGCCCAGAATAGCGGCAACAGCGGCTGCAAATCGGTATTTGCCTGCCTCTCGCGCCAAACATGTCTCCAAGCTGGAACGCTTGCCGTCGCCACGAATGTAGCAAGGTGAGTCATGTTTCGCACGGCCCGGGCCTCTCAGGTGCAATCGTTGTGCAGCACTCCACTCGGTGGTCCTGCGATGCACGGGACGGACAGCCCGGCGCATAATGTTTGTCCAGCCGGAAGTGCTCTCAAAGCGGCCGGCGTCAAGGCGCGCACACTGAGGCACACGGAATATGGCCCGAGATCACGATGAGGATGAGTGCGGTGGATCCCCGCCGTGCTTCCTGCACGAGCTCGGTCCAGATGGCGCTCCCGTCGACGCACAGCAGACCAGTGATGTGGCGCGCTGGCGCAAGGCTGAGCGGTCGCGACTGATTGCATTGCGCTGCGCACTGCCGGCAGAGGAGCGTGCGCAGCACACCGCGGCGATAGTAGGCAAGCTCGATGCGATGCTAACGGCGCGATCCTGCGAGATCGTCAGCGTCTACTGGCCGATTCGTGCCGAGCCGGATTTACGCGCCTGGATGCGCGATGCGTGCACTCGCGGCCTACGGATTGCACTTCCGGTCGCGCTGACGCTCGGAGAGCCCATGACTTTCCGGGAATGGCGACCCGATGCACCGATGGCCCGGGGCTTGTGGAAGATTCCCTATCCCGCACAGGGTCCGGAAGTCGCGCCCACCACCGTGCTCGCGCCCTTGGTGGGCTTCGACCCCGAGTGCTACCGGCTGGGCTATGGTGGTGGCTTCTTTGACCGCACGCTGGCCGCGATGCTTCGCAAGCCGGTGGTCATAGGACTTGGCTACCCAGCGCAGCGAATTCCGACGATCTTCCCGCAACGTCACGACATCCCGATGGACTGGATCCTGGCCGGGAGTGAGCCTGCCCTGCGACGCACCGCTTCGCCTCAGGCCGCGACAGATCCGAGTCCGGGTTCGAAGACGCGCACGGTGTAGCCGGTGAAGAGTCCATGGAACAGCAGCCGCAGCGGCGGAACGAGCCAGCCGAGAGACCGGTAAGCGAACGCGGCGCGGGCGATTTCCTGCGAAGAGATCTGGCGATAGCCGCATTCGCGGAATGGCAGCGCCGGTTGGTCGCCGGGAATCATGTCGGCTCCCAACTCCGCGATGATTCGCTTCACGGTTCTGCCGTAGGTCTCTATGAAGCGCCGCGTCATGAGATCCACGATCACTTCATGATGAGGAAATGACGCTCGCAGCACTTCGAGTGTCGAGCGCAGTGATTCGGCGCTGATGTACATCGTCACGCCCTCGATGACGAAGACGGTCGGCACGCTTTGGATAACCGGGCGCAGCTTTTCCTGCAATGACTCGGTCGCGAACTCGATGGCAATGCGCTGCAGTGCATTACGCGCCTGCACGCGCGGCAGACGCTCCTCCTTGTAATTGATGATCGCAGGCTCATCGAGCTCGAACCAGGAGCCGCCTCGAAGGCGAAACGCGCGACTGTCGAATCCACACCCGAACAGTACGACCTGCAGGCGAGGATTCGCAGCGAGACGAGCGCGCAGCAGATCGTCGATGTAACGCGCGCGGGCGACGTTGCTCATGTTGGGCCCGCGCTCGCCGGCGAAACGGCGGTAGATCTCCATACCGTGCTCGTTCATGAAGAGCTTGGCGAACTGATCGCCGCAAACCGGCCGGGCACTTTCGGCATCGCGCATGCGAATTCCACAGCAGTAGAACGCCGTATTGGAGATGGGTCCCATGGCTGCAACCCTTTCTTGACCGCTACAGTTTGACCAAAAAGCGCGCCTCTCGGCAGCCCTGGTTGCGAGAAAGGACCGACAACACATCGGGGCATTCGCCGTCCGCGGCGGTGTTCCACTGCACCGCACACTCCAGGCTCAGCTTTGCATCGAGCGCCTCACTTTGCACCATGGCCAGGACCCTCGCTAAATCCCAGCGCCGACCGAGCGCACCCTCGCACCCCCGCCTGCAGGCCGCGGGCAACTCGAGCAGCATGCGATTGCGGTGGTCGCGTCTCGGAGCCGGATTGATCACGGGCGCCTCGGACGACGATCCGAGCGGCATTGCGACCTACTCGCAGGCCGGCGCGCAGTTCGGCTACCAGCTGGCGTGGACCATGCTCTTCACCTACCCACTGATGGTCGTGATTCAGGACATCAGCGCCCGAATCGGACGTGTCACCGGCCGAGGGATTGCCGGGAACCTGCGGCAACACTACCCGGCCTGGATCCTGCAACCGATCATCTGGATGCTGTTCGCGGCCAACACGCTGAACCTCGGGGCAGACCTCGGTGCGATGGCCGAGGGTATGCGGTTGCTGGTGCCGGCTCCACCGGGTTGGGTATGGATTTTGGTGTTCGCACTTGCCTGCACCCTCACGCAGGTTCTGCTGTCGCATCAGGTTTACGTGCGGGTGCTGAAGTGGCTGACACTTGCACTGCTCTCGTATTTCGGGGTGCTCGTGGTTATCAATGTGCACTGGGTGCAGCTCGGCAAGGCGGTGTTCATTCCGCATTGGTCGTCGGGGGTGGATTTTTGGCTCATGGTGATGGCTATACTCGGCACCACCATAAGTCCATACCTGTTCTTCTGGCAGGCGGCGCAGGAAGTCGAGGACACCAAGTCGGATCCGCAGCGCGCACCCTTGTGGCGCGAGCCCAGTCAGGGGACCGCAGCACTTTCGCGTATTCGCTGGGATACGGTCGTCGGAATGGCATTCTCCAATCTGGTGGGCCTCGCCATTCTCGTAGCCACCGCCAGTACGCTGCACGGAGCGAGAGCCCAAGAGATACAGACCGCGGCGCAGGCGGCGCAGGCACTGCGACCACTGGCCGGTGACTTCGCATTCGGACTGTTCGCGCTCGGCATGATCGGCACGGGCCTGCTGTCAGTTCCCGTGCTGGCCGGCTCTGCTGCCTATGCGCTGGGTGAAGCGCGCCGCTGGCCGGTTGGCCTGACTCGTAAACCCTCACGTGCGAAAGGCTTCTATGCGGCGATCACCCTGGCGACGGCTGTGGGCGCACTGGTCAACGTGGCCGCCATCAATCCCATGAAGGCGCTGGTGTGGGCGGCGGTCCTCAACGGAGTGGTGGCCGTGCCAGTCATGGCACTGCTCGCGCGCATGGCGGCAGACCGCAGGATCATGGGCCGCTTCGTCGTCTCCGGTGCCTGGCTGGTGCTCGCATGGATTGGGACCGCAATCATGGCGTGCGCGACGCTCGGATGGCTGGTCTCGATCTTTGTGGTACGGCAGGCTTGAGCCGCTACGAGTGAATCGCCTGAAAATCACCTGAAACCACCTGGAGCGCCCATGCAAAAACGGCACTTCGGCTCTACCGGTCGCGAGGTTGCCCTGATTGGTCAGGGAACCTGGAACATCGACACCGCAGACGCTTCCGCCACCATCGCCGCGCTGCGCCGCGGTCTCGACCTCGGAATGACCCACATCGATTGCGCCGAGATGTATGGATCGGGAGCGGCAGAGGAGCTGGTCGCGCGTGCGATCGCGGGGCGGCGGAACGATGTGTTCCTGGTATCGAAGGTGCTGCCCACACATGCCTCCCGCGGCGGTGTGGTCGCCGCCTGCAACGCCTCGCTGGCGCGGCTGCACACCGATCGCCTGGATTGTTACCTGCTGCACTGGCGCGGTTCATATCCCCTTCACGACACCATTGCCGGTTTCGAGGAGCTCAAAGCTCAGGGCAAGATCCTTGCATGGGGAGTGAGTAATTTCGATGTTTCGGACCTGGAGGAAGTGCGCCGCATTGCCGGCAGCGGCCATCCTGTGTGCAATCAAGTGCTTTACCATCTGCAGGAGCGGTCCATCGAGAATGCCGTAATCCCCTGGTGCGAAGAGAATGACGTAGCTGTCGTCGCCTATAGTCCGTTTGGCAATAAGGGCACGCTGCCCAGCGCCCGCAGCAGCCGCGGCAAGGTTCTACAGGCGGTCGCTGCGGCGCATCGCGCCACTATCCATCAGGTTGCGCTGCGCTTTCTGGTGCGCACAGCTCCGCTTTTCGCCATCCCCAAAGCTTCCAACCCTGAGCACGCTGCCGAGAACGCGCGGGCGAGTGAGCTGCAACTGAGCGAGGCCGAGCTTGCGCGCATCGACCAGGCCTTTCCGGTCGACCGCAACCGCCAGGAGCTGCCGACACTTTAGTCATGTAGCCGATGCTGGCGCATCGGCTACCAACTACAGATAGGGCGACACGAGCCAACACAGGGCGTTCCGGATCCGCTCGGGAAGACTGACTTCCGCCGCGCCCTGCACCGTGAGTGCGGAAACCGAACCTGAGCGCTGCGCAATGAATGCTGCAAGCGCACCGCAGAATTCAGGGTCGTAGACCTCGACAGCAATCTCGAAGTTGAGCCGCAGACTGCGGGTGTCGACGTTTACCGAACCGACGTGGGCGTAGCACCCATCGATCACGAACAACTTGGCATGAGAGAACGGCGGCTCCTGCAGATAAACGCGCACCCCACGGCGCACCAGGGCGGGAATCCAGTGCAACGTCGCCCAGTCGATGTAGCGCAGATTGCTGCGACGGGGAAGCACCAGCGATACGTCCACCCCGCGCAGCGCCGCCGATTCGAGCGCCGCCACGAGCTCGAGGGGTGGAATGAAATAGGGCGTCATGATCTGAACTTGCCGCTGCGCGCTCGTTATCGCGCTCAATATGATCAGCAGCAGCTTGTCCACATCGCCGTCGGGCCCACCGGTGACCGTCCGACACAGCGAGCGCCCGGGGCTCGGCTGACTCGGTGGGTCGGGAAGTTCCTCACCGGTTGCAAATTGCCAGTCATCCGCAAAAGCCTCGGCCAGTTGCGCGACGATCGGCCCGTGCAGCTGAAAATGGATATCGGACATGCGCCGGCCAGTGCTGCCGCCCACCTCCCGGCCACCGAGGTTCATCCCGCCGATGTAGGCTACCGAGCCATCGACCACGAGAATCTTGCGGTGGTTGCGGCAGTTGAGCGCCAGGCTCGGGGGCACCAGCCGCGGTGGCAGAAATCGTTCTGCGCGCACGCCGGCACGGCGCAGGAGTGGTACGACGTGCGGCCAGTCGTACCATTCCCCGATGCCATCGACCAGTACGTGAACCTGGAGATGGCGCCGCGCTGCGTCCGCCAGGGCATCGACGAAGCGCCGTCCTATGCGATCGGTCTGGAAGATGTAAGTTGACAGCCACACCGACTGCTGCGCCCCGGCAATGGCGGCCAGCATTCGCGGGAAAGCCTGCTCGCCATCGTGGAGAGTCTCGAGCGCGTTTCCGCTGGTGAGCGGCCGCTGCGTCAGTGCATCCCCGACACGAACCTGCGCTTCGAGGGACGGCGGCACCGCCGGCCCCGGCACGGCTGGTGCGGCCGATGCCCGGCGCACCGGTTGCGGCCGACGTACTCGGTTGATGCCGAAGAGCGCATACAACACGACGCCGAGGTAGGGTACGAGGCCGCACACGGCGATCCAGCTGAGTGCGCTGCGCGGATCGGGCTTGGTCAACAGCGCGTGCAGCGCGGCGACGGCGGCGCTCAGCATGTAAACACTCAGCAGTATCGGCCCGAAGCTGTACGAGTGCATATGGCGCAGGGTTAAAGCTACATAGCGAGCCGCACGCCGCTGATTCTCGATGCCGCGACCGTGCCGGTGAAGTCGGCTCCAGCAGTCTTACGCGGATGACTCTCCAGAGCCATCCAGCAGCTCCGCGGCTGAGGCGAGCAGCTGTGGTTCCGTTATGGCGGAGAGATCCACCGCTTTGGTTGCGACCACGCGCCTGGCGATATCCGGGTGCTTCGCACGCAGCAGCTCTTGCAAGTGAGCTGCGGCATTGCTGTGTCCGGTGCCGTGTCCCAGGACGACGATCCGGCGGGCCGGTGCGAGCGCGGCGGCAATCTGTGCGTAGTAGCTCGACTCCTCCGGCTCCCGTTGCCCGCGCAGCTCGCGTTCCTGCCGGTGAGTCAGGTGATGCAGGAAGTGATGTGGATCATAGGGCCGCAATGTTCTCGCGTGCGCCGACGTGCCCTCGATGGCAAATAGCCGCGCTTCGTGGTGATCTACGGTCAGCAGCATGTCTAGCGTTGCCGACTCGACCGCTTGTTCTTCCTCCGCCACGTCCACCGAAGCCGGAGTTGCCCCGGCGGCCTCGAGAAACTTCCGCAGCTCGGTGACCTCCTCGCGCGTCAGCTCCTTCGCGTGCGGTTGATGCAACACATGGCGGTGCTCGCCTATGGCAAGCAGTAGTTTGCCGTTCGGCTCCTGTTGGGCGGTGCCCAGTCTCTCGATGAGATGCAGTGCTTCCGACCAGGCCAGGTTGCCGGGCGTTGGATGATGAAAGATCGTCTCGAGCACGCGTCGATCGCGGTGATGAATTCTGTGGGCTGTGGCCATTGGTCCTCACTCGCCCGCTGTCTCACGCCGGGCCGGTTTTAATTTGCGGTTATGGGAACAGTGTGCTCATTCGTCCGGCCTGGTGCAGGCTCTTGCACCCATCGTCCGCTTCGAGCCAAGATGCGCACCTCACGATGACGCGGCTCCGCGCTTCTCGCCGGCAAGGCCGCCCAAGCACTTCAGGGAAATTCGAGCTCATGAGTACCGCCGTTTCGACTGGCCCCAAAATGGACCCCGAGGCGCAGTCCCTCTGGCATGAGGCCGCTGCGGCATCCGACGAAGTTGCAGCCATCATTGATCGCATTCCGGGCCTCACGGTGACGGGCATGGAAACCCGCAACGAACTCGAGCGCGCGGCGGCTCTGCTCAAGGCGGTCGCGGTCATCCTGGGGCGCACCGAGCGTCGCGAAGGTGCGCGTTACGCGCCCGTCAACCGCAGCATTCTCGGACCCGATCCCGTGCCCTGAGCGCCCTCAGCCTTTGGGCGGTACCACCTGGCCACGGATCTCGCCCGCCGGATGCTCCTTCGTGTGCAGGTTCACGTACCACTTTCCGGCGGAGAAGTCCTTGGCCTGCTCCGGTGTGAGCGTAGCCTGCCCGGTGATGGGACTTTCCGCCGGGCTCCCTTGCTTGGTGAGCCAGACCTGCACACCAGCGTTCTCGCCCTTGCCCGCGGGTCCATGGAAATGGGCCATGGTGACTGGTCCCGTCAATCCGCTGTAGTTGATCGTCCAGCGGATTACGCGGGTCGCCGGATCGTAGGCGATGTTGGCCACCCCCTTACCGGAGCTCTCGACCGGGGGCACCGTTTGGCTCCCGCTGAGCGGCACCTGAAAGGATTGGTCCGCGGCCAGCGCGAGTTGTGCCCAAAACACTGCGCCGATCACACAGAATGGAACCAGGATCCGTGGAGGTACGCGCATCATTTTTTACTCCAGCCGTGAAGGTGACGGCATGATGCCGCCGCACCCTGCGGATTGTATGCACGCTTAACGGCGAGGGCGAGTTATCGCGTGTCGGCAAAGCGGCGCGTACTCGCGGCGCAGCTAATGTTAGGAGGCCATGCTCGTGGTTCTTTCACAGACATCCACCGGACCCGTACTCCCCGTTCCGTTGCGCGAGCGCGCGAGGCGCACTCGTTACGGTCTGCTTCTCGCAGTTCTGTGCGCGGCCGCTTCGAGCGTAGCCGCTGGCGGGGCAGCTCCCTCGGATGCGATCGTTCAGCAACTCCTTACCCGGGACCTGATCGGCATGCCCGGCAAGGAGGTGACGATGGAGACGGTGGTCTACGCGCCCGGAGGCAAATCGCCGCCACACCGCCACAATGCCCAGGTATTCGTCTTTGCTCTCGAGGGATCGGTACGCATGCAGGTGCAGGGCTCGCCCGCCGTCCTGCTCAGTCCCGGAGACACCTTCTACGAGGGGCCCGATGACGTGCACGTTCTTTCGGAGAACGCGAGCCAGACTGCGCCCGCGAAGTTCCTGGTCGTGATGGTGAAAGACAAGGCCACGAGCACCAGCGGCCGTACGAGCAGGTGACCGTGATCCCGGTCGTAGACATCGGACCGTTGTTCGCCGGCGATGCGAGCGCCTGGATCCTTCCTGACCGGTCGCTCTTTGCCGCAGCGCGGGACATCGGCTTCGTTTGTCTGCGTGGTGTGCCACATGCGGAGGAATCCGCGCGACGAAGAACCCGGCTCCTGAGCATTTTCGCGCTCGACGATGGCGCGAAGCGACGGCTGTACCGGCGCAAGTTCGCAGCGGAGAACCGTAACGTCTACCGCGGCTGGTTTCCTTTGCAGCCCGGCAATCTCACTTACAAGGAAGGCCTCGACCTCGGCGGCGATGTTGCTCACGGCGCGGACATCTGCGTGCCTGGCGACCCGTTGCGTGAGCCGAGCCCGGTGCCGCCGGATGACCGCCTGCCCGGATGGCGTGCGGCGATCGCGGCCTACTATCGCGAAATGGAGTACGTCGCTCAGGCGTTGATGCGTTCCATCGCGCGCAGCCTGCAACTGCCGCAGCACTATTTCGATGACGCGTTTCGCCAGGGCTTATCGACCTTGCGGCTGATTCGCTATCCCCGGCGGGAGGCCGCCGAGCTGGCCTCGGTGCCCGACCCTGCCCTGTGGATCGATGCGGGTGCAACGCGCCGATATCTGATCGGTGCGCCACACACGGACTCAGGGTTCATCACCCTCCTCGAGCAAGATGGTGTCGGGGGACTGCAGGCGCGCGCACGGGACGGGCGGTGGATCGATGTACCGCCACTCGAGGACACTCTGGTCATGAATTTCGGCCAGGTGCTCGAGCAGTGGTCCGCCGGCCGAATTCGTGCGACCGAGCACCGCGTGCTCGGAATCGGCATGGAGCGTTTTTCGATTCCGTTCTTCTACGAGGCGCGCGCCGACGCGACCATCACGCCTTTGCCCATCGATTCACCGGACTCATTCGCGCCGTTTCAATACGGCGACTTCCTGTGGAGGCGCATCACCTCGTTCGTCGAGTTCCGCGGCACGGGGGGCGAGCGCGCCCACTCGGGCCGGTAGCGCTCACCGGACCACGCCGCGCGCGCTCGAGCCAGAGCCCGATGATCCCGTACGCCATCGCCGCCATCCCGGTTGTCATCTGGTTGTACCTGTTGATAGGCCGCGGCCATTTCTGGCGCGTCGCGGCCGAGTGCGCGCCGAGCCTTCCTCCGGCCGCGGCGCGACACGTCGTTGTGCTGGTACCGGCACGCAACGAGGCGCCGGTGATAGGGACCACGGTGGCGTCCCTGGCCCGGCAGGAGTTCAACGGTTCCATCCATATCGTCGTGATTGACGATGGCAGCAGCGATGGCACCGCGGATGCGGCGGTGGATGCTGCGCGCACTGCCGGCGCGCTCGCACGCTTCACGCTGTTGCGCAGCGACCCGCTCCCGAGCGGCTGGACCGGAAAATTGTGGGCTCTCTCGCAGGGAGTAGCAGCGGCTGCCGCGCTCGCGCCGGATTACCTGCTGTTCTCGGATGCTGACATCTGTCACGGCCCTGCGAGCGTCGCTTCCCTGGTGGCAGATGCAGAGGTCAATGAGCGTGACCTCGTGTCGCACATGGTGAAGCTCTCTGCCGTTAGTTTCCCCGAACGACTGCTGATTCCGGCGTTCGTGTTTTTCTTCTTCATGCTTTATCCACCCGCCTGGATCGCCGCTGCGAGTCGCAGGCTGGCTGGTGCAGCCGGTGGTTGCATGCTGATCCGGCCCACGACGCTTGGACGTGCCGGGGGCCTCCCGGCCATTCGCTCACACATCATCGATGACTGTGCTCTGGCGCAGGCGATCAAAGGCGCCGGCGGTCGCGTTGCGCTTCATCTCGCCGCTGCGACCAGAAGCCTGCGCCGCTACGGCTCTCTTGGAGAGATCCTCGCAATGATCTCCCGCTCGGCTTTTGCGCAACTACGCCATTCCTACCTGCTACTGGCAGCGACGCTGGTCGGGCTATCCCTTACCTACTTTCTTCCGGTGTGGCTGCTGCTCTCCGGTGCTCCCGAGCTGGCCGGCTTCGGGTGCGCCGCGTTGCTGCTCATGGGTTTTTGCTATCTGCCGATGGTGCGCTTCTACGGTCTGTCGCCCCTTTGGAGCCTGTCATTGCCGCTCACTGCCCTGTTCTATGCAGGTGCAGTGGTCCATTCGGCATTCCAACATGCGCGCGGACGGGGAGGTATATGGAAGGGACGGGTGCAGGATACGTAAAGGTGCGGAGTGTCCGCGGCTTGCAGAATGGCGGCATGCGCGGTCGCGCATGCCTTACCGCAAGCTCAATCGGGCAGCTGGAGCTCCGCGAGCAGCTGCGCTCGCTCGGCCTGCCATCGTTCTGCGGCTTGCGCCAGAATTGGATGGCTTTGAGCTTCTTGAATCCAGGACTCCAACTCGAGGACTCGCCTGAGCTTCTCGCAGTGACCGATGGCACTGTCCACCAGAAGTGACTGGGCGTCTGCCGCATCCGGCGGCACCCGAGCTGCGGAACCTCTCTCCATGGTCGAGTGTTTCACCTGCCTCCCTCTCGCACTCGGTCTTTTGGACCCACCGCTACACTTTATCGACTGAGAGGCTCTGCTAATTTGATGAGTCTCACACCAGCGCGTCAGCAGATATCGCATTTGAGCGTAGGAACGCTCCGACGACGGCCCTCAAAGGCGGCAAACGCATCCCAATGACACTTTACGACTGGCTGGTCGCCGCACTCTGGCTCGCTCTGATCGTGTACTGGGCGCGTTCGGCCGGCGCCCTCACGCGGCGCACCGGCAGCAGTTGGATGTGGTGGCGCGAGATCGCGGTGCGCCTGGGATTCTTTGCCTTCGTCGTGCTCGTCCTGCAGGTCGCGGCGGCGGCTGATGCTTTGCCGAACGCCGCTCTGTACACGCTGGATGGGGGCTTAGTGCAGGGACTCGCGGGGGTCGCACTGTGCGCCGGCGGCATCGGGCTTGCCATTCTGGCCCGCGCCTATCTCGACCGCGACTGGGAAAACTCCGGCCCGCATGACATGAGTTCTGCTTTTGTCACCACCGGACCCTACGCCAGGGTGCGTCATCCGCTCTACGGTGGACTGCTCCTTGCAATGCTCGGCTCGGCAGTCGCGCAAAGCTTGTTATGGCTGCTGCCCTTGATGGTGTACGGGCCCCTCCTCTTCCTGAGTGCACGGCGCGAAGAGCGACTCTTGCTCGAGCAATTCTCCGAGCGTTACGGCGCCTATAGGAACCGAACGAAAATGCTGCTGCCCTTCGTGTTCTGATCGTAAGTCTCCTGCCCGCATCGGATATGATTTCAGCACGCCAGCGCAGGGCTCGGTCTTCGGAACGGCTCGGCCTGAGGCCTCGCTTTGCCCGCCGACCGAACAAGGAGTTCTCCCATGAGTGATGCCAAGACGCCATTTCTGACGGATGTGAAGACTCTGCGCGAGCGCGCACGACAACACCTGAGTCGTGGTGCCGTGACCACGACCTACGTCGGCGATGTGAACAAGACCATCGACATTCTGCAGAGCGTGCTCGCAACGGAGATCGTATGCGTGCTGCGTTACACCATGCACTGGATCTCGGCCGCCGGCATCTCGAGTGACAGCGTGAAGGAGGAGTTCGCCCAGCACGCCAAGGAAGAGCAGGAGCACATGACTGCGGTAGCAGAACGGATCAACCAGCTCGGCGGCAAGCCCAACTTCAATCCCGAAGGTCTCGCCAGCCGTTCTGCCAGCCAGTATGTCGAAGGTGAGAATCTCATCGACATGATCAAGGAGAATCTCGTTGCCGAGCGCATTGCCATCGATCACTACCGGGAGCTGATCCGCTACTTCGGCGATAACGATCCGGCGACGCGCGTGATGCTAGAGGAGATTCTCACCGTCGAAGAGGAGCATGCCAACGACATGCACGACCTCCTGGTGAGCCATGAGGGCAAGCCGATGCTCGACCGCTGAGGAAGCATCGGATAACTCCTGCGCAGCAACTGAGCCTCCACGAATCGCTCCTGCGCTCATTTCTGCAGCTGCAGATAGGCGATGATGTCGGCTCGCTTCTGCGGGTCGCTGAGGGAGAAGTACATCTTGGTGCCGGGGACCAGCTCTTGCGGACCGGTCAGCCAGCGGTCGAGGGTAGCTGCGTCCCAGACGAGACCCGAAGCCTTGAGTGCCGGCGAATAAGCGTATTCTGCAACGCTTCCCGCGCGACGGCCTACGACACCCCGATGCCGCGGACCGATATCGTCCTCATCGATCGAATGACAGCCTGAGCACGCCTGATAGAGCGCCTGGCCGCGCGTTGGGTCGCCTTGCAGCAGCGAGCTTGCGGGTGCGGCGGCCACTGCGCCGGCAGTCATCATAGCCACGGCGAGACCCGCGAGCATGCTCGCCCGCTTCGAAGCGCCGGAGTTACCGAGCGTGCCGTGTCCATCGTTCGACTGATACGCAGACATTGAGCTCTCCATTTGCGTGTTGCACTGGCTGCGTAGAGGACTCTCGAAGTTGCGCGTTTATTCCCTCGCGCACATTATTTGCGGGTATCACGAGGGGGAGGCGAGCATGGCGCGCACACTGCGCTGGACCAGTATTGCCTGTGGCACTTTGCTCGGACTCGGCATCGTGGCCTATGCACTCGTGTACGTGCTTTCGCAGCGGCTGCTGGACCGAAGATATCCGGTACCCGTCGCGGTCTTGACGATCCCGACCGATCCGCAATCGATCGATGAGGGAAGGCGCCTCGCTACACTCCACGGCTGCCTGCACGATTGTCACGGCCCGGCAGGTGAAGGTCGCGTGATGTTCGATGATCCGAAGATCGCACGGATCGTTGCGCCGAATCTCACCGCTGCCGTACAACGTTACACCGATAGTCAACTTGCCGCCATCATCCGTAATGGTGTGCGTCCGGACGGCCGCAGCGTGGTGGTCATGCCGGCAGAAGCCTTCGTCGTCATGACGGACGCAGACATCTCCCACGTCATCGGCTACCTGAGAAGCCTGCCGCCGCTGCCCGGACCCGGCCCGCATGTTGCACTCGGCCCGCTCGGTCGCATCGGCGTGGTCGCCGGCAAATTCAAGACCGCGGCGCAGCGCATCGCCGAGAGTGTGCCGCCGCCGCCAGCTGCCACGCCTGGCGAGGAACCTGGACGCTATGTGGCGCGTACTGTCTGTGCTGAATGCCACGGCACCGATCTGCACGGTGACGCCAATCCCGAATTCACGAGTCCGGATCTGGCGGTCGTGACCGCCTATACCCCGGAGGCATTCACGCGACTGCTGCGCACGGGAGTGGCGCTCGGTGAAAGACAGGTCGGCATCATGAGTGAGCAGGCGCGCAATAACTTATCGCAGCTGACCGATGCCGAGATCTCGGCTCTCTATGGCTATCTGCACGGCTTATCCGGTGGTACCCGCCGGCTTGCGGCTGATGGAGTACCACGGCAATGAGACGCTCCGCCCGTAACGCCCCGGCAGCGCTATGCGCACTGGCGTTGTGCCTGCCGGCCGCTGCTATCGGAGCACCGCCGCAGACTGCTGCGGCGTCTGCACCGTCCGCCTATATAGAGCGCCTCGAAGCTGCCTTGTTGCTGCAGACTCTCAATGCCGATCTGTTGAGCCACGATAGCGCCACCGCCACGCTGCAACGCTGGTGCGATGTGCACCAGCTTGCATCCCCCGCACGCATCACCGCCGAGCGGGCCCGCGATGTACAGAAGCCACTGACGCCGGTTCAACGTGAGCAGCTGCACCTCGGGCCAGCGGATGAGGTTCGCTATCGCAACGTGCGGCTGCGTTGTGGCGAGCTCGTCCTGTCAGAAGCAGACAACTGGTATGTGCCTGCGCGCCTGACGCCCGAGATGAACCGGCTGCTCGAGACGACCGACATTCCTTTTGGGGCCGCGGTGCAGTCGCTGCATTTCCAGCGCCATACGCTTTCGGCGGAGCTGCTCTGGCAGCCGTTGCCGGCGGATTGGGAAATGAAGTCGTGGGCGCCAGGCGCGGCCGCCGCTGAGTTATGCTTTCCTCTGCACGTGCTCCAGCATCGGGCATTGCTCACTCTCCCCGATGGCACACCCATCAGCGAGGTGGTCGAGACCTACAGGAGCAACGTGCTCGCGCTCCCGAGATTTGCGCCGGCGCACTCGTGTTGATCGGTGCGCCTGCTGCTTGCGTCCCGCCGCGGGTGATACGCATGCTTAACAACATGAAGAATAGATCGCTCTGTTGCCTCCTGGTGCTCTCATGCGGCTCGGTACCGCTACATGCGGCCGCTGAGCCAGTACCCATCTCCCAGGCACTGGAAGCACTGGACTCGGTGCATGCGCTCGATGAGGTTGCCATGTCCCCGAATGGCAAGGAGCTCGTGTATGGGACCGAGGTCGCCGCCTTGCGTAACGGCGAGCGGGCGGTGGTGTCGGCACTCTTTCTTGTCTCTGCCCGTGACGGTTCGCAGGTTCGGCGACTCACTGCCTGTCCCGGTGCCGCGTGCGATGAGTACAGCGTGGCCTGGTCGCCCGACGGAACGCACCTGACGTTCGTCAGCACTGATGCCAGTGGGCAACCACAGCTGGCCGTCGCAGCGGCAGACGGCAGCGCTGCGCAGGTGATTACTCATGCGCAGGGCCCGCTCGACACCCCGCGCTGGTCACCGGATGGGAAGCGGATCGCGTTCCTCTACTCCGCCGGCGCACCGAAGAGGCCTGGACCTCTCAATCCACTCACGCGCGATGCAGGCGTATTGGCCTCGACCATCTACGAGCAGCGACTGACACTCATCGGTGCCTCCGGCGGTGAGCCTGTCATGCTCGGCCCCCCGGACCTCAACGTTTATGAGTATGACTGGTCGCCCGATGGCGGGCGCTTCGCCATCACCGCCGCTCACGGCTCGGGCGATGACAACTGGTGGATAGCCGAGCTCGATCTGCTCGATGCGCAAAGCGGTGCGCTGACCACCCTGCTGCGGCCGCAGCTGCAGATCGCCTCTCCGCGCTGGTCGGGAGACGGCCACCGAATTGCCTACATCGGCGGCATCATGAGCGATCAGGGGCTCACCGGTGGAGACGTGTATACGGTACCCGCGAGCGGCGGCACGCCCGTCGACGTCACTCCCGGCCTCAAGGCCTCGGTGCAAACCATCACCTGGAACGGATCGGCCAGGAGCATCACCGCTACCGAATTTGCCGCCGGCGAAGAGCTGCTTGCGGTGATCGATGTCGCTGCTCGCACGCAGCGTGAAGCGTGGCGTGCGCCCGAGATGATCTGGGGCAACAGTCTTTTCGGCTTCACACCCGGTGATGCCGGCATCTCCTTATCGAAAGACGGCGCCCTTTCGGCGGTCATTCGCCAGTCCTACACCTCGCCGCCCGAAGTCGAGACCGGACCACCCGGCAAGTGGAAGCCGATCACGCGGCTGAATGCGGCAGTGCGCCCGCTCACCGGCAGGGCGAGCAACATTCATTGGCAAAGCGACCAGTTCGAGGTGCAGGGTGCGCTGATCGAGCCACCGTCCGTGACCACCGGTGGCCATTACCCCCTCATCGTCAAGGTACACGGCGGTCCGGCGCATGCGAGTTACCCAATATTTCCGGCAAGTCCCGACTCCTTCGATGCAGTGCTCGCGAACCAGGGATACTTCGTGTTCAAACCCAATCCGCGCGGCAGCTACGGGCAAGGCGAGGCGTTCGCCCGGGCGAACGTCAAGGATTTCGGTTACGGCGACCTGCGCGACATACTGAGCGGGCTCGATGCAGTCGAGCACGCCGCCCCGATCGACCCGGCACGCATCGGCATAGGCGGCTGGAGCTATGGCGGTTACATGACCATGTGGGCGCTCACCCAGACCGATCGCTTCAAGGCAGCGGTCTCCGGCGCCGGAATTGCCAACTGGCTGAGCTATTACGGCACCAACAACATCGACACCTGGATGATTCCGTACTTCGGTGCTTCGGTGTACGACGATCCCAAGGTGTACGAGCGCAGCTCCCCGCTCACCTTCATCAAGAACGTCAAGGCACCTACGTTACTGGTAGGCGGCGACCGCGATGCCGAGGTCCCGATCACGCAGTCCTACGAATATTGGAATGCGCTGCGTCGGCTGGGCGTCAAGACAGAATTCGTCGTCTATCCCGATGAGGGCCATCACTTCTTCAAGCGCAGCGACCAGGTCGACCTGATGGAGCGGATAGTCGGCTGGTTCAACACCTACCTCAAGCCCGGCCCCTAAGGAGCGGCGCGCGCGCCGCTGCGCCTACCAGGGAAACTCGCGCCCATCGCGATTGTAGAAGTGACCGGAATTCTTCGGTCCCAGTTTCGAGATCACGCTGCGCATGGCGCTGATACTCTCCGCCGCTGATATCTTGGCATTCGGGCCGCCCATGTCGGTCTTCACCCAGCCGGGGTTGAGCACGACGCAGGTAATGCCCTGTGGCTGCAGATCTATTGCGGCAGTGCGCATGAGCATGTTGACCGCTGCCTTCGAGGTCCGGTAAAGGACCGAGCCGCCCGATGTGTTGTCCGACAATGAGCCCATTCCGCTCGTGATGGTAACGATGAGCCGCCGCTCGCTGCGCGCGATGCGCTCGAGAAAGGCCTCGCACACGCGCGCTGGACCCAGCAGGTTCACCTCGAGAACCGCACTCCAGTCGCGGTAATCCAAGGAGCCAAGCGTCTGCCTGCCGCCGCCGAAGATGCCGGCGCTGTTGATCAGGATATCGATTGAGGGAAGCTGCACGTCTGCTGCGGCCCGCTGCACGCTAGCGGCGTCCGCAACATCCATCGCGATAACGGTCAACGAGCCTCTGGAGTGGTCCTCGAGCCGTCGTAGTCCCTGCGCCGCGGCGGGATTGCGGCACGCAGCGATGACCTGCCAGCCGTCAGCCAGGTATTGCCGCGTGAACTCCAGGCCCAACCCGCGGTTCGCGCCGGTGATGAGTATGCTCGACATGATGGCGCTCGACGGCAGCTCGCGCTACGGTCGATCCGTCGCCGGCTGCCGCTGCGGCTCGCCCGCCCCGCGTGACAGGGTGGCGAAGCGAAAGACGCCGAACGCCAACAGCGCTACGGCCATTGAGATGACGCTCGTCCAGAACTCCGCCCGGTGAGAGGGTGTCACCGCCATCGCAATGAGCACCGCGATCACTCCGACGATGGCAAGGTAGCTCAGCCAGGGAAACAGCCACATCGGCAACACCGGGAGCGGCGCACCCGCGGCTTCGCGCGCCTGGCGCGTGCGCACCTGTGACACGGCGATTGCGAGGTAGATGACTGCGATGATGGCGCCGGATGAATTGACCAGGAAGCGGAACACTCCGCTCGGCGAGACGATCGCTGCGATCACCCCTGCGAAGCCCAGCACGCTCGCGAGCAGCACGGCCCGCGCCGGCACATGGCGCTTGTTGGTGTGCACCAGCCAGTGGGGTGCATCGCCGCGACTCGCGAGCACAAACAGTACGCGCGAGGCGACATAGAACGCCGAGTTCAGGCACGACAGCACGGCGGTGAGGATCACCGCCGCCATGATCGTGCTGGCATACGGAAAATGGATCTGGTCGAGTGCGAGTGTAAACGGCGACTTCCCCGACTCTACCTTGGTCCACGGCACCACGCAGGTGATGACGAAGATCGAGCACACGTAAAAGAGCACTATGCGGCTGATGATCGTGGAGGTCATCCTCGCCACCGCGCGCGCAGGCTCCGGGGACTCGGCGGCGGCAATCGTCACCACCTCGGCACCCATCATCGACCAGATTACGGTGGTCACGGATGCGAGCACTGCTAACGCCCCCCGCGGGGCATAACCGCCGTAGGCGGTGAGGTTCGAGAAGGTCGCCCCGGTGGGGGAGCGGTAGCCGCACGCATAAGCGCCGACGACGATGATGAAGGTGATGATCGCCGCGACCTTGATCGAGGAGAACCAGAATTCGAACTCCCCGTAGGCGCGGGCGGACATGAGATTGACGGCCGTCATCAGCGCCATCAGCACCGCGCCGATCTGCCATGCCGGCAGCGGGAGCCAGCGCTGGATGATGCCGGCTCCGGCGATGGCTTCGACCGGGATGACGATCACCCAGAAGTACCAGTACAGCCAGCCGACCGAGAAACCCGCCCAGTGGCCCAGCGCCGCGCGCGTGAATTCGGTGAACGAGCGCACCTGCGGCATCTCGACCGCCATCTCGCCCAGCATGCGCATCACCAGCAGTATCAGCAGTCCGGTGAGGACGTAGCTGATGATGATCGCGGGCCCGGCAGCGGCGATGGCCACGCTGCTGCCCACGAACAGCCCGGCGCCGATGATGCCGCCGACGGTAATCATCGCCACGTGCCGTGGCCGCAAAGAGCGGCTGAGCTCGTTCTGATCGACCGGCGCTGCCGTTTGGAGGTCGTTCATTCCCTGCCGAGTATACCCATCGCCCCGCCCGGGTGCGCGCCGCGCACGCGATCGGACTTAACCGCCGAGCAGGCCCGCCGTCACATTGATCGCGAACCCCAGGATGGACACGTTGAAGAGGAAGGAGATGAGCGTCTGCGCGGTGACGAAGCGGCGGATCGATACCCGGGTCGTGCTGACATCGGCGGTCTGACAGGCTGCGGCGATCGTGAAGGAGAAGTAGATGAAGTCCCAGAAGATGGGGCGCGCGGTCTGCGGGAAGCGCAGCGGTGGATCGTCCACCGCCCGGTAGTACATGCTCGCGTAATGGATGGTGAACATGGTCCCGACGAGTATCCACGATTCCATGATCGTCGCAGCCGCCAGACCGACGTGCAGAAAGCGCCGCGCAGGGGGGACCTGTTTGGCCGTCGCCAGCAGCGCAACGATGGCGACCAGGCTGGCCAGGGCACCTACGGTGACGACGAGCAGGATGACCGGGCCAGTCGGGTCGTCTTCCTGGTAGCGCGCGTGAATGCCCTTATCATCCAGGCCGATCATCCAGACGTACACCAGTACCAAAAACAACAGCACTCCGCCGTTCCAGCCACTCAGCACGCGCGCCAGCAGCGACCATTCGGCAGGTGAGAAAAGGAAGATCAGGACTCCGACGATCACTCCCAACCAGAGTCGCGTGTGGCGCACGGCCATGTTACGAAGGCGTCTCAAGGTGCTCTGCCCTGCTCCGCTGCCGATTCGTTAGCATACGAGAATCGAGGCCGGGGAGTGCGTCCTGGGGTAGTATTCGAGCCTCACTCAACCACAGGGGAGCTGCCGCCGTGTCTGCTACGAAGCGAATCCAGCGCGCGCTAGTACTGCTGTTTGCTGCCGCGTGCGCCAATGCATTAGCCACCGACACCGCTCCCGATTCCCTGGCTGCCGCAGTCGCCAGCAGTGCGCGCACGCCGAAATATGCCGCGCGCGATGTATACCGCCACCCCCTGCAGACGTTGCAGTTCTTCGGACTGCGGCCGGATCAGACGGTGGTGGAGATCTGGCCCGGGCGGGGCTGGTACATGGAGATCCTCGCTCCCTACCTGCGCGATCGGGGCAAGTACTACGCAGCCATCGAAGCGCCGGATGTCAGCGGCGCGTCCCAGGAGGCCAAGGATGACGCAAGCTTCCTGCGCAAGCGCATCGCGGATGACCCAGCACGCTTCGGCAAGGTCATCGTGACGGACTTACACCCGCCGCAGCTCACCGAGATCTGTCCGCCGGGAACTGCGGATCTCGTGCTCACCTTTCGCAACGTGCACAACTGGATCGACGACGGCACGCAGCAGCAGCAGTTCAATACCTTCTTCAAGGCGCTGAGGCCAGGCGGTGTGCTCGGGGTGGTGGAGCACCGCGCCAAACCGGGAACCAGCCTCGATGAGACGAAAAAGTCGGGGTACGTCGATGAGGCTTATGTCAGGAAGCTCGCCACTGACGCCGGTTTCCGCTTCGTTGGCGCATCGAGCGTCAACGACAATCCCAAGGACACCAAGGATTATCCGAAGGGTGTGTGGACGCTGCCGCCAACGCTCACACTCGGCAACCAGGATCGCGACAAATACCTGGCCATCGGCGAGTCCGATCGGATGACGCTCAAGTTCATGAAGCCGAACAAGTAGGCGCTTACCCCCACAGCGCACGGGAGGGTGGATACAGCAGGCCGTGCTCGCAGCGGATCGCGGGAGAGTAGTCGAGCCGCTGCAACAGCGGTCCATCGAGATCGACGTAGCGGCAGCGCTGCGCTATGAGAAAGGCCGGCGCCATGGCCAGCGAGCTGCCGCACATGTTCCCCACCATGAGTCCGAGGCCACGCCGCGTCGCCTCGGCAGCGAGTGCCAGGGCCTCGGTGAGGCCACCACATTTGTCGAGCTTGATGTTGACGTACTGGTAACGACCATCGAGAGCACCGAGCGAGCTGCGATCGGTGCAGGACTCATCGGCCGCCAGCGGTATTGCGCTCGCCAGCCCCTCGAGTGAGTCGTCGGCGCCGCGTGCCACGGGTTGTTCGATGAGCTCAACCCCGAGAGCGTGCAGCTGCGGCAACAGCTCTTCCAGCAAGGCTCGACTCCACGACTGATTGGCATCGACCAGCAACCGGGCCGCGGGTAGCTCCGCGCGCACCATGCGCACGATGTCGAGGTGACGCTGCGCATCGAGTTTGAGCTTGAGGATGGGAAACGCTGCAGCCGCACGTGCTCGGCGATGGGTATCGGCGTCGCTTCCGAGCCCGATGGTGAAGGCGGTGGTAACGGGACGCAGCATCTCGATGCCGGCCGAAGCGGCAGCCGGTACTCCGCTCTCTTTGGCGCGCAGGTCCCACAGCGCGCAGTCGAGCGCGTTGCGCGCACCGCCGGCGGGCAGTAGCGCGAGCAGCTCCTCACCGGTGATGTCATCGTGCAGGTGCGCCCGGACGCTCGCGAGCTGTGCCGCCATGCCGGCAGGAGTCTCGCCGTCGTAATCGACGCCGGCCGCCTCCGCCCGGCCGCGTGCGCCACCCTTGCCCGTCAGCTCGAGAAGCAGCACCGGCAGCTGAGTCAGGCAATCGCGCGCGGTGGCGAAGGGCTCGCGCAGCTCCCATGAATGGAGACTCGTGCTGAGGACCATCACAGTCTGACGGCCGCCTCGGCAATTGGTGCGACACCACCGCGCATCGGATCGACGACCGGCAGATCGAGCTCGCGCTCGAGCCGCGTCCGGTACGCACGCCAGTCGCTCTCGGGTAGCTCGCTGGAATTGATGCTGATTCCGACACAGCGGATCGCATGGTTGGTCAGGTGACCCGCGCGTACATAGGCGTCGATCACGGTGCCGAGTGGAGGAATGGGATAGTCCGGGTACTCCTCTATCGTGGTCCGCGTGGGGTCGTGACACAGCACGATGGCGTCAGGCTGCGAGCCGTGCAGGAGTCCGAGTGTGACCGCCGCGTAAGCCGGATGGTACAACGAGCCTTGACCCTCGATGACATCCCAGTGGCTGGGGTCGTTATCCGTTGAAAGCATCTCCGCTGCGCCGGCCACGAAGTCGGCGACCAGCGCGTCCATCGCAATGCCGCTGCCGGCGATCAGGATCCCGGTCTGACCCGTCGCCCGGAACGTGGCAGGCATGCCGAGTGCCACGAGTGCGCGGGTCAAGGCGAGCGCGGTGTATTTCTTTCCGAGCGCGCAGTCGGTCCCCACGGTCAGGAGGCGCTTGCCGCTGCGCTTGCGTCCGGTCGCCACGGGAAACTCCCGCGTGGGGTGCCGCACATCGATGAGCTGCACGCCACGCCGCTCTGCGGCCGCGCGCAGGCGCGCGAACGAGCCGAGCCGTGTATGCAGCCCACTCACTACATCGAGGCCGGCCTCGAGCGCCGCCTCCAGGTCATCCTGCCAGCGTTCCGGCAGTTGCCCGCCGGTCGGCGCAACGCCGATGACGATCGATCCGGCTCCTCGGCTGGCGGCTTGCGCCGGTGACAACCGCGGCAAACCGAGCGTGACGCGCCCGCGCGGGTGCGACCACTCGCCGAGCACATCCCCGGGACACCAGTCCCGCAACCCGAAAGCGGTCTTGCAGTCGGATTTCAGTACCGCGTCGCCGAGATACAGCAGGTAGGGCTTGCGAAGCACTTGCATGCGCGCACGACTGGAGTGGCCTCGAGGAAGGGATGATGCCACAGGGAGCGGGCAGCCCTGAGACGCCGCCCGGCTGTCGATCTGCGGTAATCTCCCCTACCGCATGGCAGCTACGCCCATCTCGGCACACCCGGAACCCGTTCGGCCCATCACACTCGAGGAGATCGAGCGTGCGCGTTCGACGCTTGCGGGCACCGTGCTGCGCACGCCTCTCCTGCGGCTCGAGCTCGGAGCCGGCCGGCCCGACATCCGGCTCAAGCTCGAGAATCTGCAGCCGACGAACTCCTACAAGCTGCGCGGCGCGGTGAACGCTGTCGCCCTGCTCTCGGAGTCCGAGCGTAAGAAAGGGGTGTGGACCATCAGTGCCGGCAACGCCGGACAGGGCATCGCCTATGCTGCCCGACAGGCAGGCGTCGCCTGCACTGTGGTAGTCATCGACGCCGCTCCCGCGGCAAAGATCGAGCGCATGAAGGCGCTCGGTGCAAAGCTGATTCCTGTGCCGTACGAAGTCGCCTGGCAGGCGCTGGAGGCGCGTAGCTTCCCGGGGATCGAAGGGACGTTCGTGCACCCTTTCGACAACCACAATTTCATTGCCGGTCACGCGACGATGGGGCTTGAGATACTCGAGGACGCACCCGATGTGGCGGCCGTCGTTGCCGCGATCGGAGGTGGGGGGCTCATCAGCGGAATCGCCAGTGCCATCAAAGCCACGCGTCCGCAGGTCAAGGTGTTCGGTGCGGAACCGGAAACCGCGGCTCCGGCAGCTTTATCCTTCGCACGCGGATCGCCGCAGGTATTTCCGGGCTGGACCTCCTCCTTTGTCGATGGGGCGGGTGGCAAGAGCGTCTTTCCACGCATGTGGGAACGTATGCGCTCGATTGTCGATGGATCGATCGTCGTCACTCTCGAGCAGACGAAGCAGGCGATGCGCATGTTGGCGGAGAAGCCGCGCGTCGTCGCCGAAGGCGCGGGTGCCCTGGGACTCGCGGCCGCGCTGACCGGCAATGCCGGTCCCGGGCCGATCGTGGCAGTGGTGTCGGGTGGAAATATCGACTTGCAGAAGTTCTGCGCGATACTCGAGTCGGCCGCCGCCGGGTAACCTCGGCACTCACCCGGCCCGAACGTCGCGCGCCAGGTAACCCGCGAGATGTCCGACCAGATCGCGCGCATCATCCTCGGCGCCGATGATGAAGGTCGACTTGCGGCGCCGTAAGACCGGCAATCCGATCGCGTACATTCCGGGCGCATCCATCACGACTCCGCCGTCGTGGCGCAGTTCGCCCTTGCGATCGAGGACCGGTACCTCGAGCCAGCGATAATCCGGATGAAAGCCCGTCGCCCACACGATCGAGCGGATCTCACCCCTGCGCAGGTCGAGCGACAGGCGCGACGCCGCGGGCGGACGTGTGGGCTCGAAGCGCTCGGGCGGCCCCACGTCCACATCCAACGCCCGCTCGCGCGCCCAGGCATCGAAGGTTTCGAGCAATCGCTGCATCTTGAGATCGGCGAGTGCGAACTGATTGCGCAGGCCGCCCGAGAAGAGCGCACGGCCATCGCGTATCGCGGCGAGGCGACCCACGATCTCGACTCCCGCAGCCTGCAGTACGTTCAGGTCCAGCGTCGAGTGCTCGGGCGTACCCACGAGTTGCGGCGAGGGAAGCCGGCGCGCACGCTCGAGATCATCGATCTCGTCGTAACGCTGACTCCACACGCCCGAGTGCTCCATCCACCAGAGCACATCGCGCCCACGATAGCTGCGGGGCAGCCGCACATGCTCGCCGACACACAAGGTGACTCGCCGCCCCGAGCGCTGGATCTCATCGGCGAGCTGCACGCCGGTAGCCGAGGCGCCGACCACCAGCACGCCCCCCGCGGGCAGACGCGATGCGTTGTGATACTCAAAGGCGGTAAGGCACTCGATCCCCTCCGGCACAGCCCGGCGCACCTGCGGCACGCGCGCAATGTTGGCGGCACCGCTCGCGAGCACGACGCAGCGGCACTCGAGTGCTCCATGCTCGGTGCGGACCTGATACCCATCGTCGCTGCGCCGCACCGCGGTCACGTTCGTGTGCGTGCGTACTGGCGCTGAGGCCGCAGTGGCGAAGTTTGCGATGTGCGCGATGAGCTCCGGCATGCTCATGAAGCCATCCGGATCGGTGCCCGCGTACGCGTAGCCCGGCAGGCGGCTCTGCCAGTTGGGAGTCAGCAGACGCAGCGAATCCCAGCGCTCGCGCCGCCATGAGTTCGCGACCTCGCCCCGCTCGACCACTACGTGATCGATCGAGCGCTCGGTGAGTACACGGCTGACTGCGAGCCCGGCGTGACCCGCACCGATCACGACGGTGGTCAGGTGTTCGATGGCGACCCCCGTCGCGGGCGCCGCGCTCCCGCTAAACGACCTCGACGATGACGTTGGTCGGGTTGGTCACGATGTCGTAGACGGCCGAGCGCTTCTGCGACTGCGCGACCAGCGCCTCGATGTCCTTCTTCGATGCGTCGGCGTCGATCTTGAAGGTGACCTTGATATCGTCGTAGCCGTTGCGCACATCGCTGTCGATGCCGAGGATGCCGTACAGGTTCATCTTGCCTTCGAGCTTCGCCTCAACCGAACGCAGCTGTATGCCGCGATTCTGCGCCACCGTCGCCACGCCCGCCGTCAGGCAGCTCGCAAGCCCTACCAGTACGAGCTCGACCGGAGTCGCCCCGTGATCCTCGGACGCGAACACCTCGGGATGATCGGTTTCGAAGGAGAACTGCGTCTTGTGTCGCTGCTCGTCCCCGAGCCCATGGAATCCCTGCACGGTAGATGTGGCATGGGTGCCGTTCTGCCACTTGCACGATGCGCGCCAGGTGAACTTGGCGGCCTCGGGGGCGTTCTTGAGCGCTTCCCTTGCGGCCAGCAGCGCATCGATGTTCACACCGTTGTTAACATTCGCCTCAGCCATCGTCCTGCCTCCTCAATGAGTGTGGAAGGTCTTGTGGAGAGCCTTCACACGCGGGTAAGCGATCGAGACTACCGCTGCCTCCGCGGGGGTACAAGCGGAGGAACGATCCACCCAGGCGATCTTTCGGTTATGACCTCATAAGCTCGCTGCGCCGCGATTGGAGGCAACGCAGCAGAGGCCTATCATCCGCACTCCATCGCCTTCCCGGGAGCCTCCGTGGAACAGACGCGCCAATTCGGCTTCGAGACCCGTCAGGTGCACGCCGGTCAGCGGCCGGATCCGAATACCGGCGCGCGCGCGGTGCCGATTTTTCAGACCACGAGCTACGTCTTCGAGGACCCAGCCGCAGCCGCGGCGTACTTCAACCTTCAGGAGTACGGCAACACCTACTCGCGCATCATGAACCCGACGCTCGCGGCCTTCGAAGAGCGCATCGCGAGCCTCGAGGGCGGCTGCGGCGGGGTAGCATTCGCCAGCGGCCTGGCGGCCCAGGCGGCGGCGCTGTTCACGCTGCTTACCCCCGGCGATCACGTGGTCTCATCGGCGGCGTTGTACGGCGGTACGGTCAATCAGTTCAAACACGTGCTGCGCAAGATGAGCGTCGAGATCACCTGGGTCGATCCGGACGATCTCGGCGCGTGGAAGTCCGCCTTGCGCGACAACACCAAGGCGTTCTTCGGCGAGACCATCGGCAACCCCGGCGGCAACGTGCTCGATATCGCGGCGGTTGCGGCCATCGCGCACGCGCACGGCCTGCCGCTGCTGGTGGACAACACCTTCGCCACGCCCTACCTCTGCCGCCCGATCGAATGGGGCGCGGATATCGTGCTGCACTCGGCGACCAAATACATCGGCGGTCACGGCACCAGCATCGGCGGTGTGGTGGTGGATTCGGGACAGTTCAACTGGTCGAACGGCCGATTCCCGGTAGTCGCGGATGCCTCCCCGGCCTACCACGGCCTGCAGTTTCACGAGACCTTCGGCACCTACGGCTACCTCATGAAGCTGCGCGCCGAGACCCTGCGGGATCTCGGTGGCTGCATGAGTCCCTTCAACGCGTTCCTGTTTCTGCAGGGACTCGAGACCCTGTCCTTGCGCATGGCCCGACACGTCGAGAACGCCATGGCGATCGCACGCTACCTGGAATCGCACCAGCAAGCATCGAATGTGAGATACGCGGGCCTGCGCACGAGTCCCTACCACTCGCTCATGGAGAGGTATCTGCCCAAGGGAGCGGGCGCGGTGTTCTCCTTCGATATCCGCGGCGGGCGCGAGGCGGGCCAGGAGTTCATCCGCGGCGTCAGCCTGTGGTCACATCTCGCCAACGTTGGAGATGCGAAGAGTCTCATCATTCATCCCGCGAGCACGACCCACCGGCAGCTCGATGAGCGTGAGCTCAGCGCTGCCGGGGTCGGCGCTGGGACCATCCGACTCTCCGTAGGTATCGAGGACGCCGACGATCTCATTTGGGACCTCGAGCAGGGCTTTGCGCGCGCTCGTGCATCGCAGGCCCGGGAGCGCACCTCATGAGTTTCGAGCTCGCCCGTTACCAGGATCCCCTCGCCATCCAGCGCGTGCTGTTCGATGCCAAAACCATTGCAATCGTAGGCCTCTCCGGCAACTCGCTGCGCGCCAGCCATTTCGTCGGCTTCTATCTGCAGCGCCACGGTTATCGGATCATTCCGGTCAATCCGCGCGAGCCGGAGATCCTCGGGGAGCGTGGCTATGCGAGTCTGCGCGAGGTGCCGGTTCCGGTGGATATCGTCGATGTCTTCCGTGCTCCGGCGGCGCTGCCTGGAATCGCCAGGGAAGCGGTGGAGATCGGCGCCAAGTGCCTATGGTGTCAGTACAACGTGATCAACGAGGAAGGTGCGCGGCTCGCCGAGCAGGCGGGTCTCACAGTCGTCATGGACCGCTGCCTCAAGGTCGAGCACGCCCGTTATGCCGGCCGGATGCACTGGCTCGGCTTCAACACTCAACGGATCACCTCTATCCGCCAGGGTCTGCAGTAGGGGCTGATTCATAGGACGGCGTGCACGTTGCTTCCTCCACGAGCTCCATGACAGCGCGACTGCCGACTTTCTACCTGTGTCACGGCGGCGGGCCGTGGCCATACATGCATCAAGCCGACCGTCGCCGTTTCGAAGCGCTCGCGAAGTCTCTCGAGCAGATACCTGCGCAGCTGCCGGTAAAGCCGCACGCCATTCTCGTCGTTTCCGGGCATTGGGAGGAGACGGACTTCGCCGTGATGGCGAGCCCCGCGCCTCCCATGGTGTATGACTACAGTGGATTCCCCGACTACCTCTATCACATCCGCTATGACGCCCCTGGGGTGCCGCACCTGGCGCGCCGCGCCCATTCGCTCCTCGAGGCGGCCGGACTCCCGACTCATCTGGATGCGCAGCGCGGCTTCGATCACGGCACCTACTCGCTCCTGGCTGTCGCGTACCCCGAGGCGAGGGTGCCTGTCCTGCAGGTCTCGCTGCAGGAGGGCTACGACCCTGCCGCGCATTTGCAGCTCGGCCGCGCGCTCGCCCCGCTGCGGGACGAAGGGATCCTGATCATCGGCAGCGGCATGAGCTACCACAACTTTCATCCCGTCAGTCCGCGCGAAGATTCGGCACAGTTCGATTCTTGGCTGCGTCAGACGCTCGTTGATTCGGCGCCTCCGCAGCGCTCGCAGCGACTGCTCGAGTGGGCGCACGCTCCTGCCGCGCGCGCTGCGCACCCGCGCGAGGATCACCTCATCCCGCTGCACGCCGCGGTCGGAGCCGCCGAGGAAGATCGCGCGCAGATCGTGTACCGCCAGGACGATTATCTCGGCTGCATCACGCTTTCGAGTTTCCGTTTTGGTGGATAGCTGCGGAAGGATCAGCACATGGCTGCGTATCTCATCGCCAACGTTCACATCACCGACGCGGCGGAATTTCGAGGAGTACCGGCGGCGCGTCCCGGCGGTCATTGCCGCCTATGGCGGCCGCTACCTCGCGCGCGGCGGGACGATCGAGGAATTCGAGACTGGCGCCAATCCACACCGGGTAGTGGTGCTCGAGTTTCCGGACATGGGTCAGCTCAAGGCGTTCTACCACTCACCCGAGTACCGGCCGCTAATCGCGCTGCGTCAGCGGTCCGCGCGCTCAAGTCTTTTTGCGGTCGAAGGAGTCTGAGGCGGGGGGGAACCTCCTCAGGCGGCTCAGGCGGCTCAGGCGGCTCAGGCGGCTCAGGCGGCTCACGGGGCACGTGCGCAGTAGGGTCTTCCCCGCAACAGTGAACCTTTTGGTTGACTATTCCTCAGAGCAACACATACAGCTTGCCCCTCAGGAATGCAGCTCTTCATACACT
>DATJFM010000091.1:0-67345 GCA_035495655.1 Steroidobacteraceae bacterium
TGAGCGTGCGGGCATTGGCGCCCGGATAACGCGTGGTGACCTGGACGGTGGGCGGGGTGATCGGCGGGTACTGCGAGACGGGCAGCCCGAAGATCGCGACGAACCCGAGCAGCATGATGAGCAGCGCGATGACGTTCACGAGCACCGGGCGTTCGATGAAGAATTTCGCGAGCATGATGCGGGCTGCGGCTCAGCGCGCAGCCGCTGCCACCGCCGGAGGAGTCAGCGGGCGCTCGTTCGGGGTCACGCTGTTTCCGGGTACGGCATTCTGCAGCCCATCGATGACCACCTCGCTGTCGGGGTCGAGGCCGGAGACGATGGCGCGCAGCCCATCCTGCACCGGTCCGACCTCGACGCGCCGCTGCTGCACCTTGTGATCGGCGGCGACCAGCATCACGTAGCTGCCTACCTGGTCATTGCCCACCACGCGGTCGGGGACCATGAGCCGCGCGGCAGGCTGATCGCGGGCGATGCGTACCCGCGCGAACAAGCCGGGCAGGAATACGCGCTGAGGATTGTCGACCAGCGCGCGCAGCTGCAGCGTGCCGCTCCCGGTATCGAGGCCGGTGTTGGCAAAGTCGAGGGTGCCCTGATGCGGGTAGCCCTCCTCGGTTTGCAGGCCCAGGTACACCGGCACCGCCGGCACCTGACCGTTGAGCAGAGGATAGTGATAGCGGGCCTGCACCGCGGCGCGCACGCGCAGCAAATCGCGTTCGTTCACGCTGAAGTACACGAACGCAGGGTCGATCTGCTCGAGCGTCGCGAGTTTCGTGGCCGCGCCGCCTGCGCCGACGAGATTTCCCGGGTCGACGAGGTGACGGCCGATGCGGCCGGCGAAGGGTGCGGTGATACGTGTGTAGCCGAGGTTGATCTTGGCGAGTACCACATTCGCCTGCGCCTCGTCCCGTTGCGAGCGCCATTTGTCGACGTTGGCCTGCGAGGTGGCGTTCTCCTTGATCAGCCGGAGCTGGCGATCGTACTCCGACTGCGCATCGAGCAGCTGTGCCTCCTGCGAGGCAAGCTTCGCCTGGTAAGGCTCGGGCTCGATGACGAACAGCAGCTGCCCGGCCTTGACGAGGCTGCCATCCTGGAATTCGACCGATCGCAGATAGCCCTCGACGCGCGCGACCAGATCAACCGATTTGGAAGCCGCGACGTTGCCGGTCGTTTCGAGATAGTCGGCGACCGATAATTTGAGCGGCTTGCTCACGGTTACCGGTGGCGGGGGTGGCGGCTCATAGCGGTTGCGTTTGCCACAGGCCGCGAGACCCGTCGCGGCCAGGGCCGCGAGGATGAGAGCGGCGAGGCGTGTCCGACTATGCTCAGTGTGCCGTAGTAGTCTCAGCATGGTTTCCCTGCGGTTCCTCTTCCGGGACGGGCAAACGCGGCCCCTCATCGGGCATTCTTCCCCAGTTGGTACGGTCCTTCATTTCCTTGCGCGCCGGAGCAGACAGCAGCTCCTGACCACTGCGCAGCTGCCAGCCGCCGCCGAGCGCCCGGTACACCGAAACCAGGGCGAGCGGAACGCCGCCACGGGCGCTTGCGAGTGCATCCTGAATCTGCAGCAGCAGCCCCTGAGCGGTGAGCACGGTGGTGTAGTCGGTGGCGCCCTCCTTGTAGCGCACGACGGCGAGATCGACGCTGCGCTGGGCCGCTGCTGCCGCATCGTTGAGACTCGCCAATGCCTCCTGCGCGGCGGCGAACGCGGCGCGCGCGTCCTCGACCTCCTGCTGGGCCTGCAGCACGGTGTTCTGATAGCTGAAGACGGCCTGCTGGAACGCGGCGTCCTGCACGCGTACCGAGTTCACGATCCGTCCGTAGTTGAGGATCGGAAAGACGAAGGAGCCGGTGGCCGTCGCAGCGCGATTGTCCCAGTTGAACAGATCGCCGAGCGATCCGTTACGCAGCGTGGTCGACACAAAGCCGAAGCTGCCGCCGAGCGAAAAGGAGGGGAAGAGCTCCGCCTTCGCCACGCCGATGCCGGCCGATTGGGCCGCGGCGGCAAGTTCCGCCTGGAGCACATCCGGACGCCGCCGCAACAGATCGCGTGGCATCCCGGTCGCCACCGCGGCCGGCGCACTCGGGATGGGACTCGGCACATCGAGATGCGCCGCGACCACATCCGGGCTGGTGCCGAGGAGCACGGCGAGCGAGTCCTCGTTCGAGCGCAGCGAGCTTTGGAGGCTCGGGATCGAGGCCTGCGTCTGCGCGAGCTGCGTGAGCGCCTGCTGCACATCGAGCTCGCTCGTCTCGCCGTACTCGAATTGCGCCCGCGCGATGCGCAGACTCTCCTGCTGGGTTTTCACATTGCCCTGTGCGAACTCGATGCGCTCCTGCAGCGTGCGGATGTTGAGATAGGCGCTCGCCACCCCGGCGGTGAGACTCACGAGCGCGCTGTCATAGGCGGCCACCGAGGCGAGCATCGCGGCGCGATCCGACTCGATGCCACGGCGGTACTTTCCCCAGAAGTCGAGCTCCCACGTGGCACTCAGTCCGAGCTGCGCCGAGCTCAGCACCGGATTTGCCTGCGGCAGCACCAGGGTGGCTTTGCTCTGCCGCTGGTATTGCGCGCCCCCGGCGAGCACCTGCTGTTGAGGGAAGAGCTCGCCCACGGCGACGTTCAGCTGCGCCTGCGCCTGCAGGACTCGCGCCGCGGCAATCTGCAGAGACAGATTGTTGTGATAGGCCGTATCGATGAGCGCATCGAGCGTCGGATCGTTGAAAACGCGCCACCAGTTGGCGGTGTCGGGCGCGGGAGCCGGCGCGGGCGCGGCCTCGGGCGGCTCGGAGATCCAGTGCGCGGCGACGGTAGAGGAGGGGCGCGCAAAGTCCGGGCCGACCTTGCAACCATGCAATGCGAACAGCGCGCATGCCACCGCTGGGATGCGTGATCGATCGAGCGTCATCAATGCCCCGCCAGACGAGCTCGGAGGGCTCCCGAGGATGCGTGTTGGAAGCAATTCTCTCGAGGAGCGACCGTAGTCTAATGCATGACTGCCGCGCTGCGGCGTCAAGCATGAAAGGCAGCTGAGGTCAAGCCTGAGGTCTGCGCGCGCAGGCGCAAAAGCAACCATGGCGCTGCTACAATGCGGCCCCCTGAAAACGGGGGCAGGTCACGGTCGGATCTGCTTTTTTTACTCACTCAGGTCGCATGCTGTCGAATTACCTGCCGATTCTCATTTTCCTGGTCGTCGCCTCCGGCCTGGCTATGGTCCTGCTGGTGCTTGGCAGCGGCCTCGGCCGCTACTTCTCGCGCTTCCACGATGACCCGGCCAAGCTTGCGCCCTACGAATGCGGCTTCGAGGCCTTCGCGGACGCCCGCACCAAATTCGACGTGCGCTACTACCTGGTGGCCATCGTATTCATCGTGTTCGATCTGGAGATCGCGTTCCTGTTTCCCTGGGCGGTGGCGCTCGGCCGGATCGGAACGCTCGGCCTCGCCTCGATGGGTATCTTCCTCGGCATTCTCGTGGTCGGGTTCATCTACGAGTGGAAGAAGGGAGCGCTCGAGTGGGATTAGCGGCCGAGAACGTGGAGGGGTTCGCGCAGCGCGGCTTCCTCACGGCCCGTGTCGATGATCTGATCAACTGGGCGCGCACCGGCTCGCTGTGGCCGGTGACCTTCGGCCTCGCCTGCTGCGCGGTCGAGATGATGCACGCCGGCGCCTCGCGCTACGACCTCGACCGCTTCGGCGTGATTTTCCGCCCGAGTCCGCGGCAGTCGGATGTCATGATCGTGGCCGGCACGTTGGTGAACAAGATGGCTCCAGCGCTGCGCAAGGTATATGACCAGATGGCCGAGCCGCGCTGGGTGATCTCCATGGGCTCGTGCGCCAATGGCGGCGGCTACTATCACTATTCGTACTCGGTGGTGCGCGGCTGCGACCGCATCGTGCCGGTGGATGTCTACGTCCCGGGGTGCCCGCCGACCGCGGAAGCGCTGTTCTACGGCATCCTGCAGCTGCAGAAGAAGATCGCGCGTACCAGCACCATCGCGAGATAAGCGCACATGAGGTGGTTGGAGAGATGAGCGAGCGCATCGAAGCTCTCGCAGGCAAGGTTGACGCGCAGCTGCAAGGCAGCGTGCGCCGGCTGCCATCGCTCACGCATGAGCTCGCCTACGAGGTGCAGCCGGCGGCGCTGCTGAGCGTATGCCGTACGTTGCGTGATCGGGCGGAGCTGAAGTTCGAGATGCTCATGGACCTCGCGGGCATCGACTACCTGCAATACCGGACTGATGACTGGCAGACCTTCAGCGCCACCCGCTCGGGCTTCAGCCGCGCCCGGGTGGAAGAGGGCCCGGTAGCCGATCCCGCCGCGCCCGGCCGTTTCGCAGTGGTCTACAACCTGCTCTCCATCTCCCACAACCAGCGCGTGCGTCTGGTGGCGAAATGCCCGGACACCGCCGAGCCGGTGCTCGATTCGGTCGTGGACATCTGGGCGAGCGCCAACTGGTTCGAGCGTGAGGCGTTCGATCTCTTCGGCATTCTCTTCCGCGGCCACCCGGACCTGCGCCGCATCCTCACCGACTACGGCTTCATCGGGCATCCCTTCCGCAAGGACTTCCCGCTCATTGGCAACGTCGAGGTGCGCTACGACCCCGACCGGCAACGCGTGGTCTATCAGCCAGTGAGCATCGCCCCGCGAGTGCTCGTGCCGAAAGTGATACGCCACGATCACCGCTACGAGCCGGCGCTGAAAGACCCTGAGGCACCCCGCTGATGGCCGCCTCGCCCAGCACCGAGATCCGCAACTACACCATGAACTTCGGGCCTCAGCACCCGGCGGCTCACGGCGTGCTGCGCCTCGTGCTGGAGCTCGATGGCGAGGTGATCCAGAAGGCCGACCCGCACATCGGACTGCTGCACCGGGCTACCGAGAAGCTCGCCGAATCCAAGCCCTTCAACCAGTCGATCGGTTACATGGATCGGCTCGACTACGTCTCGATGATGTGCAACGAGCACGCCTACGTGCTTGCCATCGAGCGGCTGCTCGGCATCGAGCCGCCCGAGCGGGCGCAATACATCCGCGTGCTGTTCGATGAGGTCACGCGCGTCCTGAACCATCTCATGTTCCTCGGCTCGCACGCGCTCGACATCGGCGCGATGACCGTGTTCCTGCTGTGCTTCAAGCAGCGCGAAGAGCTCATGGATGTGTACGAGGCGGTGTCGGGCACGCGCATGCACGCCACCTACTATCGCCCGGGCGGGGTATACCGGGACCTGCCCGAGGCAATGCCGAAGTACCAGGCCTCGAAGTGGCGCTCTGCGAAGGATGCAGCGCGCCTGAATGAGGCGCGCAGTGGCACGCTGTTGGATTTCATCTGGGCGTTCACCGAGGCGTTCCCTGCGGCCGTCGATGACTTCGAGACGCTGCTCACCGACAACCGCATCTGGAAGCAGCGCACCGTCAACATCGGCGTCGTGAGTCCGGAGCGCGCCATGCAGCTCGGATTCTCCGGTGCCATGCTGCGCGGCTCCGGCATCGCCTGGGACCTGCGCAAGAAGCAGCCCTACGAAGTGTACGAGCGCATGGACTTCGACATACCGGTGGGGGTCAACGGCGACTGCTACGACCGCTACCTGGTGCGCGTCGCGGAGATGCGCCAGGCGAACCGCATCATCCGACAGTGTATCGAGTGGCTGCGTGCGCACCCGGGTCCCACGATGATCGATGACCGCAAGGTGCGCCCACCGCGGCGCGAGAAGATGAAGGAGGACATGGAAGCGCTCATCCACCACTTCAAATTCTTTACCGAAGGATTCGAAGTGCCCGAAGGCGACACCTACGCCGCGGTCGAAGCCCCGAAGGGCGAGTTTGCCGTCTATCTGGTCTCGGACGGGGCCAACAAGCCCTACCGGCTCAAGTGCCGCGCGCCGGGCTTCGCGCACCTCGCTTCGCTCGAGGAGATGGTGCGCGGACACATGATCGCGGATGTGGTGGCCATAATCGGTACGCAGGACATCGTCTTCGGAGAGATCGACCGGTGAACGAGCGCAGCAGCGTCGGCGTCGGTGGCACGCAGCTGATGAGCAAGGTGTCGCTGCTCGCGGAGCACACCCGCCAGGAGATCGACCGCTGGGTGGCGAAGTTTCCGGCGGGCCGGCAGCGCTCGGCGTCGATCGCGGCGCTGCGCGCCGCGCAGGAGCAGAACGAGGGTTTTCTCACCCCCGACCTCATGGATGCTGTGGCCGAGTACCTGAAGCTGCCGCCGGTACAGATTTACGAGGTGGCGCGCTTCTACTCGATGTTCGAGACCCAGCCGTGCGGACGCCACCACGTCAGCATCTGCACCAACATCTCGTGCATGCTGAATGGCGGCGAGGAGCTGCTGGAGCACGCAGCCCGGAAGCTCGGCATCCGCGCCAATCAGAGCACTCCCGACGGCCGCATCTTCCTCAAGGAGGAGCACGAGTGTCTCGCGGCCTGCACCGGCGCGCCGATGATGATGGTGGATCACATCTTCCACGAGCATCTTACGCCCGAGAAGCTCGATGCAATCCTGGATGAGCTGAAGTGAGCGACCTGGAAAGCAAGTACGCCGACCGGATGAATCTGCTGGTGTTCGAGCCGCTGAAGCTCGAGCGCTCCTGGACGCTCGCCACCTACCGCAGCATCGGCGGCTACGAGGTGTGGGAGCGGCTGCTGCGCGAGAAGCCCCCGCGCGAGCAGATCATCGATCAGCTCAAAGCCTCGGGACTGCGCGGCCGCGGCGGGGCCGGCTTTCCGACCGGCACCAAGTGGAGCTTCATGCCGCGCAACTCGCCCGTGCAGAAGTACCTGGTGTGCAACTCCGATGAGAGCGAGCCGGGCACCTGCCACGACCGCGACATCCTGCGCTACAACCCGCACGCGGTGATCGAGGGCCTCGCCATCGGCGGCTACGCGACCAACACCACGGTCGCGTACAACTACATCCGCGGAGAGTTTCTCGGCGAGCCGGTGCCGCGCTTCGAGGCGGCGCTGGCGGAAGCCTATGCGGCAGGACTCTTGGGCAAGAATGTGCAGGGCTCAGGGGTCGACTTCGATCTGCACACCTTCGTCGGGGCCGGCGCATACATCTGTGGCGAAGAGACGGGGCTGCTCGAGTCGCTCGAGGGCAAGACCGGCAAGCCACGCTTCAAGCCGCCGTTCCCGGCGAATTTTGGTGTCTACGGCGCGCCCACGACCGTCAACAACACGCTGAGCTTTGCGTCGGTGCCGACCATCCTGCGCAAGGGACCGGCGTGGTTTTCCGGGCTCGGCCCGGCGAACTCCGCCGGCACCATGATCTACTCGGTCTCCGGCCACGTGGTCAAGGGCCGCAACATCGAGCTGCCGCTCGGTATTCCGTTCGCGGACCTCTTGGCGCTATGCGGCGGGGTGCGCGGCGGGCGCAAGCTCAAGGCGGTGATCCCGGGGGGCGTGTCGGTGCCGGTCGTGCCGGGCGAGATCATGCTGAAAACCAACATGGACTACGACTCGGTCAAGGCCGCCGGCTCGGCGCTCGGCACCGGTGCGGCCATCGTCATGGACGAGACCACCTGCATGGTGCGTGTGCTCGAGCGCATCTCGCGCTTCTACATGGACGAGTCGTGCGGGCAGTGCACGCCCTGCCGCGAGGGCACCGGCTGGATGAACCGCATGCTCAAGCGCGTGCTCGCCGGGCAGTCGCGGCGCGAGGAGCTCGGGCTGTTGCTCGATGTGGCCAACCACATCGAGGGGCACACCATCTGCGCGTTCGGCGACGCCTCGGCGTGGCCGGTGCAGAGTTTCCTCAAGCACTTCCGCCACGAGTTCGAGTACATGGTCGATCACGGCGGACGGAGCCTCGTCGGGGAGCAGCTGGGAGCGGCGGCCTGAGCTCGCCCACCGCAGACGGACACACTCATGGCGGATGACCTGGTAAACATCGAAGTCGACGGCGTGCCGCTCAAGGCGAAGAAGGGCGAGATGCTCATCCGCGCCACCGACCGCGGCAACATCTACGTGCCGCGCTTCTGCTACCACGAGAAGCTGGCGATCGCCGCCAACTGCCGCATGTGCCTGGTCGAGGTGGAGAAGGCGCCGAAGCCACTGCCGGCGTGCGCCACCCCAGTGGCCGAGGGGATGAAGGTCTCCACCAAGAGCCGGCGTGCCATCGATGCGCAACGCGCCACGATGGAGTTCCTGCTCATCAACCATCCACTCGATTGTCCGATCTGCGACCAGGGCGGGGAGTGCGAGCTGCAAGACCTCGCGGTCGGCTTCGGCCGCGACATTTCCCGTTACCAGGAACGCAAACGCGCCGTGGCGGATGAGAACCTCGGTCCGCTCATTGCCACCGACATGACCCGCTGCATCCAGTGCACCCGCTGCGTGCGCTTCACCGAGGAGATCGCCGGTGTGCAGGAGCTCGGCATGATAGGCCGCGGCGAGCACATGGCGGTGCGCAGCTACATCGAGAGCACGGTGAATCACGAGCTCTCCGGTAACGTCATCGACCTGTGCCCGGTAGGGGCGCTGGTCGCCAAACCCTCGCGCTTCAGCGCGCGCGCCTGGGAGATGGACGCGGTGCCGCTCATCTCTCCGCACGACGCGGTGGGCTCGAACCTCTTCGGTCACGTGCTGCGCGGCAGACTGATGCGCGTGTTACCGCGCGAGAACGAGTCGATCAACGAGATATGGATCGCCGACCGCGACCGCTTCAGCTACGAGGGCATCTACAGTGCCGACCGGCTGCACGCGCCACTCGTGCGGCGCGGCGGCGAGTGGGTGGAGAGCGAATGGGAGCCGGCGCTCACCCTCGCCGCAGAGCGCCTCAAGGAGCGCGCCGCGAGCTTAGGGGTCCTCGTGAGTCCCTCGAGCACGACCGAGGAGCTCTATCTGGCCGCGCGTCTCGCCCGCGGTCTCGGCTCGAACAACATCGACCATCGCCTGCGGCAGCGTGACTTCCGTGACCAGGCGGCGGACGCGGCATTGCCCACGCTCGGCATGCGCATCGCCGAGGTGGATGGCCTGAATGCGCTGCTCGTGATCGGCTCGAACCTGCGCCGTGAGGCGCCGATTCTTGCCCACCGGGTGCGGAAGGCCGCGCTGCGCGGCGCGCAGGTCACGATGCTGAATCCGGCGCGCTTTCCCTATCTTTTCCCGCTTGCCGGCTACCTCAGTTGCACCCCGGGCGCGATGGCGGGCGAGCTCGCCGCGCTGCTGAACGCCGCGGCCGCTGCTACAGGTGCAGCCGTTCCCGAGCATCTCGCGGCCGTGGCGCAGGCGGCAGCGGTTACCGATGTGCATCGCGCTGCGGTGACGGCGCTGCTCTCCGGGTCCCGCCGCGCGGTCTGGCTCGGGGCGCTCGCGGCGCGCCATCCGGCATTCGCCGATCTGCGCTCACTCGCCGCGGCGCTCGCGCAGATGTGCGCGGCGAGCTACGGCCGTATCGCCGAGGGCGCGAATGCCGCCGGCGCCTACGTTGCCGGCGCCGTGCCCCATCGCGAGCCGGCCGGGAAGGTGCTCGCCCAGCCGGGTCTCACCGCGCGCGAGATGCTGGGCGCGCCGCTGCGCGCCTACCTGCTCTTTGGAGGCGTCGAGCCCGGGATCGATACCCTCGAGCCCGAGGCGCTGCGCACGCTTGCGCAGGCAGAGTTCGTCATCGCGCTCACCCCCTTCGTGAGCGAGGAAGTGAAGAGCTTCGCGCACCTGATCCTGCCGATCGGTACCTTCGCCGAGACCTCCGGCACTTACGTGAACTGCGAGGGCGTCTGGCAGAGCCAGGCGGGCGCGGCGACGCCCGTCGGGGCGGCGCGCCCGGGATGGAAAGTGCTGCGCGTGCTCGGCAACCTCCTGAAGCTGCCGCACTTTGACTACCAGTCGTCCGAGCAGGTGCTCGCGGAGCTGCGTGCAGAGTGCACAGCGCTTGCGCCGGGCGCCTATAGCGGCCGGCATGCCGTGCCGCCGCCTGGCGATGGCGCGCGTTCTGCGCCGCCGCTGACCGTCACCGACGTGCCCATGTACCAGGTCGATGCGCTCGTGCGCCGTGCCGTGTCGCTGCAACGAACGCGGGATGGCCGTGCCGCGCTCGGTACCTACTGAGGGACGGGCCGCGGTGCTGCACAATCTGACCAGCCTCTGGATCGCGCTTCCTGACTACGCACAGGCGACGGTGTGGATTCTGATCATCACCGTCGCGCTCATCATCTCAGTCGCGCTGCTGACGCTCTGGGAGCGCAAGGTCATCGGCTGGATGCAACTGCGCCGCGGGCCGAACCGCGTGCGCATCTTCGGCCTCTTTCCCGGACTCGGTCAGCCCTTTGCGGATGTGTTCAAGCTCCTCATGAAGGAGGTCGTGATCCCGACCAGGTCCAACAAGCTGCTCTTCCGCCTCGCACCGATGATCGCGCTCATTCCGGCCTTCGCCGCCTGGGCGGTGATCCCGCTGTCACCGACGGTGGTGGTGTCGAAGGCCGACGCGGGGCTTCTCTACCTGCTGTCACTCACCTCCATGGGCGTCTACGGTGTCATCATCGCCGGCTGGGCGGCGAACTCGAAGTATGCCTTCCTTGGCGCCATGCGCTCGGCGGCGCAGCTGGTGGCGTATGAGATCGCCATGGGATTCGCGCTGGTCGGTGTGCTCATGGCGAGCGGCAGCATGAATCTCGGCAAGATCGTCGAGACTCAGTCCGGTGGTATCGGCTCGTGGAACTGGTTCTGGCTGTTCCCACTCTTCATGGTGTATTTCATCTCCGGGATCGCCGAGACCAACCGCGCTCCCTTCGACGTCGCCGAGGGCGAATCCGAGATCGTCGCCGGCTTTCACGTCGAATACTCGGGCATGGCGTTCGCACTGTTCTTCCTCGCCGAGTACGCCAACATGATCCTGATCTCGACGCTTACCGCGGTGTTCTTCCTCGGCGGATGGCAGGGCCCACTCGAGGGCTACCCGGGCATGGCCTCCGCTCCCTGGTGGATCGCCTGGCTGGGTGCACCGAGCTTTCTGTGGCTGTTCCTCAAGGCGTTCGTACTCGTGTTCCTGTTCCTGTGGTTTCGCGCCACCTTCCCGCGCTACCGCTACGACCAGATCATGCGCCTCGGTTGGAAGGCGCTGATTCCGGTGACACTGGTGTGGCTCGGGGTGGAGATGATCCTGGCCGTGTACCACATCGGGCCATGGGCGCGCCCCTGGTATCACGGAGGGTAGTCGCTCGATGGCCTGGAACCCACTCAAGACTTTGCTGATGCCCGAGCTCATCAAGGGGCTGGCGGTGACCGCGCGCACCTTGTTCAGCAACAAGTACACGCTCAACTACCCGGAGGAGAAGACGCCGCAGTCGCCGCGCTTTCGCGGTCTGCACGCGCTGCGCCGCTACCCGAACGGCCAGGAGCGCTGCATCGCCTGCAAGCTGTGCGAAGCGGTGTGCCCCGCGGTGTGCATCACCATCGATTCGGACGTGGCGCCCGATGGCACCCGGCGCACCACGCGTTACGACATCGATCTGTTCAAGTGCATCTACTGCGGCTTCTGCGAGGAAGCGTGCCCGGTGGACGCCATCGTGCTCACCCGAATACACGAATACCACATGGAGAAGCGCGGTGAGAACATCATGAGCAAGGACAAGCTGCTCGCGGTCGGTGAGCGCTACGAAGCGATGATCGCGGCGGACAAAGCCGCGGACGCCCCTTACCGATGAGCGCCACGCCGTGCTGATCCAGGTGCTGTTCTACGTGTTCGCGGCCATACTGGTGGCGGCAGCCCTCGGGGTGATCACCTCGCGCAATCCGGTCTACTCGGCGCTTGCGCTGGTGTTGTGCTTCGTCACGGCGGCGGCCATCTGGCTGCTGCTCGAGGCGGAGTTCCTCGCGGTGGTGCTGGTGCTGGTGTACGTCGGCGCCGTGATGGTGCTGTTCCTGTTCGTGGTGATGATGCTCGATGTCAGCCTCGAGCGCCTGCGCGAGGGATTCACGCGCTTCGCCTGGCTCGGGGTACTGATTGCGCTCGCGGTGGTCGCCGAGATCGTGGGCGTCGTGTGGGTGCGCGGCGGACTCGGCATCGACGTCAGTCACGGCGGCGAGCCGAACCCGGCGAGCTACAGCAACACGCTCGAGCTCGGGCGCGTGCTCTATACCCGCTACGCCTATCCGCTCGAGCTCGCCGCCATGGTGTTGCTGGTGGCGATCATCGCCGCCATCACGCTCACTCTGCGGCACCGGCCGGGCTACAAGCAGCAGGACATCTCGGCGCAGGTGGCGGTGCGGGCCGCGGACCGGGTGCGGCTGGTGAAGATGGATCCGGAGCCGCGGCAATGATCTCACTCGCGCAGCAGCTGACGCTTTCCGCGGTGTTGTTCGCGATCGCGGTGGCGGGTGTGTTCCTCAACCGCAAGAATCTCATTCTGCTCCTGATGTGCGTCGAGCTGCTGCTGCTCGCCGCGAACTTCAACTTCATTGCCTTCTCGCGCTACCTCGGGGACCTGAACGGGCAGGTGTTCGTGTTCTTCATCCTCACGGTCGCTGCGGCCGAGTCGGCCATCGGCCTCGCCATCCTCGTCGTGCTGTTCCGCGAGCGCCGCACCATCGAGGTCGAGGACCTCAACACGCTCAAGGGCTGAACACCGTGCACCCGCTCAATCCCACCGTGCTGCTGGCCATCGCACTGCTGCCGCTCGTGGCTTCAGCAGTCGCGGGCCTCGGCGGGCGCCTCATCGGTCGCGCGGGTGCGCACACCATTACCTGTCTCGCGGTGGCCATCTCGTGCGCGCTGTCGCTGCTCGTGCTCAAGCAGATCTACCTCGATGGCGCGCCGCTCTACGACGGCGCGGTGTACACCTGGCTGGTGAGCGATGGCATGCATATGGAGGTCGGCTTCCTCGTCGACCGGCTGAGCGCGCTCATGATGGTGGTGGTGACCTTCGTGTCGTTGTGCGTGCACGTGTACACCATCGGCTACATGGCGGACGACCCGGGCTATACGCGCTTCTTCAGCTACATCTCGCTGTTCACCTTCTCGATGCTGATGCTGGTGATGTCCAACAACTTCATGCAGCTGTTCTTCGGCTGGGAAGCGGTGGGCGTAGTCTCGTACCTGCTGATCGGCTTCTGGTATACCCGCCCGAGCGCGACCTTCGCGGCGCTCAAGGCGTTCATCGTCAACCGCATTGGCGATTTCGGCTTCGTGCTCGGCATCGCCGGCATCGCCTACTACACCGGCTCGCTGAGCTACAGCACCGCGTTCGCCGCCGCCCCGGGCATCGCGCACGCCGTGCTGCCGATGACCTCCAACTCCGGGGTCGCCGCGCTCACGCTCATCTGTATCTGCCTGTTCATCGGCGCCATGGGCAAGTCCGCGCAGGTCCCTCTGCACGTGTGGCTGCCGGACTCGATGGAAGGCCCGACGCCGATCTCGGCGCTGATACACGCCGCCACCATGGTGACCGCAGGCATCTTCATGGTGGCGCGCATGTCGCCGCTGTTCGAGTACTCGGAGGCGGCGCTCTCGTTCGTCATGGTGATCGGAGCGATCACCGCGTTCTTCATGGGATTGCTCGGGGTGGTGAACAACGACATCAAGCGAGTAATCGCCTATTCGACGCTCTCGCAGCTCGGCTACATGACGGTCGCGCTCGGCGCCTCGGCCTACGGTGCGGCGATCTTCCACCTGATGACGCACGCCTTCTTCAAGGCGCTGCTGTTCCTCGCCGCGGGCTCGGTCATCATCGCGCTCCACCACGAGCAGGATATGCGCCGCATGGGCGGACTGGCCAAGTACATGCCCATCACCGCGGTCACCTGCTGGATCGGCGCGCTCGCGCTCGTGGGCACGCCGTTCTTCGCCGGCTTCTATTCCAAAGACGCCATCATCGAGGCGCTGCACGAGTCGCATCGGTACGGCGCGGGCTTCGCTTACTGGTGCGTGCTGCTCGGTGTATTCGTCACTGCGCTCTACACCTTCCGGCTGCTCTTCATGACCTTCCATGGACCCGAGCGCTTCCGTGCCCCGGTGGTAGGCGCCGCAGCGGGCGCTCACGGCGGTGAGGCAGGCGAGGCAAGCGCCCACGGTCCGCACCAGGATGAGCACGCGCACGGCGATCCGCACGAGAGCCCGGCGGTGGTGACCGTGCCGCTCATCGCGCTCGCGATCCCCTCGGTGGTGATCGGCGCACTCACCGTGGTGCCGGTGCTGTTCGGCACCTATTGGGGCGGCTCGATCTTCGTACTCGAGGTGAACGATGTGGTCGGTGAGCTGGCGCACGAGTTCGCCCAGCCGGCGTGGTTGTCCTTTGCGCTGCATGGGCTCATCTCGCCGCCGTTCTGGCTGGCGGTCGCCGGTGCGGTCACGGCGTACTTCTTCTTCCTGCGCAATCCCGAGTGGGCGGAGCAGGCTGAACAACGATTCGGCTGGCTCTATCGATTGCTCACCGAGAAGTATTACTTCGATTGGGTCAATGAGCGGATCATCGCGCCGCTCACCCGCGGAATCGGCCTCGGCCTGTGGAAGGGCGGCGACGAGTTGCTGATCGATGGCGCGATGGTGAACGGTACGGCGGAAGGGGTGAGCTGGGTAGGGGGATTGTTGCGGCACGTACAGACCGGGTACCTCTACTCGTACGCCTTCTGGATGATGATCGGCCTCGCCCTGCTGCTCGGCTGGTTCCTGCTGCACTTCCACTACTGACGGCCACCGGCTTCGCAATGCACGCGCTGTTGTCCCTGCTCATCTGGCTGCCCATCGGAGCAGGCGTGCTCGTACTGCTGCTCGGCGAGCGCAACATCGTCATCGGCCGCTGGGTGGCGCTCGCCGCCTCGCTCGGGACACTCGCGCTCACGGTGCCCCTGTGGACGCACTTCGACACCAGCAGCGCCGCGCTGCAGTTTGCCGAGTCGCTGAAGTGGATCCCGCGTTTCCAGGCGTACTACGCACTCGGAGTCGATGGCATTTCGCTCCCACTCATCGTGCTCACCGCGTTCATGACCGTGCCGGTGGTGATCGCCGGCTGGACCGTGATCACGACGCGCCCGGCACAGTACTACGCGGCGTTCCTCATCATGGAAGGGCTGATGATCGGGGTCTTTGGCGCGACCGATGCGCTGCTGTTCTTTTTCTTCTGGGAAGCGATGCTGATCCCGATGTTCCTCATCATCGGCATCTGGGGCGGGCCGCGCCGTGTCTACGCCACCATCAAGTTCTTCCTCTACACCTTCCTCGGCTCAGTGTTCATGCTGGCCGCGCTGATCTACCTGTACGTCAAGAGCGGTAATTACGCGATCGCGAGCTTCCAGGCCATGCCGCTGTCGCTGATCGAGCAGCGCTGGATCTTCGTGGCATTCCTGCTCGCCTTCGCGGTCAAGGTGCCGATGTGGCCGGTACATACCTGGCTTCCGGATGCGCACGTCGAGGCGCCGACCGGCGGTTCGGTGATCCTCGCGGCCATCATGCTGAAGATGGGCGGCTACGGGTTCCTGCGCTTCTCCTTGCCGGTGGCGCCCGATGCCAGCCGCGAGCTCGATCTGCTGGTGATCACGCTCTCGCTGATCGCGGTCATCTACATCGGCTATGTGGCTCTCGTGCAGCCGGACATGAAAAAGCTCATCGCCTACTCCTCGATCTCGCACATGGGCTTCGTGACGCTCGGTGCATTCGTGATGTACGAGATCGTGCGCAACACCGGCAGCCTGCAGGGGGCGGGGATGGGGGTCGATGGCGCCATGGTGCAGATGGTGTCGCACGGACTCATCTCCGGCGCGCTGTTCCTGTGCGTCGGCGTGCTCTACGACCGCCTGCACAGCCGCCAGATCGCCGACTACGGCGGCGTAGTGAACACCATGCCGGCATTCGCGGCTTTCATGGTGCTGTTCGCGCTCGCCAACACCGGACTTCCGGGCACCTCCGGGTTCGTGGGCGAGTTCCTGGTGATCCTCGCCAGCTTCCGTGCCAGCTTCTGGTATTCGGCGCTCGCGGCGGTGACGCTGATCCTGAGTTCCTGCTACACGCTGTGGATGGTGAAGCGCGTGGTTTTCGGTCCAGTGGTGAGCCCGCGGGTGGCGGCGCTCAAGGACTTGAACGGTCGCGAGTTCATCGTGCTCGGGGCACTCGCCGCGGCCGTATTGATAGTGGGGGTGTGGCCGGCGCCGCTGCTGAAGGTGATGCAACCGACGGTTCACCACCTGCTGAGTCAGGCCGTGGCTACCAAGCTGTAGGGCGCACCAGGGTGAGCACATCGAGTGACTGACACTACCTGACTATGGATCAAGGCTTTCTCAACGCCGTAAGCTTCGCGCCCGCAGTGCCGGAGATCTGGCTCGTCTGCGCGATCTGCGTACTGCTGCTGGTCGAGGTGTTCGGCGGCGCCAAGCGGCCGGGACTCATTCCCACGCTCACCCTGCTGGCACTCGCGGTCGGCGCAGCACTCACCGTGAGCTACGCTCAGGTGTCGCATCGCGTACTGCTGTTCGATGGCACCTATGTGGCCGACGAGCTCGCCGTCGTGCTCAAGCTCGCGGGCTTCCTGTTCGTCGCGGTGACACTGCTCTATTCGCGTACCTACCTCGAGTACCGCAATATCCAGCGCGGCGAGTACTACGTGCTCACCCTCACCGCACTGCTTGGCATCTTCGTGCTGGTGTCCGCTAACAACCTCGTGACCGTGTACCTCGGCGTGGAGCTGCTCGCGCTCTCGGTGTACGCCATGGTGGCCTTCGACCGCGACTCGGGGGTGAGCGCCGAGTCGGCCATGAAGTACTTCGTGCTCGCCGCCATCGCTTCGGGCGCGCTGCTCTATGGCATGTCGCTCATCTACGGGCTCACCGGCACGCTCGATCTCGGGCAGATCGCCACGCGACTGCAGCCGCCGCTCAACCCCGGCGTCGTGCTCGGGCTCACCTTCATCGTCGTGGCGGTCGCCTTCAAGCTCGGCGCCGTTCCCTTTCACATGTGGCTGCCCGATGTATACGAGGGCGCGCCCACCAGCGTGACGCTGTTCATCGGCACGGCGCCGAAGATCGCTTACTTCGCTCTCGCGCTGCGCCTCCTGGCGCAGGGACTCGCCGGCACCGCAACCGAGTGGACGCAGATGCTAGCCGCGCTCGCGGTGCTGACGCTCATCGTCGGCAACGTGCTCGCGCTGGTGCAGAGCAACCTGAAACGCATGCTGGCGTATTCAACCATCGGCAACGTCGGCTTCATCCTGCTCGGATTCGTCGCGGGCACGGCTGATGGTTACGCCGCGGCCCTCTACTACACGCTCCAGTACGTGCTGGTGGTGCTCGGCTCCTTCGGCGTCATCCTGCTGGCGGGCGCCAAGGGCTTCGAAGCGGACCGCCTCGATGACTACAAGGGCCTGCAGCAGCGCGATCCGCTGCTCGCCGCGGCCATGATGGTGCTGATGTTCTCGACCGCAGGCGTGCCGCCATTCATTGGCTTCTGGGCGAAGCTGCGCATCATCCAGGCGCTATGGGAGACCAACCACCTGTGGCTGGTGGTGGTCGCGATCATCATGTCGGTGGTGGGCGCGTACTATTACCTGCGGGTCATCAAGCTGATGTATTTCGATGAGCCCGCCGGCACGCAACCCGCGTCCGCGCGCGAGCTTGGTGTGCGTTTCACCCTCGGGGTGAACGCCCTGGCAGTGTTGGTTCTGGGACTGCTCCCCGGCCCGCTGCTCGACCTGTGCGCGCGGCTGATCCACTGATCCGGAGAATGTTTGCGATGCGACCTGCAACATCCCGGGCGCCGCTGTGCGCCCTGGCGGGCGCTGGTGCGCTCTGGCTCGCGGCAATCGGCGCACAGGCGCAGGTGGCCCCGCAGTACCGCATCGCCCACGAGGTGAGCCTGCCGGGCGATGGCGGCTGGGACGATCTGACTTTCGATGACGGAGAGCATCGGCTCTTCATTGCGCATGGCAGTGAGGTGCAGGTGGTCGACGCCGACAAACTGACGCTCGCCGGTGCCATTGCCGATACGCCCGGGGTGCACGGTATCGCGCTCGCCGGCGATGTGGGGCACGGCTACGTGAGTGCCGGCCGTAGCGGCACCATCGTGGTGTTCGATCTGAAGTCGCTCGCGCGGCTGAAGGAGATCAAGACCACCGGCGACAACCCGGACGCCATCCTCTACGACTCTGCGACCCACCGGGTCTTCAGCTTCAACGGGCGCGGGCGCAACGTAACGGCGGTCGATGCGAAGACCGATGAGGTCATCGGCACGATCGCTCTCGATGCCAAGCCGGAATTCGCGGTAAGCGATGGCAAGGGCACGCTCTACGTGAACCTTGAGGACAAAAGCAGTATCGCGCAGATCGATGCACAGCATCTGAAGGTGGGTGCGGTCTGGCCGATCGACGGCTGCGAGGAGCCCTCGGGGCTCGCAATCGACCTGTCCGGGCAGCGCCTGTTCGCCGGGTGCAGCAACAAGGTCATGGCGGTTCTGGACATACGCTCCGGCCGGACGCTCGGTACGGCGCCGATTGGCGCAGGTGTCGATGGTGCGAAGTACGACTCGGGCACGCATCAGGCCTTTGCCTCCTGCGGCGAAGGAGTGCTGTCGGTGATCGGGACCGGTGCCGATGGAAAGCCCAAAGTCGCGCAATCGCTGCCGACGCAACGGGGCGCACGCACTATGGCGCTCGATGAGCACGCGCATCGCCTGTTTCTCGTCACCGCGCGCCTGGGTCCGCCACCGGCTGCGACAGCCGACAATCCCCATCCCAGGCCGGCGATCCTGCCAGGCACTTTTCGCCTGTTGGTCGTCGAGCCCGTTAAGCCCACAACCGCATCCGGAACTCATCCATGAGCCTACGAAATTCTCTCGCCCTCGCGGCGCTGCTGACTGTACTCAGCGCCGGTGGCGCGACGTACGCGGCGGCGCAGAGCCCGACGAGCGCGACCGGCGCCAGCCCGAGCAGCGCCAGCCCGAGCAGCGCCAGCCCGAGCGGCAGCGCGCCGGCGAGTCCGGGCGATGCGGCCTCCAAGGCACTGGCGCACGATATCTTCAAGCAGCTCATCGAGATAAACACCACCGACTCCGTTGGCAGTGTGACTGCGGCGGCACAAGCCATGGCAGAGCGTTTCCGCGCCGCCGGTTTTCCTGCGGACGATGTATTCGTCGGCGGTCCCCAGGAGCGAAAGAAGAATCTGGTCGTGCGCCTGCACGGTACCGGCAAGCGCAAGCCGATTCTGCTCATCGGGCACCTCGATGTGGTGGAGGCCCGGCGCGAGGACTGGACCACCGATCCCTTCCAGTTCGTGGAGAAGGACGGCTATTTCTACGGACGCGGTACGCAGGACATGAAGGACGGCGATGCCATCATGGCGGCGACGCTGCTGCGCATGAAGAAGGAGGGCTATCGCCCGAGCCGTGACCTCATCCTCGCCCTCACCGCGGACGAGGAGAGCGGCTGCTGCAACGGGCCCGACTGGCTGCTGAAGAATCATCGCGCGCTCATCGACGCCGAGTTTGTGCTCAACCACGACGGCAACTCGATCGACTCAGAGAAAGGCGTGCCGAAGGTATTCAATCTCGGCGCCACCGAGAAGGTGTACGGGGACTACCAGCTCGTCGCGACCAATCGCGGCGGTCACAGCTCCCTTCCACGACCCGACAACGCCATTTACGAGCTCGCGCAGGGACTGTTGAAGGTGAGTCAGTATCAGTTCCCTTTCGAGCTCAATAACGTCACGCGTACCTACTTCGAGCGGATGGCTGCCTTGTCGAGCGGCATCACCGCCGCGGACATGCGCGCGATCGTCGCCACGCCGCCCAACCCGCAGGCAATCGAGCGGCTCTCGCGTGAGCCGACCTACGGATCGGTGATGCGCACGACCTGCGTCGCGACGCGGCTCGAGGGTGGACACGCCAACAATGCGTTGCCGCAGCGTGCAACTGCTGTGGTGAATTGCCGCATCCTGCCGGGGCACTCGCCGGAGGACGTGCGCCAGACACTGGTACACGTCTTGAACGATCCGCAGATTGCGGTGCGCTTCATCGGCAATCACGGCGAGGTGTCCGACACGGCTCCCGACCGCCGAGGCTATCCTCCCGCACCGCTCGTCCCCGAGGTGCAGAAGCCACTCGACAGTCTGGTCGCGTCCATGTGGCCGGGTTTGAAAGTCATACCGTACATGAGCGCGGGCGCTTCGGATGGCGTCTATACCAGTGCTGCGGGGCTACCCACCTACATGGTTGCCGGCATCGCAATCGATCGCGATGATGTGCGGGCGCACGGTCGCGACGAGCGCCTCAGGGTCGCCTCGTTCTACGCCGGGAACGAGTTTTTCTACCGCTACCTGAAGGCTATTACTGCCGATTAGCTCCCGGGCGGCTCCGCGTGCGCTGCCGAGCGCCCGGCCCCTGGGCAGCAGACACTCTGCCTAGGACATGCGCCGGGATATTGCGATGGCGGCAATCGCGACGATGGCGATGTTGAGCATCCACCAGAAGAGCTGCTTGTGACTGCTGCGGATCAAGTTGGCGGTGCCTGAGCCTGCCGGGCCCGAGCCAGCCCCCGCCGACGCCGCCAATCGCCCGCTCAGTACTTCGTGGATACCATCGTGCCCGACGGTGACCTCGATGGTCTTGCCGGCGTCCTGCGCCGTTACAGGCCGCGGAACGATCCAGCTGCCATCGGGATTTGCGGTCGCTGGCTCGCTCTTGTTATCGATCGTCACCGTAAGGTCGTTCACGACGAGCGGCGCTTGGCCCGAGGCGCGCCGTACCCGCAGTGCGAGCCCGCCTGCGCGTGGAGCAGCCTCTACCGTCAGGAGTGCGGAGTGTGCTAGCGGCGCGAGCGCAGGCGCCGCGGGTTGTGCCAGAGCCGCAGCCAGGGCGCACGAACTCAGGACGACGGAGAGGAAAGCACGCGCGATCGACACCGCCGTCATGTTAGCAGGTCTCCCGGCCGACACCGCGGATGAGCAGGACGAGCGCAGCTCGGCAGGGACGCTATATAGTGCGGTATCGAACGGGAGTGCCCGCACCATGGACCGCGCCGTCGAGCCGAACCTCACCCTCGCACCGCGCTATCAAAGCGGTTTCGGCAATCACTTCGTCACCGAGGCAGTGGCCGGTGCGCTGCCGCAGGGCCGCAACTCGCCTCAGCGGCCGGCTTATGGACTGTACGCAGAGCAATTCTCCGGCACGGCCTTCACCGCGCCGCGACACGCGAACCGACGCAGCTGGCTGTACCGTATCCGACCGGCAGCGGTGCACGGAAGCTTCGAGCGCATCGACGACGGGCAGATCACCAGCGACTTCATGCAGTGCGACCCTTCACCAGAACGGCTGCGTTGGTCAGCGCCGCCGCTGCCGCGCACGCCGACTGACTTCCTCGCCGGGCTCGCGACGCTCGGCGGTAACGGCTCACCCGATGCGCATACGGGATGCGGCATCTACTGGTACACGGCGAACCGTTCCATGCAGGACCGCTTCTTCTACGACGCCGACGGTGAGTTGCTCATCGTGCCGCAGCAGGGCGGCCTGCGGCTCGCCACCGAGCTCGGGGTCCTCGAGGTGCAGCCGCTCGAGATCGCGGTGATCCCACGGGGGCTGCGTTTCCGGGTCGAATTGCAGGACGGCGCGGCGCGCGGCTATGTGTGCGAGAACTTCGGTGCGCCGTTGCGGCTGCCCGACCTCGGTCCCATCGGCTCGAACGGACTGGCGAATCCGCGCGACTTTCAAACACCCGTGGCCTGCTACGAGGATCGTACGGGGGACTTCGAGCTGGTGGCGAAATTCGCCGGCCACTTGTGGGCGACGCGCATCGATCACTCTCCGCTCGATGTCGTCGCCTGGCACGGCAACAACGCGCCCTATCGCTATGACCTGCGGCGATTCAACACCATCGGCTCGATCAGCTACGATCATCCCGACCCTTCGATATTTCTGGTGTTGCAGTCGATCAGCGATACCCCAGGTGTCGATGCGCTCGATTTCGTGATTTTTCCGCCGCGCTGGCTGGCGATGGAGAGCACGTTCCGCCCGCCCTGGTTCCACCGCAACATCGCGAGCGAGTTCATGGGCCTGATCGAGGGCGTGTATGACGCCAAAGCGACCGGGTTCGTGCCCGGCGGGGCGTCGCTCCACAACTGCATGAGCGGTCACGGACCCGATGACGCCACCTGGAAGAAGGCGAGCCGCGCCGACACTACCAAACCGGTAGCGGTGACCGACACCATGGCCTTCATGTTCGAGACGCGCGCCATCATACGGCCGACGCGCTATGCGCTCGAGACAAAGCTCCTGCAGCGCGACTATTGGCGGGTGTGGCAGGACCTGCAGGGGCACTTCAGGCCGCCCACGCCGCACTCTCAGCGCAGCGCGCCTCAACCAGAGCCCTCGCGCGGTGCGCGCGCCGCCACGAAGCCGCCCGCGCGCAAGCGATCGCGCCGGTGAGTGGGGTCGATGCCACGCACGACCCGGCGCTGCGCAGCTGGGTCGAGAGTGCCAACACTCCGGGCACGGATTTTCCGCTGCAGAACCTGCCGTTCGGCGCGTTCCGGCGCGCCGGAACCGTGGAAGAATTTCGCGGCGGGGTAGCGCTCGGCGATTCGGTGCTCGATCTCGGCGCACTGCACGCGCTCGGGTTGTTTACTGGAGCCGCCGCCGAGGCACTGGCGCTTTGCACCGGGCCGGTGCTGAATCCCTTCATGGCCGCGGGCCGCGACGCCAGTGCGGCTCTGCGTGCGGCGCTGTCGACCGCACTGCGCAGCGGCTCTCCGCTCGCCGCGAAACTACGCACGCTCCTCGTCCCGCAGTCGGCCGCGCAGTACCGGGTCGCGGCAAAGGTCGGCGACTTCACCGACTTCTATGCCTCGATCCATCATGCCACGGCAGTCGGACGGCTGTTCCGGCCGGACAATCCACTGCTGCCCAACTACAAGTGGGTGCCGATCGCCTACCACGGCCGCGCCTCCTCCGTGCTCGTCTCGGGTGAGTCCTTTGCGCGCCCTCACGGCCAGGTGATGCCCGCAGGCGCCACGGCTCCGGAGCTTCTCGCTACGCGCCGCCTCGACTACGAGGTCGAGGTCGGGGTGTTTGTCGGTCGGCCCAATCCCCTCGGCCAGCGCATCCCGGTGGCCGATGCCGAGCGTCATCTCTTCGGGCTGTGCCTGTTGAATGACTGGTCGGCGCGCGATGTGCAGGCCTGGGAGTACCAGCCACTCGGGCCGTTCCTGGCGAAGAACTTCGCCACCACCGTGTCGCCCTGGATCGTGACGCTGGAAGCACTCGCGCCATTTCGCGTGCCGTGGGCGCGTCCAGCGGAAGAGCCGGCGCCGCTTGCCTACCTCGACGATGCCGGGCAGCGCCGCGCAGGTGCGATCGATCTGCAACTCGAGGCCTGGCTCGATACCGCCGGCATGCGCGCCAAGGGAATGCCGGCACAGCGCCTGTCACACAGCTCCTTCCGCGACTCGTGGTGGACGATCGCCCAGATGCTGACCCACCACAGCGTGAACGGTTGCAACCTCGAGCCCGGGGACCTGCTCGGGAGCGGCACGCAGTCAGGGCCTGCGCCCTCTGCCGCCGGCTCGCTGCTCGAGCTCACCGCGGGCGGTCGCCAGCCCCTCACGCTGAGTGATGGCGAAACGCGCACCTTTCTCGAAGATGGCGACCGGGTCGTGCTGCGCGGCTGGTGCGAGCGGCCGCCTTATGTGCGCATCGGCTTTGGCGAGGCTGCGGCCACCGTGCTGCCGGCGCTGCCGTGAGTGCTGCGCCCTGGCCGCTGGCGACCGATCGCAGTGCGCGCTCCTACCGCTACTACGACCTCATCCTCGGCGCGTACGTGTGCGTGGTGCTGTGCGCGAATCTCATCGGCGCGGCGAAGGTGGCGACGGTGCAGGTGCCGGGATGGGGCGGAGTCACCTTCATGGCGGGGGTATTGTTCTTTCCCATTTCCTACTTCTTCGGTGACATCCTCACCGAGGTGTACGGCTACGCACGCGACCGGCGGGTGGTGTGGAGTGGCTTCGCTGCGCTCGCGTTCGCGGCGATCATGTCGGTGGTGATCGTACGGCTGCCGCCGGCGGATTTCTGGCGGCCGCAACAACCGGCCGTCGAGGCGATGTTCGGCAACACCCCGCGCATCGCCTGCGGCTCGATGGTGGCGTTCTGGTGCGGCTCGTTCGTCAACAGCTATGTGCTCGCGAAGATGAAGCTGCTGACGCGCGGCCGCTGGCTGTGGACACGCACCATCGGCTCGACGCTCTGCGGCGAGCTGGTCGACTCCGGGCTCTTTTACAGCATCGCGTTCGCGGGATTGTGGCCGGCTGCGGATCTGATGGCGGTGATGCTGACGCAGTACGTGCTGAAGTCGGCGTGGGAAGTGCTCGCTACACCCGCCACCTACTGGATCGTCGGCTTCCTCAAGCGCGCGGAGCAGGAGGACTACTACGATCGCAACACCAACTTCACCCCATTCTCGCTGCGCGCCTGAGGTTGTGGCGCGCCGCCATCCCAAAATCCGCAGCGCAAAAAAAGGCGGGAGCGCAGTACCACGCTCCCGCCCGTCGTCGGATGCAAACCGACCGGGGACCCGCGTGATTCCGCGGGCCGGTCGTTACTTGCCGATCTGCTTGCTGACCTGGTTCTCCTGCTGGTTGAGCGCGCGCTGTTCGGCCTTGGTAATGTGGCCGCCGTTGGTGCTCGCCATGGTGCGCTCTTCCTGGCGGATGGCGTGATCCTCGGAGTGCAGCTTCTGCGCCTGCGCCTTGGTGATCTCGCCTTCCTTGCGCTCGGTCTTGATGCGCTTGTTCTGATTCGCGAGGCGCGCATTGACCTCTGTGCGGCGCGGATGGTCTTTCTGCCACTGCGTCTCAGCGGCCAGCGCATTGCTCGCAATGCCCGCGAGCGCCACGGCAGCGACCGCGGCGGTCACGGCGGTTCGGATGGATTTCAACATGGATCGGTCCTCCTGAAAGTAAAGTGGTCGCTATTGAGCCGGAAGCTCCGGCTACTGGGCGTTAACAACGTCGCAGCTTGCGAAGTGCCGACCTTTGTGACGGAAAGTTAACCCAACACGACAAGTGTGAACTGAGTCACATCAGTGACAGTGCGAGAGGTTGAGTAAGGCGAGATCTCGCCGTACACGAGGTGCGAAACATCCGCTGCCCAAGAGAGCGGCGCGCGCTCAGGCAATCGCGCGCACGGCGCGCAGGGCAGCCTCCACCTGGGTTTCGTCATTCACCAGACTTGGGGCCAGCCGGGGATATGACACCTTGTAGGGCGAGCTCGAGCCGATCACCTTGTGGCCGAGCAGCCGATGCACGGTTTCGTCAGTGGTCTGCCCTTCGATCTGAAAACAGATGATGCCCGCCGACAACTTTGGGTCGCGCGGTGTGAGCACCTTCACCTTCGGAATGCCGGCGAGTCCCTCCTTACACTGGCTGTTGAGGGCGACGATGCGTTCGGCAATGCGCTTGCGACCGATGGCCCGGTGAAACTCGAAGGCTTCCGCCATCGCCCACTGGTGCTCGTAGGCCTTGAAGCCGCCGGGAGAAACCCATGCCGCCTGCGTCGGCGGCTTCGGAGGTTGCTGCTCTTCCCACGCCGTAAATGGCGTGGCGTTATAGAAGGTTGGGATCGTAGGTCGCAGCAAACCCCAGTTTTTTGCGGGCGCCCAGATGATGCCGGTCCCCCGCGGCGCGAAGATCCACTTGTGGGTTCCAGCTGCCGCGAAGTCACAACCGAGCTCCGCGAGCGCTTCCTCCTGGTTACCGAAACCGTGCACCGCATCCAGCACCACGAGCATCTGCTCGTGCTCACCGCGGCTGCGATTGGCATCGGCCACCACTTGCGTCAGGCTGCGCAACGGCAGTCTGACGCCGGTACACGAGTGCACCCAGGTAAGTCCGATGATGCGAGTGCGCGGGCGGATGGCGCGCTTGAGACGCTCTGACATCTCCTCGGCCGAGGCTGTAGCGGGTGCATCGTATAGCGCGATGCGGCGTATGCTCGCGCCGCTGCGTTCCGCGGCGAGCCGCATGGCCTCATGGTGAACGTAGTGGTCGTGAGTTGTGGTGAGAATTTCTTCGTCCCTGTTGAGCGTCAGGCCGTTGTAGATGAGCGCGAGGCCCTGCGTCGTGCTGTCGGTGAGCGCCACCTCCTCGGGCCGTCCTCCGATATAGTCTGCCGCCGCACGCTGCACACGCTCCGGCCGGGTCTCCGCCTGGCCGCCACCGAGGAACGCCTCAAACCCCATGCCCTGCTCGACCGTGGTGAAAGGGTTGGCATCGAGCATGCGCCTGAAGCGTTCGATTGCCGCGCGCACCGGGCGCGGGTGCGACACGATGTAGAACTGAGAGAAATGCAGCCACTCGGGCGAGAGGTCGAACTCGGCGCGCACCGCCGACCAGTCCGAATAGTCCCTGGCAATTGTCGGTGTGGCGGGCTTTGACTCGGCGGCACGCGCGGCGGTGCTTGCGACAAAGGACCAACCTACGGAAGCGACGAAGTCGCGGCGGTTGACTGTCATGGCAGCTTCCCTTGAGGGCTCGAATTGTTCGGCGCAGGCGCTGATTCTACTCCGCGGCGCACCCCGCTATTTTGCCGACTGTGCGCCGGTGGGCGTGAACGGGCGAGGCAACGCCAGCGAGTGAGGCGCTCCGCGGGTCGTCGGATTGTTGGATCCCAACTCTGGATAATTTCCACGCGAAACGGCGCAGCACGTTGCGCGACACTGCCGCAAGCAATACCGCAGCGATCCCATCAACATGGTGTTCTGAGAATGTTGTACGCCGCGGCGTACGCGCGGCGCGCCGCGGCTGAACCGCGTGTGAACTGCGGCGGGATGCTGCGGCTGACCCCGCTTGAAACGCGCTTGCCGGCCCCCATGCCGTTCCTGCAGGGCGCCTTATGACAGTGGTCAACGACCCCCTGCCTGACTGCGTTTTAATGACTGCGAGCTTGAACGGTGACAGCGGCTGGGCGTCTAATCAATTGTCCGGCCAGCGCCCTGGAAACTGAGCTCGCGCGAAAATGGGGTGATGAGCCGTGCGTAAGGCGATGATCAAAGTGACTGCGCAATATGTCATCCGAACCCTCGGCGCCGTGCTGATCGGCCTGACGGTGGCGGCTGCGCCCGCACTGACCTATGCCCAGCATAGTGGTGGCGGCGGAGGCGGCGGCCATGCCTCGGGCGGCTTCGGCGGGGGTGGCGGGCATATGGGTGGCGGCGCGCACTTCGGCGGCGGTGGCCATGTCCTGGGCGGCAGCCCGCATTTTGGTAGCTTTGCCGGGGGCTTTGGCGGCCACAGCTACGCTCCTTCCGGCGGCCATGCTTTCGCAGCTCCCCACTACGGTGTCTCGGGGCACTCCTACGGCACGCGATATTTCGCCCCGACCGGCCATGGCTTCACCTATACCGGGGCGCACTACGCGCGCTCGGGCTTTGTGGCGCGTCAGGGTGCCGGGTACACCAGCCGGCCTGGCACTGTCGCGCCGCACCCCGGTGTCGGCGCGCCATCCGCGACGTACTACTACGGGCATGGCGGACATGCCTGGGCAGGAGGCTACTGGCACGGAGGCTACTGGCCACATTGCTGGTACTACCCCGGCTGGGCCTGGTACCTGCCCGTCCTTCCGGTCGGCTACGTCACCTACTGGTGGGGCGGGATGCCGTACTACTACTACAACAGCCTCTACTACACTTGGAGCCCCGCCCAGAGCGGTTATGTGGTGACCGATCCGCCGCCAGTCGAGCAGGAGGGCGAGGGCAGCGCGGACTCCAGCGGTGCCTACGAGCAGGCGCCGCAGGAGCAGGGCGCGCAGCCAAACGGCAATGGCAGTGCAGGGGACGTCTACGTCTATCCGCGCAATGGCCAGACCGAAGAGCAGACGCAGAACGACCGCTACGAGTGCCACAGCTGGGCAGTGAGCCAGTCCGGATTCGATCCCACCCGTCCGCAGCAGACCGGTGATCCTGCCGATTACCGGCGTGCCATGGTCGCCTGCCTCGACGCGCGCGGCTACTCGGCGCGCTGACCTCCTCATCCAAGAGCTGACAGACGAGGAGGCCGCGGCGCGAACCGCGGCCTCTTCGTTTGAGCGTCCGGAACTAGAAGCCGACCTGGGTAGCCGGGCCGAAAGTGCCCGGCGAGCCTGCCTTCTGTAAGAGGACCCCCGCGCTTGGTCCGTCGGCAATCGCGATGTCCGGGAGTCCGTCCCCGTTAAGGTCGGCGATCACCACCGAAAGCGGCTGCCCGAGAGCGGCGTAGTTGGTCGCCTGGAGGAACGTTCCGGGATGCGCCGGATCCTGCAGCAGGACCGAGACGCTGCCGGTGGCACCCGGCGCAAGGTTCGCCACGACGATGTCCTTGTTGTGGTCACCGTCGACATCGTCGACCGCGACATCGATCGATGCGCCCGGCGTGCTGTACGTGACCGGCGGCAGGAAGCTGCCGGGATGGATGGAATCCTGCAACAGGACCGACACGCCGGCGCTGCCTTTGCCATCGCCACCCGGCCCGAAATTCGCGACGACGATGTCAAGATGTCCGTCCCCGGTCACATCCGCGAGCTTGACCGACTGCGGCTGCGCACCGGCTGGGAAACTGACCGGCGCCTGGAACGTGCCGCGCTGCTGCGGGTTCTGGAAGAAGATCATCACCGCGCCGTTGTTGCCCGATGAATCGAAGGTGGCCGCCACGATGTCCGGGACACCATCGTCGTTGAGATCCCCGACCGCCACCGAGGGCGTCGTCAGGCCGGTCGGGAGCTTCATCGGCGCCAGGAATTTGCCGGGGTTCGCCGGATCGGCCATCAGCACGATGACGTTGCCGCTCGAGCTCATGTCGGCGAGCACCAGGTCAGGCTTGCCATCGCCGTTGAGATCAGCGGCGACCACCTGGTTCGGCTGGCCGCCGGTGACGATGTCGACGGCGCTGTTGTAGGTGCCGGGCGTTGCTCCATGCATGAAGACCGAGACGCTCCCGCTGCCGAAGTTGGCAATCACCAGATCCGCGAGACCGGTTCCGGTGAGATTCACCGCCTGGATGCTCGAGGGATTGGTCCCAGTGGTCGAGTAATGCACGCCGGTATGGAAGGTGCCGAGCGAGCCCGGGGTGTTGAGAATGACATCTGCGTAGCCCGGGTTCTGCGCAGCGCCTTCATCCGCCGTGGTCGCTACCAGCAGATCGGGCGCCCCGTCACCATTGGCATCGGCTACCACGATGGAATTGGGGGTGGGGATGATCGCCGGCAGGTTCGGATTGTCGTCGTTGTAGCAGCCCGCGAGCAGGCCAAGCGCCAGCGCCAATCCGCAGGCCAGGCGGCGGGAGGAGAGGGTACCGACACGATTTGGAAGAGAGTGCATTTTCACGGCGGGTACCTCCGTGCACTTATTCGCCCTGAATATCTGCCAACGCGTACCCCGCACCCAGGTTTACGCCGCCCGCCCCGGAAGACGCGTGGTGCACAGCGTACACTGCCACCGGCGGGCGCGGTATACGCGCGGGTGGGGCACAGAGCCATGGGGAACGTCGCACGCACGGTGTTTCTTTTCGATGTGGACAACACGCTGCTCGACAACGATGCGGTCCAGGACGACCTGAGTGCGCACCTCGAGCGCGAGGTGGGCCTTGTGAGCCGGGACCGCTACTGGGAGATCTTCGAGCAGCTGCGCAGCGAGCTCGGTTACGCGGATTACCTCGGCGCCCTGCAGCGCTATCGGCTCGAGCACCAGGACGACCCGCAGCTGCTGCGTATCTCGTTCTTTCTGCTCGACTACCCCTTCGCCGAGCGGCTGTATCCTGGCGCGCTCACGGCACTCGCGCGTTGCCGCGAGCTTGGTCCGACGGTGATCCTCTCCGATGGCGATGTGGTATTCCAGCCGCGCAAGGTGCAGCGCGCAGGACTCTGGGATGCGGTCGAGCATCGCGTGCTCATCTATCTGCACAAGGAGCAGATGCTGCCGAGCGTCGCGCAGCGCTATCCCGCCGAGCGCTACGTGATGGTCGATGACAAGCTGCGTATCCTCGCGGCCATGAAAAAGGTGTGGGGGCCGCGGCTCACCACGATCTTCCCGCGGCAGGGACACTACGCGCTCGATGCCCGCGAGGTTGCCGCCTATCCACCCGCGGATGTGACGCTCGAGAGCATTGCTGAGCTCGCGCACCTTCCCGCAGCCACGCTCTGTGGCGCGCGGCCAGGGTGAGCGGTTAGGCTTAATGGTCTATGTCTTCAGACCGTCCGTGGCTTGATCAGCTGCGCGAGAGCAGCAACGCGCTTCAGGGCGTGCTCGGCGCCCTGCTCGAGGCGGAGCGGCACTTCCAACCTCCGGCTACGCCGCTGGAGCGTTTGCAACAGATCACCACCAGCCCCGAGTGGGCGTGGCTGCAACCGCTTTATCGGCTCATTGCCGATCTCGATCACGCGCTCGCGTACGCAAAGGATCTGCCGGCGAGCGAAGCCGCGGCGATCGGCGCGCATGCGCGCGAGCTGCTCACAGGCGGCGGCGGTGCCAGTGAACAGGCGTTTCTCGAACACTATCGCGCGCTGCTGCAGACCGACCCGGCGGTGGCCATTGCGCACGCAACGGCGCTGCGCGCGCTGCAGGTGCTGCCGCCGGAGGCCGCGAACCAGTCCGAGCGGCTGCATGCCCGCCACCAGTGGAACGAACGGCGCCGGTTCCTGCGCATGGGACAAAGCGGGCGCGGAGCATCCTGAGGGCAGCCACCAGGATTCGTCGCCATTCGATGAGCGCGTGCAGCGCGCTCGCGGCTCAGAAGCGCAGCTCAGTAGCGCAGCGAGTAGGGCAGCTCCGGCATCTGCCGCGAGCGGATCTGCAGCTCGTGACGGTTGTAGTCGATCACGAGCACGTCGAACGATCCAAGCAGATCCATGCCGAGCGTCAACGTCGGCTCATTGGTGAGCTTCCAATGCTGGAAGAGGTACATGTCACCGAAGGTGATGCGCGCGCCCTTCACCTGCAGATTGCCGAAGTCGATGTCCGGGGCGAGCAGGTTGTCGCCGGTCTGCACATCGAGAGTGACCCCGATGATCTCTTCGGGCGCGGCGTTGCGGGGCGGTACCCGCATGAGTGCATGGCGGAGCGCCAGGTTACCGATCGTTCCCTGCGCACCGGTATCGATGATCGCTTTGGCACGAACGCTGCCGACGCGAACGTTCGCGTACAGCAGTCCGCCGCTGGTCTGCGTGAGCGGCACGACGATGAAGTCATGCGGGGCACGCTCACCATGCGAGAGTGTGATCTCGAGGTGATCGTGTCTGAAGTCGGCATAGATGCGCTTGTTGGCGAGACCCTCGATGCCGAGCACGCCCTGCGCGCCGCCGAACACGTCCGAGAGCACCGGTAGATCGCTCGGTCCGATGAGCAGGTCGCCCACCTCGAGGCTTCCCACGTGCAGTGTGGGCACGACCGCGGTGCCGGTGAAGCCGGTGACCTGCGTGTTGGAGACGGCGGGTGCTCCCCCGAGACTCCGGGCGGCGCGGGTGGTGATGGCCGAGCGGTTGGCGCCGGTATCGAGCACGAGCCGGTAAGGGCCCTTGCCATCGATCAGCACCGGAGCCCAGATCCGTCCGATGCGGTCACGGCGCGTCGGCGCCACATAACGTGGCTCCGTGGTCTGCACGATGACTTCTTCGAGCTGGTCCGCCGGACTAGGCAACGCCTGGGGGGGCGCGGCTGCCGCCGTGGGCGCCGGCGTAGCGGTCGCGGTCTCGGTAGCGGGAGTGGCTGTCGGCGGCGCTTGCTCGGCCGCCGCGGTCACGCACAGCGCCGCCAGGGTAAGTCCCTGCATGCAGCGACGCATCAGCGCTTTAGCAGTCACATTTAACAGTAGACCACGCCCGCCGGGAGGTCTCCAGTTACTTCGTCGCAGTTTCCCTGCCGCCGATCCCATCGGCATTGGGTTGGACCGCGAGCGAAGAGGCAAAGTTTCGACTTCCGGCATCCGAGGGGTGCGTTGATGGTAACTTACACCAGATAAATCAAAGCCGTTCGGAGTATCCGCTGCATGAATCGAGCCGTCCCGCAGAGCGAAGCCTCGCCGCCACAGGCATCCCCTGCAACTCTCACCCACCTGCAACGGCTCGAGGCCGAGAGCATCCACGTCCTGCGTGAGGTAGTGGCCGAGTGTGAGCGGCCGGTGATGCTCTATTCGATCGGCAAGGACAGCTCGGTGATGCTGCACCTGGCGATGAAGGCCTTTTATCCGGCGGTGCCCCCGTTTCCACTGCTGCACGTCGACACCACCTGGAAGTTCCGCGCCATGTACGAGTTCCGGGATGCCACGGCGAAGCGGCTCGGCGTGCAGCTGCTGGTACACGTGAACCAGGAGGGACTGCGGCTCGGCATCGGCCCCTTCACGCACGGCTCGCAGGTGCACACCGATGTGATGAAGACTCAGTCGCTCCGACAGGCGCTCGACCAGTACGGTTTCGATGCCGCCTTCGGCGGAGCGCGCCGGGACGAGGAAAAAAGCCGCGCCAAGGAGCGCATTTTCTCCTTTCGCAGCGCCCAGCACCGCTGGGACCCGAAGCAGCAGCGCCCGGAGCTGTGGACGCTCTACAACGCGCGCAAGCGTCCGGGCGAGAGCCTGCGCGTATTCCCGCTGTCGAACTGGACCGAGCTCGATGTGTGGCAGTACATCTGGCTCGAGCAGATCCCGATCGTGCCGCTGTACTTCGCCGCCGAGCGGCCGGTGGTCGAGCGCGACGGCTCCCTCATCATGGTGGACGATGAGCGCATGCCTCTGCGACCGGATGAGCGGCCACAGATGCGCAAGGTGCGCTTTCGTACCCTCGGTTGCTATCCGCTCACCGGCGCCATCGAGAGCGAGGCCGACACGCTACCCGCCATCATCCAGGAGATGCTGCTGACGCGCACCTCCGAGCGTCAAGGCCGGGTGATCGACCACGACGCTGCCGCCTCAATGGAACGCAAGAAGCAGGAAGGGTATTTCTGATGGCTCACCAGTCGGAGCTCATCGCACGGGACATCGGCGCCTATCTGCACGCGCAGGAGCACAAGAGCCTGCTGCGCTTCATCACCTGCGGCTCGGTGGACGATGGCAAGTCAACGCTCATCGGCCGGCTGCTGTATGAGTCGAAGCTGATCTTCGATGACCAGTTGACGCAGCTCGCCGCAGACTCCAGGCGCGTCGGCACGCGCGGCGGCGAGCTCGATTTCGCGCTGCTGGTCGATGGGCTCGCAGCCGAGCGCGAACAGGGCATTACCATCGATGTCGCTTACCGCTTCTTCTCGACCGAGCGGCGCAAATTCATCGTCGCCGACACACCCGGGCACGAGCAGTACACACGCAACATGGTGACCGGTGCATCCACCGCGGATCTGGCGGTGATCCTGGTCGATGCGCGCAAGGGCGTGCTCGTCCAGACACGCCGCCACAGCTATCTCGTGCACCTCATCGGCATACCGCGCGTCGTGCTCGCGGTCAACAAGATGGACCTGGTCGGCTATTCCGCCGCCACCTTCGAGGAGATCGTGGCGCAGTACCGCGAGTTCGCCGGGCGGCTCGGCCTCGCCGACATCACGGCCATTCCGCTCTCCGCGGTGCACGGCGACAACGTCATCACACGCAGCAGCAACATGCCCTGGTACGCAGGTCCAACCCTGCTCGGGCACCTGGAGACCGTCGAGGTCGATGCGGCGCTCGCCGGCCGGCCGTTCCGGCTGCCGGTGCAGTGGGTCAACCGCCCGAACGCCGAGTTCCGTGGTTTCGCCGGACTCATCGCCGACGGTACCGTGCACCGTGGCGATCGCTTGCGGGTGCTGCCCTCGGGCCGCGAGAGCCGCGTCGCACGCATCGTCACCGCGGAGGGCGATCTCGAAGCGGCGACCGCAGGCCAATCGGTGACTCTCACGCTCGATGCGGAGATCGACATCAGCCGCGGCGATGTCCTCGCCGCCGCCGACGCTCCGCCGCAGGTAGCGGATCAGTTCGAAGCGACCATCGTGTGGTTGCAGGAGGAGCCCATGCTCCAGGGCCGCGCGTACCTGATGAAGGCGGGCACGCGCACGCTGTCGGCGACCGTGACGCCGCTCAAGCATCGCGTCAATGTCAACACGCTCGAGCACGAGCCGGCCGAACGGCTCGAGCTCAACGATATCGGCGTGTGCGAGCTCGAGCTCGATCGTCCCGTCCCGTTCGAAGCCTACAACGACAGTCGCGCCCTCGGCGGCTTCATTCTGATCGATCGGCTGACCAACAACACCGCCGGCGCAGGCCTCATCAACTTCGCACTGCGGCGCTCGCAGAACGTGCACTGGCAGGCGCTCGATGTCGACAAGCAGCTGCGCGCGCGGCTCAAGGGACAGAAATCCTGCGTACTGTGGCTCACCGGACTTTCCGGCGCCGGCAAGTCGACCATCGCCAATCGCGTCGAGAAGCGCCTGGCGGCCGCCGGGCGGCACACCTACCTCCTCGATGGCGACAACGTACGCCATGGACTCAACAAGGACCTCGGCTTTACCGCGCAGGATCGCGTCGAGAACATCCGCCGGGTCGCGGAGGTTGCGCGGCTCATGGTCGATGCGGGACTCATCGTGCTGGTATCCTTCATCTCACCGTTCCGCTCGGAGCGACGCATGGCGCGCGAGCTCTTCCCCGCCGGAGAGTTCCTGGAAGTGTTCGTCGATACCCCACTCGCCGAGGCCGAACGGCGCGACGTCAAGGGCCTCTACCGCAAGGCGCGCCGCGGTGAGCTCAAGAATTTCACCGGCATCGATTCGCCTTACGAGCGTCCGGAGAATCCCGAGATCCGTATCGACACCACCGCCCTCAGCGCCGATCAGGCTGCGGCGCGCGTCATCGCCCATCTCGAAGCGCTCAAGGTGATCGGCAGCGCATGAGTGCCGAGCTTCGCGGCCTGCTCGAGCGCAGCACCATGATTGCGCGCGCGGCGGGACGGGAGATCCTCGAGGTCTACGGCGCAGGGGCGCTCGCGGCGACTGCCAAGGCCGATAACTCGCCGCTCACCGCTGCCGACCTGCGTGCGCACCGGCTGATCGTGGAGGAGCTCGGAAGCCTCACGCCCGACCTGCCGGTGCTGTCGGAGGAGTCCGCGCGGGTCCCTTTCCCGGTGCGCAGCCAGTGGCAGCGCTACTGGCTCGTTGATCCGCTCGATGGCACGCGTGAGTTCTTGTCGCGCAACGGCGAGTTCACCGTGAACATCGCGCTGATCGAGGACCATTCACCGGTGCTCGGTGTCGTGCACGTGCCGGTCGCGGACACGACCTACCGCGGTGTGCCCGGTATGGGGGCCTGGCGGCAGAAGGGCGCCGAGCCCGAGGCGTCGATCCGCGTGGCGGCGCGCTCGGGCATGCCGGTGCGGATAGTCGGCAGCCGCTCGCATCGCGGCGATTCGCTCGATGCGTTTCTCGAGCGCGTCGGCCCGCATGCGCTGCTCGCGATCGGCAGCTCGCTGAAATTCTGCCTGGTCGCCGAAGGCGCGGCCGATGTCTATCCGCGCCTCGGCCCGACGAGCGAGTGGGACATCGCGGCCGCGCATGCGGTGCTGCTGGCCGCAGGCGGAACGCTGCGCGCACTCGATGGCGCGCCGCTCGCCTATAATCGCCGCGAGGGGCTCCTCAATCCGTTCTTCGTGGCTTTCGGTCCCGATGACCATGACTGGCTCGCGCTGCTGCGCTGAGCGCGCGGCCGTGCCATGCTCAGGGGCACGCAGCGCCATTCCGCCTGGAGCTCACCATGCGTGAAGCCGTGATCGTCTCCACCGCGCGCACCCCGATCGGCAAGGCTTATCGCGGCGCGTTCAACGACACCGATCCCGCGGTGCTCTCGGGTCACGTCGTGCGTGAGGCCGTGCGCCGCGCAGGCATCGATGGCGCCGAAGCCGAGGATCTGGTGCTCGGCTGCGCCATCCAGCAGGGCGCCCAGGGGTACAACATCGGACGGCTCACCGTCGCGAGCGCAGGTCTTCCCGAAAGCGTCGCCGGGATGACCATCGACCGCAAGTGCGCCTCGGGTCTCATGGCGATCGCGACCGCGGCACGGCAGGTGGTCGAGGACGGCATGGAGGTCGTGATCGCGGGCGGTGTGGAGTCGATCAGCCTCACGCAGAACAAGCACTTCAACAACTTCCGCGGCGAGTCGGAGGCCGTGCTGGCGCGCTCTCCGCACATGTACATGCCCATGATCGAGACCGCGGAAGTGGTCGCGCGACGCTATGGCATCAGCCGCGAAAGCCAGGATCGTTATGCGCTGCAGAGCCAACAGCGCGTTGCCGCCGCTTACCAGGCGGGCCGCTTTGATGCCGAAATCGTGCCGCTCGCGAGCCGCAAGCTGATCATCGACAAGGAAAGCGGCGCGACCCACGCGCAGCAGGTGCTGCTGCAGCGGGACGAGGGTTATCGGCCGGACACGACGCTCGAGGGCCTTGCGAAACTCGAGCCGGTGTGGTCGCAAGGCAAGGCGATCGCGCGCAGCGAATTCATCACCGCGGGCAACGCCTCACAGCTCTCCGATGGCGCGAGCGCCGTGGTGATCATGGAAGCGCGGCGCGCCGAGCGGCGCGGACTCGAGCCACTCGGCGCCTGCCGCGGCATCGCGGTCGCCGGCTGTGCGCCGGATGAGATGGGCATCGGGCCGGTGTTCGCGGTGCCGAGGCTGCTCGAGCGTCATCGGCTGCGGATCGATGACATCGGCCTGTGGGAGCTGAACGAGGCCTTTGCGGTGCAGGCCATGTACTGCCGCGACCGCCTCGGAATCGAGAACGACAGGCTCAATGTCGATGGCGGCGCAATTGCCATCGGCCATCCTTACGGCATGAGCGGTGCGCGGCTCGTCGGCCATGCGCTCATCGAAGGGCGGCGCCGCCGCGTGCGGCATGTGGTCGTCACCATGTGCGTCGCGGGCGGCATGGGCGCGGCGGGGCTGTTCGAGGTGCTCTGACCCGCGCGACGCTTGAAAATAACGGACCAGCCCGTAGGATCGTCAGCTTGAGCACAGCTTTCTCACAGCGCGAGCTGCGCGACGCCTTCGGCCTGTTTGCTACGGGCGTGACGGTGGTGACGGCGGTGAGACCGGACGGGACGCCCGTCGGTGTGACGGCCAACTCCTTCAGCTCGGTATCGCTCGAGCCGCCACTGCTGCTGTGGTGTCTGGCAAGCGGCAGTAGCGCCGTACCGGCCTTTACGCACAATGCCGCCTTTGCGGTGCACATCCTCGCTCATCACCAGCTGGATCTCGCGCTGAGTTTCGCGCGGCGCACGCACGAGAAGTTCGAGGTCGACCGTCACTGGCGCAACCGGCCGCACCCGCCGCACATCGACGATGCGCTGTGCCGGTTCGACAGCAAGGTCCACGCGGTGCACGACGGCGGCGATCACCTCATCATCGTCGGGGAAGTGATTGGTATCGCCTGCGCTCCCGGGACCCCGCTCGCGTTTCACGCCGGCCGCTTCGGCAACTTCAGCGCCGATCGGGGCATCGGTAAGGTCGATATCTGGGAGGGTGTGGAGGATCACTGGTACTGATCGCGGTGCCGAACCGCAACGGGGAGTGCGGGCGTGCAGTTTGTCCATTCTGAAGAACAGCAACAGATCCGCGCGAGCGCGCGCACTCTGCTGAGTGCACGCGCCGGTCCTGCGCAGCTGCGTGACACGCTGCGCGCCCCGGGCGGTTACGACGCGCAGCTCTGGCGCACGCTCGGTGAGCTCGGCTGGACGGGACTCGCGATCCCACAGGAGTACGGTGGTGCCGGGCTTGGATGGGTGGAGCTCTGTCTGTTGCAGGAAGAACAGGGGCGGCGCCTCGTTGCGTCGCCTTTCTTCGCCACCAGTGCGCTCGCCGCGCCGCTCATCGTCGCATGTGCCGATACAGCCCAGCGGCGCACATTGCTGCCGCGCATCGCGAGCGGTGAGCTGCGCATCGCCTGCGCGCTCTGCGGCACCGCCGGGCGCCCGCCGCCCGATGGCATCAGCGTATCGCTCGCCGGCGGCGGGGAGGGCTTCACGCTGAACGGTGTCGCCGATTTCGTGATTCACGGCGACGCGGCGGATGTGCTCCTGGTGCTCGCGCGCTCAGCGCCATCCCACGGGGCGGACGGCCTCAGCGTCGCCGCGATCCCGGCGGCCACCGCCGGTGTCAGCATCCACCCGCAGGTGATGCTCGACCTGACGCGACCGATGTCGCGCGTCGAATTTCACGATGTGAGCATCCGCTGCGAGCAGCTGCTCGGTGAGCCCGGAGCTGCAGGCGGCTCTCTCGAGCAGGCGCTCGATCTGGCACGTATCGCGCTCGCTTCCGAGGCGCTCGGCGGTGCGGAGCAGGTGCTCGAGATGACGACCGCCTACCTCAAGGAGCGCACTCAGTTCGGCCGCCCGATCGGCAGCTTCCAGGCGCTCAAACACCGTCTCGCCGATATGATGATCGAGGTCGAGGCGGCCAAATCCGCCGCCTGGTACGCAGCTTGTGTGGCCGACGAGCGGCCCGAGGAGCTCGCAGAAGCGGCTGCCATAGCCAAGAGCTACTGCTGCGATGCCTTCTTCGACTGCGCCGCCAATGCGATTCAGTTGCACGGCGGCGTAGGCTTCACCTGGGAACACGAGGCGCATCTTTATTTCAAACGTGCGCGCGCGACGGCGACGCTGCTCGGCAGTCCCGCCTGGCAGCGCGAGCGCCTGGTGAGGCGTGTTGCTTCCGGCAAGTCGTCCACACCGATTTATTGAGGCACTGGCAAGCGCAGCCTGCCCGGAGGCCAGCGGATGAAGTTAGGATTTACGCCGCAGGAAGAGCGTTTTCGCGCCGAGGCCGCCGCCTGGCTCGAAGGGCAGCTGTCAGGTCCTTTCCGCGATATGCGTGGGCTCACCTCGCAGGGCGGATACCCGCAACGGCGGCGCGATTGGGAGCGCGCGCTCGGCGCGGCTCGCTGGAGCTGTATCGGCTGGCCGGAAGCGTATGGCGGGCGCGATGCCTCGCTAGCCGAGCAGGTGATCTTCGCCGAGGAATGCGCACGCGCGGGTGCGCCAGGCCGGCTCGGGTACATGGGGGTGGAGCTGGCCGGACCCACCATTCTCGCGTTCGGCACCGACGCGCAGAAGCGCCGCTTCCTGCCATCCATCGCCCGGGGTGAGGAGCTCTGGTGTCAGGGCTACAGCGAGCCGAATGCCGGTTCGGATCTGGCCGGTGTACGCACCCGTGCCGTTCTGGAGGAAGGCCCCGGAGGTCGCCAGTGGGTGGTCAACGGGCAGAAGACCTGGACCTCCTTCGCGCAGTACGCGGATTGGTCGTTTGTACTCTGCCGCACCGAGGAGGGCGCGCGCGGCCACCGGGGCCTTTCCTACCTCCTCATCCCGATGCATCAGCCTGGCGTCACGGTACGCCCGATACGGCAGATGACCGGGAGCGCGGACTTCAACGACACCTTCTTCGTCGATGCTCGTACCGATGCCGACAACGTCGTCGGCGCTGTGGGTGATGGCTGGAAGGTGGCGATGGCCACGCTCTCCTTCGAACGTGGTGTATCGACGCTTGCACAGCAGATGAGCTTCGCGAACGAGCTGCGCGCGATCGTATCCGCCGCTGAGGCCAACGGGCTCATTCAGGACCCGCAGATCCGCCAGCGTGTCGCGCACGCATACATCGGCCTGCGCCTCATGCGTTACAGCGCGCTGCGCATGCTCGCGAGCGCGGAAGCCGGCAAGCTCTCGAACGAGGCCTACACCTACAAGATCTTCTGGGCCACCTGGCGCAAGAAGCTCGGTGTGCTGGCGCTCGATGTACTCGGACCCCGCGGTGAGATTGCCGCCGGCGCGAGCTATGAATGGGAGCTGCTGCCGCGGCTATTCCTCGGCTCGCGCGCGGACACGATCTACGGCGGTACGAGCCAGATTCAGCGCAACATCATCGCCGAGCGCGCGCTCGGGCTGCCGCGCGAGAGCCGCTCGCCATAAAGGGTGTAGGCGGAGGCCGCTATGCGCAGGCTGGTGCGCGCAGGCCGGCCGCGGAGGTCAGTGCCGGCAGGGGCGTTGGTGTGAGGAAGTGTCTTTGTGAACAGTTAACCTTTGGTTCACTGTTCCTCAAAGGGTTGTTGATCGCGCGCCCGTCGGCATGCGCGCGCCGCCAAACTCTCAGAATTTGAAGGTCGAGAGCAGCAGGCTCGTCTCCGTCTGCGAGATCCCCTCGATGAGCCGGATGCGTGCCAGGACCCGATCGAAGCTCTCCAGGGTGTCGGCCCGCAGCTCCGCCACGATGTCCCAACGGCCGTTGGTGCTGTAGAGCGCCGTCACCGCCGGCTCCCCCCGCAGCGCCTTGATGACTGCATCCAGCTGGTTGCCTTCGACCGCGCCCGTCATGAAGGCGCGGATACGCTGCTCCTCGACGTCCGGTTTCAGGCGCACCGTGTAGCCGACGACCGTTCCATTGGCGGCAAGGCGCGCCATGCGGTTCTGCACGGTCCCGCGCGAGACCCCGAGCGTCTTTGCGAGCGAGGCCACCGAGGCGCGGGCATCGTTACGTAAGAGGCCGATCAACTGGCGGTCGATGTCATCCATGGTGATCATTCTGCCACTTTTGACTGGCAGAATGCTCACCAGGATGCGCTATTGTGGCAACTTTCTATCTATATTTTGGTTGAGACAGAGCCCAGGATAGCTCCAAGCCCCGCGGTGTCCCGCCGCCGGCGGCTACCGGAGCCACGCATATGGTCGATTTCATTGGGGTATCCCGGGTACGGGAGCTTCTTGCCCGCCGGGGTACTGCGCGCTTCATCGAGGAGCTGGCCGCGGAGATCGAGGCGGATTTTCTGCGCTGGGAGACTTTCGAGAAATCGCCCCGCCACGCGACGCATTCGTGCGTCGGCGTCATAGAGCTGATGCCCGCCTCCGATGGACGGCTCTACGCGTTCAAGTACGTCAATGGCCACCCGAAGAACACGCACGCCGGGCTGCTTACCGTTACGGCATTTGGCGTACTCGCGGATGTGGAGACCGGCTATCCACTGCTGTTATCCGAGCTGACACTCACGACCGCACTGCGCACTGCCGCGACCTCCGCGCTGGCGGCGCAGCGTATGGCGCCCGAGGGCAGCCGGGTGATGGCACTCATCGGCAATGGCGCCCAGGCTGAATTCCAGACCATCGCCTTTCATCAGCTGCTCGGCATACGCGAGGTGCGCCTCTACGACACCGACCCGGCCGCGACCGACAAGCTCGAGCGCAATCTCGCGCGGATGCATCTGCCGGGGTTGAAGGTCACCCGGTGCGGCTCAACGGCTGCCGCAGTCGCTGGCGCTGACATCATCACCACTGCGACGGCCGACAAGCGCAACGCGACCATCCTGACACCCGAGCTCATCGTTCCGGGCGTGCATCTGAACGCGGTGGGGGGCGATTGTCCGGGTAAGACCGAGCTGCACCGCGACATCCTGCTGCGTCCCGACGTGCGCGTGGTGGTGGAGTACGAGCCGCAGTCGCGCATCGAGGGCGAGATCCAGCAGATGGACGCGAGCTACGCAGTCCTCGAGCTTGCAGCAGTACTCGCCGGGCGTGCACGCGGACGCAGGCACGCGGATGAGGTCACGGTGTTCGATTCGGTTGGATTTGCGCTGGAGGATTTCTCCGCCCTGCGCTATCTGCGGCGAATCCATCACGAGGAACGTGGCGCACACGCGCAGATCGACCTGCTGCCGCAGCTCGAGGATCCGAAGAACCTCTTCGGCCTGCTGTCGGCGCAGCCACAGCGGCTCATCGTGTGCGAAGACGAGGCGGCCTGACATGACGCGCGCAACTCTCATTGGTGCACCGACAGATGTGGGCGCAGCCGACCGTGGCGCTTCCATGGGGCCTGAAGCACTGCGCGTCGCGGGACTGCTGGCCGCGCTGCGTGCACGTGATCTCGAGGTGGAAGACTTCGGCAATCTGAGCGGTCCGGGTAATCCGTGGCAACCGCCGCACAACGGCTACCGGCACCTGCCGGAAGTGGTGCGCTGGAACCAGCTGGTGCACGAAACCGTCTTGCGCGAGCTGCGCGAGGATCGGCTACCGATTCTGCTCGGCGGCGATCATTGCCTCGGTATCGGCTCGATCAGCGCGGTTGCGCGCCATTGCCGCGAGCAGGGCCGCAAGCTGCGCGTGCTGTGGCTCGATGCTCACGCAGACTTCAACACCAGCGAGCTGTCTCCGAGCGGGAACGTGCACGGCATGCCGCTCGCCTGTCTCTGTGGGTTCGGACCGCCGGAGCTCACGGGCATCGGCGGTCGCATGCCCGCGATCGATCCTGCGTGCGTGCGGCAGATTGGTGTGCGCAGCGTCGACGCCGGAGAGAGGCGTTTCGTGCACGAGCAGGGCCTCGACGTCTTCGATATGCGCCACGTCGATGAGCTCGGCATGCGTGCGACCATGGAGCAGGCGCTGAGCGGCCTGGATAGCGACACGCACCTGCACGTCAGCTTCGATGTGGACTTCCTCGATCCGGAGATCGCCCCGGGAGTCGGTACCCGCGTACCGGGCGGGCCGACCTACCGCGAGGCACAGCTGTGCATGGAGATGATCGCCGATACGCGCCGCCTGGCGTCGCTCGATGTGGTCGAGCTGAATCCCGCGTTCGACGTGCAGAACCGCACCGCGACACTGGCCGTCGATCTCATCGAGTCGCTGTTTGGCAAGAGCACACTCGTGCGCCGCCCGGTGTGGGAAGGTCCGGCCAAGTCGCCGAAGTCGCTCAGCGCGGCGTGAGCTGCGACTGACGCGCGCACTCTGCCGGCCCCGCGTTGCAATCGCGCATAGGTCGCCGCATCATCCGTCATTCCCCAGAACGCAGCGCGACCCTCACACAACGGGGCCGCAAGGTGAGCAAGCCATGGTTGAGAGCGTCTACAAAGTCATCGAGTTGGTTGGAACGAGCACCGAGTCCTGGGAGAAGGCCGCGGCTGCCGCGGTGAACCAGGCTTCGAAATCGCTGCGCGATCTGCGCATCGCGGAGGTGGTGCAGCTCGACATGCACATGCAGGACGGCAAGATCTCGGCCTATCGTGCCAAGGTGAAGGTTTCCTTCAAGTTCGAGCGCGAGTAGCCCCGGCCGCGGCGTGTGCCGCGCGCGGCTAGTTCACTGGGCCGTGGCGCGCTGCAGGGCAGCGCGGGCGAGGAGCCGCGTGGAGTCGAGCGTCGGCAGCGGCGAGTTATCGTCGTTCATGATCAATGGGATCTCGGTACAGCCGAGCACGATGGCATCGCAGCCCTCGTCCTTCATGCGGCTCATTACCCGCTGGAAGAAGCTGATCGCCTCGGGCTTGAATACTCCAGCGACCAGCTCCTCGAAGATGATGCGGTTGATCTCGGAGCGCTCCACCGGGGTGGGGCGCAGGTACTCGAGTCCGCGCTCGGCGAGCTTATCCGGGTAGACCTCGCTGTCGACGAGATAGCGCGTGCCGGTGAGTCCGAGTCGACGGAAGCCGCGCTCGGAGGCGTGCGCGGCTACGACCTCGGCGATGTGCAGCCAAGGAAGGGGCGAGCGGCGCAGCACCCACGGCATCGCCTGATGGATGGTGTTATCCGGGCAGATGAGGAAATCCGCCCCGGCCCGCGCCAGTTTGTGCGCTGCAGCCAACATCAGCTCGGCCACCCCGGGCCAGTCGCCGCGCTCGATGGAGCGCATGTAGGCGGCGAACGAGTGCGTGTGCATGGACACTTCGGGATGCGCCAGCGGCCCGAGCCACTGCGGACCCTCCAGGCACACCGTGCGATAACAGAGCGCCGCGCCTTCCGCCGAGCAGGCGACGATGCCGATGTGCCGCGTCATGCCCCGATTCTACCGTCAATCGCGGCCTCAGGAATTGAGCGTCAGCGGTCCGGGCCGAGGGATGCCGGGCTCGACCGGAAAGCTCACCGCAATACGCGTGCCGGTGCTCAGTGATGTGATGCGCATGTCGCCATTGAAGTGCAGCACGCGTTCGCGCATGCCGGCTATACCCACACCCGAGCCCTGCATCTGGATCTCGCGCAGCTTCTCGGCAGGAATACCGCTGCCCTCGTCCTCGATTTCCAGCAGCAGCCGCCCGCCGTCGAGCTCGATGCGCAGGATCGCCGTCTTGCTGCCGGAGTGGCGGTGAATATTGGTCAGGCTCTCCTGCACGATGTGGAACACCGCGGCCTCCAGCTCGCGCGGCAACCGGCCGAGACGCTCATCGAGCTCGAGCCTGATGGCGATGCCGCTGCGTTTGGAGAGGCCGGTGACGTACCAGCGCAGCGCACCCGTCAGCCCCGCATCATCGAGCAGCGGCGGATGCAGCAGATAGGAGGCGGTGCGGATGTCCTGGGTGAGCTGCTGCACCAGCTGGAGACTGCCACCGATATCCTCGGCCAGTTCCGGGGAGAGCGTCGAGGCGCGCCGGTTGAGGCTCGCCAGCTCCATGCCGAGCGCCGCGAGCAGCTGGCCTGCGCTGTCGTGCAGGTCGCGGGCGATGCGACGCCGGTCCTCATCCTGCATCTGCATCATGCGCATCGACAGCACCCGCAAGCTCCGGTACGCCCTCTCGAGCTCCTCGGTGCGTTCGCGCACGCGCGACTCGAGGTGATCGCGGGCCTCCTGCAACGCCGCGCGGGCCTGCACTTCCGCCGACACCTCGCGGAAGTAGCACACGACTCCATAGCCGCCCTCCGGCAGCGGTATGCGATCCACGCGCCAGTCGTAGTGCTCGGTCTGCGGGCGATCGCGCCGTGCGATGGCCTGCTCGACGGCGTGGTGCGACTCGCCGGTGGCGAGGGTATGGCGGAAGATGCGCAGGACCTCGGCGGCATATTCCGGATCGCGCAGCTCGCGCAGCACTTCGCTGTAGTGGCGGCCGACGAGCTCGGGAGTTGGCCCGAAGGCCGGACGCGCGGTGGGGTTCACCTGACGCACGCGCAGCTTGCCATCGAGCAGAAACACCCCGATGGGTGCCCGATCGACCAGGATCTCGAACTGCGCCGAGCGCTGGCGCAGCACCTCCTCGACCTCTTTGCGCTCGGTGATGTCCTTCACGATGACGGCCAGGCGTGTCTGCGAGCCGTCCTCGACGCGAAACGCATAGAGCTCGAGCACCCGGCCACGATCGAGTTGTCCGCGCTCGAATCTGCGCGACTCGCCGCTTGCGAGAATGTGCTCGTAGTCGCGGAACGAATCCTCGGGTTCGGCAGGGAAAACCTCGCGCAGCGTGCGGCCGGCGACATCGCTTGCGGCGGTGTGCGCGATGAAGCCTGGATTCGCCTGCAGGAAGCGGAAATCCGCGGGCACGCCGCGCCCGGCCGGCACACGCTCGAGAACACAGAAGCCCTCGTCAATGGATTCGAACAGCGTGCGGAATTTCTGCTCCGACTCGCGCAGCGCGCCCTCGGCACGCCATCGCTCGATAGCGAGACTCGCCAGGTGCGCGCCGAACTGGCCGAGATCGCGCTCCCAGGCGTTCGGCCGACGCGCCTCCCCCAGGCACACGAGGAAGGCGGCCGTGACCGCACCGTCTGCACTGCGCACCGGCGTCGCGTGCAGTGCCTGCACGCCGTGCGCAGTGCACAGCTCGCGCCAGGCCGGTGCCCAGCGTGCATCGCGGCCGATGTCTGCCACGGTGACCGGCTTTCCGTGCAGCACTACCGTGTCGCGTGGCATCGGCGTGGCCTCATCACCAAAGGGCAGCTTGCCGAGCTCGCTTACCAACTGTGCCGGGAGTCGCGATGAAACGATGCGCTCGATGAGCGCCCGCCCGGGGCTGGCCAGGACGACGGCAGCGGACGCACCCGGCTGCAGGAGCGTCACCGACTCGGTAATGGCGCGCAGGCAGTCATCGAGCGGGCGACCCCGCGCAATGAGCTCGAGCAGGTAGTTCTGCTCGAGCAACAGGCTCTCGGCACGATGTCGCTCCGGATGAAGCGAGCCGAGCCGCGCTGCTCGCTCGGGCGCGCCGGCGGCTGCAGAGCGGGGCTTCCCTCCATGGCCGTCGCCCGCGCGGTGGGTCGGATCCAGGATCGATTCGATGGTCGAGAGCAGGTTGCTGCCGATGTCGGACTTGGAGACGAACCCACGGGCTCCGGCCTTGAGCGCGCTCGGCAACATCTCCGCGGGATCGTGCTGACTGACGATCACGATCTCGGAGCACGGCGACTCGCGCCGGATCGCGGTAGCGGCTTCGAGCCCGCTCATGCGCGGCATGCTGACATCGAGCAGCACGATATCCGGCTGCAGCTGGGCTGCCTTCTCGATCGCTTCCACGCCGTCAGCGGCTTCGCCGCAGACTTCCCACGCGGGTTGCGAGGCAAGCAGCGTGCGCAGTCCCTGGCGCACCAGCTCGTGATCGTCGGCAATGAGAATGCGGACGCAAGCCATCGTCCGTTTACGATCTCCTGGCTCGCCTGGGCGAGAGATAGCCAGTATATACGGCGCTGCGTGCCTGACGGTGCATTCCCCGGCCAAAGTGGCTCGGCGCGGGCGCAGAAGCGCAATCACAACCTGAGCGTGCCAGCCGCTGGTCGTGCGGGTGAGGGCAAAGCCTGTACTATCCGTGCCCAACACCAACTGGCGCACTCATTGCGCGGCACGATCGCCGGCTGCCGAAGGACGCATGACCCAACCGCCCATCACGCGCACGGCGCGCACCGACTGGAGCAGCCGTCGCGAGCACAAGCGGCGGCGGCTCGAACGGGTCGCCCCGTACGTGGAGGGCAAGCTCGTGCGGCGCGATGCGATCGTGGCCGCGCTCGAGGCACTCCTCACCCCCGGCGACCGGGTCGTGCTCGAGGGCGACAATCAGAAGCAGGCGGACTTCCTGTCGCGTGCGCTCGCGCAGGTCGATCCCGCGCGCGTGCACGACATACGCCTGCTGATACCCTGCATCACTCGCCCGGAGCACCTGACACTGTTCGAGCGCGGCATCGCCCGGCGCGTGGACTTTTCCTTCGCCGGGCCGCAGAGCGTGCGCGTTGCGCAGCTGCTCGAGGAAGGCAAGCTCGAGATCGGCTCGATCGACACCTACATCGAGCTGTACGCACGCATGCTGGTTGAGCTGACACCGCAGGTGGCACTGGTGTGTGCAGGGCAGGGTGACCGGGCGGGTAACCTTTATACCGGCGCCAATACGGAGGACAGCCCGACCATCGTCGAAGCCGCGGCGTTCGGTCAGGGCGTCGTGCTGGCACAGGTGAACGAGCTGGTCGATGAGCTGCCGCGGGTCGACATCCCGGGCTCGTGGGTCGATCTGGTCGTGACTGCCGATCGTCCGTTCGCGCTCGAAGCGTTGTTCACGCGCGACCCGGCACGCATCAGCGAGCAGCAGGTGCTGATGGCGATGCTCGTCATCCGCGGCATCTACGAGCGCCATGGCGTCACCTCGCTCAATCACGGCATCGGCTTCGCCACGGCGGCCATAGAGCTGCTGCTGCCGACCTATGCCGAATCCCTGGGCCTGAAGGGACGCATCTGCCGCAACTGGGTGCTGAACCCGCATCCGACCATCATTCCCGCAATCGAGAGCGGCTGGGTCGAGAGCGTGTACTGCTTCGGCAGCGAAGCGGGCATGGAGCCATACGTGCAGGCGCGCTCGGATGTGTTCTTCGTCGGCGCCGATGGCAGCCTGCGATCCAATCGCACACTGGCCCAGCTCGCCGGCCAGTACGGGGTGGATCTGTTCATTGGATCCACATTACAGATGGACGCGGACGCCAACTCCTCGACCGTGACTCTCGGGCGGCTCGCAGGCTTCGGGGGAGCGCCCAACATGGGTCACGATCCCCGCGGACGGCGCCATGCCAGCCCGGCGTGGCTCAGTCTCATCGCGGCCGATACGCCGGTTGCACGCGGGCGGAAGCTCGTGGTGCAGCTCGTTGAGACCAGCCGCAACGGAGTGCCGGCGATCGTCGAGTCGCTCGATGCCGTGGCGGTCGGGCGGCGCAGCGGGATGCCGATTGCACCGGTGATGATCTACGGCGATGACGTGAGCCACGTGGTGACTGAACAGGGCATCGCCTATCTCTACCGGGCGCAAACGGGAGAGGAGCGGCGCGCGGCGCTTGCCGCCATCGCCGGCGCTACACCCATCGGGCGGCAGGCCGACCCGCAGCGCAGTGCGAGTTTGCGCGCCCGAGGCATCGTCGCTTACCCCGAGGATCTCGGCATCGCCCGCGCCGAGGCACGCCACTCGCTCCTTGCAGCGCATAGCATCGATGAGCTCATCGAATGGTCGGGCGGCCTGTACCAGCCGCCAGATCAGGTCAGACGCAGATAACCGCGCCCGCGCTGCGCTCATCCTGACATCAGGCCGGCTCGGCGGGTCCCGCGGCTCGAGGTTGGCTGCGGCGTTGGCGCAGTGCCACGACCTCGCCCACGATGCCGCGCCGGAAGGAAAGCACGCAGGCGACGAAGATGACCCCGATGATGGCGGTCACCCAGCCGCCGACCACATCCGAGAGATACTCCTGCAGCGTAACGACTATCGCGGCTCCGACGACCGGACCGAAGAAGGTGCCGGTGCCCCCGAGCAGGGTCATGAGGATCACTTCGCCCGAGGTCGACTGCTGTACATCCGAGAGCGTCGCAAACCCGAGCACCAGGGAATTGAGCGATCCGGCGAGCCCGGCCAGCGCGGCGGAGAGCACGAAGGCGAGCAGCTTGTAGCGGTCGATGTCATAGCCGAGTGAGATCGCGCGCGCTTCGTTCTCGCGGATGGCACGCAGCACGTGCCCGAACGGGGAGTGCACGACCCGGCGGATGAAGAAAAACACCGCCGCGAAGATCGCGAGTACGAGGTAGTACATGACCCGGTCGGACCTGAGCGGCACCATGCCGAGAAGCGTTCCGCGGGTAACCCCCTGGAGACCATTCTCGCCGCCGGTGAAGGGCGCCTCGAGGCACACGAAATACACGAGCTGGCCGAGCGCGAGGGTAATCATGGCGAAGTAGATACCGTGGCGCCGGATGGCAAGACCGCCGAAGATCGTTCCGAGCACTGCGGCCACCGCCATACCACTCAGCACCGCGCCGGCGGGACCTGCGCCGTGCGCAGTGACCAGCCATGAAGCCACATAGGCGGCCAGGCCAAAGAACGCAGCATGGCCGAAGGAGAGCATGCGGCCAAACCCGAGCAGCAGGTTGTAGGCGCAGGCGAACATGGCGAAGCACAGCAGCTTCATCAGGAATACCGGATACAACCCGATCCACGGGAGCGCCAGCGCGAGTAGACCCATGAGCACATAGAACAGGCGCATCGCGCTACTCCCGGCCGAAGAGTCCCGCCGGCCGCAGAATGAGCACCAGCGCCATGATGACGAACACGACGATGTTGGAGGCTTCCGGATAGATGACCTTGGTGAGCCCTTCGATCAGACCGAGCACCAGGCCGCTGACGATCGAGCCCAGGATTGAGCCCATTCCACCGATCACCACCACCGCGAACACCACGATGACGAGCTCATTCCCCATGTGCGAGTTCACCAGCACCACCGGCGAGGCGAGCACGCCCGCGAGCGCCGCGAGCGCCACACCCCCGCCATAGGTGGCGGCGACGAGCAGCGGAACGTTGACACCGAAGGCCTGCAGCAACGGAGCGTTCTCGGTGGCGGCACGCAGTGTCGCACCGAGGCGTGTGCGCTCGATGACGAACCAGGTGCCGAAGCAGACCAGCACCGAGGCGAGAATCACCCAGGCGCGATACAACGGCAGAAACATGAAATGCAGGTTGAGCGCGCCGGCGAGCGCGTCCGGCACCGGATAGGACTGGCCGCTCGCACCGAACACCTGGTGGAGCGACCCCTCGACGATCAGCGCGAGCCCGAAGGTGAGCAACAGTCCGTATAGCGCATCGAGACCATAGAGGTGCCGCAGCAGCAGCCGCTCCACCAGCACACCGAGCAGCCCGACGGCGAGCGGCGCGAGCAGCAGCGCCAGCCAGTAGTTGATGCCGAGGTACTGCAAGCCGAGCAACGCCGCAAAAGCGCCGAGCGTGTAGAAGGCGCCGTGCGCGAAGTTCACGACGCCCATCAGCCCGAAGATCACCGCCAGCCCGAGACTCAGCAGGGCATAAAACGAGCCGTTCACCAGGCCGAGCGTCAGCTGCCCGAGTATCACCGGGACCGGGATGCCAAAGACCGTGCTCACGGCGCGGCCGCGTGCGTCCGCGGAGTTATTTGGGCGCGAGCGGACACAGACCGGTAATCGGGCCGAACGCGTCCTCGCCGCTCATTTTCCGGATCAGCTTGTAGTAATCCCAGGGATATTTCGATTCCTGCGGCGCCTTGACCTGCATCACATACATCTCGTGGATCATGGCGCCATCGGCGCGGATGTAGCCGCCCTTGGCGAACATGTCGTTGATCTTGTCCTTCTTCAGCTGCGCCATGACCTTGTCGGAATCCGTGGTGCCGGCGGCCTTCACCGCCTTCAGATAGGTGAGAGTGGCCGAGTAGGCGCCCGCGTGGTCCATGGTGGGCTCGCGGTTCATCTTGGCGAAGAAACGCTTGGCAAAGGCGCGCGTCTCACCGTTCAGGTCCCAGTAGAAGCCGGTAGTGAGATACAGGCCCTGGGCGGTCTTCAGCCCGAGGCTGTGGATGTCGGTCAAGAAGGCGAGCAGCGCTGCCGGCTTCATGGTGCGGGTGATTCCGAATTCGTTGGCGGCCTTGAGCGAGTTGCTGAAATCCGTCCCCGCATTGGCGAGCCCGAGCACCTGTGCGCCGGAGGACTGAGCCTGGAGCAGGAAAGAGGAGAAGTCCGCTGCACCGAGCGGTACCCGCACGGCTCCGAGGTTCTTGCCACCATGAGTCTCCACTACCTTCGAGGCCGCGCTCTGCAGCTGTGTGCCGAAGGCATAGTCCGCAGTCAGGTAGAACCAGGTTTTGCCGCCGGCGCTGATTATGGCGGTCGCCGTGCCGTTGGCGAGCGCGGTAGTGTCGTACACGTAGTGCACCGAATAAGCCGTGCAGTCCTCGTTGGTGAGTGAGGCGCCTCCCGCACCGATCACGATGAAAGGCACCTTCTTGGCGGCCGCGACCTTCGACATGGCGATGTTGACGCCGGTGTTGGAACCCCCGAGCAGAAGGTTGAGGCCCTGCTGATCGGCCCATTCACGGAACTTCGAGGCGCCGATGTCGGGCTTGTTCTGGTGATCGGCGCTGAGCACCGTGATCTTCCTGCCGAGCACCGTGCCACCGAAGTCGGCGATTGCCATGTTGATGGCCTCGACCCCGCCGGCACCCTCGACGTCCGCGTACACTCCGGACATATCGTCGATGTCGCCGATCACCACCGGCTCGCCCGCCGCATGCGCCACGCAGGGACCCGCTGCGATGAAGACGGTGCCGAGCACACTCATCCACCTGCTCACTGTCATTGGTCTTCTCCTGAGTAGGAATGGGTCGGTCAAACGCCGAGAAACTGGTGCAACAACGGCATTTTGGCCTGAAGCTCGCACGCCGCGAAGCCCGCTACGATGCGCCCACGCTCCATTACGTAGAAGCGGTCGGCGAGTGGCGCGGCGAAACGAAAGTTCTGCTCCACCATGACGATGGTGTAGCCGCGCTCGCGCAAGCGGCGGATGGTATGCGACAGCGCGCGCACGATGACCGGCGCGAGCCCTTCGGAGATCTCATCGAGCAGCAACAGCCGTGCACCCGTGCGCAGAATGCGCGCGAGCGCCAGCATCTGCTGCTCACCGCCCGAGAGGTGCGTCCCTTGGCTGTGGCGCCGCTCGCGCAGGTTGGGAAACATCTCGTAGATCTCCTCGAGCGGCAGACCGCCCGGTGCCAGCGGCGGAGGCAAAAGCAGGTTCTCTTCCGTCGAGAGGCTCGCGTAGATGCCACGGTCCTCCGGGCAATAGCCCACCCCGAGACGTGCGATGCGGTGCGCGGCAAGAGCGATCGCTTCCTGTCCATTAATGGTCACCGAGCCCGAGCGGCTGCCAACGAGGCCGAGCAGGGCACGCAGCGTCGTGGTGCGGCCGGCGCCGTTGCGGCCGAGAAGGGTCACGACCTCTCCCTCCTCGACGTGGCAGGTGACACCGTGCAGCACGTGCGACTCGCCGTAGTAGGCATGCAGGTCGGTGACGCGCAGCGGGGTCGCGCTCATACGGGCGTGCCAGCGGGCGCTGGATCCTCCGCGCCCATGTACGCTTCCATCACCAGCGGGTTGCGCGAGACCTCGCTGTACTGGCCGCTGGCGATGACCTTGCCTCGCTGCAGCACCGTGATGGTGTCGGCGATGCGCGCGACCACGTGCATGTTGTGCTCCACCATCAACACGGTGCGCTGGGACGCGGCCTGGCGGATGAGGGCGGTGACGCGGTCGACGTCCTCATGCGCCATTCCCTGGGTCGGCTCATCGAGCAGCATGAGCTGCGGCGCCATCGCGAGCGTCGTGGCCAGCTCGAGGGCGCGTTTGCGCCCGTAGGGAAGCTCCACCGCCCGCACATGGGCGAAGCCGGCGAGGTCGACCTGCGCCAGCAGCTCGTGCACCTGTCCATCGAGCACCGCCAGGCTCGCTGCCGACTTCCAGAAATGGAACGTGGTTGCGAGCGTGCGTTGCAGCGCAATGCGCACGTTCTCCAGCACCGTGAGATGTGCAAACACCGCGGACAGCTGGAAGGAGCGCACGATGCCGCGGCGCGCGAGCTCGGCCGGCTTGGCCAGGGTGATGTCCTCGCCGCGATACAGAATCTGTCCGCGGTCGGGAATCAGAAACTTGGTGAGCAGGTTGAAGAAGGTGGTCTTGCCGGCGCCATTCGGACCGATGAGTGCGTGGACTTCGCCGCGACGCACCCGCAGATCGACGTTGCTCACGGCGACGAAGCCCTTGAACTGCTTGCTGAGTCCCCGCGTCTCGAGGATGACGTCATCGACCGGGCCGTGCGGCGCCGCCATTGGAGCCCCCCCTGCCGTGCGCTCCGGCGCGAAGTCTATCGGCTGTGCTCCAAAAAGGTCGAGTGAGCTAACCGTGGGGGCTGGCACGCTGCACCGGTTCGAAGCTGACGCCGGAGAGCGCCTTGACGAGCGCATCGAACTCGGGTGGCCGTGCCGGGGAGCCATCGGCCGTGACCGCGAGCCGATAGAGATGCCGGTCCACGATCACGTAGGTGAGGCAGGTGTAGCGGGTGCTGTCTCCGGAGCCACCACGGGCATCGACGACCGTCCATGCATTGTGACCGCCAACGGAAGTAGGTGCACCGAGCGTCTTCGATTCCACGTTGCCGTGATAGCGCCGGTCGAGCGTGGCGCGATAGGCCGGCTCGGCGACATCGCTGCCGGAGGGGATCGGCTCCTCCTCGCGAAAGATGTTGAGCTCCGCGGTGCCGAGGCGCACCAGCGCGCTGTACCCGGCCGGATACTGGGTCGCCTCGCTCACCTGCGGCTTGGTCGCAGCGCTCGGCATGCCTGCCAGATGCACGCCAAGCTCTGGAACATCGATCTCATCGGCCTGGACAGCCAACGACCGGAACAGCAGCGCGAGCAGTACGGGTACGACGGTGCGGTGCATTGTCTGGATATTAGCATTGCACATCACACTGCCCCGCGCGGCGGATGGCATTAGACTTGCGCTTCTGATGGACCGTGTTGCAAGCCGCAGGGACCGCGTCAATGCACGCCGCAACCAACGGACGGGCGGCGATCATGCCGCGCGGCGTGCGCGCGCCAAGCGTCGCACCGCACCTGCCGCGGCCGCTGTCGAGAGTCCTGCGCTGCAGGCCATCTGGCACGTGGTGTGCACCATCCCGCGCGGTCAGGTGTCGACCTATGGCGCAGTCGCCCGCGCCGCAGGCTTTCCTGGGCGTGCGCGACAGGCCGGCTTTGCGCTGCGCGTGGCGCCGGCGGCGCTGCAGCTACCCTGGCACCGAGTCGTCGGAGCGGGCGGCCGCATTGCGTTCGCACCAGCCTCCGCCGCCTTCCGGGAACAGGCCCGCCGGCTGCGCGCCGAAGGCGTCCGGGTGGTTGCAGGGCGGGTCGAGGGGCGGGCGCTGACCGAGCTCGTATGAACCTGCCGATGCTCCGCGTGGTACTCACGATTGCCGGTGCACGCGCCACCCCACACCTGGAGAGAGACATCCGCGCAGAGACCCTCGGCCTGGGGATCGCCGCCCTGGTGCTCCTGCTTCAGCCTGCGGAAGCTACGCAGGGCGAGTGGGTGACCGATCCGGTCATCCAGCATCGACTCGCAGCCGGTGAGGTGGTGGTGGCAAGCTCCATCGATCCCACTCGGCCACGTGGCCGGGTGCGCGCCGCGGTGCGCATCGATGCATCGCCCGAGGCGATCTTCGCGATCGTGACCGACTGCCACGAGGCGCTATCGTTCGTCCCGGGCCTGCGGCATTGCCGGCTCATCGACGGTGCTCCCGATGGGAGCTGGCAGGACGTCGAGCACGATGTCCGCTATTCGTGGCTGCTGCCGAGCGTCCGTTACGTGTTTCGCGCCGTGTACGATCGACCGCATCGCATCGACTTCCATCGCATAAGCGGCGATCTGAAGCAGGAGGAGGGCACCTGGCTGCTGACGCGCAGCGCCGACGGTGCGGGCACGGTGGTGCAGTACGAGGTGTATCTCGATCCCGGCTTCTGGATCCCGCGGGCACTGGTCACGCGCTCGCTGCGCAAGGACATTCCCGCGGTGCTCACGGGCCTGCGCGCATGCGCGGAGCATGATGCAAGTCAGTGTCTACCGCACTGACTCACGGTAGCGTGGGCTCCATGCGCGCGGCTCACCTGACGCTACTGCTGTCGGTCAGTCTCGCCGCTTGCGGCGGCGGCAGCCATATGGGCTCGACAGCACCGCCGCCTGCGGGCCCCACCCCGACGCCGACCGAGCACACCGACGTCGTGACCTACAAGAACGATAACGCACGTACCGGTCAGAACCTGACCGAGTCGGTGCTCACTCCGAGCAACGTGAGCTCGGCGACCTTCGGGCTGCAGCGGATACTCGCAGTCGACGCCAAAGTGGATGCCACGCCGCTGTATCTATCGGCACTTACCGTGCAAGGCGCCAGCCATAACGTGGTGTTCGCCGCGACCGAGGGGGATTCGGTGTACGCATTCGATGCGGACAGTGGTGCGCTGCTCTGGCACGTGTCGTTGCTCGGTGCCGGTGAGGGCGTCGTCGAGAAGCTCCCGGCTGGCTGCCAGCAGGTGGCACCGACCATCGGTATCACCGCGACGCCGGTCATCGACCGCGGCGCCGGTCCGCACGGGGTCCTCTATGTGGCGGCCATGTCCGTGGCGAGCGGCTCGGGGAACTATCATCAGCGCCTGCATGCCCTGGACGTGACCAGCGGTGCGGAGCTCTTCGGTGGCCCGGTGGACATCAGCGCGACCTATCCCACACTTGGTGGCGTGACCCGCTTCGATCCGCTGCAGTACGAGGAGCGCGCCGCCCTGCTGCTGCTGAATGGCACGCTCTACACCAGCTGGACCTCGCACTGCGATGCGTTTCCGTATAGCGGCTGGATCATCGCCTTCAATGCCACTACGCTAGCACCCAGTGCGGTGCTCAACGTTGCACCCAACAGCGGCGGGATGGGCCCGGCCATCTGGATGAGCGGCGGGGGACCTGCCGCGGATACGGCGGGCAACATCTACCTGCTCACCGCCAATGGGGTTTTCGAGCCGACACTCGATGGCAACGGATTTCCCGACCAGGGGGACTTCGGCAACAGCTTCCTCAAGCTGTCGACGGCGGGCGGGGCCCTTGCGGTGAGCGATTACTTCACCATGTACAACGAGGTTGATGAATCCAACCGCGACGAAGATCTGGGGTCGGGTGGCATCATGCTGCTGCCCGATCTCACCGACTCCGGCGGCACCGTACGGCATCTGGCAGTGGGTGCGGGCAAGGACGGCAACATGTATGTCACCGACCGTGACTCCATGGGGCGATTCAACAACAGCGGCAACCAGATCTGGCAGGAACTGCCGAACGTCCTGTCCTCGGGCATCTGGTCGACCCCGGCGTACTTCAACGGAGCGGTGTATTACGGGCCGAGCGGCGGTGGGCTACGCGCGTTCACGGTTAAGGCGGCACGGCTCTCGACGACCGCTTCCTCGAGCACGGCGGTGAGCTTCAGGTACCCCGGCACTTCTCCGGCCGTGTCGGCCAACGGAACCAGCAACGCTATCCTCTGGGCACACGAGAACACGAACCCCGCGGTGCTGCACGCCTACGATGCCGGCAATCTCGCCCACGAGCTGTACAACAGCTCTCAGGCCGCGAACGGACGCGATGAGTTCGGCCCCGGCAACAAATTCATCACACCGGTGATTGCCGATGGCAGGGTATTCATCGGCACACAAAGCGGCGTGGCGGTGTTCGGGCTGCTCAATTGAACCATGCAGTACCGATGAACCGCGGGCGACTCGCCAACGGCGCCACAGCACTGCAACTCGCGCCGGGTCAATTCTTCGGCGGTACGCGCCTCGCCCGCTCGGACGCTCACATTGCGATCACGCATCGAATTGCGGTGGGTCTGCCGGAAGAAGTCATCACCCATACTCACCTCGACGCTCATTTCATACTGGTTACCGGCGGTGAGTATGTTTCCTCTGCGGAGGGGAGCCCGGGCAGCGGACCGGTGCTGATCTACAATCCTCCGGGCACTACGCACCGCGACCACTTCGCGCGCGGACGGGGCAGCTTCTTCGCCATCTCGCTCACACCCGACTATGCAGCCATGGGGCTCGGCGGCACGGCCGTAGCCAATGCGCCGCGGCACCTCGTGGCACCCGTGCAGCATGCGCTCGCCCGGCGTATCGCCGCGAGCTGCGCGGCGGAGGTCGCGGGTCTTTCTATCGATGCCCTGTGCCTGGAGCTCCTCGGTAGCATGGACGCACGCGCGTTGGCTGTGCCGGCATCGACCCCCGCGTGGCTCGAGCGAGCCGTCGAGCTGTTGCGCGATTGCTGCCGTGATGAGCTTTCCGTCGCCGAGATTGCCGCTGCGGCCGGTGTGCACCCGGTGCATCTCGCACGCACGTTTCGCCGGCATTTACGCTGCACACCGGGACAGTTCATGCGCTTTCACCAGCTCGAGTACGCGGCATCGATGCTGCTGCGTACGGCACGCCCGCTCGCCGAGGTAGCGCTCAACAGCGGCTTCGCCGATCAGAGTCACTTCAGCCGGGTCTTCACCCGCCATTTCGGACTGCCCCCCGGGAAGTATCGGGTGCTCGCCAGCTAGTGGCGGCGCGCACAGGTTTCAAATCGACAATACGCGCGTCCTCCCTCCGCGGCACAGTAGCGCCGCCGTCCCGCCGTGCGGGGCGCGAGGAGAGACGCATGTTTACCCGCGTGCGCATGTTCCCGCCCGGCCTGCTGGCGCTTGCGGCGGCGGTGGCCGTGGCGCAAGAGCCGGTGCTCAGCTCCCCCGAGACCGCCGGTCTTTCGGCGCAACGGCTTGCGCAGATGGAGCAATCGATCCGGGCGGGAGATTTCAAGCAGGTCACGAGCGTCCTCCTGGCCCGCGGCGGCCGGCTCGCCTACGAGCGCTACTTCGATGCCGACGGTGCGGAGGGGTTGCGCAATACCCGCTCGGCCACCAAGACCATTACCGGCATGTTGATCGGTATCGCGATCGACCGGGGACTGCTGTCCGGTGTCAGCGCACGGGTGCTCGAATTCTTTCCCGAGCAGCAGCCGTTGCTGAACCCGGATCCGCGCAAGCAGCAGATCACCGTAGAGGACTTCCTCACCATGAGCTCGCTGCTCGAGTGCGACGATGAAAATTCGTTCTCGCGCGGCAACGAGGAACGCATGTATCTCGTCGAGGACTGGGTTCGATTCACGCTCGATCTGCCGATCCGTGGGTTTCCCGACTGGGTGCCGAAACCGGCTGCATCCCCGTACGGACGCAGTTGGAGCTATTGCACCGCAGGTGCAACGACACTCGGGCCGCTGCTCGAGCGCGCGACCCACCAGAGCGTGCCGGATTTCGCACGCCAGTATCTGTTTGCGCCACTCGGGATCACTCAGGTGCGGTGGCAGTTTCAACCGCTCGGTGCTGCCATGACGGGCGGGGGCCTCAACCTGCGCAGCCGCGACCTGCTGAAGCTCGCTCAGCTCTACCTCAACGAGGGTATCTGGAACGGGAAGCGGGTGATCTCCGCCGACTGGATCCACCGCTCGATCGCCCCGCACGCCCAGGCGCGCGAGGATACCGACTACGGTTACCTGTGGTGGCTACCGGTTTTCCACGCGCACGGCCGGGACTTCAGGTGTTTCGCCATGTACGGCACCGGCGGAAACAAAGTCTACGTCCTGCCGCAGGAGCAGCTCGTGGTGGTCGTCACCACCGTGAACTTCCACGTTGCCGGCGCCGGAGCCCTTACCGACCGGCTGCTTAGCGAGCACATCCTGGCGTCGCTTCAAAAAACACCTTGACCGCGGGCCCGGTGCCGGATCAGGGTTAGAAGCGGTGGGCGCGCTGCGGTGCGTCACACCGCTGTGCCGATGGGGCCGGGGAGACGACTATGCAGCGCATGGTTCACGACTATCTGAGAGCGCTCGAAGCGGGAGACGCCGATCGGGCTGCAGCCCTTTTCATACCCGATGGCTGCGTGGAATCGCCGTTTCTCGGGCGGCTGCCGGTCAAGCAGTTCGTGAAAAAGGTGGCGGACTCTTCCCGCGGGACCAAACTCACCGTGCACGATGTGCTCGTGAGCGCTGAGGGTCACCTGCGCGCGGTGGCTTACTACCAGTATGACTGGCGCCTGCAGGATGGCTCGCGCGTGTCATTCGACTGCGCCGATGTTTTCAACTTCGATCCGAGCACCGGACACATCCAGTCCATCGTGCTCGTGTACGATACGCATCCGGTACGCGCGGTGGTGGAGAACAAGTACCCCTGAGGTGCGGCGGCGCCGCTAGTGCCGGCCGCTGACGGCCGCACGCGCACGCGCACAAAATTCCTGGCCACGCGCGCAGCGCCACGCTCGCCTCGTCACACACAACAGCAGGGCAAGACCAATGTGGGGCAGCCGACTCGTGATTCCCGCCGTGGCGGCGCTGCTCGCGGCGGTGGCGCAGCCCGTCAGCGCGCAGAAGGCGTCATCCGATGCGGATGATCTCCGTAACGCCCAACTGGCATGGGGGTCGAGCCCGGCCAAGCGCTGTCCGGAGTTGCACCAAAGCACTGCGGAAGAGGGCGCGGTGGCGGTGGTCAAGTTCATGGTCGGGCCCACCGGGGCGCCGTCACAGGCGTCCATTCGCGCCTCATCGGGCTCCACCGAGTTCGATGCCGCAGCGGTGGGGTGCGTCGCGAAGCTGCACTTCCTGCCGGCCACCCGTTACGGCGACGGCACGGCGGTCGCATCCTGGCAGCAGTTCGCACTGAAGTGGACCGGTGCGGTAAGCGTGCCCCGCACCGCCCGCTGCGAAGCGACTGATGCCACGCAGCCTGCCACCGTGGTGACAGAGCCTCCGGAGGGCTCTGCGGCCGAGCGCGATCAGCCGGGCCCGAGCAGAGCAAGGGCCGGAGTCTGCGTGTGCGTGGACGACACCGGGAAGATCGCTGATGCCCCGGTCCTCACAAATTCCTCCGGCATTCCCGGCTTCGACAAGGCCGCACTGGAACTATCCGCGGCAACGCACTATCGGCCCGCAACCTCAACGAACGGCAAGCCCGCTGCGGGCTGCTTCCGCTTCAAGGTCGGCATCGAGGCGAAGTGAGCGCGGGGCGCCGGCCTGCTCCATGGCGTCTCGCGACGCTGTGGACAGCGGCGGTCCTCGTGTACCTCATGTGGCCGGCCGCTGCACGCGCGCAGGGTGAAGGCGCGCGCGCCTATGAGCTGGCGCCCGCCGGCAGCCAGGCCATCAATGTGTATGGCCTCATCGGCAGCGGCAACAGCTCCTTCGATCCTGGCGCGGGCGTTCTCGGAGCTGTCGACGCCGATCTCTACGGGAGCATCATCGAGTATGTGCGGGGATTCACGGTCGCAGGCAATGCAGGCTCGCTGATCGTTTCGCTGCCTTTTGGCGAGGCGCGCCGATCGGTCGAGAGCGGACAAACAGTCGCGCGTTCCGGCCTCGGCGACATGCAGTTGACGGCAGCGTTCGGGCTTCTGGGCTCGCCCGCACTCAGCGAGAAGGAGTATGAGGCTTACCACCCCCGAGTTGGATTGAGCCTGCTGACACGGTTGTACATTCCCACCGGCGCCTACAGTCCCAACTCGCCCGTCAACCTCGGGCAGAATCGATGGGCACTGCAGCTGGGATTGCCTTGCGCTTACTACCTTGGCGAATCCCTGTCCGATCCCTCGCTGACATCATTCGAGTTCATCCCCTCGGTGATCTGGTATGGCGATAACACCGAGCCGCCCTCCGGCAACCGCAGCACTGAGGCGCCGCTGTTGCAGCTCGAGGGCCACATCACCCGCAATCTGAACCCGTCGATCTGGCTATCGCTCGATGCATTGTTCGTTCAAGGTGGCGAGACGACGACCGACGGTGTGAGCGACCATAACCGCCAGCGCTCATTCTCTGTCGGTGTGACGGCGAGCGTTGCCCTGAGCGACGCCGTGTCGGCTACACTTTCGTATACCGGCGAAGCGAGCCGCAACGATGAGGGGCTGCGCGGACATGCGATTCGCCTCATCGCCGAGTTCTCGCTCTGAGCCCGCAGCGATTGGAAGTGCCATGGAAGTCCATCCCATAAGATTCTCGGCGCGCGCGAGGGTCTGGCAGAGTTTTCGCACATCGAGGTGCTGTTCGTTTTTCATCAGGTCGAGCCAGCCAGCGGCGCACGCTCGCACTCACTTGAGCTCGAGCTTCGAGGGCTGGCTGCGTCGCTCACCGCCGCAGCAGCGTTGATCAGGTGTGAACGGCAAAAAGATAGTCACAAAAGATTAGCCATCACGCGAGATGGCGGTGCGATAATGCGCCGCGCTGAAGGCACCGGGATCTCGCGGCGGACTTGTTCTCCGCCGCGGCCCGGGCAAAACCGGGGCGGCTCTTCAGCAGTTTTTCAAAGTCGTTACAGGATCGTAAGGCGTCGCACCTCGTGGGGCGGAAACGCAGGGACTCGCAGTCTTTCTCTCGGGCGCACACCCTGCGCGCCACTGCACCGGACGGCCTTTCCGCAGCGCTGCCAGCACGCGCCCAAGCTACCGAGAGCATCACATCAGGATCCCGCACCGAGTACCTGCTGCGTGAGCACGAGGAGGCATGAAGATCTCCCTAGCGTAGACGGTGTGGAGCGCTAAAGCGGCCGGAGGCTACCCCCCCTCCGGCCGTTCTTTCTGATACCCCTGACACACTGTGACGCAGATCGCGGAAGCGTCGTGACGCATATCGCGGGAGTGTCACTGTGTCCACCGTTAGGATTCTTCGCGAGGAGGATGCCATGCGGTGGATGGCCGGCGTGGCGGCTGGAGTGCTGTTCGTCGCGCTGCAGTCGCTGCCTTGCAAAGCTGCGGAATGGAAGCGTCTGTACAGCGCGGCTGACAGGTCCGTGGATATCGATCTCGCGGACATTCATCGCAGTGGCGAGGTGGTACTTGCCTGGGTGAAATTCTCCTACGTGAAGGAGCAATCGGACCCGGCGAGGCGGCCTTATCGATCGATGTTGCAGCTTTGGGCATACCAATGCGGGCTCGGCCGCCATGCACTCATGCAGTTTGCCGAATACACGCGCGCGAGCGGCGAGGGTAACGTGGTCGCCTCCGACGCGCGCGATCGTTACCAGTGGAGCTATCCCGAGCCCGACACGATCGGCGAGGCGGCCATGAAGCTCGCCTGCAGCCGGGCACCGAAGATGGGTCCAAACAGCGCGACCGCTCTCTGACACTGATCCTCCGCTGGCCCATGGGCAACACCGTGGCGCAGCACTGCGGGCGCCCGCGGAGTACCATGCGCAGCCATGAGACTTGCCCTCGGCTTCGCCCTGGTTTGCCTGTCGTTGGCTCACAACGCGCGCGCCGATACCCACTGCTACGGATTTCGCAACGATTCAAACGCGGTCGTGACGCTCACCTTTTTCTATCGTCCGGCGATCGGCAACGTGATTACCGGAGCCGCCATCGATCCGGGCAAGACGTATCCATTCGATGGCAGGCCCTGGTGCTGGAATCTGCCCGAGGGGGTCACCGCCACCGTGACCGTCCCCGCACCGGCGGCGCCGCAATGGAAGGGCTCTCTCGTGCTCGGCAATAGTGCGGGCAGCGCTCCTTCCGGAACCTATGTGATTGGCGCGGCGTCCAGCGCTGCGGCTGCGGCACCTGCTGCAGCGGCCGCAAGTGCGGCGGCTGCACCCGCCGTCGCGGCCGCCGCCGCAGCCGCACCCGCACCCGCCGCACCTCCCGCTGCTGCATGTCTCGCCAACTCCTTTCCCAACAACGACGCGTACTGCCTCACCGGTCTCGAGGACGGCATAGCGGTGGGCTGTGGCGTGGGACACACCGGAATCAGCGGCACCATCGTTGTCAGTCATCTGACCTTGCAGTGCCGAAACGGCAGGAAGCTGAAGCTCACCTGCGGCACGACGACCGGCAGCCGCCAAAAGTGCGATCTCAACGATCACGAGATCTGCACCGATGATCACATCAGTAATGCGGCGGAGTACTGCGCGCGCTGAGCACGCGCGATTCGCCTAGGACTCAGCGGACCCGGCCGCCGCGCAAGCTCAGCCGAGCTCCAGCGTGACGTGAACGACGTCCCCATCGCGCTCCCGGCGCAGCGGCAGGCCGCTGCGTTCCAACACCCGCAGCATCGCGCTGTTATCCGGCATCACCTCGGCTATGAATGCAGTGAGGCCGGCCGCGCGCGCAAGCTCAGCGAGATGGCGCAACATCGTGCTGGCGATGCCACGTCCCTGAAACTCGTCTACCACCATGAAGGCGATCTCGGCCATGCCGGGGCGGACGATGATGTAGCGCGCGCCCGCCACGATGACTTCGTGGCCGCTCTCGTGACTCACGGCGACCAGCGCCACCTGGTTCTTAAAATCGACATCGACGAAGCCAGCCACTTCTGCATCGCTGAACTCGCGTCGTACACCGAAGAATCTCCGGTAGAGCGAGCGATCGCTGGCACTCGCCGCGGCGAGGAGCAGCGCGTTCCGATCGCTCGGTCTGAGCGCGCGGATCTCGACCTGCCCTCCGTGGCGCAACGGCGCACGTACCGAGAAGGTCGCGGGATCCAGCATGTGCGGCATGATAGCGACAGGCGCCGCCGCACTGATGGATGCACAACGCAGAGCCGGTGCGCACCTTCGTGCGGCCCGGTGACCCAAACGGCCGCGCTGACGCTCAGGTGTGGTACCAAATGCTCATGCCGAAACGTATCGCAAGGCGATAGGATCGCAAAGGCAATCGTTCGCCCGAATTGCCGAATTCATGACAGCCACGTGACAGTGCCAACGGAGTTGCAAATGGCTAACCGAGAAACCTCCGCCGCCAGCGCGCGCACTCCACTCTCGAGCGAGGAACTGCGTCTGATGGATTGCTGGTGGCGCGCCTGTAACTATCTTGCGGTCGGCATGATCTATCTGCGCGCCAACCCGCTGCTGCGCGAGCCGCTCAAACCCGAGCACGTGAAGATCCGCCTGCTCGGCCATTGGGGGACCAGCCCCGAGCTGTCCTTCGTCTGGACGCACCTGAACCGGCTCATCAGGCGCGACGATCTCGACATGATTTTCGTCGCTGGCCCCGGACACGGAGCGCCGGGTGTGTTGGGTCCCGCTTATCTCGAGGGCACCTACTCCGAGGTCTACCCTGACAAGAGCGAGGACATCGAGGGTCTGCAGAAATTCCTCATGCAGTTTTCCTTCCCCGGACACATCGGTTCCCACTGCACGCCGGAGACTCCGGGCTCGATTCACGAAGGAGGCGAGCTCGGCTATAGCCTGGCGCACGCGTACGGCGCTGCCCTCGACAATCCCAACCTGATCGTCGCCTGTGTCGTCGGCGACGGCGAAGCAGAAACCGGGCCGCTGGCCACCGCCTGGCATTCGAACAAGTTCCTCAATCCCATTCGCGATGGTGCAGTGCTCCCGATCCTCAACCTCAACGGCTACAAGATTGCCAATCCAACGGTCCTCGCGCGTATCCCACACGAGGAGCTCGAGGCACTCTTCGTTGGCTACGGCTACAAGCCGTACTTCGTCGAAGGCTCGGATCCAATCAAGATGCACCAGACCATGGCCGCGACTCTCGACACGGTGGTCGGAGAAATCCGTGCACTGCAGAAGAAAGCGCGCGACAGCGGCAAGGCGGAGCGGCCACGGTGGCCGATGATCGTGTTGCGCACGCCGAAGGGCTGGACCTGTCCGAAGGAAATCGCGGGCCACAAGGTAGAGGGCTCCTGGCGCGCCCATCAGGTACCGATTGCGGACGTGCGCAGCAATCCTGCCAGTCTGAAGCTGCTCGAAACCTGGATGCGCAGCTATCAGCCCGAGGAGTTGTTCGATGCGAATGCGCGCCTGCGGCCGGAGCTACGCGCTCTCTCGCCGACCGGGACCCGTCGCATGAGCGCCAATCCGCACGCCAATGGTGGATTGCTGCGCAGGGAGCTCAAGCTGCCGGACTTTCGCGACTACGCCGTGAAGGTCACCAAGCCCGGCGCGGTGCTGCACGAGAACACCAAGCCGCTGGGCGAGTTCCTGCGCGATGTGATGCGCAACAACATGACGAGCTTTCGCGTCTTCGGCCCGGACGAAACTGCCTCCAATCGCCTGCAGGCTCTCTACGAGGTGAGCAAGAAGACCTGGATGGCGGAGATGGTGCCGGAGGACGCCGATGGCGGTGAGCTCGCGCGCGACGGACGAGTGATGGAGGTGCTGTCCGAGCATACGCTGATGGGATGGCTCGAGGGTTACCTGCTCACCGGACGCCATGGATTCTTCGCCACCTACGAGGCGTTCGCGCACGTCGTCGACTCGATGTTCAACCAGCACGCCAAGTGGCTGGACATCAGCAAGAATCACGTGCGCTGGCGCGCCGCGGTCGCCTCACAGAACATCCTGCTGACATCGACCGTGTGGCGGCAGGACCATAACGGCTTCTCGCACCAGGATCCGGGGTTCATCGATCTCGCGACCAACAAGAGCCCGTCCGTGACCCGGGTGTATCTGCCACCGGATGCCAACACGCTGCTGGTGATTGCGGACCAGTGCCTGCGCTCGACCGATTGCATCAACGTGATCGTGGCCGACAAGCAGAAACATCTGCAGTTCACCACCCTCGAGCAGGCGGTGGTCCACTGTGCCAAAGGCATCGGCATCATACGTCCGGTGAGCAACGATGAGGGCGCGGAGCCCGATGTGGTAATGGCGTGCTGCGGGGATGTGGCGACGCAGGAAGCACTGGCCGCAACGGCGATCCTGCGCGAGCGGCTGCCGGATCTCAAAGTCCGCTTCGTGAACGTGGTGGATCTCTTCAAGATGCAGCCGGCGAGCGAGCACCCGCACGGCTCCAGCGAGCGTGAGTTCGACAGTCTCTTCACCCGCGACCGGCCGGTGATCTTCAATTTCCACGGCTATCCGTGGCTGATCCACAAGCTCTGCTACCGCTTCAAGAACAGCGAGAACATCCACGTTCGCGGCTACAAGGAGAAGGGCAACATCAACACCCCGCTCGAGCTCGCCATCCTGAACCAGGTCGACCGTTTCGATCTGGTGATCGACGTCATCGATCGGGTGCCGGGCCTCGCCGAGCGCGCCGCGCACCTGAAGGAGGAGATGAAGAACGCCATCATCGACAGCTGCACCTACGCGCGCAGCGAGGGCGCGGATCGAGCCGAAATCACCAACTGGGTTTGGCCGCAGTGAGCGGGAAGCCACCCGCTGGCGGCGCGGCGGGCGAGGAGGCGACCTGGCCGGGCGGCATTCATCCGCTCGCGGGCAAGCCTGCGCCGGCGAATGTGCTGATCGATCCGGACCAGCTGTGCAGCCAGTACTACGACCGCCGACCTGATATCAGCGATCCAGCGCAGCGCGTCACCTTCGGGACCAGTGGTCACCGGGGATCGGCGCTGCACGGATCATTCAACGAGTACCACGTGCTCGCCATCACGCAGGCGATCTGCGAGTACCGGCGCAAAGAGGCGATCAGCGGACCACTGTTCCTTGCGCGCGACACGCACGCGGTCTCCAGTCCCGCATTGCGCTCAGCGCTCGAGGTGCTGGCCGCGAATGGCGTGCAGACCATGATCGATCGCAACGACGGCTACACGCCGACCCCGGTGCTGTCGCATGCCATTCTTACGTACAACCGCGGGCGGACTGCACAGCAGGCCGACGGCATCGTCATCACCCCTTCACACAATCCGCCCGAGGACGGGGGTTTCAAGTACAACCCGCCCAACGGCGGGCCGGCCGATACTTCCGTGACCCGCTGGATCGAGGAGCGCGCGAATGCGCTCCTCGTTGGCGCGTTGCAGGGTGTGGCGCGCACTCCGTGGGAGCAGGCGCAGCGCGCGCCGACGCTCGAGCGCTACGACTACGTCGATGGCTATGTGCGCGACCTCGGGGCGGTCATCGACATGCAGGCGATCGGCAGTGCGCGGCTGAACATCGGCGTCGACCCGCTCGGCGGCGCAGGGGTGGCCTACTGGCATCCGATCGCCGAGCGCTATGGCCTCACGCTCGAGGTGGTAAACGATACCGTCGACCCGACCTTCCGCTTCATGCCGTTGGACTGGGACGGCAAAATTCGCATGGACTGCTCCTCGCCGTATGCGATGACGCGCCTCATCGGATTGCGGGAGCGTTTCGATATTGCGTTTGCCAACGACACCGACGCCGACCGGCACGGCATCGTCACGCGCACCGCAGGGCTCATGCCGCCGAATCACTATCTCGCCGCGGCCATCGCGTACCTCTTTGGCCATCGGCCACAATGGCGCACGGATGCTGCGGTCGGCAAGACAGTCGTGAGCAGCGCCATCATCGACCGGGTGGCGAAGCGCGCGGGCCGGCGGCTGTACGAAGTCCCGGTGGGATTCAAATGGTTCGTGCCGGGACTCCTCGATGGATCGCTGGGCTTTGGCGGTGAGGAGAGCGCCGGTGGCTCGTTCCTGCGCCAAAACGGCGCGGTGTGGACGACGGACAAGGATGGCATCATCCTCAACCTTCTGGCCGCGGAGATCACCGCGCGCACCGAACGCGATCCCTCGCAGCTCTACCGGGAGCTCACCGAGGAACTCGGCGCACCGGCGTTTCAGCGCACCGACACCCCTGCCTCGAAGGAGGAGAAGGCGGCGCTGCTGAGGCTCTCGCCAGCCGACATCCACACTACGCAGCTTGCGGGAGATCCCATCCAGCAGATGCTCGTGAATGCGCCGGGCAACGGCGCGCCTATCGGTGGCCTCAAGGTGATCACCGCGAACGGCTGGTTCGCGGCGCGACCATCGGGTACCGAAGATATCTACAAGCTGTATGCGGAAAGCTTCCACGGATCGGAGCATCTGCAACGCATCCAGTCGGAAGCGCGCGCGCTCATCAATTCGGCGCTGGCGGCGGCGATCGGGTCAAGGCGCTAGGCCAATTC
>DATJFM010000092.1:0-16818 GCA_035495655.1 Steroidobacteraceae bacterium
TCAAGCAGCAGGAAGGCGCCACGCAGCGCGTGCAGGAGATGCTCAACGCGCTCGAGGGGCGGCTGGGCGTCGCCGAGACCGCCTATCCCGCGCTCGTGTTCTACCAGCTGCGCCATCTGTGGCAAAGCGGTCGCGAGATGCTCACCGCCTTCGTGGCCGATCTGGCGCGCCAGCAGGAGGAGCGCGAACGGCGCGCTCACCTGGCGCAGCACAACCGCGAGCAGTTCGCACGCCGTCAGGGTGCGGAAGCGGCGCTGAACGCAGCGCAGGCGCTGCAGGCGGAATCGACGGCGCAGCTCGCAACGCTCGAGGGCGAGCGTGCTGCACTCACTCGCTTCTGGCACTACTTCCGCCGCCGTGCGCTCGAGCGGCGCATCGGCGCAGCGCAGGTGGCGCTTGCCGGAATCAACGCCTCGGTCGCAGAAGCACAGGCGCAGGTCGATGAGATCGCGCGCGAGTCTGCGGCGGAGTTCCCGGGACTCTCGCTGCAGTCACGCCGGTCGATCAACCTGGCGGTGATCGCCTGTGCCGAGGTGCTGTGCCTGCGTCTGACGGAGCTCAAGACGCCGCTGGTCGAGCTCGCCCGGCAGGCGATCGGCCGCCGCGAGCCGGGCAACGAGTACGGCACGCCGAAGGAATGCGTGCTGCTGATGGGAGAGATCGCACGCGCACACCGTCTGATCGCCGAGCGCGAAGGGCTTGGCGCGGAGATTCGCGAGCGCGGCGAACGGTTGAAGTCCGTGGCCCGCTATCGCGGCCCAAAGGACAGTGCGCCGCAGGTCGAGTGCCTCGCGCCTTCCGAGGGCGATGTGCTCGCATTACCGGCGCAGGGCGGCAAGGCGGCGCGCTTGCCCAACGTGCTTGCCGAGGACACCTGGGACCTGTTCCGCGTCCTGCTGCGCTAAAGCGCTGCGCACCGCGCTCGCGCGGGGCGCAGCGCCGCTTGCCACTCAGTCCGCGCGCGCCGTCTTCTGCTGCGGCGACTGGGGGTGAACCCCGGTCACCATGTCCGCCATGACCTGTGCGGCCTGCTCGAGCACCACGTCGGCCGCCTCGTCCTTGTTGTTGGCCTTTTCCAGCTCTTCCATGGTCTTCAGCGGGGTTAAATTCTTCGCCGCGCGGCGGCTGTTCTCGCGCTCGAGCCGCTCGTGCTCCATGCGCGCCCGTTCCTCACGCCGCGTCTTGAGATTGAGCGACACGGTGTGCTGCTCGCGCACCGAATCGATTGCCGCGATGTCAGATACGAGCCATTTGTAGTCCGGGTCGTGCTGTGCGCGCTCGCCTTCCTCGGTCGCGAGCGCGGCGACCTGTGGCGCCGGCACGGCGCTCGCCTTGAAGGGCACACCGGCGATACGGTCCCAGGGAAGCGCGGACTCGAGCGCGCTCTCGCCGATCTCCTTGGTGTCGAGCATAGAAGCGAGCGGCACGTCCGGCTGCACTCCGCGATGCTGGGTGCTCTCACCGGTCACGCGGTAGAACTTGCCGATGGTGACGGTGAGCTGGCCGTTGTCGGTCTTATCCGGTGACCAGCGGTCGAGCGACACGAGATTCTGCACCGTGCCCTTGCCGAAGGTGGTCTGTCCGAGGATGACGCCGCGGTGATAGTCCTGGATGGCGCCGGCGAAGATTTCGGATGCCGAGGCGCTGAGGCGATCCACGAGCACCGCGAGCGGGCCGTCATAGGCCGGTGCGGTCTGCGGGTCATCGAGCACCTCGAGCCTTCCCGAGGTATCGCGCAGCTGCACCACCGGACCGTGATCGATGAACAGTCCCGTGAGCGCGGTAGCCTCCGGCAGATAGCCGCCGCCATCGTTGCGCAGATCCAGCACCAGGCCGTCGATCTTCTCGGCCTTGAGCTGGTTGATGAGCTTCAGCACATCGCGCGTGGTGCTGCGGTAATTCTGGTCGCCGGCATTCTGCGCGGCGATGTCCTGGTAGAAGCCTGGCACGGTGATGATGCCGATCTTGAGCGTGCGGCCGTTGCGCACCACGCTCTTGACTTCCTTGTGCGCGGCCTGCGCTTCGAGCGTCACCTTGTTGCGCACGAACTCCAGCACCTTCTCGCCGCTGCCGGGAGCGGCGCCCGCTGGCAGCACCTGCAGGCGCACCGTGGTGCCGGCCTTGCCGCGAATGAGCTGCACTACATCATCGAGCCGCCAGCCGATCACATCCGTGAACGGCGCATCGTGGCCCTGGCCGACGCCCACGATGCGGTCGTTGGTCTTGAGCGTACCGGCGACCGCCGCGGGTCCGCCTTCGAGCACGTTCATGATGGTGACGTAGTCGTCGATGAGCTGGAGCGATGCCCCGATGCCCTCGTAGTTGAGGCTCATCTGGATGCGGTATTCCTCCGAGCTGCGCGGGGAGAAGTAGCTCGAGTGCGGGTCGAAGGCGCGCGCGTAGGCGTTCATCAGGTTCTCGAACACGTCCTCGCTCGTCACCTGATCCACGCGGCGCAGCACTCGTTCGTAGCGCTTGCGCAGGATGTCAGCGGCCTCCGGCCAGGTCTTGCCGGTGAGCATCAGCGAGAGCGCATCGTTCTTGACGCGCTTCCTCCACAGCTCCTCCATCGCCTGGTTGTCGGCGGGCCAGGGAGTGTGCGAACGGTCGAACTCGAAGGTCTCGTTCAGCGTCCAGTCGGGCTCGGTGTGCAGCAGCGTGAGTGCCTGCTGCATGCGCTCGCGGTTGCGCTGCTGGAAGCGCGCGAAGATCAGGTAGGCCGGATCGATGTTGCCGGTGCGGATCATGTCGCCGAAGCGATAGCGATAGATGTTGAAATCGCCGATATCGCTCGCGAGGAAGTAGCTGCGCTGGCCGTCGAGGAATTCGAGGTAGCGCTGGTACACCACATCCGACAACTTGTCGTCGATGGCGGCGCGACTGTAGTGCTGATCCTCGAGAATGCGGCCAATCTTGCGTGCAGTGGAGCGCTGGCTGTCGGTCGGAATGATCGACCCCGGCGGCAGCAGTCCGGTGCTGGCCGGCACCTGCACTGATCCCGCCAGTGCGAGCGCCATCACCGCCAGAGCGGCGGCAGATATCCATCCCGAGGACCGGCGCAGGAGTAAAGGCATTGTAAGGCTCTTTGGTTCGGTAGATTCTTAGAGTAAGGCTAGAGCGAGCGGTTCGTCTCAGCAAGTACGGCACTCACAGCACCCATGCGGCCTCTGGCGGCGCTGCTGGCCATTCTCACGGGATCGACGGTCGCCCTGGCTGTGGGGCTGCTGCTCACCTGGATCGTGATCCTGTTCCTTCCCGCCGAGCAGGCCCGCTTCGCCCCCGAGCACGCCGCGCTGGTGCGCGCCGTTCTCGTCTTCACGGGCTTTGCGGCCGTGGCGGCCGGCAGCTTCTACGGGGAACAGACCGAGCGGCGCTGGCGCCTGGCCGCACACGCCGCCACGCTCGCGATGTTCGCCCTGACGGTCTGGCTCTATTGGCCGAAATAAGACAAGTGGCGCCGGATCTCGCAGGCTCTAGCGCGCTCTGCGGGGTACGGCGGGCGCAGGCTCCTCGCGCCTCCTCGGCATCTCCCGCACCAGACGGATGAAAAGCCTCACCAGCAGCAGCAGCGCTGCGGGGCCGAGCGCCACGGCCCAGAACACCGCCGAGCCATGCAGGAGTCCCAGGTAGTAGTCCTGCAGCAGCGCGAGCGGGCCCGCGTGCAGGTTCTGCCCGTGGGTGTAAGGTCCGAGCACGCGATTACCGCCCACCCAGATAAGTAGCGGAACCGCGACGAGGCCGATGAGCAGCGCGACTCCGTAGACGATGAGCTCGCGTCGCACGCGGGGAGTGCGCCAAGGCGGCTCCTCATCGTCCTGGGGACGGGCAACCTGGCTCTCGAAGGGGCGCGCGGGGGCTTTGATCGGGGGCGGACTCGACATGGCTGCGGGCATAATACCGTTGCGATGCAGAAAATAAGAACGGCAGTGGTCGGAGTGGGGTATCTCGGGCGCTTTCATGCGCAGAAATATGCCCAGGCCGCAGGCTGCGAGCTCGTCGCCGTCGTCGACTCCAGGGACGAGGCACGCGAGCAGGTGGCCGCAGAGCTCGGCATCCGAGCCCTCGCCGAGCATCGTAGTCTCCTTGGTGCTGTCGACGCGGTGAGCGTGGTCACGCCGACGCCAGCGCACTTTCCCATCGCGCGCGAGTTTCTCGAATCGGGGGCGCACGTGCTGGTGGAGAAGCCGATCACCGAGACTGCCGAGGAAGCGCGCGAGCTGATCGCTATCGCCGCTCGCGCGCAGCGCATCCTGCAGGTGGGCCACCTCGAGCGCTTCAACTCCGCTGTGCTGGCGGCCGAGCCCTACCTGCGCTCCCCGCGCTTCGTCGAATGTCATCGGCTTGCCCCTTATCGGGAGCGCGGCACGGATGTGAACGTGGTGCTCGATCTGATGATCCACGATATCGATATCGTGCAGACGATCGTCGGGGCGCCGATCGAGACCATCGATGCCATCGGCACCCCGGTGTTCTCCGAGGGTATCGACATCGCCAACGCGCGCATCCGCTTCGCCAACGGTTGCATCGCCAACGCCACGGCCTCGCGGGTGAGCGTCAAGACCGAACGCAAGCTGCGAATATTCGAGGACGATGCTTACCTGTCACTTGATCTGCAACAGAAGATCCTCACTGTGATCCGCAAGCGCACGCCCTCCGATGGGCCGGGACCGCTTCCGGTCACCATCGAGGAGCAGAGTCTCGAGCCCGGCGACGCCCTCAGGGCGGAGATCGATTCCTTCCTCGAGTGCATCCGCAACGGCCGCGCGCCGGTCGTGCCGGGGGAAGCGGGGCTGGTGGCGCTCGAGACCGCAATGCGCATCACCGATCAGGTCGAGCGCTCGCTGGCGCAGCGCAGCAGGCCGGCCTGAGGGCGAGCTTCAGCGCGAGCGGATATCGCGGCTTTCGCGCGTAGAATCGCACGGCGGGGCTCGCTCGCACTCGAACGCAGGAGTTCCATGTCTCACGAGCCAGAGCATTTCCGGCGCAAAGCGCGTCCGGTCACGGTCGCGGCCATACAGATGGCCTGCGATTGGGACACGCAGGAGAACATCGCCCGCGCGGAGCGGCTCGTGCGCCGCGCCGCAGCTGGCGGCGCGCAGATTATCCTGCTGCCCGAGCTCTTTACGACGCCTTATTTCTGTATCGAGCAGGACGTGCGCCATCTGGCGCTCGCGCACGAGCTTTCCGAGGACCCTGCCGTGCAACGCTTCGCCCGGGTGGCGCGCGAGCTCGGCGTCGTGCTGCCGATCAGCTTCTTCGAGCGTGCGGGGCACGCGCGCTTCAACTCCATTGCCATCCTGGACGCGGATGGCAGCACCCTCGGCGTATATCGCAAGTCGCACATCCCCAATGGCCCGGGATACCAGGAGAAGAATTATTTCGCCCCCGGCGACAGCGGCTTTCGCGTCTGGGAAACGCGCTTCGCTCGTATCGGAGTCGGCATCTGCTGGGATCAGTGGTTTCCCGAGACGGCGCGCGTGATGGCGCTGAAGGGCGCGGAGCTGCTGTTCTTTCCGACGGCGATCGGGAGTGAGCCGCCGCCCGCACTGCCGGTGAACTCGCGTGAGCACTGGCAACGCACCCAGCAGGGGCACGCCGCGGCGAACCTGACACCGCTCATCGCGGCGAATCGCTACGGCCTCGAGCGCTCAATACAGGATCCGGACGGCCTGTACATCCGGTTCTATGGTTCGTCCTTCATTGCGGATGCCACCGGCGCCAAGGTGGCGGAGGCGGGTGAGCAAGGCGACGCGGTGCTGAGTCACGCTTTCGACCTCACCGCGATCGCTCAACTGCGCGACAACTGGTTCGTGTTCCGTGACCGCCGCCCGGACCTCTACGGTTCACTCACCTCTTACGACGGGGGCAACAATCCGCCCTGAGCTCAGTCGAGACCGCGCAGAAGCTCGGTGAACTCTTCGGCACTGCGCCGCATCTGCTCTTCGAGGTGCGGATGCTCGTGCTCGGCGCGATGCCGGCGCTCCTGGGGAGGCAGCGGCGCCTTGCGCAGCACCACTTCGCCATTGCCGTTCAGCTGAAACTCTACGAGGTCACCCGGCGCAAGCTGCAAGGTATCGCGCATCGGTTTCGGGACGGTGAGCTGCCCGCTCGCTGTTATTCTTGTTGCCATGCCCAGTCCTGCTGGCCTTCCTTGTCAGAGGGAAGTGTAGTCTGCCGCGCGCGCAATGGCATCCGGCAAGCGCAGACTTTTGCGGCTTAACAATAAGCGGCGAGGCGCGCAGTCCCCGGTCTCGACGACCGGGGACTGCTCTGGTTGGTGGAGGCGGGGGGACAGCGAACTCCATGGCTTTCGCCACGGGCTGGACTATGCCTTCATCCACAACAGCCGTGGATGCGGAGCGTCTTATCCGGTTGTGAGTCCACCGGATCCTAGTACCCACCCAGGCAGCGGTGCCGTCGGCGAGCCTATGAGTCTCTACAGGGCAGGCCTGAAGTTGGCCTTCTTCCTACCCCTCGGCGTTGCCATGCCGTCCTCTCAGTCGAGAACGCCGTCAGGTTTCACCGATGTGAGCTCCGTTTTCACCCGGACCTCGCGGCCCGGTGCGACCCTTGATCGAACCCCCGTCCGTAAGCCCTAGACTTCAGGATCTACGTACGTAGCTCTCTCTTTGGTTCTCGCGCGACGCTACCCGAGGAGCAGGGAAGACGACGCGCCAGCGGGCCAGTGACTCTTAACGCGCCGGCCTGTCCGCACCGCCGGAGCGCGATCCTGTGAGCGCGTCCCCTGATTCGGTCGCACAGGCACGAGCCGGTCAGAGGTCAGCTGCGGTTAGGCAGCTAGAGCGTAGTTGTCGTCGTTGGCAACTATGAGTTGCAGCATTTTTTACGAGGGCACTGCGCCTCGGCACGCCCCTGAAGGTTCGCGACCCACGTCGAAACCGGTCGCCCCCAATCAGGTTCACATCCGCAGGATACCTCATGACGCCCCGGAGCGGCGTTTACAAATGCCTTTACGGCGCGGGGGCCTCCGGGGCTCCTGTTTGAATGCACCCCAGCTCCAGGCCCCGCTCGTGGCGTTTTCCGGCGGGCGCCGCATTCGGTAAGGTTCGACGAAGTGACATAACGAGGCCAGCGAGGTGCAGGGATGCGTAGCCAGGTTGTGGTCGGCCTCGTTGTAGCGAGCACTCTCTCGGGCATCGCTGCCGCGGATCCCGGTCCGATCGGTCCCGGGGACCCGACTTGGGCCATCCGCACCGTGCTCGGGTATACGAAGACCGGCGGCAATACCGATAACAGCGCCGGAAATTTCCTGTTCCACGCCGCTCACGTCATGGGTAAGTGGAAGCTGCTCATTGGTTCCGAGGCACTTTACGGCTCGACCAAGGGCGAGACGACGGCACAAGCCTGGCTCGCCTACCTTCAGGCGAACTACGACCTCTCCTCCAGGTTCTACTGGTACGTCGGCGGCCGGTACGATGACGACCGCTTCAGCGGGTTTGCCTATCAGGCGGCGGTGAAAACGGGTGCCGGCTACAAGATCGTCGACACCGATGCCACCAAATTTACGGTCCAGGCCGGCGTCGGCCGCCGCCGGCTACGCCCTCAGATCCTCGTCAAGGATGAGACCGGCGGCATCGTCAGCAGCACGCAGGAGGACGAGGAGACGGATACCATCTTCGACGCGGGACTCGCGTTCGAGCACAACTTCAACCAGTACACCAAATTCCTCGTGGCCCTCACGGTCCAGTCAGGCGAGAACAACACACTCACCAACGCGAACGTTGCCCTGCAGGTGAAGATGACCGACCGCCTGGCGCTGTCCGCCGGCTACAAGCTGATCGACAACAGCAGTCCGCCGCCAGGCTCGGGCCGGCGCGACACGCTGACGACCCTCGGCCTCGTGTACGAGCTCAAGAACGACAAGCTGCCGCCGGACTTGTAGCGGTCAGCCACGCCGCAGCAGCCGCGCCTTGTCGCGCTGCCAGTCGCGCTCCTTCTCCACGGCGCGCTTGTCGTGCTGCTTCTTGCCTTTGGCGAGTCCGAGCTGCAGTTTCGCGCGGCCATTTTTCCAATAGAGCTCGAGCGGCACCAGGGTGTAGCCGCGTCGCTCCACGGCCCCGATGAGGCGCTGCAGCTCGCTGTGATGGAGCAGGAGCTTGCGGGTGCGGACGGGGTCGGCCGCTACGTGCGTGGAGGTCGTGGGCAGCGGCGAGAGGTGAGCACCGATGAGGAACGCCTCGCCGCCGCGAAGATAAACGTACGCCTCTTTCAGCTGCGCGCGTCCGGCGCGCATGGCCTTGACCTCCCAACCCTGCAGCGCAAGCCCCGCCTCGAAGCGGTCCTCGATGAAATAGTCGAAGCGCGCCTTGCGGTTCTCGGCGATCAGGTGCGGGGTTACTGCAGCTTTGGCCATGCGCGGGCCGTAATGGGACAATGCCGCATGCGAGAGGTCAAGCGCTCGGCCCTCGTCAACAAACCGCCGGCCGAGCTGTTCGCGCTCATCAACGACATCGAGAGCTATCCGCAGTTTCTGCCCTGGTGCACCCACGCGCGCGTCTTGTCCCGCACGCCGGCGGAGATCGTGGCCACGCTCGGAGTCAGCCAGGGCGGGCTGCACGGGGAGTTCACCACCCGCAACACCCTCGAGACCGACCGCCGCATCCACATGCAGCTCGTGAGTGGACCCTTTCGTACGCTCGAGGGCGACTGGCAGCTGACACCGATCGAGGCCGACGGCTGTCGGGTCGAGCTCAGCATGCGCTTTGCCTTCGCCCAGCGCCTGGCCGCGATGCTATTTGAGGCGCGTTTCGCCTCGACCATCGGCTCGCTGGTGGATGCCTTCGTGGCGCGGGCCCGGTCACTGCCGTGAGTGCCGCGCCGGACGCCGCGTCTCTCCGCTGCACCGTTGCCTTCGCGATGCGCGAACGGCAGTACCTCTGGAGCGTCGAGTTGCCGAGAGGTGCGCGCATTGCGGACGCGCTCGACGCCGCGCGCCGCCAGGCTTCGGCCGAGCTCGCCGCACAGGTGCCCTGGGATTCCGCTCCCGTCGGGATTTTCGGCGAGCCGCGCACCCGTGGCGATCGCTGCGCCGAGGGCGACCGCATCGAGATCTACCGTCCGCTCAGGCGCGATCCGCGCGAAGGGCGCCGCGAGCGCGTCGCGCGCGAGCGCCGTGCAAAAGGCTAGATCTTCGGGAACTTCGAGATAGGGGCGCCTTCATCCGGCGCCTGCGGCGCACTTTCGGGCACGTTGATGCGCTCGAACCGTGTCACCTTGTCTTCCTTGAAGTACACCTCGAGACGACGCGGCTCATTCGGACGGTGACGGCCGTGGCGGAAGTAGTAGAGATAGTCCCAGCGGTCCTTGTCGAACACGTCGGGCACCAGCGGTGTGCCGAGGAGGTAACGCACCTGAGTGCGCGTCATGCCGACCTGGAGCTGATCGACCGTCTTACCCTCGAGGTAGTTGCCCTGCTGCACATCCATTCGATAGACGCAGCCCCCGAGCGCAGTGCCGAGCAGTAGCGTGGCGAGCGAAGCGAGAATCGAGCGCATGCGGATCCGATGGAGGATAATCCCGGCCGGCATGATACCTGATCGCGGAGCGGCCCAGACCTTCTAAGCGTTCCGCTGGAGGCGACGTGGAAGGCAAGGACCTGCGCAAAGCGGGTTTGAAGGTGACGCTGCCACGCCTGAAGATCCTCGAGATCCTCGAAGGCAGCACCACGCGGCACCTGTCGGCCGAGGACATCTATCGCACGCTCCTCGAGTCGAACGAGGACATCGGGCTGGCGACCGTCTATCGGGTGCTCACGCAGTTCGAGGCTGCGGGCCTGGTCACGCGCCACCATTTCGAGGGCGGCATGGCGGTGTTCGAGCTCAACCAGGGCACGCACCACGACCACATCGTGTGCCTCGACTGCGGCCGGGTCGAGGAGTTCATGGACTCGGGCATCGAGGAGCGGCAGACCGCGGTGGCGGGCAAGCTCGGCTTCACCATCCGCGATCATTCGTTGATTCTCTACGGGCGTTGCCGGCGCGAGGACTGCCCGTATCGTCCGCGCAAGCCGACCTAGCGGACGACGAAATCTCGCAGGCGGGAGCTCGCGTGCGCGAGGAGTCGCTGTGGGCAACAGTGAACCAAACGGTTAACTCTCGGGCAGAGGCATGGTCGCACTGCGGGCCCGGCGCGCCCTCAGCGGCGGCGCGCCGCCGGCGGCCGCGGCTGGCGCACCGTGTCGCCGGTCTTGCCGGCTGAGTCTGCGGACGGCTCGACCTTGGGTCCCTCAACGCCCGCGGCGGCTGTCTTGCCACCCGCGAGCGTTGCAGCCGAGAGCATGTCGCGTGCGTGCTCGCGCGCCTTGGCGCTGATCTCGATGCCGCCGAGCATGCGGGCGAGCTCCTCGATGCGCTCATCGCCATCGAGCTCGGCGACCGTGGTGCGCGTCGTGCGGCCGTCGGTCACCTTGCTGACGCGCAGATGATGGTGCGCCTGACAGGCCACCTGGGGCAGGTGCGTGACGCACAGCACCTGACCGCGCACGCCGAGCGCGCGCAGCTCGCGGCCAACGATCTCCGCCACGGCGCCGCCGATGCCGGCGTCCACTTCATCGAACACCATGCAGCGGCTCTCCAGCGCGGAGCAGGCGACCTGCACGGCGAGTGAAAGCCGCGCCAGCTCTCCGCCCGAGGCCACCTTGGCGAGCGTGCGCGGCGGTGAGCCTGGGTTGGCGGAGACGCGAAACTCGATCTGGTCGATGCCGTGCTGCGAAGGATCGGCGTTGCCATCCTGGGACACATCCGCTTCGAAGCGCCCGCCGGCCATACCGAGAGTCTGCATGCGCGCGCTGATGTCGCGCGCGAGCACCCGCGCGGTCGCCATGCGCTTGCCCGAGAGCTGCTGCGCCTGCGCGCGGTAGGCCTGCAGCGCGCTCGCGAGCTCGCGCCGTAAATCGGCGAGATCGGTGTCGGCTCGCTCGAGCGCCTCGAGATCCGCGACGAGGCGCCCCGAGTATCCCGGCAGCTCCCCGGGGACGAGGTGGTGCTTGCGCGCGAGCTCCTCGATGGCCGCCAGGCGCCGCTGCACCTCCTCCTGCCGCGCGTTGTCGACCTCGAGAGACTCGCCATAGCGCTCGAGCTCGCGTGCGGCTTCGCGTACCTGCACCGCGGCTTCCTCCAGCAGCGGCAGCACCGCGCCGAGCTTGACGTCGAGCGCGGCTAGCGCCCGCAGCGACTGGAGCGCCCGGCTCACCATGGCGTGGGCGCTCAACTGGTCATTGGCGTAGAGCGCATCGAGCGATGCCTGTGCGCCGCCTGCGAGGCGCCCGCGGTTGGCAAGCCGCGCCGCCTCCTCGGCGAGCGCTTCGGCTTCGCCGGGCTTCAGCTGCAACGCCTGCAGCTCCTGCACCTGATAACGCAGCAGATCGAGCTTCGAGTCGCGATCGCGCGCCTGACCCTCGAGCGCGAGGGTGCGGTTGAGAAGCTCGAGCCACACGCGATGTGCGATGCCGACCTGGCCGACGCTTGCGGTGAGCGACCCGTAACCATCGAGCAGCTCGCGCTGCGCGGAACTGCGGGTGAGCGACTGGAATTCGTGCTGCCCGTGGATATCGATGAGGATGCTGCCCGCCTCACGCAGCAGCTGCACCGGCACCGATTGACCGTTGAGGTACGCGCGTGAGCGGCCATCGCCGCCGATTACACGGCGCACCACCAGCTCCGTGCCGCCGGTGAGCGACTGCGTCTCGAGCCATTGCTTGAGCTCGCGTGGCGGGTGACTCAGCTCGAAAGTCGCGGCGATCTCGGCGCGCTCGGCGCCGTGCCGCACCACTTCCGCGCCGGCGCGGCCGCCGGCGAGCAGCTGCAGGGCATCCACGAGAATCGACTTGCCCGCGCCGGTCTCGCCGGTGAGTACCGTGAGGCCCGGCCGCAGCTCGAGTTCCACCGCATCGATGATGGCGAAGTCACGGATCTGCAGGTGAGTGAGCATGCTCAGCGCTCGAAGCTGCCGCGGCCCCAGTGGAGCTTCGAGCGCAGCAACCGATAATAGTCATGGCCGGGCGGGTGCAGGAGCGTCACCCGCTCTTGCGCGGTGGTTACCTCGAGACGGTCGGCCGGAGTCATGGCGCCGAGCAGCGCGCCATCGCAGGTGACGTTCGCCTGCGTGTCGGCGCGCTCGAGCAGCACCACCTCGATCCCGCGGTGCGCCCCCACGACGATCGGACGGTCGGAAAGTGTGTGCGCACAGATGGGCACGATTACGAGCGCGGGCAGGTGCGGCTCGATGATGGGACCAGAGCAGGAGAGAGCGTAGGCGGTCGAGCCCGTGGGGCTTGCGACGATGACGCCATCGCCATCGTGCGTATTGACGTAATTGCCATCGATCCGCGTCTCGAAGTCGAGGGTGCGCCCGGTGTCGTGCTTCTGCATGACGACATCGTTCAATGCAAAGGATTGCGCCGCCTCCGCGCCCGCCCGGTGGAGGCGGGCCGTGAGCAGCGGACGCTCATCGGCCTCCAGCTCGCCGGCGAGCGCGGCGTCGACCGAGGACAGCATATCCTGGGGCATGACATCGGTGAGGAAGCCGAGGCGGCCTCGGTTGACGCCCAGGAGTGGCACGTTGTGCCGGGCGACGAGACGCGCGGCGTAGAGCAGGGTGCCGTCTCCCCCCACGGCGATCACCAGGTCAGCGCGCTCGCCCAGGGTACGCTCGGGAACGCGCGTGACCGGTGCGTTGCGCGGCAGCTCCGCATCATCGTTCACGAGCACGTGCACACCCCGGCTCTGCAGATGTGGCAGCAGCGTGCCGACGCTCTCGGCAATCCTCGGATCCGAGAATCGGCCGACCAACGCACAGGTACGCACCGGGAAAGCCATGTGCCAGTGTCTCGATTGAACTTCGCCTTGCCGCAGGGCGCGCCTTTGTAGCATGGGGGGTGCGCCGGGAGCCAATGCCGCGGGTCACATATCGTTAGGTTGTGCACGCGCCTTGCGCCATTGCTTGACGGTCTCCCGGCCTCGAAGCTAGCTTTCCTGCTTATGGCGCACGAAGGCCGGGACGAGCAGCTCGGGGAGCGCGCTCAGCAGCTGCTGCGCACGCTCATCGAGAGCTATATACGCGACGGTCAGCCGGTCGGCTCGCGCGTGCTGTCGCGCGAATCGGGACTGCAGCTGTCTGCGGCAACGATCCGCAACGTCATGGCGGATCTGGAAGAGCTCGGCTTCGTAGCCTCACCCCACACCTCCGCCGGGCGCGTGCCGACCGACAAGGGCTACCGCTTCTTCGTCGACACGCTGCTGCAGCTGCGGCCGCTCGATGACGCGGCGACCGCCGAGATCCGCCGGCAGTTCGACGCGAGCCGCGACAGCTCGACCGAGCTCATCGCCACTGTCTCGCAGCTGCTCTCCTCGGCCACGCAGCTCGCCGGCGTCGTCACGCTGCCGCGCACCCGGCAGGCGGCAGTGACGCAGATCGAGTTCGTCGGACTTTCCGAGAACCGGGTGCTGGTGGTGCTCGTGTTCAACGACCGCGAGGTCCAGAACCGCATCATCCAGCTCGAGCGTCACTACTCCGCGGATGAGCTCAAGCGCGCCTCCAACTATCTCAACGAGCAGTTTCGCGGCCGCTCGCCGCGCGAGGTACGCCAGGAACTGCTGCGTCAGCTCTCCGAGGCGCGCGCACACATGAACCAGATCATGCTCGATGCGATCTCGGTCGCCCAGCAGGTCTTTGAGGCCGGTAGCGAAGATCGGCTCGAGTACGTCATCAAGGGCGAGACGAATCTCATGGGTGTGGCCGAGCTCACCAGTGTCGAGAAGCTGCGCCGCCTCTTCGAGGCCTTCAACGAGAAGCGCGATTTCCTGCACCTGCTCGATCACAGCCTCAAGGCCGAAGGAGTGCAGATCTTCATCGGTCACGAGTCCGGCTACCGCATTCTCGACGACTGCAGCGTGGTCACCGCTCCTTACGCCGAGGGCGATGCCGTCGTCGGGGTGCTCGGGGTCATTGGACCGACCCGCATGGCCTATGAGAGGGTCATTCCGATCGTCGACATGACGGCTAAACTCCTCGGTGCCGCCTTGAATTCGCGTCGTTGACCCCCACCCCCGGGGTGCCCGAAGCGAGTGAGCGGCACCGGCCGGCCCTGGCTTTCGGGTTGACTTTGGAGGCCATCGAAGATGAGTGCCAACGAATCGGCCCGGGGCGTACCGGCGGCGACTGGAGAAGAGACGACGCTCTCCGACGGGTCCCCGTCCGCGGTCGAGCTCGAGCGTCTGCAGCAGGCCCTCGCCGAGGCCGAGGAGCTTGCCAAGAGCCACTACGAGCAGTACCTGCGCGCCGCCGCCGAGCTCGACAACGTCCGTAAACGCGCCCAGCGCGACATCGAGGCGGCAAACCGCTACGGGCTCGAGAAGTTCGCGGCGGAGCTTCTGCCGGTGAAGGATAGCCTCGAGCTTGCAGTGCAGAACGCCGGCCGTGCCGATGCCAAGAGCCTGCGCGAAGGGCAGGAAGCGACGCTGCAGCTGCTCTCGCGTGCACTGGAGAAGCTCGGCGTTACCGTGGTCGACCCCGCGGGCGAGCGCTTCGACCCGGCACGGCACGAGGCGATGATGACCCAGGAATCGACCACAGCAGAGCCGGACTCGGTCCTGACGGTGGTCCAGCCCGGCTATGAGCTCAACGGACGCCTGCTGCGTCCCGCGCGGGTGATCGTTGCCCGGGCGCCGGCCGACTGAAGAGCGACACGAAGGACGCGGTTCGGGCTTGAAAGCGCTCCCGGCTACCCCTAAGAAGTGACCCGGACATCCCCACTTAGACCTACAGAAACTGCGGCGGAGTGACCCATGGCTAAGACAATCGGCATTGACCTCGGCACGACCAATTCGTGCGTGGCCATCATGGAGGGCGGCAAGCCTCGCGTGATCGAGAACAGCGAGGGCGACCGCACGACCCCCTCAATCGTAGCTTTCAGCAAGGATGGCGAGGTTATGGTGGGTCAGCCCGCCAAGCGTCAGGCCGTCACCAACCCGCAGAACACGCTTTTCGCCATCAAGCGCCTCATCGGCCGCAAGTTCGAGGACGAGGTGGTGCAGCGGGACATCAAGATGGTCCCGTACAAGATCGTCAAGGCCGATAACGGCGACGCCTGGGTCGAGGTACAGGGCAAGAAGATGGCACCCCCGGAAATCTCGGCGCGGGTGCTCATGAAGATGAAGAAGACCGCCGAAGACTATCTCGGCGAGCCGGTCAAGGAGGCCGTCATCACGGTTCCGGCCTACTTCAACGATTCCCAGCGCCAGGCCACCAAGGACGCCGGCCGAATTGCCGGTCTCGAGGTCAAGCGCATCATCAATGAGCCGACCGCGGCGGCACTCGCCTACGGGCTCGACAAGCAGGGTGGTGATCGCAAGATCGCCGTGTACGACCTCGGCGGCGGCACCTTCGACATCTCGATTATCGAGATCGCGGAGGTCGATGGCGAGCGGCAGTTCGAGGTGCTCTCGACGAATGGCGACACCTTCCTCGGGGGCGAGGACTTCGACCTGCGCATCATCAATTTCCTGGGCGAGCAGTTCCTCAAGGAGTCCGGCGTCGACGTGCGCAACGACCCGCTCGCCATGCAGCGTCTGAAGGAGGCCGCCGAGAAGGCGAAGATCGAGCTCTCCTCGACGCAGCAGACCGACATCAATCTGCCGTACATCACAGCGGATGCCTCCGGTCCCAAGCACCTGAACATCAAGCTGACGCGAGCCAAGCTCGAGTCGCTGGTGGACGACTTGGTTCAGAAGACGATCCCGCCGTGCCGCACCGCGCTCAAGGACGCGGGCGTTTCCACCAACGACATCGCCGAGGTGATTCTCGTCGGCGGCCAAACGCGCATGCCGCTCGTGCAGAAGTACGTGAAGGACCTCTTCGGTAAGGAGCCACGTAAGGATGTGAATCCGGACGAGGCCGTCGCGGTGGGCGCCGGCATCCAGGGAGGCGTGCTCGCCGGTGAAGTGAAGGACGTGCTGCTGCTCGATGTGACGCCGCTTTCACTCGGCATCGAGACCCTCGGTGGGGTGATGACCAAGCTCATCGAGAAGAACACCACGATTCCGACCAAGGCATCGAACGTATTCTCGACCGCGGATGACAACCAGACGGCCGTTACCATCCACGTGTTGCAGGGCGAGCGCGAGCGCGCCGCAGACAACAAGTCGCTCGGCAAGTTCGACCTCGCCGACATACCGCCGGCACCGCGTGGCATGCCGCAGGTGGAAGTGTCCTTCGACATCGACGCCAACGGCATCCTGAACGTATCGGCGAAGGACAAGGCGACCGGCAAGGAGCAGAAGATCGTCATCAAGGCCTCGAGCGGCCTCAATGAGGACGAGATCAAGCGCATGGTGCGCGACGCTGAGGCACACGCGGAGGAGGACAAGCGCTTCCGTGAGCTGGTCGATTCGCGTAACAAAGCGGATGCGTTGATCCACGCCGTCGAGAAGTCCCTGAAGGATCTCGGCGAGAAGGTGGACGCCGCCGAGCGCGCCAAGGTCGAAAGCGCCGTGTCCGACTTGCGCACCGCTTTGAAGGGCGATGACCGCGGGGTCATCGACAAGAAGGCCGAGGCGCTGACCCAGGCCTCCGCCAGCATCGCGCAGCGCGCCTATGCGGGCACCGAGGCTGGGGCTGGCGGAGCCGGTCCGCAGGGTGGGGCTGCCGGCGCGGGGCCCGAGGGCGGTGCCAGTGGCGCCGGGCCGGGCGGGGAGGATGTCGTCGACGCGGAATTCGAGGAGGTCAAGGACAAAGGACGCAAGGCCTCTTAAGCTTGGTCCATGGCGAAGCGCGACTACTACAAGGTACTCGACGTACCGA
>DATJFM010000093.1:0-43323 GCA_035495655.1 Steroidobacteraceae bacterium
CGTGATCAGGCGCCCACGGGGTTGACCGCATCAGCCTCCTGGGCGCCGCATCATCTGGAAGAAGAAGTCACATACGCCAGAGCGCGCGTGCACCCAGAATGGTCTGAAAAACCGGACGACCAGCTGCGGTGGCTCAGCTCCCAGCCTTTTGCTGGGGTCTTGCGCCGAGAAGATCAGCGGGGCCGTCCTACGAAGCCTACGCTATCTATTTTGCTTCTCAGCAGTATGGTCACGAGCGGCGCTCGTCGACCGCTTCAGGCACAAGAGCGGGCGATCACTGTAACAGGCACGATGAGTCCCAACCACTTCCGGCTCGGGGTTCGACACTGCGGGACTATTTGGACCTGCAGGGCGTATCTGAACCGTGCGTATCTCATCGATGCGCTCAGCATCAACGACACATCGAGCACTCTGCAGCACTCTGCCGGACCAGGTTTACCAGGAGGCGGACTCCGGCAACCTTAATACCTTCGGCGTATTTTCCTACATCGTGGCGTGCAGCCTCACCACGCCATTCGTGCCCAATCTGAACCTCAACCAGCCGATGAACCAGTCAGGTGGTTTTGATCCCGGGTCTAATACGTCCTTCAATTACACCCCGCAGAATGGGACGCCAGCAGGAATCACGACGATTTTCTTCGGCAGCATCGATACGCTTTCCGTTGACCGTGCCGTCGCCTGGCACACTATCGCTAATGTTGGCGGGCTTTGGATTCTCATCGACGGACGCGTAACCACGCAGGCAGCATGAGGGAAGAGCGCTCGCCCATCAGCGCTTCGCGCATCAGCACCGCCCGGTCAGTCTGTCAGCGTTCCCGCCAATGCCGCTGGTATACGAAGCAGACAGCCCAGCAGATCGCGTAAATACCCAGCAACTGCGGCCAATGGAGCCGCGGCCAGCGCAATCCTGCGGGAGTGATGTAAGCCGCGAATATGGCGGCACTGATCAGCGCCACGGAAATCAGGGCGCTGTTCCACGCTGCACACAGTAGCTGAGCACGGTTCACGGACCAGTATGGGTTTGCCATCGCCTCGACCCCTGTGGCTTTTGTCATTCTTGTCGCCACGGTTCAGCTGTCAGTCTACACCTGCGCTCGGTATTTGGCGGCTGTAAAGCGCAGGTACTGACATAAAGGTGGCCGGGGACGCCATTGCGCGGGCGAGTGCCGAGCTTTGGGGACATATCTGAGGAGCGGAGGGGTACGGGGGACCCCTTGCTGGGCCCGGCCGGACAGAAAAGCCGCGCCGCAGGGGCTGTGCCAGCGCGGCGTTCAGCAGCTATTCAGGAGCGGCCCGCAGGATATCGAGGGCGGCCTGCGCTCACATTCATGAACATAAGCACTTCCAAACCCCTCGGGAGCTATATCACCGAGCGTGAGCTATCGCGGACCAATGCTGCACGCGTGTTTGAGCTGGTGCTGCCCTATCAGGTCGAACAGTCAGAACAAGCTACAGTGTTTCGCTGGCGGTGGACCTATACCGCAGAGCAGGAAGCGATAGATCTGAAGAGTGGCGCCTACGCCTGTCGAGCTCGCCATGTTGTCGAAAAGCACGCGTTCATCCGCCAAGTGTTGCGCGAGCTGAGGCAGCGCGGAGACAAGTTGTACTCCGTCGAAGGCCAGCGCATGCCCATCAGAGGGAAGGTCTGAAGTCCAGTCTCCCGTTTCGGTCCCGATCTCCAGACATTCCACGCGCCAAGTCACTGAGCTGAGTTAGAGCGGTTGCGTCGTGCCTTGCGGGTAGGACACTACCGCAGGCGCCGGCGTCGCACGGCCGCCATGGCCGCATCCGGGACGCGTGGAATCCTCCTGAGGGGGCCGGGGCGGCGTCTCTTGCGTGCCGGCGTCGTGCGTTAGGATTTCGTCTGCTTTTTCCGTTTGGACTCGTTCAGGCTCACCGCCGCACGCACGAGCTTCTTCAGTGCCGTCTCATTTATCTTATCGTCCTCGCGGAAGTCGATGGCTCGCCTCGTGTTCCCTTCAAGACTGGAGTTGAACAGGCCCGCAGGATCCTCGAGCGCTGCACCCCTGGCGAAGGTCATCTTGACGACGCTCTTGTAGGTCTCGCCGGTGCATATCAACCCATCGTGGGACCACACTGGAACCCCTCGCCATTTCCACTCTTCGACGACTTGCGGATCGGCTTCCTTGACCAAGGAACGAAGCCGGCTCAGCATTTTGCCGCGCCAGTCCCCCAGCTCCTTGATTCTCGCGTCGATCAGTTTCGAAGCAGACTGGTTGCTCTGCGAAGCGGCTTTCTCCATGTCGGACTCCTTCGCTGGTTCTCGTGCGATTTTACGGCAGCCTTTTTGCGGGAGGTTTATCAACGGAAGCCAGAGCGCCGCTGGCAACTCCGCAAGGGAAGCACAGCGGCTCGTCGATTGTATGAAAAGTCTGGACACCAACTACGTGGTAGCGCTCGCGACAGCGTGAATGGCGCGCTGCATCAGCGGTGGGTGGCGCGCCTCCCGGCCGGGATCCTAGCTGCCCGAAAGGGCAGCTTTGCAGGCCGCACGAGACGCGCAGAATACCTCCCCGGGGATGCGATAGCCCGGAACGAGTGGGGGAACGCCTATGTCGAGGCGGAAACTGGTACTGATTTGCCTCGCGGTAGTGGTGGTGGGCGGAGGCATTGCCCTATGGTGGTACTTGCATCGTCCGGCACTGCCGCCCGGATTCGCCGGCGGCAACGGCCGGCTCGAGGCTCAGGCAATCAATGTCGCGGCAAAATATCCGGGCCGCCTGAAAACCGTGATACCCCACGAAGGAGACACGGTCGATGCCGGGCAAGTGGTCGCAACCATCGATATCGAGCCGCTCGAGGCGCAGCTGCGTGCGTCGAAGGCCCAGATCGTCGAGGCGCAGAATAATCTGCGCACTGCCCGCGCTCAGGTCAGCTCGAGTCAGGCACAGCTGAATCTCGCCAACAAGGAATACAAGCGCGCCGAGAAGCTCGTGGCCACAGGTGCGATCAGCGCGCAGGAGCGGGACGCGGATTTCTCCAAGGTCGAGGTGACGCAGGCGAACCTCGTCGGTTATCAGGCACAGGTCACGCGCGCACAATCTGCAATCGATGCTCAGACGGCCGAGTCCGAGAGGCTGCAGGCCGTGATCAGCGACAACACTCTCCGGGCACCGGTCAGAGCCCGGGTGCAGTCCCGCATGCACGAGCCGGGAGAGGTCGTAGCGGAGGGCGCGCCGGTGCTCTCGCTCCTCGATCTGAGCGATGTCTACATGTACGTGTTCCTGCCCACCTCCGCGGCCGGCAAGGTCAGCATGGGCTCGGATGCGCGCATCGTGCTGGATGCCATTCCGGAATATCCCATCCGTGCGGTCGTCGCGTACATCTCGCCCAACGCGCAGTTCACTCCCAAGACAGTGGAAACCGCTGAGGAGCGGCACAACCTGACCTTCAAGGTGAAGTTGCAACTCAACCGCGAGAAGCTGCGCCAGTACGAGCAGTATGTTAAGGCCGGCCTCCCGGGGATGGGCTACGTGCGCTTCTTCGACAACAGCGGCGACTGGCCGCCGTTCCTGCAGCCGAAACCGGTCTCGCAGTTGCCCTGGGCCCCGACCGGCTCGGCGGCCTCCACAGCAACGGAATCCAAACCCACAGATTCCAAGTCGACGGACTCGAAGTAGTCTTCGGTCACCGGCACGAAACCATGAGCGCCAGCGTGCACGAATGGGTCGTAGAGCTGAGCAATGTGAATCAGCGCTACGGTAAGGCCGTCGCGCTCGATGACATCAGTCTGCAGATACCGGGCGGAAAGATGATCGGTCTGATCGGCCCTGACGGCGTCGGCAAGTCGACTCTGCTCGGGATCGTGGCGGGCGTGCGCCGCATGCAAAGCGGTCGTGCGCAGGTACTGGGCGGCAACATCGACGATGCCAGGTTCCGCAACGCGGTTGCCGCGCGGATCGCCTACCTCCCGCAGGGTCTCGGTAAGAATCTCTATCCGACACTGTCGATATTCGATAATGCGGATTTCTTCGGACGCCTGTTCGGCCAGTCCCGCGAGGAGCGGGAGCGGCGCATCACCGACCTGTTCGCTAGCACCGACCTGTTGTCATTCCGTGAGCGGCCCGCCGGCAAGCTCTCGGGCGGCATGAAACAAAAACTGGGTCTGTGTTGCTCATTGATCCACGATCCGGACCTGCTGATTCTCGATGAGCCCACGACCGGGGTCGACCCCCTGGCGCGGCGGCAGTTCTGGGAGTTGATCGCGCGCATCCGGGTGGAACATCCCACCATGAGCGTGCTGGTAGCGACCGCCTACATGGACGAGGCGGAAGGCTTCGACTGGCTCGTCGCCATGAATGCCGGCAAGGTCCTTGCTACGGGAACGCCGGACGAGCTGCGACGCAAGACCAACGAGACCACGCTCGAGCGAGCCTTCATCAAGCTGTTGCCGGAGGAAGCCACGCGCGGACACAAGGAGCCGCAGATCACTCCTTATAAGTCGAGCGGTGGGCCTCCAGCCATCGAGGCAAAGGGACTCACGCAGCGCTTCGGCACATTCACCGCGGTCGATCACGTCAACTTCCGCATCGAGCGCGGCGAGATTTTCGGCTTTCTGGGCTCCAACGGCTGCGGCAAGACCACTACGATGAAGATGCTCACGGGGCTCCTGCCGCCGACCGAGGGCACCGCGCTGTTATTCGGCAACCCAGTCAAGGGTGGCGATGTGGAATCGCGCCGCCGCGTGGGCTTCATGACGCAAGCCTTCTCGCTCTACACCGAGCTTACGGTGCGACAGAACCTGGTGCTGCATGCGAAACTCTTCGATTTGCCTCCGGACAAAGCGACGGCACGCGTAGCGGAGCTGCTCACCGATTTCGGCCTCGCGCAGGTCGCCGATACCCTGACCGAGAGTCTTCCGCTCGGCATCCGCCAGAGGCTCTCGCTCGCGGTGGCGGTCCTCCATGAGCCGGACATGCTGATCCTCGATGAGCCGACCTCCGGAGTCGATCCCGTCGCCCGCGACGGCTTCTGGGAATTGCTCATCCGCCTGTCGCGCGAGAAAGGCGTCACCATCTTTCTGTCCACGCACTTCATGAACGAGGCGGAACGCTGCGATCGCATGTCGATGATGCATGCCGGCAAGGTGCTGGCCCAGGGACCTCCGGCGCAGCTGGTCGCGGAGCGCAAAGCAAAAAACCTGGAGGCGGCTTTCATCGGCTACCTGGAGGATGCCGCCAAGGACCCGAACGCCAGGGACGTATTGGCCGGCGCGAAACCCGCCGCAGGCGTTGGCGAAGCATTCGCGGAGGCAGAGGCCCCGGACGCCGCTGCGACTCGCACTCACGGCCCGGGCAGCCGCTTCAGTCTCGGCCGGGTGTGGGCGTTCGCGCGTCGCGAAACGGTCGAGCTGCTCCGCGACCACGTGCGACTCGCCTTCGCGGTCGTCGGACCGCTGCTGCTGATGGCGGTATTCGGCTGGGGCATCTCGCTCGATGTGGATCATCTGCCGTTCGCCGTGTTGGACGGGGATGGTACGACGGCCAGCCGCGACTATGCCGATAGTTTCCGGGGCTCCTATTATTTCGAGGAAAAACGCCCACTGAATGACTACCAGGAGCTCAATCGGCGACTACGTAACGGGGAGCTGCGCATCGCACTCGACATCCCGCCAGGATTCCAGCGAGATCTCGAGCGCGCGCGTCAGCCTGAAGTGAATGCCATTCTCGATGCGGCGATGCCCTTCCGTGCCGAGACTTCTCGCGGCTACGTGGAAGGAGTTCACGGCCAATACCAAGCACGGCTGCGCGAGTCGAGGGGGCTGCCGCCGGCGCAGAGTCCGATGAACATCGAAACGCGCGCGCTGTTCAATCAGGATTTCAAGAGCATCTACGCCATGGTGCCGGGCGACATCATGCTGCTGCTCATGCTGATTCCGAGCATGCTGACGGCGCTCAGCGTGGTGCGTGAGAAGGAGCTCGGCTCGATCGCCAACTTCTACGCGGCCCCTGCGACACGTTCGGAGTTCCTGCTGGGCAAGCAGTTGCCATACCTGAGCGTTGCGCTGATCCAGTTCGTGACGCTGGTGGCTCTTGCGGTGCTGCTGTTCCACGTACCGGTCAAAGGCAGCTGGCTCACGCTCATCGTGGGCGGCATAGTTTACGTGCTGGCGAGCAGCGGCTTCGGGCTCTTGCTGTCGGTCTTCGCCAGCACCCAGACGGCCGCGATCTTCGCCGCCGCCATCATCGCGATCCTCCCCGCGGTGCAGTTCTCCGGCATGTTCGTGCCTGTGTCCTCGCTCACCGGCGGCGCCTGGTTGGCCGGCAAGATCTTCCCGAGCACGTATTTCCAGGCAATCAGCGTGGGCACCTTTACCAAGGCACTGGGAATGACCTCCTTGTGGCGCAACGTGGTGGCGTTGCTGGTAATTGCGGCCGTTTACTTCGTGATCTGCCTGCTGCTGCTGCGGAAGCAGGAAGACTAGGTCATGAAGACCCTCAAGCACATCCTCGACCTGGGAATCAAGGAGCTGCTGAGTCTGGCGCGCGACCCGGTGCTGTTGTTCCTCATCGCATACTGCTTCACCTTCTCGGTCTATACGCCGGCGAAGAGCGCGGTGATGGATGTCATCAATGCCTCGGTCGCGGTCGTCGATGAGGATGGCTCCGAGGTTTCGCGCCGCATACGTGCGGCCCTGCTCCCCCCGTTGTTCCTGCCACCGGCGCTGCTGGCTTTCAGCTCGATCAATCGCGCGATGAACGCCGGCGAGTACACCTTCGTCATCGATCTTCCCTCGAAGTTCCAGGAGGACCTGCAGAAAAATGCCAAGCCGACCGTCGAAATCATCGCCGACGCGACCGCGATGAGTCAGGCCGGCCGCGGACCAGGTTACATCGCCAAGATCATGAACAGCGAAGTGCTGCCTTTCTGGCCAGGCAGCCGTAACCCGAACAATCAGGACCTGGTGAAGCTCAACACCCGTGCACGCTTCAACCCCAACATGCAGCAGAGCTGGTTCGTCGCCGTCAATCAGATCATCAATAACATCTCGGTGCTGGCCATCTTCCTGTGCGGCGCCGCAGTTCTGCGCGAGCGCGAGCACGGCACGCTCGAGCACCTGCTGGTGATGCCGCTGCGCCCCTCGGAGCTGATGTTCGCCAAGATTTGGGCGAACGGACTGGTAGTCATCGTGGCGGCGCTGGCTTCGCTCTTTCTCGTCGTCAAAGGTGCCATCGGCGTGCCAGTGGCGACGCGCTCCGTCCCGCTGTTCGTGCTCGGGCTCACGGACTACCTGTTCTCCGTGACCGCGCTCGGTATCATGCTCGCCACGCTGGTGCGTAACATGCCGCAGTTCGGCCTGCTGGCGCTGCCGGTGTATGTTGCGATGAATCTGCTCTCGGGCGGGCAGACGCCACTCGAGAGCATGCCGCTCGCGCTGCAGAGGATCATGCAGCTCGTGCCGTCGACCCACTTCGTCAGCTTCTCGCAGGCAGTGCTGTTCCGTAATGCGGATCTCAGCATGGTATGGCCGGACCTGCTCAAGATGTTTGTCATCGGGTGCGTGTACACGGTGTTCACGCTCTCCCGATTCCGCAAGATGCTTGCTGCGGTTCAATAAAAGGGGTTGCCAGTGGACGCGCGTTTTGCGACAAGCTCTAGGACTCCGCGGCTACTCGCCATCTCGCTCGTGGCGGTGGGTCTCGCCGGCTGCGTGGTAGGACCCGCCTACAAGCGGCCGGACGTCGCGCCCGCGCAGGAATTCAGGTCCCACATCGGCCCATCCGAGGCAAATTCACTCGCCGATCTGCCGTGGTGGCAGGTGTTCAACGATACGGCCCTGCAGGGGCTCATCAAGGAGGGGCTCGCCAATAGCTACGACCTGCAGACCACCGTGGCGCGCATCGAGGAGGCGACCGCGCAGGTGGGCATCGTGCGCGCGGACCTCTACCCACAGGTCAATTACCAGGCGCTTGCCGCGCGGCAGAAGTCACTGGTGCCGATCGAGCCTCCGGTGAATTTCACCTACAACACCTTCGGGCTTGCGGCGAGCGCGGCTTGGGAGGCCGATGTCTGGGGTCGGATACGTCACGCGACCGATGCCGCGCGTGCCAACGTTTATGCCGCGGAGGAGGTGCGGCGTGCGGTGCTGCTGCGACTGGTGAGCGATATCGCCGCGGGTTACTTCCTGCTCATCGAGCTCGATCGGGAGCTCGCGATCGCCCAGGACAGCGCGGATACTTACCGGAAGACGACGGACCTCTTCCGCCAGCGCTTCGAGGCAGGCCGCGACTCCAAGCTCGGGGTGGTTCGCGCTCAGGCCAATCTCGAGTCGAGCGCCGCCACCATCGCTGCGCTCCAGCGGGCAATCACGCAGCAGGAGAATGCGCTGTGTGTGCTGATAGGAGCTTACCCGCGACCGATCGCGAGAGGCGCCTTGTTGACTCGACAAACCACACCACCCGCCACGCCGGTCGGCGCGACCACCGCGCTGCTAGAGCGCCGGCCGGATATCCTGCAGGCCGAGCAGGTGATGATCGGCGCGAATGCCGAGATCGGAGTCGCGGTCGCCAATTATTTCCCGCGCATCGGCCTGTCGGCGCTGTTTGGTTGGGAAGCGACTCGCCCGCAGGACCTGTTCAAGAGCAGCTTCAACGTCTGGAGCCTCGCCGCCAACCTCAGCGGACCGATATTCCAGGGCGGGAGGCTGCGGTCGGCGCAGGAGGCGCAGGAAGCCTTCTGGCGCGAGAGCATCGCTCAGTACAAGAAAACGGTCACGGTCGCTTTTCAGGAGACTTCCGACGCGCTGATCGCACAGCAGACGCTGGTTGGTCAACGTGAGGCGCAGGAGCGCCAGGTCGCATCGCTCAGGGAATCGGTCGACCTTTCGCTGCAGCGCTATGACGCCGGGCGCGCCTCTTACTTCGAGGTGCTCGAAGCCGAACAGCAGCTGTTTCCCTCGGAGGATGCGCTCGCCCAGACGCAGCGCGACCAGCTCGTAGCGGTCGTGAATCTCTACAAGGCTCTTGGCGGTGGCTGGCAACTGAAGGATGACGAGTGGGCACAGCCGCATTGAAGGCGGACGACGCGCGGCTGCGGGCGGTAATGAGCGAGGTGAGACAGATGGCTGCAAAAAAGGGCGACAAAGGCCGAGCGGCGCAGGTGAAGCGCAAGGACACTGCGCCCGTGGCGGGCGAGAAGCGCGAGAAGATGAAGAACAAAGAATACGAGGAGCAGCTGAAGAAGCTGCAGGGCGAGCTCGTGAAACTGCAGCTTTGGGTACAGCACAGGGGCCTGCGGATCGTGGTGGTCTTCGAGGGCCGCGATACCGCCGGAAAGGGTGGCGTCATCAAGGCGATCACCGAACGGGTAAGCCCGCGGGTGTTTCGCATCGTCGCGCTGCCGGCCCCCACGGAGCGCGAGAAATCGCAGCTCTACATCCAACGTTACCTGACGCACTTCCCGGCAGCAGGCGAGGTCATTCTCTTCGACCGCAGTTGGTACAACCGCGCCGGAGTCGAGCGAGTCATGGGATTCTGCAGCGAAAAGGAGGCCGAGCGATTTCTGCAGTTGTGTCCGGTGTGGGAGCGCGGCGTCGTCAATTCCGGCATTACGCTGGTCAAATACTGGTTGGAGGTCTCCGAGGACGAGCAGCAGCGACGCTTCGAGTCACGCATCGCCGATGCGCGCAAGATCTGGAAACTCAGCCCCATGGATGTCAAAGCGGCCAGCCGCTGGTACGACTATTCGCGCGCCCGTGACGACATGCTGCTGGCCACCGACACGCAGTTTGCTCCTTGGCACATCCTCGATTCCAATGACCAGCGACGCGGACGGCTCAACTGTATCTCCCATTTCCTCAGCCTGATCCCCTATAAGGAGATCAAGCGCGAGAAGATCAAGCTTCCCAAGCGACAGAAGCGCAAGGGCTACGTTGACCCGGACCGAACCTACAAACACGTACCGCAGGTGTATTGATCCAGGTGAAGCGTGGATGACTTCGCGCTGGTATTGAACTCCGGCTCCTCGAGCCTGAAATATGCGGTGTTCCGCACCTCGGTCGGTGCAGACTGGCCGATTGTCGTACGCGGGAACCTGGAGGGCATTGGCACCGCACCTAAGATGTCGGCGCGTGATGGCGCAGGCGCGAGCCTCGAGACTCCGCCGCTGCCGGCGGAGGTGAGCGATGCACGGGCAGCGCTCGAGTATGTGTTCGACTGGTTGCAGTCGCGCCTCGCCGGCGGCCGTATCATGGGTGTGGGTCACCGCGTCGTGCACGGCGGCGCTCAATACACACAACCCGTCATCGTCACAGCGCAGGTACTGGCGCAGCTTCGGCGTCTGGTGCCCTACGCCCCGTTGCACCAGCCCTACAACCTCGCGGCAATCGAAGCCGTGGCGCAGCACCGACCGGACGTACCGCAGGTGGCCTGCTTCGACACGAGCTTTCATCGGAGTCTTCCAGCCGTAGCGAAACTGGTGCCGCTACCGCAGGAGCTGTGCCGCGATGGTCTGCAGCGCTATGGCTTCCACGGTCTCTCGTACGAATACATCGCCTCGGTGCTGCCGCAGGTGGCGCCGCAGCTCGCACGGGGACGGGTGATCGTTGCACATCTCGGCAGCGGCGCGAGTCTGTGCGCGCTACGCGCCGGCGAGAGTGTCGAGAACACCTTCGGCTTCACCGCGCTTGACGGACTGTGCATGGGGACCCGACCGGGTGCGGTCGACCCCGGCGTGATCCTCTACTTGTTCCAGGGACTCGGACTCTCGGTGCATGAGGTCGAGACCATGCTCTACAAGAAGTCCGGCCTTCTCGGCATTTCAGGGGTGAGTAACGACATGCGCGACCTGCTCGCGAGCCGTGAGCCATCTGCACGCCTCGCCGTGGAGTATTTCATCTACCGGGTGGCGAAGGAGGTCGGAGCACTTACCGCGGTGCTCGGCGGGCTCGATGCGCTGGTCTTTACTGCTGGGATCGGCGAGAACTCGCCCGTGATCCGCCACCGCGTGTGCGGGGCATGCGCCTGGCTCGGCATCGACCTTGATGAGGAGGCCAACACCGCGAACCGGCCGCGCATCTCGCGCGCAACCAGCGCGGTAGCGGTATTGATGATTCCGACCAATGAGGAGCTGATGATCGCGCGTCATACCGGTCGGTTGTTGGCATCGCCAGAGGCTCGCTGGTAGCGGGAGCCAGGCGCGTATGGCTAACGAAGCCGAAATCACCCACGCGCCCGCGCTGGACGCAACGCCCAGCGGATGGTCCCGCTGGCTACCCGGGCTGCGGACTCTCCGGACGTACCATAGCTCCTGGCTTCGACAGGACCTCTTCGCCGGGCTCGTGCTCACGGCGATGCTCGTCCCCGTCGGGATCGCCTACGCCACGGCCTCCGGGTTGCCGGGTATCTGCGGGCTGTACGCGACCATCGTGCCGCTTCTCGCCTACGCGGTCTTCGGCCCGAGCCGCATCCTGGTACTCGGCCCGGATTCTGCGCTCGCGCCGTTGATCCTGGCGGTGGTACTTCCGCTTTCAGGAGGCGATGCCACCCGCGCCGTGGCTCTCGGTGGGGTGATGGCGCTCGGCTCCGGTGCGGTGTGCATCGCCGCGGGGCTGGCACGCCTCGGCTTCGTCACCGAGCTGCTGTCCAAACCCATCCGTTATGGGTACATGAACGGCATCGCCCTGACTGTCCTGCTCAGTCAGATTCCGAAGCTGCTGGGCTTTTCGATCGATGCCAGGGGACCGCTACGGCAGATTTTCGCAATCAGTCAGCAGGTGCTGGCTGGGCGCACGAACCTCGTAGCCTTCGCGGTCGGTGCAGGCACACTCGTGCTGATTCTCGCGCTCAAGCGCTTCCTGCGCGTGCCCGGGATTCTGATCGCGGTGGTCGTCGCCACGATAGTGGTCGCCGCGCTGCATCTCGATGCGACCGGTGGAGTCAGCGTGCTCGGATCGCTGCCGCAGGGGTTGCCGAGACCCGCGCTGCCGCTGATTCCGCTCGACGACCTGTGGCCCGTGCTGAGCGGGGCACTGGCCGTGGCAGTGGTCTCCTTTACCGATACCAGCGTACTTTCGCGCACCTACGCCGCACGGCTGCACAGTCCCGTCGATCCCAACCAGGAGATGGTGGGCCTGGGCGTCGCCAACTTTGCCGCGGGTTTCTTTCAGGGCTTCCCGATCAGCAGCAGCTCCTCGCGCACACCGGTGGCCGAGGCGGCGGGTGCAAAAACACAGCTGGCCACCGTGGTCGGCGCGGGGGCGATCGCGCTGCTGTTGCTGCTGGCGCCCGAGCTACTGCGGTATCTGCCCAACACCGCGCTGGCGGCCGTCGTCATCGCTTCTGCGATCGGACTGTTCGAGGTGGCGGACCTGAGGCGCATCTACCGCATTCAGCGCTGGGAATTCTGGCTGTCGATGGTCTGCTTCGCGGGCGTCGCGGTGTTCGGCGCGATACCGGGTATCAGCGTCGCTATCGTAATCGCCGTCATCGAATTTCTCTGGGATGGGTGGCGGCCGCACTCCGCGGTCCTTGGCAGGGCCGAGGGCGTCCACGGCTATCACGACATTGCACGCTACCCTGATGCGAGGGTGCTTCCAGGGCTCGTCATGCTGCGCTGGGATGCACCGCTTTTCTTTGCCAACGCGGAACAGTTCCACAACCGCGCCCAGCAGGCGGTAGCGAGCGCATCCTCCCCGGTCCATTGGCTCGTCGTTGCGGCCGAGCCGGTGACGAGCGTCGATGTCACCGCGGCGGACGCCTTGTGCGAGCTCGAGGATGAGCTGCGCGCAAAAAACATCCAGCTGTACTTTGCCGAGATGAAGGACCCGGTGAAGGATAAATTGCGGCGCTTCGAGCTCTTCGGTCGCTTCGAGCGCAAGTTCTTCGCGACCATCGATGAAGCGGTGGGCGCCTACCGCGCAGCATTTCCGGCTGAATGGACGGTGCGCGGCCGAGCCTCGGGGTGACTCCTAGCCGTTGTCTCAATTGGCGGCATTCTGATGCCGCCTCGTGCCTCATACAGGACGGTGACGCCGCTTAGGCCCGTCCCGTTCAGGTGCCTGCGACTGCCATGATTCCCGCACTGCTTTGACACAAGCGGCGGGCAGACTCCTATCTCGAGTCGGCACACCATTCGAGAGGAGAGAATCGTGTCGGATCGCCTCGAAGCGCTCCTTGCCCTGCTGCAACGCGCGCTGATCGAACCGCTCGCCCGCTTGGGTGCGGCGAGCAGGCATGCCGCCCGAGCTGTGGGCTCGACCCTCTGGCGGGGTCGCCGGCGGCTTCTGGTCGCGGCCCTCGCCGCGGCCTGCGCCTACGGACTCTATACCCACCCACCTCTCATGACTGTGCATCGTGGCGAGGTCCTGGTGCGCACCAACTCATTCGATGGCTCCTCGAACGCCTACGCGGCAGGCACCGTGCTGCGCATCCCCGGTGTCCATCAGATCCGTCGCTACCCGACTCGCGACCAGCTCTATCGTCCGATCGAAGGCTCGCGCGCCTCCGGGCCGGCACCGTTCCAGTCGAACGAGGGTCTTTCCATCGGCGTCGATCTGACGGTGCGCTGGTCGATCGACCGCGCTCGTATCGCGCAGATGGCGAAGCAATATCCGGACGATCTCAACGCGGACCTGGTCCGGCCGGCAGTGCAGGGCATCGTGTATCCATTGTTGGCCAGACACACCGCGCGCGAGATCTTCTCCAGCCAGCGGCAACAGATTCAGCAGCAGATCGCCACCGAGCTCAATCCGAAGCTCGCCGCGCTCGGGCTCATCCTGCGCGGTGTCGACATGGGGCAGGTGGATCTTCCGCAGGACTATCGAGCCCAGGTGGAGAAGCTTCTGGCCGAGGAGCTGGAGACGGAGAAGATTCGCTACACCCTGCAGCTGAAGGAGGCGCAGGTGAAAGAGATACAACTGAGCGCGGAAGCCGATAAGGTGCGGCGTCAGAAAGCCGCCGAAGCGGCCGGCGTGGAGCAGGTGATCGCAGCCCGGGCGCAGGAAGAGACCATGAAGCACATCCTGCCCTTCAAGCAGAAACAGATCGAGCAGCGCCAGCTCGAGGCGCAGGCGGAGAAGCTCGCGCGTATCCGCACCGCCGAGGGGGCGGCGGAAGCGCGGCGCATCGAGGCGCGGGGCGAGGCGGACTCGAGGCAGAAGCTCGCCGACGCCGAAGTCTATCGGCTCGAGATTGTCGGCAAGAGCAATGCAGGCCAGATGGAGCGCGAAGGTGCCCTCATTGCGCGCTACCCGCTCCTCATCCAGAAGACACTCGCGGACAAGCTTTCCGACAAGGTGCAGGTGATCATCGCTCCGACTCCGACCCCGGGCTCGGGGCAGTTCCTCGGCGCAAACCTGCTCGGACTCGAACCCGCAAAGGGTCCGGCTGCCACGCCCATCTCCATGGCCGCCCAGGGACGGGGCCCCTGAATGCTGCTTTCACTCGCAGCCGCCCTGGCCATCGTGGCGCAGGATCGCACGCCACTGCGGGCCGCGCCGCGGCCTCAGGCTGCCGAGCTGACCGTCCTCCCCCAGGGCGAGGTGCTCGAGGTACGCGATGAGCGCACCGGCTATCTCAAGGTCTACGACTATCACCGCGAGCGCGGCGGATACGTTAAACGCGGATCGGTGCATCTGCTGGCCGTCAGTGAGGCGGACGCACCAGCACTGCTCGCAGTCGTGCGCTTCCTGCGTGAGACTCCGGGGCAGGAAGCTCTCGGGATCAGCTACGGCGCGGCGTACCTGAAGGCTGCGCCGGCAGCCGCGCTCACCGCAGAGCCGTTCGATGCGATCGCAACCATGGCCGAGCGCCTGGCCGATGCCGCTTCGGCCGCCTCCGGCAGGCACGTGGACGCCATGACGCATCTCGAGGTGGTCGAGCAGCTCGGCATTCACGTGCGCAGCTTCGAGCACAGTGGACACCTGCAGATCTGCTACGACGGCGAGCTCTTCCACCGCGTGCTGTCGACGCCGCATGCCAGTCCCGAGGAGCGTGCCCGCGCGGTCCTGGGCCTGACACGTCCGGAGTGTGTCGATCCGACATTGGGTATTCTCCTGCGCGCGTCGCAGGATGAGGAACTCGCCGCGCTGCTCGACACGCTCGATGAGCGCGGGCTTGCAGCGATGACGCGCAGCCGTATCCATGCACGCCGCGCGACGCTTTGGGCAGCCGTGGCTTACGAGCAGGCGCGGCGTGGCTACTCGGGTACGGCGGCGGCACAGCGTGCGATGAGCGAGCTTCTGTCCGTGCACCCGGGCGATTTCGGCGAGGAGCGGCGCGCGGAGTATCTGGATGCGTTGCTGCGGGTCGGGGCGATCCGCTGGGCAGCGGTCACCCAAGTGCCGCAGCCCGGTGCGCTTACCCTTACCACGCGTCCGGGCGCACCGGGTCAGACGTGCGTTGTCCTCACGCTCGCCCATCGGTCCGGCGCGCCGCTCGTGCAGCGCTGCACTTACGGGATCGTCTGGACGGCATCGGCACAGACCATCGCCCAGGGCAGGGCGCTGGTGCTGGCGGTGCAGCCGCTCGAAAGCTGGCGGGAGCTCTGGGTCTTCCATGCTGGCGAGGCCGACTGGACCGTGGATGTGCTGTCGCCCGGTGCAGACGATCCCGAGGAAGGCTACGTGGAGTTTGCCGGGTTCGCTCCGGGAAGCGAGCGGCTTCTCATCGCGCGCGAAGCGCGGGAGCACGGCCGCTTCCATCGTCGCTTCGAAGAGCTGCGCCTCGCGGATCTCCTGCCCGTGAAGCAGGCGAGCAGCCCCGAGCTGCTGGCGGACTTCGGCCGCTGGCAGGATGTTGCCTGGCGCCGTGACACCCTGGCTTTGCACTGAAGCGCCGCTTACCTCGGGCGCTTGGCGCGGAATACTCTAGAATGCGCCCCGTCGACGAGCAGGAGGCATGAAACGATGTGGGGCACAGGCCCGCGGAATAGACGGCACCGATATGGCCGTGCCCTGTCAGTCAGTTGCGCTGGGCTTCTTCTGACTTGCGGATCTTCTTATGGAAGGGTTTTCCCACTCCCGACTGACGGCTCGACCGTCATTGGCGAGGACGCGAGCGTCACGACCGTCTACGAGGACACGCTTCCGGATCTCGCCCAGCGCAACAGTCTCGGCTACTACGAGATCATCCGCGCGAATCCCGGAGTCGATGTGTGGGTTCCGGGGGCCGATAAACACCTGACACTCCCGGGCCGACGCATCCTGCCGCCTGGCCCGCGGGAGGGCATCGTGGTCAATCTTCCCGAGCATCGGCTGTACTACTATCCCAAGCCGCGCCGGGGGGAAGAGCCGGTCGTCATCACCTATCCGGTAAGCATTGGCAAGATGGACTGGCGCACTCCGCTCGGGGAGACGCGCATCGTGTCGAAGGTGCGCAACCCGCCATGGTATCCACCGGAATCGGTGCGCAAGGAGCATGAGGAGCGGGGCGACCCGCTGCCGAAGGTCGTGCCGGCGGGCCCGGACAACCCGCTCGGCGCCTTCGCCATGCGTCTGGGGGTCGGCAGCGGCAGTTATCTCATTCATGGAACCAACAATCCCGTAGCGGTGGGGATGGCGGTAACGCATGGTTGTATTCGCATGTATCCCGAAGACGTCGCGGCGCTGTTCCCGCTCGTCCCCGTGGGCACGAAGGTACGGCTCGTCAACGAGCCGGTGAAGGCCGCCTGGGTTGCCGGCCAGCTGCTCATCGAGGTGCATCCTCCCGTCGATGCAGAGGGCCAGTCGATCGAGCCGGATGTGCAGGTGCTCGAGCCGCTGCTCGACCAGGTGCTCGGTAATGACACGGCCGCGATTCACTGGGATCTCGCACGCGACACCTTGCAGGCGGCCACCGGAATGCCGACCCTGGTCGGCCTCGCTGCCGAGCCCGACGCTCAACCCGACACCGCTGCCGCGCCATCCGGCCCGGCGGCACACTGACATCGCACAAACCGACTGAACGAAGTGAGGGCTCCACGATGAAACGCGCTGCAAAGCTTATCTGCGGACTGGGGCTGCTTGGGTTCTGTAGCTCTCTCGCTGCCCAGCAGCTCACCGACGCTCAGCGTTCGGCGATCAAGAGCGCTTGCCGCGGCGACTACCAGAGTGTGTGCGCGAGTGTCCCGCCTGGGACCAAGGACTCTCTGCAGTGTCTGGTGCAGCACAGCCAGCAGGTTTCGCCCGGCTGCCGCGAGGCACTGGCGCCCGCGGCCGCGGGCGCTACAGCTGCCGGCGCGAGCAGTGCGAGTGCACCGGCGGCGCCTGCTGCCGCAGCAGCAACTACCGGCGCAGCAGCTGGCCAGCAAATGTCGGCACGGCAGGAGGCGCACGTGCTGAGAGCACAGTGTGGCGGCGACTTTCAAAAGTTCTGCTCCAACGTGCAACTGGGTGGCGGCCGTGCGAGCGCCTGCCTGCGTGCACACCAGGCGGACTTGACGCCAGCGTGCCGCTCGGCGCTCGCCTCCATGGCTTCACCCTAGTTGACCGCGCTCGCGCACGGCAGCCGACCGCGCCCTTCACCCTAGTTGACCGCGCTCACGCACGGCAGCCGACCGCGCCCACGCGCGGCTGCACGCCATGACGGGAGCCTGGCCGCGGCTGGGCGAGCCGTGTCTTGCCTCGCGTCGAGCCGTCGGTCGCGCTCCGAAGCGGCGCGATTCGGAGTTAGGCTACGCCCAGCCCGTCACACGCAGAGGGAGTACTGCGATGAACACATCACTCTTGGTGAAAAGAACGCTGGGTCCGCACCGCTACCTGGGCGCGCTGTTGGCGATTCTCTCCCTCATCGTGATCAGCAGCGTAGCCGCTGCCGCGCCCGACCTGCTCACCAATGGGAGCTTTGAGAGCCCGCTCGTCCCGGTTGGCAGCTTCACCAATTTCGGCAGCGGCAGTACCGCCATTACCGGCTGGAGCGTGGTGGGGCCGCAGGCATCGGTGGTGAGCGGCTCGTTCGCCTCCGAATGCTGCAAATTTCCCGCGGCCGATGGCGCGCAGTGGCTGGATCTGACCGGGGATCTTTCCAATCAGTTAGAAGGTGTCGAGCAGAGCGTCGCCACGGTCGCTGGCAAGACCTACGATCTTTCCTTCGAAGTGGGCAACGTCTTCGATCCGCGCGGCATCTACGGTACCACCAGCACGGTCGACGTGATGGTCAACGGCACCTCGATAGGAACCTTCACCAATTCATGCACGACCTGTACGGGCGCGCTGACGTGGCAGAGTTTCAGCACCTCGTTCGTGGCGAGCGGCGCGACGACGCTGGTCGAGTTCCTGAACCAGGATCCCACGAGCGACAACAGTAATGGCCTCGACAAGGTCGTACTGACCGGCGCGGCGGTAACCGCCCCGGAGCCTGCCGCACTCGGACTGCTGGCCCTCGGCCTGGTGGGGGTCGGTTTGTTCCGGCGCCGGCGCTGCACAGAAGAGGAGCTGGCTCGCACGGCCTGAGAGCGCCGCATCGCGCAGGAAGTGTCGCGCGTTAGCGGGGACTCGTCCCGCTGCGCACAGCTTGCGCTCTGGCCTCTCTACGCCGCGCGGGGCTCTGCGGCAACGTACAACGGGTGTGCAAGCGGCGCATAAGCTGTGTGCAAACTGTGGATTCTTTATTTTTTGCGCCTGCGTGGATATGCGACGCGGTTTGCCGCAATCGATGCTGCTGCTGATGCTAGCATCCGCTCGCTGGGCGGATGGGCTGCACCTCAGCTGCCGCAGCGTAACAACGATTAAATAGGGGAGGGTGCACGAATGCTGATTCTGACACGGCGTCCCGGAGAGTCGGTGAAGATTGGCGATGAGATCACCATCACCGTGCTCGGAGTCAGGGGGAACCAGTTGCGTCTCGGATTCTCCGCCCCCGAGCACGTCACGGTGCATCGCGAGGAGGTCTACGAGCGTATCCGCGCCACGAGAGTCGCCAACGGATCGCAGCACACTGCGGACCCTGCCCTGAGAGTGGCTGCGCGCCGTTAGCGCAGAGCGCGGTTCCGCAGCGGTGGTTGCGACAGGCAGCGCGGATCACTGCAGATCCCGCGGAATGTCCTCCTGCCAGGTTCGCGTCCGCAGCAGTAATCCATCCCGCCACAAGCTGCGCGCTGCGGCATAGTGGAAAGTGGTCGGGTCGCTCGCGAGCTCGAGCTGTCCGCGGTAGGTGAGCACCCGGTCGTGCAAACGCTCGATGCTCTCCGCCTCGCCCTCAACCGCCGCGCGCTCAGGATGCGCGTCGTCGATGTGATAGACGAGTTGCTCGCGATGCTCGAATGAGCCCCAGGGAAATGCCATGGACGAAGTGCCATGCCAGGTGACGGTCGTCTCGCCTTTCAACTCATCGCGGGCGAGCGTCCAGCTGCCGGGCCACGCGTAGTCGCCGCCGGGTGTCGAGACACCTGGCAGTTGCTCGGATGGCTGCGGTGCTGCAAAGGGTGGAGGCGTGGGCCCGTGCGCCGGGATGATGGGTAGCTCGATCAGCGAGCCAGCGCGACCGCCCAGCCGCAAGGCGGTTGTCATGCGGTACGGCGTCGGCCAAAGCATCGGCCATTGCGCGTTCGACACCGCGACGCGAATACGATGCCCACGCGGCCACGCCCAGGAGGTCACGTAAAGATCGAGCGCGAGTGGGTATTCGGTCCCGGGGACCAGCGGCTCGGGGTGCTCCATGGACATCCGCTGCGCGCCGTTGAGTCCGGCACCGGTGATCGCAGTGACGCGCCCGTCCTCGGCGACATCCTCGAGCCGGACGAACCAGTCCGCGAGCGGAGCATCCGCGGCGGCATGCAGTTGCACCTTCGCGCGACCGAAAATTGTTACGTTTTCCTCCAGCGGCGCACTGTCGTAGATGAGACTGTAGGCATCCGCCGCACGCTGATCCCCGAGCAATTCGCCCCACCAGAAGCCGACCTCTGCACCGGCAGAAGGCACGTACCACAGGCGGTCGGTGGCGGCCGATACCGGCGTCGGACTCAGCTGGTGGTTCCCGGCAAAATACCATTTCTCGTAGCGCAATCCCTGTGGCGGCCAGGTATCGGCGCGCCATTCGCCGGGGACGTCCTGTGCTTCAGCGCCGGGTGGATGGCTGTGCTGCTGATAGAAGATCAAGCGAGGGTCGCGCTCCACACCGTTGTTGGCGCCCTTCAGCCAGTGATCGAACCAGCGCACTGCCTGGTCGCGCCACTCGACTCGCGGTCCGTACATACTGGTGTTGGGCCGGTCATGATTCCAGGGCCCAAGCCACGCCTGCACCGGGGCAGGCACCCGCTCGAGCATGCGCACGATGCTGTTGCGATAGCCGTCCTGAAAGCCGCCGATCACAAAGCACGGTATCGTGATGTCCTCGAGCTTCCTGACCGGAGCTCGCCAGAACGGTCCATCGCGCTGATGACGGAAGTAGCCGAGCGACCACGGCGTCGAGTCCATGCGTTTGGCGAGCGTATCCTCATCGAGTGGAAAATCCGGTGCCCCACTACGGCCCTGATCGAGATCCATGGCGATCTCGAACTCATCGACGTGCATGATGCCGTCCATGTAATGCACGTCCTCGGTGAACAACGCCTCGGTGGCTGCGATGGCGATGATCGCCTTGAGCGCCGGAGGATGGCGCATGGCCATCTGGATGGAGTTGAAGCCGCCCCACGATATGCCGAACATGCCGACGTTGCCGTTCGACCAGGGCTGCCTCGACAGCCACGCGATCACCTGCTCGCCATCTTCCTGCTCCTGTGCCGAGTACTCGCGCGGCGGCGGGGCGCCTCCACTGTTACCAAAGCCACGAATGTCGACGCGCACTCCGACGTAGCCGTGGCGGGCAAAGTAGGCGTGCGTCTCGTAGTCCGGTGCGTCGTCGTCCTTGCGATACGGGAGGTACTCGAGAACTGCGGGCAGGCGTTCTCCGGGGCGAAGGTCCGCGGGCATGTAGAGCGTCGCCGCCAGCCGGATCCCATCGGGCATCGGAATGGAGGCAGTGACGAGGCGTACACCGCGGTCGGTCGCGTGTAATGGGGTGGCGATCAGCAGCCACAGGACACCCGTGATCGCCGATGTCAGCGTGTGCAAGCGCAGCGTGGTGACTCGCATATCGAGGTCATAGTGAGCGCGAAGTCGCCGCAGACTACGCGCGCGGTAAGTCGTGGGCAAGGTGGATACCGGATGCTGCTCGGTGCAGGATGGCGCATGAGAGCGCAGCGGTAACATCCGGGACGAATCCATGAGCAAGGCCGCAGCAGCTTCCAGCTCCGCCGCATTTCGTTTCGTGTTGGTGATGGGGATCGTCAACCTCTTCGCCGATACGACCTACGAAGGCGGCGCCAGCATCAACGGCCCCTTCCTGGGCATGCTGGGTGCGAGCGCCGCGGCGGTCAGCATCATTGCCGGGTTGGGTGAGTTTTTCGGCTATAGCCTGCGTTCGGTGTTTGGCTACCTGAGCGATCGAACCGGTCGCTACTGGCCACTGACTTTCGCGGGCTATGTCATCAATCTGCTCGCGGTTCCTGCGATGGCACTCGCGGGCAGCTGGCAGGTTGCCGCGGCGCTCATCATCACCGAGCGCATCGGGCGCGCCATGCGCAAGCCGACCGTCGAGGCGATGCTCTCCTACACGACGGGCACGCTCGGAGGTGGCTGGGTATATGCGTTGAACAATGCATTGGATGAGACCGGCGCCACGATCGGGCCGCTGCTCGCGGCACTCGTCCTCTTCCTGCGGGGCAATTACCGCACCGCCTATGCGCTGCTGATCGTTTCCGCAGTTCTTGCGCTCGCGTCACTGGCGATTGCGCGCATCCATTTCCCGCTGCCGCGGAGCCTGGAGGAGGGAAGGACGGCGCCGGAGAAGACGCTGACGGCAGCGTACTGGTCGTATATGGCGGCGGCGTCCTGTTTCGCCGCGGGCCTGATGAGTTTCGAGCTGATCTCCTATCACCTCGCTCATGCCGGCATCGTTTCGCCGCCGTGGATTCCCGTGTTCCTGGCCATCTCGACCGCCTTCGGGGTGCTCGCGAGCCTGCTCCTCGGCCGTTGGTACGACCGGCACGGGCTGCCCGTGTTGGTCGGCGCGGTGCTCTGCTCGGCCGCCTTTGCCCCATTCGTATTCCTCGGCGGATTCTGGGTCGCGCTCGGCGGCATCCTTCTCTGGGGGATCGGCTACGCGACCCAGGACACCCTGTTCAAGGCACTGATCGCTGGCGTACTGCCCGAAGGCAAGCGCAGTCAGGCCTTCGGAATCTTTTACACCGGCTACGGGGCGGGGTGGCTCATTGGCAGTGTCATAGCGGGTTGGCTATACGAGCGCTCGAGGCTCGTGCTTGCGCTGTTCGCAGTCGCGGTGCAGCTGGTGTCGATTCCGATCTTCATCGTCGCTCACGCCCGGAAGGGAGCCGCCCGGGCGGGCCGCGCCTGAGGTTGGGGGACAGGCGGGGGCCGGGAGGCACCCCGGATATAAATATGTTGATATACCCGAGTATCAACATGTTGAGACTCCCACCTTGCTCACCCCCAACGCCTTTCCATAGGGCGGATTTCTCGGGTCTTGAGCCGATGGGTCGGTGAGGCTGGAGGGATGATGTCGCAAGACGTTTCGGGTGAGGCTCCGCGGCGGGGTGACCTGCGCCGCGCGGACAAGATCATGAGCGCGGAGGAGGTGAGGAGATTCCTCGCCAGCGCTCACTGCGGACGCACGGCTACCGTGGGCGCGGACGGCTACCCGTATGTGGTGCCGAACCTCTTCGTCTGGATGGAGGAGCGGATCTTTCTGCACACCGCCCGCTATCGGGGACACTTTCTCGCCAATGTGGAGTTCTGCGACCGGGTGTGTTTCGAAGCCGACCACCCGGGCGAGACCTTCCCCTACGGACCGGTGGAATGCGATACCTCGATCGCCTTTCGCTCCGTCGTGGTGTTCGGTCGGATCCGGATCGTGCCGGAGCTCGATATCCGGCAGCGATTCTTTACGGCGTTCATGTCCAAGTACGCCCCGCCGGACTCCTGGGGACGCGCGAAGGACACTTTCCCACGCATCGGCTCGACCATCCTCTACGCAATCAGCCCGGAGATCATGACCGGCAAGCAGACCCCGCTGCCAGCAGCCGAGAATCGCTGGCGGCGCACCGGGTTGGCTGCCGACGCAAGTTCCTGACCATCCGCGGGAGCAGGCCGATCGAGGGCTGCCGTTCAGCAGTCATTCAGGCACCGCGGCTATAAATCGAGCATTCGTGCGCCGTGCAGAGCGGCGGAGACGGGGAGGACAAGTGAAGGCAACGCTCTTCGCTGCGGGTTATACCGGCTATTTGATTTTCAGTCTTTTTCAGATTGCGGCGACTGCGAGTGGCATACAGCACCTGACGGGACTGTGGTGGCTGGTTTCGTGGTTCGGAGCGATTCTCCTCGGCTGGGTTCCATTGGTTGGCACGGCGCTCGGCATCTATGGCGCGCATGCCGAGTGGGAGTGGGGCCTGCCTGCTTCCTTCACGCTTTTCATCGGCGTGCCCGTGCTGCTCTTCCTGCCACTGCTCACCGTGTCGGTACCGGCCGCCATCCGGCGGCGAACCGAAGCGGCGCGCGCACGTCAGGGCGCGGCTTAGAAACTACTCCGCCTCGGCACGCAGCGAACGCACCGCGGCGTGTATCGCTCCTCCGCCTGCTCCGGAGTCCCGATCAAGGTCGGCGGCGAAGGCGCTGAGTGAATTCAGCTGCGCGCGGATCGCTACGTAGCGTGAAACATCGAAACTTCCGCTCCAGAGCGCGGTGTGCTCATCCTTGAGACGCTTGAACCATGCGCTGAATGGTGCCGGGTCAGCATCGGCACGGCGCGCGATGGAGCTGAGTGCAGCGGCGAGACGGGCGTCCTCACCCCAAACGAACACCAGGCCGGCGGAACGCAACCGCTCGGCAATCGCATCCACGATGCGTGACTGCTGCTGCGCACGCAACCAGTGGCTGCGTGCGAGGAACTTGAGCAGGTCGGCGCAATGCGCCGTTGCGTGTCCCCAGCCTTTGCCCGTCACATAGCCGCGGAGGTCGCGCTCCTGCGCCAGCTCGTCGATCGCAAGGTCGAGGAGCGCATCGAATTGCTCCTGATCGAGGAACGGCTGCTTGAGGTCCTCAGCGGCGAGCACCGCCAGAGCCAGCAACGAGAAGGAGCGCAGAAAAAGTCCATCGTTCGCTCCTTCACCGAGACCGTGACGTGCATTGATCGCGAGTGTGCTGCGCAGCCGATTGAGCTCGGTCGCATCGAGTCGCTGCTCGCGGTAGACCCAGGTCTCGATTGCCTGGTAGGCGATGTCGTCGCGCAGCTCGGGATCGGTCGATCCAAGAAGCGCCGCCGCCTCGAGCGCCAGTGGCAGCGCGGCAGTACCCTGCGGCAGCTCGAAACGCGCCGCGCGCAGCGCTACCCAGAAGGGCCGATCATGTGTCCTCTGCGCTCCGGCATCGGCACCATCGAGCAGGAGCAGAACACCGAGGATCGAAGCTACGATCGCGCGACCATGAGCGCAGCCGACCGCCGTGGCAGTGCGTGTGTACCTAATCAACGGTTACGACGACCTTCCCGCGGGCGTGGCCTCGTTCCACATAGCGGAACGCCTCGGCGGCATCGTTCAGCTTGTAAGTCTTGTCGATCACCGGGGTGACCTTTCCAGACTGCATCAGCTCAGCGAGTGTGCCGAGATCGTCCCGGTTGAGCTCGGCGAAGATCATGCCGAACTTCTGACTCGTGAACGGGGAGATGGCCCAGGCCTGCAGCGGCTTCCATAGCCAGGCGAACCAACGGCCCGGATCGCTCGAGCCGATCATGACGTAGATGCCGTTGGGATTCAGAATGCGCTTGTACTCGAACAACGAGTGTGTGGCGACGTTGTCGAGGATCAGATCGTAGCGCCGCGAGCCCTTGGTGATGTCCTCGCGCGTGTAGTCGATCACCTGATCGGCGCCGATCGACCGCACCAGCTCGACATTTCTCGTGCTGCAGACTCCGGTGACCGTCGCGCCGTATGACTTGGCGATCTGCACTGCGAAGGTACCGACACCACCCGAGGCACCGTTGATGAGCACCTGCTCGGCGGAATGAATATGTCCCTTATCGCGCAGTCCCTGCAGCGCGGTAATGGCCGCGATCGCAACTGCGGCCGCCTGCTCGTGCGTCAGGTTGGCGGGCTTGAGCGCGATGGCGCGATCTTCCCGCACGGCGACATACTCGGCGAGCGCCCCGAACTTGCCGCCGAAGACCTCATCGCCCGCCTTGAAGCGTGTGACGTTCTTGCCGACCGCCTCCACCGTTCCTGAGAAGTCGACACCCAATCGCGGGTTCTCCGGTCTGCCGAAACCGGCATCCAGGCGCACCATGTACGGGGTGCCCTCGAGGTAATGCCAGTCGAGCGGGTTGAGCGAGGCCGCGTGCACTCTGACGAGGATCTCGTTCTCTGCGGGGGTGGGTTTGGATATGTCCTCGTAGCGGATGACGGCCGGGGAGCCGTAGCAGCGGTGCACGATCGCCTTCATCGGCGTCGCACCGGCCGCGAGCGGCGGCGCAGGTGCGCAGGCCGAGTCATGACTCATCGCTATGGCGAGCGACAGGATGCCGAGAAACACCACGACGAGAATGGCGTTGACGATCTTGTAGCGCAGTTTCATACCTTCCCCGGCGCTTTCTACGGCGCTCCGTGCGTTTGCGTGGGTGGGTCCCGACTTCGTCTGCCGAGTGTAACGCAGCGCGTTGGGTCTGCGGTCTCATCTGATCGCGCTCCGGGCTCGCTCCGCGGCGCGGCGGGTGCGCCACGCCGCGCTCGACAGGGCGTGCTACAGTGAATCGCCGTCGGGGTGAACGAGGTTTGCCATGGCGACAATGCCTGAAGCCACCGTGGCGCACGGTCCCATCGAGGTGGAGTGGACCGGGGGCAGTACATTCGAGGCCGAGCGCCCAAGTGTCCCGAAGATCCGCATCGACGCGGACGCCAAGGCTGCGCCGAGTCCCTTCGATGTACTGCTCGCGTCGTTAGCCACCTGTTCGGCGACAGATGTCGTTTCGATTTTGCAGAAGCAGCGCACGCCGGTGCAGCGCCTGCACGTACGCGTCGAGGCTCAGCGTGTCCAGGCCACGCCGCGACGACTCGCCTCGGCGGCATTGCACTTCACCATCAGGGCTCCCGGAACGACCGCAGCCAAAGCCGCGCGCGCCGTGGAGCTCTCGATCACCAGGTACTGCAGCGTGCGCTCATCGCTGATGGCCGATGCGGCGGTGACCTGGAGCGTTGCGCTCGAATCGTGATGGCCGACTGCGCCGGGTCCGGGCCGGTCGCGCCGCCGCACCCGTCGTCCGAGCGGTGCTCAGCCGGATGTCGCGGCCGCTGCGGTCTTCTCGAGCACAAGCTGGCCGTCGCGCACTGGGATTCGCTCGCCCGGATCGTGATCCATCTTGACGGTCGCCTCCTGACCGTTCAAGCGGTAACGAACCTCGTAGCCGAGGCGCTTCTCGGAAGTGTCGTACACGGTTGCGCACTTCTGCTCGGTGGTGGTGTAAGTGTCCTTGTCCTGGAGATTCTTCTGGATCCGATTGCCGGCGTAGCCGCCGCCCGCCGCACCCGCGACGGTGGCGATGTCGCGCCCGGTGCCGCCGCCGATCTGGTGGCCGATCACCCCACCGATCACTGCGCCGGCGACCGTGCCGATCACCTGATGCTGATCTTTCACCGGGGCCTGATGAGTGACGGTCTCATCGTGACAATCCTGGCGCGGTGTGTGGACGGCTTTGGTGAGCGGGGTAACCTTCAGCACGTCGGCGTACTCCGGGCCCTTGTGCATCATCTTCAGTCCCGCGAACGCCGTCGCGCCCACCGCGACCACCGCACCGACCACAAGACCGGTAACGAGTGACTTATTCATATCTCCCTCCTCGGCTGTTGCCGTAAGCAGCGACGGCACGGGATGTTAATGGATGGCACCAGATCAAAGTGCGACGCAGATCACTGCGGCTGCCACGGACGTCGGAGTGTTGGTGCTTGGCGACGGTTTAGCGCTGTCGTTCAGGGAGCGTTTACGCGTCGCGTTTACGTGTCGCTCGCTGCAGGCACTATTTGAACGTCACATCGAGCGTGAGTCCAAGCGCATTGATCGCTCCGGGCGTTGAGTTGTTGCTGTCCTGACGCTGGAAGAACACCTCCAACTCGGTGCGTTCGCTGAGCACCAGGTTCGCGCCGGCGCGGAAGCGATTTCGAAACCATTCCTGGTCCTGAAATTCGTAGAACACCTCATCGCTGGTGAACAGATACGACACCCAGCGCAGTCCTTCGATCGCCCGGCGGTATTCGAGTCGTATGCGCGCGCGATAGGGGTTACTCGATGCATTGAGGGTGTCGTCGAGTCGCAGCCGCACCGCCACCGTATTGCGTCCGAAGCGCCAGGCACGCTTGCCCATCAGCACTACGGACTGGCTGATCTTGACGCTCTTGCCGTCGATCGTCTCCGGCTCGCGCTGCGCTACGGCGTCGTACCGATAGCCGAGCGAGAGCGTCCACTCCCCGGTCTTGTAATTCAGATCTACCCCTGGAGAGGCGAGAGCTGGATTGGCCAGCTCCTCACTGAGCCGAAGCCGGGCGATGCCGGTGATCGTCGTGTTGGTAGTAAGCGGGCCGGTGACGTCGAGCTCCGTCCAGAGCTGCGTGTCCGGTGCACCGGTGCCAGCCCGTGCACACGGCGGCGCGAGAAGCGCCGCGGTTGCGATGGGCAGCAGGAAACTCCGGCAGCCTAGACTCAGCGCGCCTCCCCGGTCCCCTGCGGGACTCGTTTTTCGCCTCATCAAAGATGCCAGCTTCGGGGAAAGCGTCGCAACCCGGACTGCTGCACCGCAGCACACGTGTCCGCGCGCTCACGTTTCCACTCACGGGACTGCCCGTGAACCGAGGGCATTATGTGAACCCTCGGGCGGTGAGCGGCGTCATCCGCTGCCACGGCCGAGCGTTCGGTGGCATATAAGAGGTGTGCCGCGGATGAGTCATTCATGGAGCGCTCGGGCCCTTTTCATCTCGATCGGCCTCGCGGCCGGTCAAGCGATCGGCAGTGCGACCGATGCCTTGTCGGCGGTGCAGGTGCTTCGCGAAGGCGGTTGCGGCGGCGTAGTACCGGCCACAAGGGCGCTGCGTCACGAGGGCGGGTTGGATGCAGTCGCACAGCGGTGGGCAGAGGGCATGCCGCTCGCTGCGGCGGCCGAGCGGGGCGGCTATCCCGCGCTCGCGACCGCAGGGCTGCATGTGAGCGCCACCGATAGCGGAGTGCTCGAGGTGCTGCGCCGCTCCTCCTGTCGCACGGTCACCGGCCCGGAGCTGCGCGCGCTCGGGGTGTACCGCCGCGGAATCGATAGCTGGCTCGTGGTGACTGCCGATTACCGCAGTGCTTCGGTGCCGGCCACCGCGAGTCTCATAGCTCCAACGATTCCCTGGTCCCCGGCTCCCGCTCCACTCGAGACCCCTCGACCTCCAGCAGCACGCAATCCGCCGCCTGCAGCGTTCCCGGCAAGTGAGGCACTGCAGCTCGTGAACGATGTGCGGTCTCATGGGACGCGTTGCGGCGCGCGCACATTCGCACCGGCTCCGCCGCTCGCGCTGTCCGGGACACTCGCCAACGTCGCCTTGGGTCACGCGGCCGACATGGCTGAGCATGATTACTTCGAGCATCGCGATCTCAACGGACAATCGCCGGCCGACCGTGTGCGTGCCGTGGGATACCGCGAGAAGGTCGTCGGCGAGAACATCGCCTACGGTCCGAAGTCCGTAGAGGAGGTCGTGCAGGGCTGGCTCGATAGTCCCGGGCATTGCGAGAACATCATGGACCCCAGGTTCGCCGAGATGGGTATCGCGAATGCAGCAGGCCGGTCGGGTCGGCACGGTCTGTACTGGGTACAGGTGCTCGCCGAGCCCCAGGCCTGAGACGTGCTACTTCTGCAGCGCCGCCACTCCCGCCTTGCAGGCTACCTCGTCCTGCGATCCCGTTCCGCCGGAGCAGCCTATTGCGCCGACCATGCGGGCACCCTCGAGGTGAGCAATACCGCCGCGCGGGCCGATGACCCCATCGAGGGTCCCGACATCGAGCGGATTGGACGTCGCAGTGCCGGTGGCGGCAGGGGTCTGTTGGGCGCCAGCAGGTGCCCCGATGAGCATCGCTGCATACACTGCGGCGACCGGAATCTTGTTCACGATTGTCCTCCCTTGGTGTTGTTTCGAGTTGGTACGGAGCACATGCAGCCTACGCCAAGAGCCCGGCCGTTGCCTTGCTGAATGAAACACGCGCTGCTCGCCGGTGTCTAACAGCTGAGAATCGGGCGTTGTCGCCTGGAAGAGAGATCATGCAGTACAGACCACGCGTTCCCATCAGTGCACTCGTGCTGACCCTGTTCCTACCGCTGGTGCCCGGGGCGCGAGCGCAAGCTCCGGCGGAGACTGCTGCGCCGCCCACTTGGGCAGTATGGACGCCGAAGGAGCTGAAGTTCGTCTATATGGGATTCACATCCCATTACTCCTGCGACGGCCTGCGGGACAAGATGCGCTCGATCCTGCTGCAGCTTGGCGCCCGGCCCGATCTCACGGTGCGCGAAGTGCCGTGCTCGGGGATGGCGGGAAGGCCGAGCGAGTTTCCAGGTGTGACCGTGAACATGAACGTGCTCGCGCCTTTTGACGCCGCTAAGTCAAACGCCAACGCCACCCCGGTGCCAGCTCACTGGAAAACGGTCGAGATCAGCACCGACCGTGACCCGCTGCGCGAAGCCGGAGACTGCGAGTTGGTAGAGCAGGTGAAATCTCGTGTGCTGCCGCTCTTCAACGCGCGTAACGTCGACTATCGTTCGAGCTGCGTTCCGAACCAGCTGCAGCTCGGTGGTACGCAAATCAAGGGGGAGCTGCTGGTTGCCGATGCGCCGAGTCGGCAGCCGCCGGCAGCACCGAGCCCGGCACCGAACGGTTCACCGCCCCCGCCCGCACCGCCACCGGTCGCACCACCGCAGCATTGATCGAAGCCCCCGAGTCGGCCGGTTTGCCGGTCACGCGCAGCGAGATGCGCCGGTTCTTCTGCCGGCCGTCCTCGGTGGAGTTGTCCGCCACCGGGTTCTGCGCCCCGTAACCCCGGGCGTTCATCCGCTCGGGATCGATCCCGAGCTTCACCAGCTCATCCATGACGTTGTTGGCGCGTTCCTCGGAGAGTCGCAAATTGGCAGCGGGGTCCCCGGTGTTGTCGGTGTAGCCGCCGATGCGGATCCTCACCTGCGGGTATGCCTTGAGGATGGCAGCGATGTTGGTCAGCTGTTCGAGCGAGGCGGTCTGCAGTGTCGCCTTGCCGGTGTCGAACAGCAGCCGGTCGAAATCGAACCAGCTGCTGTCTTTCGCAGGTGCGGCGCTGTCGTTGAGGAAATTCACCAAACGCGCTTCCACGCCCAGCGCCGGCACATTGAGCACGATTCCATCAGGCAGCTTCACCTTCATCATGTCCCCGAGTGCCGCCCAGGCCGCCATTACGGCTTCATTTGCGGCACCGTTAACCTGCGTCGCGGCGCGGTTGGTCGCTTCCGCGGTCACCGTTGTGACCAGCGGAGCTTCCTGGGGCGCCGTGAGAAAGCGGATGACCAGCCAGGCGAGCAGCAGCGCACCGACGGTGGCCGTCGGTACCAGCCAGCGCGGCGGTGCGGCAGGCTCTGGCATGTTGCTGCGCTCGACGCCGGCCGCACTGCCGAGCAGATCGCTCGGCAAGTAGGTGCGCAGCGCAGGTGCCTCGGCGCGCAGCATGTTGGCGAAGGTCTCTGCAGCGGAGGCGCTGCCCGCTTTTCTGGCGACGAACAAAACCAACAGCAGGGGCACTGCCATTTTGAGCACCGCCATCGCCGAGGAGGCCCGGAGACCGGATTGCTGCGCGAGCACCTGGGCGACTTGCTGTTGCTGCGACCCGAACACCAACGGCAGGAAGCGGTCTGCCAGATCAGCCGTCGCTCCGCTTGGTCCCGCGGAGGCGATGGCGCAGAGGTTTGAGCCAATATCCTGCGCGGCCGCCGCGCTCACGAAATCGAGTGCCTGAGGGAGGAAGCGCTCGTCGTCCACCTTGGTCGCGAGCCCGTCGAGGACCGCCGCCCCGGCCGCGGTCAGACCGTTGTGCACTGCCTGCGGCGACTCGCCCAGTCGTGTCGCGAGCTCTCGCTGCATCTCCGGTGTGACCAGGGCCAGCATCGAATCCATGATGGAACTAGCCATTGCTCCTCCTGAATCCCCAGAGCGACCCCCGGCATGACCGGCTCTCGGGCTCATCGGCAAAGCCGCGGCGCATTCTGACTCCGGGCATTCCCTGCCGCTATCCAAAGCTCTGGCTGCACGGTGGAGCGGCGGCAAGACCAGCGCTGCGCTCTCAGTACGGAAAGCTCCGGGCACGCTGCTGGTCCTTGACGATGTCGCGCGCCGCGAGATAGAGGTGCGCCGTCGCCCAGAATCCGGTCGGCACCAGGCACAGCATCGCCAGGCGCAGCGAGTCGGCATTGGAGGCCTCAGTTCGCGCGAACCAGTCGCTCAACGCGCCGATGAGCGGAGGCGCGATCACCAGGTTGCCGAGATTCGCAAGGAACAGCACCATGGCACAGAACATCGCGCGCATGCGGCACTGCGCGAGATTATTGAGCAGTCCGAAGCCCGGACCAATATAAAAGTAGATCGCGGGAATGAAGATCCACAGCATCGCTCGCGCGAGGTTGAGGTCGCGCGTGTAATAGGCCACTCCCGAGGCCACCGTCGCGATGCCGATACCGGCCGCGAGCAACCACACGATGCGGCGCGGATCGATCATGCTGCTGCGGGCCATGAGCCAACCGGTCGCGACGGTCGCGAGGCCGCCGCCCCAAAGATGCATGTTCTGCGTGACGCCAGCGGCTTCGCCGACACTCATGTGGTACGTGCGTTGCAGAAAGGTGGGCGTGAAGAACATCAGCCCCCAGCCCCACAGCGCGCAGATCGCCGTGCCCAGCATCACGTGCACGGCCGAGCGCTGTGCCCACCAGAACCGGAGCGTTTCCTGGAAGGAGGGGGCCGCGCCGTCATCGCCAGCGTCGAGACATCCGCGCTGCGGCTCACGTACCGTGAGCCAGACAGCGATACCGGCCAGCACTCCGGGGATGCCGAGGGCAAAGAACACGGCGCGCCAGCCGTAGTGGTCGGCGATCGCGCCGGCCACGTTGTAGCCGACCCACGCGCCGATCGGCGCGCCGAGCGAGAACACGGTGAGCGCCATCGCCCGGCGCGTGGCCGGGAAATAATCGGACAGCAGCGAATTGGCGCCCGGGGTGCCGCCGGCTTCCCCGATCGTCACTCCGACTCGGGCGAAGAAGAATTGCCAGGAGGTGCGCGTCAGTCCGCAGAGCGCGGTCATCGCCGACCACAGCACCAGGCAGGCTGCCACGATCTTGCGGCGGTTGCGCCGGTCGATGAGATATGAGAGCGGGAAGCCCAGCACCACGTAGAACAAGCCGAACGCAGCCCCGGTGAGCATCGCGACGCCGTAGTCGGTGAGATGCAGGTCGATGCGGATCGGGTCGAGCACCGTCGATACGACGTAGCGATCGGCGATGCTGAGCGTGTACACGATGCACATCATGATGAGCACGTACCAGCGCGCGAGAAGTGTCGTGCCGGGTGCCGCGGCTGGGGTAGCGGGCATCTCGCCGACGCCTGAGGCCACGCTCGATTGCAGTTCGCTCATGAGGAGGGAGGTTAACCCGGCGACGCGCGGCTGTCCTGCAGAATCAGGTCAGCGCCTTTTTCCGCCAGCATTATGGTGGGCGTGTTGGTGTTGCCCGAGGTCACGTTGGGGAACGCGGAAGCATCGACCACGCGCAACCCGTGGGTTCCGCGCACGCGCAGCCGGGAATCGAGCGCCGCGGAGCGCGGATCGCTCCCCATGGAGCACGTACAGCTCGCGTGGAACACGGAGCCCGCGCGCTGACGAAAGTCGGTGAGCACCGCCGGATCGCCCGTAACCGCTGCTCCGGGCTGGTGCTCGCTCTCGGTGATGGCCGCGAGCGGTGCGCTGGCTGCAATGCGCCGCACGAGCCTCGCGCCATCGAACACATCCTGCACGTCCCCGGGAGTCGAAAGCGAGTTCGGCACGATGGTGGGACTCACATGCGGGTCGGGCGAGCGGATGTGGACGCTGCCGCGGCTCGTGGGACGGCAGGTGTTGAAGGACATGAGGTAGCCGGACCACGGGTCCGGATTCGTGAGGCGACGCTTCGCCCCCGCGGTGGTGGTGCTGTAGCTCGCCGGGTTGAAATAGATATGGAGATTCGGGCGCGGGTATTCCGGGCGGCTGCGCAGAAAGGCGCCCGCCTGATTGACGCTCATGGAGAGTGGCCCGCCGCGCGTGCAGGCATAGCGCAGCGCCGCCTTCATCTTGCCGAAGAACGGGGCGAGCTGATCATTGAGCGTGGGTACGCTGGAGCGGTAGAAGTAATTAACCGCCAGGTGGTCCTGCAGACCCGAGCCGACCGCCGGCGAGTCGGCGATCACCGCGACACCGAGGCGCTGCAGCAGACGCGCATCGCCCACTCCGGAGAGCTCGAGCAGCTGTGGAGTGTTGATGGCGCCACCACACAGGAGCACCTCGCAGCGCGCCCGCACCTGGTGCCGCGCGCCCGCACGCTCGTACTCCACACCGACCGCGCGCGTACCGTCGAATTGCACTCGCGTTGCAAGGGCATGCAACTGCACATCGAGGTTGGGGCGCCGCATCGCAGGCCGCAGATAGCCGGTGGCCGTGGATACGCGCGCGCCCTTGTGGATGGCGACCTGCCAGAAACCGGCGCCCTCGGAGACGGCACCATTGAAATCGCGGGTCGTGGGGATGTCGAGCGCGGCGCACGCGGCGAGAAAGGTGTGGCACACCGGGTGTACGCGCGATGACACATCGCCCACTTTCATCGGACCGCCGGCGCCGTGGTACTCGGAATCGCCCCAGCAGTGGTCCTCGAGCTTCCTGAAATAAGGCAGCACCTCCCGGTAAGACCAGCCGGGATTGCCGGCAGCGGCCCAGTCATCGAAATCGCCGGGCTGCCCGCGCACGTAGATCATCGCGTTGATGGATCCGGAGCCGCCGAGCACCTTGCCGCGCGGCCAGTGGTTGCGGCGATTGTCGAGCGCCGGGTCGGGCTCCGCCTCGTACATCCAGTTGAAGCGTGGATCGTGAAAGGTGCGCGCGTAGCCGACCGGAACCTGGATCCAGATCGAGCGATCGGAGCCACCGGCTTCCAGCAGCAGCACGCGGTGCGCGCCGCTCGCCGTCAGGCGGTTGGCGAGCACACAGCCGGCAGTGCCCGCACCCACGATGATGTAGTCATACTCGTTCACGTGGTGTATGAATCGGTTATGAAACTGACCAATCTGCGCACTTACGTCGTCGGCAATCCTCAACCGGGTGTCGGCGGCCGGTATTTCATCTTCGTCAAACTCACCACCGATCACAACATCCACGGAGTCGGGGAGGCCTATTGCCTCCCGTTTCATCCACGGGTGGTGACCGGAATGCTGGAGGATGTGTTCGAGCGCTACTTCCGCGAGCAGGACCCGCACGATATCGAGGCCCTGTGGCGGCGAGTTTACTCGGCGGGCTATACCCAGCATGCGGACCTTTCATTGATGGCCGTGCTCTCGGCGCTCGAGATGGCGTGCTGGGACATCATCGGCAAGGAGGCCGGACAACCGGTATACAAGCTCCTCGGTGGCCGGGTTCACGAGCGGCTGCGCTCCTACACATATATCTACGCGCGTCCCGGGGACAAGACCGATGTCTACCAGGACCCGGATCTGGCCGCCGCGCGCGCCGCGGAGTACCTCGCGCAGGGGTTCACAGCGCTGAAGTTCGACCCGGCGGGGCCGTACTCCGCTTTCGATGGCCGGCAGCTGTCGCTGGCGGCCCTGGAGCTCTCGGAGCGCTTCATGCGCCAGCTGCGTGAGGCAGTCGGGACCCGGGCCGATCTGCTGTTCGGCACACACGGCCAGATGACCGCCGCGGGCGCGATTCGGCTCGCGCGCCGTCTGGAGCCCTACGATCCGCTGTGGTTCGAGGAACCGGTACCGCCCGATGCACCCGAGGAGATGGCGAAGGTCGCGCGTGCAACCTCCATTCCAATCGCCACCGGCGAGCGGCTCGCCACGAAGTACGACTTTGCGCGGCTGCTGCGTGCAGGTGCGGCCGCGATCCTGCAGATGAATCTCGGGCGGGTCGGGGGGATTCTCGAGGCGAAGAAGATCGCGGCCCTGGCCGAGATCGACCACGTGCAGCTCGCACCGCACCTCTACTGCGGGCCGGTCGTGGGCGCGGCCAACATCCAGCTCGCCACTTGCAGCCCGAACTTCCTCATTCTCGAGGGCATCGAGCGCTGGCAGGGTTTTCATGCGCAGGTGCTGGTGAAACCGATCCGCTGGGAAGCGGGCTATGTCATTCCCCCGACCGAGCCCGGCCTCGGAGTCGAGCTCAACGAGGCGGTGCTGGCGCAGCATCCGTACGACGGTGAGCGGTTGCACCTGGAGATGGCCGGAAAACCGGCTGGCTAGCACGGCCGCGCCGAAATTGCGCGCCGGGAGAAATTGAATAGTCCTATCGAAAAGTGGCATCGGGGCCGCGCAGCTCCCGATTAAAATGTAACGCGACCCTCAGGAAGACAGCAGCATTTCAACCGACGGAGATCCCATGGCAATGAAGGCCCGCGCGAAGAGCCGATCCAAGACCAAGCCCAGACCCAAAGCAAGAGCCACCCGCCGGACTACGCATGTCTCTAGCGGCGCCAAGGGCGGGGGGAGCGCGACCGCCCGCGGCAACGGTGCCTCGCGCGATCTGCTCGCGCGGCTGAAGGAAGGCGCGGTGATCTGCGCCGAAGGCTACGTGTTCGAGCTCGAGCGGCGGGGATACCTTCAGGCCGGCGCCTTCGTACCCGAGGTGCTGTTCGAGCACCCGGAAGTGGTGGAGCAGCTGCACCTGGACTTCGTCCGGGCGGGCTCCGATGTCACGCAGGCGCTCACCTACTACGTGCACCGCGAGAAGCTGCGCGTCATCGGACGCGAGAAGGATCTGGCGCCCATGAATCGCGCCGCACTCGGCATCGCGAAGCGCGTGGCGCGGCGCACCGGGACGCTCTTCGCCGGGGACCTGTGCAACACCAACATCTACGATCCCGCCGACAGCAAGTCCGTGAAGGATGTCGAGCGAATCTTCGATGAGCAGGTCGGGTGGGCAGTCGATGCCGGCGTCGATTATTTCGTCGCCGAGACCCTCGGCTGGGTGGGCGAGGCGCAGCTCGCGCTCCGGGCCATTCGGCGCCACTCGAAAGTGCCGGCGGTCATCACCTTTGCGATGCACCGTGAGGAGATGACGCGCGATGGGTTCACTCCGGCGCAGGCCTGCCAGCGACTGGAGGCTGCCGGGGCCGATGTAGTCGGTCTAAATTGTCATCGCGGCCCGCGCACCATGATGCCGCTGCTGAAGCAGATCCGGGCGGCGGTGAAATGCCACGTCGCGGGACTGCCGGTGCCGTACCGCACCACCGAGCGACAACCCTCGTTCATGGCGCTCACCGATCCCTGCTGCGGTGACCGCATGGCCTTTCCCGATGGGCTCGATCCGTTCATGGCGACGCGCTCGGAAATCTTCGATTTCGGGCGCGAGGCCTTCGCCGCCGGCATCCGCTACCTCGGTGTCTGCTGCGGCGCAGGTCCCCACCACATCCGCGCGCTTGCCGAGAGTCTCGGACGCCAGCCACCAGCGAGCCGCTACAGCAAGGACATGTCCCGGCACGCCTTCTTTGGCACGCACGAGATGATCCGTAAGATCCAGACGAGCTATCGCGACAAGGCCTGAGCGCAGCTTGAAGTATTCCGCGCTCGCACTGCTGCGCGGTGCGCTCGCCGCGCACCGTAACTGGAGTCCAGCGTGGCGCTCGCCCGAGCCCAAGCCGGCGTACGACATCGTGATCGTCGGCGGCGGTGGACACGGGCTCGCGGCGGCGTACTACCTCGCGAAGAATCATCGCCTCAGCAGCATCGCCGTACTGGAGCGCGGCTGGCTCGGCGGCGGCAACACCGGCCGCAACACCACCGTGGTGCGCTCGAACTACCTCTATCCCGAGAGCGCACGACTGTACGATTTTTCCCTCAAGCTCTATGAAGGGCTTTCGCGCGAGCTCAACTTCAATGTCATGTTGAGCCAGCGCGGGCACGTGATGCTCGCGCACAGCCGTCACGACCTCGAGTCGCTCGCCCGCTGGGCGAATGCGATGTACATGAACGGCATCGAGGCCGAGCTGTTGAGTCGTGAGCAGGTGGGCGAGCTCATTCCGGCGCTCGATATGTCACCCGATGCGCGCTATCCAGTCCTTGGCGGCTTCACGCAACGGCGCGGAGGTACTGCGCGGCACGATGCGGTCGCATGGGGTTACGCACGCGCGGCCGACGCGCTCGGAGTCGACATCATTCAGAACTGCGAGGTCACCGGGTTCCTCAAGGCGGCCAATGGGGCAGTGAGCGGCATCGAGACCAGCCATGGGCGCATCCAGGCCGGCCGTGTCGGCCTCGCGGTCGCCGGGCACAGCTCGGTGCTGGCGGGCCTCGCCGGATTTCGACTCCCGGTGACGAGCTATGCACTGCAGGCCATGGTGACCGAGCCCCTGAAACCGCGGCTCGACAAGGTGGTGATCTCGCCTGGCACCGGGGCCTACGTCAGTCAGTCCGACAAGGGTGAGATGGTGATCGGCGGCGGCCTGGATCTGTTTCCCTCGTACGCGCAGCGCGGCAGTTTCGCGGTGCTGCAGAGTGTGGTGGCAGCGACGCTGGCGATCTTTCCCTCCTTCAGCCGCCTGCGCTTGATGCGCCAGTGGGCGGGCATCGTCGATGTGGTGCACGACTCGAGTCCCATCCTCGGACCGACTCCGGTTCCGGAGCTCTATATCAACTGCGGCTGGGGAACCGGTGGCTTCAAAGCCATACCCGCCGGCGGCTGGATGCTTGCTCACGTACTCGCCACCGGGCGCAACCACGAGCTGGCGGAGCCCTTCCAGCTCGAGCGCTTCATCACAGGCCGCCTGATCGATGAGGCAGCCGCGTCCGGCATTGCCCACTGAGGCGAGGAGCGATACCGATGATGCAGCTTCGTTGCCCCGATTGCGGTCCGCGCGATGAGAGTGAATTCACCTGTGGTGGCACCACGCACATCAGCCGCCCGGATCTCAACGCGAGCGATGTTGCCTGGGCTGAATACCTGTTCTTTCGCGACAATCCGCAGGGCGTGCATTTCGAGCGCTGGCGCCACACCTACGGCTGCGGCAGCTGGTTCAACCTCGCGCGCCATACCGTGACGCATCAGGTGCTCGCGGTCTATCGGATGAACGAATCGCCTCCCCAGCTCCCGAACGGAGTCCCGTGAGCCATCGCCTGCCAGCACCGGCCGGCGTATGGATCGAGCGCGCGCAGCCGCTCACCTTCAGCTTCAATGGGCGTGCTTACAGTGGGTTTCAGGGCGATACGCTCGCCTCGGCGCTGCTCGCACAGGATGTGCGCCTGGTCGGGCGCAGCTTCAAGCTCCATCGGCCGCGAGGCGTCTTCTCCTGCGGAGTGGAGGAGCCGCATGCCATCGTCGATGTGGCGGCAGCCGGACGCCGCACGCCCAATACGCGTGCGACACTGATTCCGCTCGCGGACGGGCTGACCGCCAGGAGCGTCAACTGCTGGCCGGGTGTGGGCTTTGATATCGGCGCGCTCGCCGGCGCATTCGGGGCGCTCCTGCCGGCCGGCTTCTACTACAAGACCTTCAAGTGGCCGAGCTGGCGGCTGTTCGAGCCTGCGATCCGTCGCATGGCGGGGTTGGGCACCGCACCGGAGATGCCCGACCCGGATCATTACGAGGAAGTCTCGGCTGCAGCCGAAGTGCTCGTCATTGGTGGTGGCGTTGCGGGCCTTACTGCGGCACTCGCCGCGGCGCGTGCCGGTGCGCAGACGTTGCTGCTCTCGGGCGGGATGCATCTCGGGGGCGCGCTGGGCTGGCGCGCGGACCCGCAGGTGACGGCACTCGAGGCTGCCGCACGTGCCGCCGGCGTGCGCATCCTCACGCGCACACTCGCCTTCGGCGTGTATGACCACAACCTCGTGTGCGCGCTGGAGAGTGTGAGCGCAGTGGGCCGCCGCGATCTTCCGTCGTGCGTACTGCGCGAGCGCCTGTGGAAGGTACGCGCCCGCAGCGTCATTGCAGCCACGGGCGCCTTCGAGCGTCCGTTGGTATTTCCCGATAACGACCGGCCGGGTGTCATGCTCGCAGGCGCCGCGCTCAAGTACGCACTCGCCTATGGCGTCGCCTGCGGCCGCCGGGCGGTCATCGCGGCGGCGAGCGATTCGGCCTACGCAGTCGCCGCGGCACTGCGTGCGGCGGGAACCGAGATCGTAGCGATCGTCGATCGGCGTGCTGCGCCCGACGCGGAGACAGGTGGCGTGCGCATCATGCGCGGCGCTGCGATCACCGCAGTTCTTGGCCGACGCGCGGTGCGCGGTTGCCGCGTGCAGGGGCCCGCAGGCAGCAGCGCCGGGCACGGTGAGACGCTGGAATGCGATCTGATCCTCAGTGCCGGTGGCTTCGCGCCCGCCGTGCACCTGCACTCCCAGGCGGGGGGCCGATTACGCTGGCTCGATGCGCACGCCATGTTCGTTCCGGATGGCACGGCACCGGGAGTCGCGAGCGTCGGAGCGTGCGCGGGTGTGTTCGAGCACGAAGTGGCGCGCGCCCATGCGGACGCGGTGGGAGAGGCAGTCGCCCGCGGACGAGCGCCGCCGCAGGCGCCCACCGGAAAACCTGGCGGCACGCAGGCGTTTGCCCCGCTCGCGAACGTCCGTGGCAAGCAGTTCGTCGACCTGCAGAACGATGTCTCGGCGCAGGATGTCGCACTCGCTGCACGCGAGAACTACCGCTCCGTCGAGCATCTGAAACGCTACACGACGACCGGCATGGGGACCGATCAGGGCAAGACCAGCAACGTCAATGCGCTGCTGCTGTTAGCTGATTGCACCGGCCGCGCACCGCCACAGGTGGGGACCACGCGCTTCCGCCCGCCGTTTGCTCCGGTAACACTCGGCGCCATCGCGGGGCGACGTGCGGGGAGCCTCTATCGCCCGCTGAAGGAGCTGCCGGCACACCGCTGGCACGCCGCGCACGGTGCGCTCTTCGAGACTTATGGCGACTGGCGGCGTCCCGCAGCCTATCCCCGGCGAGGCGAGTCGATCGAGGCCGCCGCGCTGCGCGAGGCCGGCACGGTGCGCGAGTGCGCCGGGCTCTTCGATGGCTCGCCGCTCGGCAAGCTCGAGGTCTACGGTCCCGACGCCGCACAGTTTCTCGATCTCATGTATGTGGGCAACATGTCGACCCTCGCCATCGGCCAGGCACGCTATGGAGTGCTGCTGAACGAGCATGGCACGCTGGTCGATGACGGCATCGTGGCGCGCCTCGGCGAGCAGCATTACTGGATCAACACCAGCACTGCGGGCGCCGAGCGCACCGCGGCGGCGTTCGAAGAGTGGCTGCAGTGCGAGTTCGTGCACATGAAGGTCCTCGTGACACCCGTCACCTCCTGCTGGGGCACCGTCACGGTGGCAGGTCCGCGCGCCTGGCAGTGGCTCGAGAGCCTCGGGCTCGAGGCGGCGCTGGCACCGGATCGCATGAAGCACATGACGCTGCGCGCGAGCACGCTCGATGGAGTGCCGCTGCGCGCACTGCGCGCCAGCTATAGCGGCGAGCTTGGCTATGAGCTCAACGTTCCAATCGATGAGACCGAGCAGTTGTTCGCTCGGGTCTGGGAGCGCTCGGCGCAGATCGGTGCGGTGCTCTATGGCATCGAAGCACTTCAGGTGTTGCGCATCGAGAAAGCTTATCTGCACATCGGTACCGACACCGACGGCACGACACTGCCTGCGGATGTAGGCCTCGCGCGCGGCATCGAGCGCAAGCGTGCACCCTTTGTCGGACGGCGTTCGCTGTCGCGCCCGACTGCGCTCGATACACGGCGCCTGCAGCTCGTGGGACTCCAGCCGGTCGATGGCCGTTCGCTGCTGCACGTGGGGGCACACATCGCCGAGCACGCACCGCCGGCACCGATCGATGGGCGCATTACCTCCAGCTGCCTCAGTCCCGCACTCAAGCACCCGATTGCGCTCGCTTTGCTGACCCGCGGCGCACAGCGTCTCGGTGAGCGCGTGCGTGTGTACCACCTCGGCAGGGAGACCATGGCGCTCGTAGTGAAGACTCCGTTCTTCGATCCGGAAGGCAGGCGCGTGCATGGCTGAGCCGCCGCGCGGCGAACGCATCGAGAGCACGGACCTCGTCGCGTGTGTCGAGGAGACCATGGCCGTCGCAACTCTGCGTTACTTCGATCGCTCGGGCGCGTTTGCTCAGGCCGTACGGGCAGCAGCCGGCGCCTCGCTTCCGGAGCCGCTCGCGGCGCACGAAGTCGCGGAGTCTCAGCTCATTCTCGCCTGGCGCAGCCCCACCGAGACGCTGTGCTTCGGGCGTAACCGCTCCCGTCTCGCCGAGCTCACCGCCCGGCTCGCTGGGGCAGGCGAGGGCTGCGTGGTGGATTTGACCGGCGGTGTCCGCATCGTGCGGCTGACCGGAGTGCGCATCGCGGAGCTGCTGTGCCGGCTCGGCGGCGCTGCCTCCGTACCTGCGGCGGGCGAGGCGCGCCGCAGCCGCCTCGCGGATGTACCGGTGCTCGCGCTTGCGGTGCGCGGCGGCGAAACTTTCCTCTTGGTGGACCGCGCCTATCTGCCGCACCTGCTAGCCTGGGTGCGCGAGACGCTCCTCGACTTCGAGGCCGGGTAGACGCTAGCGGTTGCGGGATCCACCCGCCTGCAACGCGCGCGACAGCGCCCGCTGCCACCCCTCGAGAAGCGCGGCACGCTGCGCGCGATTCATGCGCGGCTCGTAGACCGCCTCAGTGCTCCAGAGGGAAGACAACGCGTCGAGGCTGGGCCACAGACCGGTAGCCAGTCCCGCGAGCAAAGCGGCGCCGAGCGCGGTGGTCTCGAGCTCCGCTGGACGCTCGACGCGCGCCTGCAGAATGTCCGCGAGGAACTGGCACAGCCACTCGTTAGCCGCCATCCCCCCATCGATGCGCAGCGCCGCAAGCGGCTGCGCCCCATCGCGCTGCATGGCGAGGGTGAGGTCGAGTGTCTGGTAGGCGACCGCTTCGAGCGCCGCACGCGCGAGGTGCGCAGCGGAAGCTTCGAAAGAGAGCCCGCACAGCAGGCCCCGCGCGTCCGGTTCCCAGTGCGGAGCGCCGAGGCCGACGAAGGCCGGGACCAGGTACACACCATGGTCATAGGGCAGGCGGGCGGCGAGGGCCGCAGTCTCCGAGGCGCTTTCGATCACCTTGAGCCCATCGCGCAGCCATTTGATCGCCGCGCCCGCGACGAAAATCGAGCCTTCCAGCGCATACGTGACCCGCCCGCCGATGCGGTAAGCCGGTGTCGTGAGCAACCGATTGGCCGAGGTTACTGCGACTTCGCCGGTGTTCAGCAGCAGAAAGCAGCCCGTGCCGTAGGTGGACTTCGCGGTACCCGGTCTGAAGCACGCCTGCCCGATGAGCGCTGCCTGCTGATCTCCGGCCATGCCGGCGATCGGCAGCGCGCGGCCGAAGAGCGCCGTCGTGCCATACACCTCGCTGTTGTCGCGCACCTCCGGAAGGAGTGCCCGCGGTACACGCAGCAGGCGCAACAACTCCTCGTCCCAGCACTGCGCGTGAATGTCATAGAGCAGGGTGCGTGAGGCGTTGGTGACGTCGGTGGCGTGCACGCGCCCTCCGGTCAGGCGCCACAGGAGAAAGGAGTCGATCGTTCCGAAGGCGAGCTGGCCGCGCTCGGCGCGTGCGCGCGCGCCCAGCACGTGATCGAGTATCCAGGCGATCTTGGTCGCGGAGAAATATGGATCGAGCAGCAGTCCGGTCTTGCGTCGTATCAGATCCTCCGCGCCCTCGGCCTTGAGCCGCGCACACTCCTGTGCAGTGCGCCGGTCCTGCCAGACGATCGCCCGATGGATGGGCGTGCCGCTCGCTCGTTCCCACACCACGACCGTCTCACGCTGGTTGGTGATGCCGATCGCCGCGATGTCCTTGGCGCTGATGCCGGCCTTCTCCAGCGCATCGCGGCAGACCATCACGGTCGAGGTCCAGATGTCCTCCGGCTCGTGCTCGACCCAGCCCGAGGCGGGGAAATGCTGCGGAAACTCGGCCTGCGCCTTTGCCGCAATGGAAATGTCGCCGCGAAACACGATCGCGCGCGAGGAGGTGGTGCCCTGGTCGATGGCAAGGACGAAAGACATGGCGGCTTACCTTGGCGTTGAGCTCAGCGTTCCCCTGGAGGGGT
>DATJFM010000094.1:0-5738 GCA_035495655.1 Steroidobacteraceae bacterium
AAAGGCAGCGGGCGTCTGGCGGGGAAGCCCGTAAATCAGATCGACATTCACGGAGCGCACGCCGGCGTCGCGGCAGGCATCGATGAGGTCGAGCGTCTCCTCGGTGCTCTGCACGCGGTTCACGGCACGCTGCACCTCGGGGTCGAAGTCCTGCACGCCGAGACTGACGCGGTTGAATCCGAGTCGCGCCAGCGCCGGCGCATAGTCCGGCGGCACGCTGCGCGGGTCGAGCTCGATGGAGTAATCGCGGGAGCGTGCGCGGCTCAGCGTGAAGGACTCGCCGAGGCCATCGATGAGCCACTCGAGCGTTTGGGCGCTGAGGAAATTCGGCGTGCCGCCGCCTACGTGCAGTTGCACGACCTCGCGCCCACGATCGAAGAGCGGCGCACTGAGCGCAATCTCATGCAGCAGATGCTCGACGTAGCGCTCACCCTTTGCCGTGTCACGCGTGATGAGCCGGTTACAGCCGCAGTAGAAGCAGGGGCTGAAGCAGAAAGGCACGTGCACGTAGAGGGACAACTCCCGCGGACCGGGCCGCAGGTTGCTGCGCGCTGCATGTGCAGAGAGATCCGCGGCGGCGAAGGCGCCCGTGAACTGCGGTGCGGCGGGGTACGAGGTGTAGCGGGGCCCGCCGCGGTCGTAGCGTTTCAGGAGCTCCGTATCGATGAGCGGAAGATCGGAATCCGCGACAGGCAGCGCGTGCATGATAGGTGTCCCCTGCAACGGCCGCCGCCAGGAGAAAATTCGCCGCGGCGATGACGAAGCTGACTCACCGTCATCGCCGCGGCCTGTGCGCCAGCCGCTACGGCTACTGAACCTTTATCGTTGTTGGCTTCTTCGTCTCGACCTTGGTCTTCGGGACGTGGATGGTCAGCATCCCGTCCTTGGACTCGGCACGGATCGCGGCCTCATCGACCGCATCCGGTAGCGCAAAACTGCGCGAGAAATTGCCGTACCAGGTCTCGATCTTGTGAAATTTCTCGCCGTTTTCCTCTTCCTTCTGACGACGCTCACCGCTCACGGTGAGCATGCCATCGGCGACCTCGACCCTGACGTCCTCCTTCCTGACTGCCGGCAGCGTCGCACGGATCAGGAATTCCTCACCTGTCTCGCTGATGTCGACCGACGGAGCCCAGTCGAATCGCGGCTCGCTGTCGGCCGCGAAGCGCGGCGAGCGTGCAAAGAAACTCGGGAAGCGGTTGAACATCTCATCCACTGCGCTGAAGGGTTCCCAACGTACCAGACTCATGGCGTTCTCCTGTCAGTTGCTCTGAAGCTGACAGTAGTTCCAAACCGCGTCGCGTTGAATTCGGAAGAGTGCGTATCCCGCTAGCGCAGAAGGAAGATACCGGGATAGGCAGTTGCCCGAATGTGCAATGCGCGTATCCCGTCGCAGCATGGCCACTCGGGAGGAGGCCGTTGTGTTGCAGCCAGTGCGTCATATCCTTGCGGCGGTCAAGGACCCGAGTGCCCCGTCGCTGCCGGCAGTGGCGAAGGCCACGCAGCTCGCCCGTTCGCTCGGTGCCGAGCTCGAGCTCTTTCATGCCATCGATGCCGCGGTATATGCGGACATGCTTGGCGCGAGCGTACCCCGATTGGAGCAGGTCGAGTGCGAGGAGCGAACCACCTACCTGCAGCGACTCGAGCGCATCGCCGCCCGGGTGCGACTGCACACACCGATGGTCACGGTTGCGGCGGAGTGGGACTTTCCTTCGTACGAGGCCATCGTGCGGCGAGCGCTCGAGAGCAAGGCCGACCTGCTCGTGGCGGAGTGTCATCCAGGTCGACACCGTGCACAGGGCATTCTGCGGCTCGCCGACTGGGAGCTGCTGCGGCTGTGTCCTATTCCCGTGCTGCTCGTCAAACGGGCCCGGCCTTATCACCGGCCCACGATCCTCGCGGCGGTAGATCCGGCGCAGTCCTTTGGCAAGCCGGCGGCGCTCGATGAGCAAATCCTGGTTCTGGGCGCGCAGTTCTCGAATGCACTGCAGGGCACGCTGCACGCGGCGCACGCGTATCAACCCGCAAACATCGGCGCGCTTGTAGCTGCGGGGTCGGACGGCGCGGAGCCCAACGCGGTGAGTGCGCAGATCGGCCTCGAGAGCCTCCTGGGGCGCGCCGGACTCGCCATGACGAGGTGTCACCTCCTGCGTGGTGCGCCTCAGGAGGCGTTGGAGCAGCTTGCCCAGCGGCTGCCAGCCGATATCGTGGTGGCAGGCTCGGTGTCGCGCTCGGGCCTGCAATCGGCGCTCATCGGCAACACCGCCGAGTGGCTGCTGCGGCACCTGACCTGCGATCTACTGATCGTGAAACCCCCGCAGTTCGCAAATCGTGTACCCGCCTGCCGGGCGGGTCCGCGGCAGGTTACCTTAGAGCCGCGCGGCTGAGCTCCGCGGCCCGACGGCCTGCACCGGAGGGGCGGCTCGCGGGCGCCCGCTCGTTTCCGGCCGAGGCCGCGTGCAATAATCGTGTGCGGACAAAGTCATGCAATCGCTCTCCACGGAACTTGCCCGCAGCGTCCTCGAGGCGGCCCCGGATGCGATGATCATCATCGATGACTCGGGGACGATCCGCTTCGCCAATCGTCAGGTGTCCGCGCTTTTCGGCTACGGACACGCCGAGATCATCGGCCTGGCGGTCGAGCGTCTCATGCCCGACCGGTTTCGCAGTCGTCACATCGATCACCGCCACGGCTACGCCGAGGCCCTGCGCCCACGTGCCATGGGCGAAGGACTTGCGCTGTTCGGACGACGGCTTGATGGCAGTGAGTTTCCGGTCGAGATCAGTCTGAGCCCCATTCGCAACGGAAAACAGGTCCTGGTCGCCGCGGCGATACGCGACGTGAGCGACCGCAAGCGCGTGGAGCAGGAGCTGCGCGCGGCGCGCGAGAGCTCCGAGCGGGCGCGCGATACCGCCGATCGGCTGCGCGAGATTGCGGATGAGGCGCGCGCGGGGGCCGATCAGGCGCGTGAGAGCGCCGACCGGGCCAATCAGGCCAAGAGCCGCTTTCTCGCCACCGCCAGTCACGATCTGCGCCAGCCATTGCAGACGCTTGCGCTGCTCAATGGCATCCTGCGCCGGGTGGTCAGTGAGCCGAGCGCGCTCGAGGCACTGGGCCAGCAGGAACAGGCGGTCGGGGCGATGACCCGCCTGTTGAGCGCGCTCCTTGACATCAGCAAGCTCGAGTCCGGGGCGATCCGGCCGGAGCTCACCGATTTCAGGATAAGCGATTTGTTCGAGGGGCTGCGCCGCGAGTTCGCCAGCATTGCGACCAGCAAGAGTCTCGAGCTGCAGGTCAGTGCCTGCGGAGAGATCGCGCACAGCGACCCTGCGCTCGTCGAGCAAATCATGAAGAACCTGCTGTCGAATGCCATCAAGTACACCTGCTCGGGAGGCCGGGTCGCGCTGCGCGGGCAGCTCGAAGGCCCGGCGGTGAAGGTCGATGTAGTGGACACCGGCATCGGCATTGCGCCCGACCAGATCACGTACATCTACGATGAGTTCTACCAGGTCGGCGTGCCTGCCAACAGCTCACGCGAAGGTTACGGGCTCGGCCTGAGCATCGTGCAGCGCCTCGTGAGGCTGCTGAACCTGCGCCTGGAAGTGACCTCTGAGGTCGGCCGGGGATCGGTCTTTTCGCTGCTGCTGCCGCGCGGCCAGCCACAGCCAGCCGCGGCGCCACAGGCGGCGATCGCCTCGCGCGAGTCGCGGTCCGGGCAACCGCTCGTGCTGCTGGTCGAAGACGACCCAGGGGTGCGCGATGCGACGCACATGCTGTTGCGCGTCGAGGGTTACCGGGTCACCGCCGTGGCATCGCTCGAGGCGGCGCTGCGCAGTGCGCGTGAGCAGGGTGCGCCGGACCTCCTCATCACCGACTATCACCTGGCAGACGGCGAGCTTGGAACCCAGGTCATTGCGGCGCTGCGCGAGAAGGTCAACGCGCCGCTGAAGTCGGTACTGATCACCGGCGATACCTCGGATGTCGTGAAGCACCTGCCCAACGATCCGCGGATACGTATTGCCGCCAAGCCCATCGATGCGGAGCAGCTGCTCCGGGTCCTGGATGAGCTCTTGACCGCCGAGGACAGCGCCCCGCAGCCTTGATGCGCGTGGCGTCCGCGGGCAGCGGTCACCGAGCCTTCAGGTAGCGGCCTGCTCGGCTTCCAGGTCCATCACCATGCGCACCAGGTGCGCGAGCGAGTCGGCGCCGGTCTTTTCCATCACGCGCGCGCGATGAATCTCCACGGTCCGCTGGCTCACCCCGAGCTCCGCGGCCATCACCTTGTTGGGTTTTCCCCGGGTCATCAGCGTGAGCACCTCGCGCTCGCGCGGTGTGAGTGACTCGAGGCGTTCGCGGATGCGGGCATGCTGCGCAAGCGCAGTGCGGTTCCTGGCATCGCGCTCGAGCGCGCGCTGTATACGATCGATGAGATCCTGGTCGCGAAAAGGCTTCTGCAGGAAATCGAAAGCGCCCTGCTGCATGGCCTCGACCGCCATGGGAATGTCGCCGTGCCCGGTGATGAAGATGACTGGAAGCGTGGCACCCCGCAGATTCAGCTGCTGCTGCAACTCGATGCCGCTCATGCCGGGCATGCGCACATCGAGCACCAGGCAACCGGGCTGATTGTGCTTGTACTCCTCGAGAAACTCGCCGGCCGAGGCGAGCGCACGGGTGTTGAGGCCCACTGACTTCAGCAGGAAGCGCAGGGAGTTGCGCACTCCTTCATCGTCGTCGACCACAAACACGGTTGGGATGGCTGGCTGCATGGGCTAACCGGGCTGCGAGGGTAGGAGGATATCGAAGCAGGCGCCGCTCGGCACGTTGGGCCGGTACGTCACCGAGCCGCCGTGGTTGCGTGCGATGGTATGGGTAATTGCAAGTCCGAGGCCAGTCCCGTTCTCCTTGGTGGAGAAGAACGGGTCGAAGATGCGTTTCATGGCCTGCGTGGAGACCCCGGGCCCATCGTCGATGACACTCAAGCGCACCTCGCGCTCCACGGTAAGCGCGGTGCTGATCGTGATGCGGCCACCGCTCGAGCCTGGGCCGGTGAGCGCATCGAGACTGTTGCGCACGAGATTCAGGAGCGCCTGCTGGACCTGACCGGGATCGATCAGTACCTCGGGAAGCTGCGGCGCGAGATCGAATGCCAACTCCACGCCGTGCACGATCGCATCCGTCTGCAGCAGCTCATGGAGCTCTTTGACGAGGTCATTGAGACTCGCCGGCACCAGTTGACTGTGGTGGCTGCGAGCGAGTGCGCGCAGGCGGCGCAGGATCTCCGCCGCGCGCGCGGTCTGCGCGCTGATCTGCTTCAAGGCCTCCCTCAGATCCTCGCCGTTCGCATCCGGGCGCGACAGCAATCGGTCGCAGGCGTGTGCGTAATTGGCGATCGCGGTAAGCGGCTGATTGAGCTCATGGGCCACTCCGGCCGCCATCTCGCCGATCGTGGCCATGCGCGAGACATTGAGCAGCCGGCCATGGAGCGCCGCGGGTGGCTCCCGCATGCCCAGCGCATCCAGCTGCAGCGGCCCTTCCGCCTTTGCGGGACCAGGTGCGTCCCGGGTCATCATTTCTGCGGCGACAGCCATACAAGTGCACGCAAGCATCCACAATCCGTGACTTCGCGTCGTTACGTAGTTGTCACAGCCTCGCACCCGGTGACCCTGTAGGGAGCGCGGCGCGTTGTCGATAGGTAGTTCCCGCAGGTTATTAATTTCTCCCCGCGGCGGCGGCAATG
>DATJFM010000095.1:0-13154 GCA_035495655.1 Steroidobacteraceae bacterium
AGTGGGCAACGCTGACAGTAATTCGTACCGCCCCCAAAGGAACCCCATATGCGGCGCGAAGATCTTGTAGCCCGAGCATACGAGGTAGTCGCACTCGAGTGCCTGAACGTCGATCGAGCCGTGCGGGGCGTAGTGCACGGCGTCGAGAAAGATCTCACCGCCGGCCGAGTGCACCAGCTCGGCGGCGCGGCGCACCTCGACGAGCGAGCCGAGCGCATTGGAAGCGACGGTACAGGCCAGGAGGCGGGTACGCGCCCCGAGGAGTGATTCGAGGTCCTCGCCGTGCAGGCGTCCGTCATCGCGCACGCGCCACCACCGAAAAGTAGCGCCGGCCGGGGCGAGCGCGAGCCAGCTTGCAACATTCGCCTCATGATCAAGATCGGTGACGACGATCTCACTGCGCTTCCCGAGCGTCTGCCCGAGGGCGAGACTCGCCAGACGAATGAAGGAGGTGGCGTTCATCCCGAACGCAATCTCTTCAGGACGGCGTGCGTTGAGGAGCGCCGCCACTTTCTCGCGCGCGCGCTGAATGGCGGCATCCACGGCGACACTTTGGGCGTAGCGCCCGCCGCGCTGCACGTTATGCTCGAGCAGATGCGCGGTCACCGCATCGAGAACCCTCTGCGGTACCTGCGCACCGGCAGCATTGTCGAAAAAGACGAAGGAACCGGCCCGCTGCAAGGCGGGGAATTGCGCCCGCAGAGCCTGCACCGGGAATTGTGTGCCACTCAACCCCGCGATGGCGCTCGGTGCACTCATGAAGCGCTCGAGTGGGCACCGGGGTGGTGCTCGGCGCGGCAGGACTTCAACACGGTGACGAAACGGTCAACGTCATCCTCCGAATTGTAAAAATGGATCATCGCCCGGATGTTGGCATCGCGAAATGAGGTCACGATGTCCTGCTCCATCAGGGCGGCACATAGCCGCGCGGTGTCGCGCGCCGGTATACACACCATCGGGCCACGCCGCTCGTCCGGGGATGGCGTGACGCTGGCCCAGCCAATACGCTCGAGTCCCGTCATGCAGCGGCGCGTGAGTGTGCGCACCCGCTCTTCGATCGTGTCCGTACCCACTTCCAGGATGATCTCGAGGCCCGCCTCGGCCGCGTAGCAGTTGACGACAGGCGGCGTACCCGCCTCGAAGCGACGTGCATTCCGCGCGGGGCGGTTTGCCGTGATGTCCATGGCAAAGATGTCCTCCTGCGCAAACCACCCCGAGTGGGTCGGAGTGAGACTGGGTATCAGCGACTCACGCACATAGAGAAAGCCAATACCCGCCGTACCGAGGAGGTACTTCAGCATTCCGCCGACTGCAAAATCGACGTCGAGCTTTTTCACATCTACGGTGAGGCCGCCGACCGCCTGATAGCAGTCGAGCAACACCCGTGCACCTCTGGCGTGTGCCAGGCGGACGATTCCCGGGATGTCCAGCCGCGCGCCGTTGCGGAAGCAGACATGGGTCACGGCGACGAGCTGCGTCTGGTCGTCGATCAGCTTCGCGAAATTCTCGAGCGGGATGTCACCGTCCGCCGTCCGCGGCACATGCACCACGCGCGCGCCACGCGGCTCCTGCGCATGCCAGATCTGAGCACTGGTTGGGAACTCGAAGTCACTCACCACCACCTTGTTGCGTGGCGCTCTGAAGTCGAATGCACTCGCCAGGGCGTTGAGTCCGGCTGATGCCGAGGCGGTGACTGCGATCTCGTCTGAGTGCGCCCGCAGCACCGCCGCCATGGCGCGGCGCACCGCCTCGTTCTTTGTGACCCACACATCCCAGTTGGCGCCCACCTGCAGGCGATCGTCCATATAAGAATTGATCGCGTCGCGCACGCTGTCGGCGAGTGCGCAGTAGGAGCCGCTATTCAGGTAGGTCTTGCGCTCGAGCACTGGGAAGCGGCGCCGCAGCGCCTTGAAGTCAGTCATTCGTGTTCTCACCTTTGAGCTCGGCCTGCTTCAAGCCGGCGGTGGCACGGCGCGCGCTGCAGCCTGGGAGGTTTGGGCTCGACGGCTGCGCCCCCGCCACAGGAAATAGGCCGCCGATATCAGGATGAGCCAGGGAACCCCATACACCCATGATAGGTACAGATTGGAATCCAGCCCCATCGTGAGGAGAATCGCGGCAAGCATCAGCAGCCCTGCGTACTGCATCCAGGGAAAGAGCGGCATGCGCACCGGCAATTCACTGGCGAGGTGATGCCGACGGAAGCTCAGGTGGCTCATCAGGATGATCATCCACACGAGGATTGCTGCAAACAGCGCGACGCCGAGTAGATAGCCGTAGGCGTTCGGGGTGACGATCGATACACCGGCCGCAACGAGGATGAAGGTCCCCGAAATCAGCACCGCCGCGACCGGAATGCCGCGGTCGCTGAGGCTGCCGAGCCGCTGCGGCGCGTAGTGGCCGCGCGAAAGCGAGAACAGCATGCGCGAGCACAGGTAGACGTTGGTGTTCATGCTCGAGAGCGCCGCGCTGATCACCACGAAATTCATGACCCCCGCGGCGTGCGCGATACCCGAATGCTGGAACACACTCACGAACGGACTCTGCGCCACCACCTTGACGCCGGTCGCTGTCCATGGCGTCGTCGTCACGATGATGGTCACGGCAAGCACGTAGAACAAGAACAGCCGCAACAGCATGGTGCGCAGCGCCGCAGGGATGGCGATCCTTGGATTGCGCGCCTCGCCCGAGGTCACGGCGATAACCTCGATGCCATTGAAGGAGAAGATTCCGACGATCACGCCCATCCACATTCCGGCGAGCCCCTTGGGGAAAAACCCGCCTGGGAGCCCCGTGAGGTTGTGCACGGCGGTCCCTGCATGTCCGCCAAGGATGCTGGCAGCGCCGAGAATGATGAAGAGCACGATTGCCGTGACCTTGATCAGCGCGAACCATGATTCCACGGTGCCGAAGTTGCTCACCGAACGCGAATTGAAATAGAGCAGCACCAGACAGAAGCCAAGCGCCCAGAGCCAAACCGGGACACCCGGAAACCAGAACCGCATGTATAGACCCGCGGCGACCGCCTCGCCGCCGATGGCGATGACCTGTGCAATCCAGTAGGTGTAGCGCACCACGAATCCGGCCCAGGGGTTGAGATAGGCTTCCGCGTAGGTACCGAAGGAACCCGCCGTCGGATGCACCACCGCCATTTCAGACAAGCTGAAGACCATCACCAGCGCCACGAATCCGGCCAGCACGTAGCTGAGGATCACCGCGGGGCCCGCGTAGCCGATGGCGAGCCCGCTGCCCATGAAGAGCCCGGTCCCGATGGCCCCCCCGAGCCCGATCATTACGATCTGCGTCTTACCGAGACCGCGTTGCAGCCCGCTCTCACGCTCACTGATCGGAAGAGGTTTCATGTGCCGCGCAGACGAAGTGGCAAGGGGCGATATGCCGCAGGCGCGCCGGAGCCCGCATCAGTCGTAGTACGTAATGCTGGGGTTGTCCCCGGGGCAGATCACGCCTACGACGTCGATGCCTTGGACTGAGGTCGCCTCGAGAGAATGCAACTGCTTGCGCGGCAGGAAGATCACATCACCCGCTCGCACCCGCGCCTTGCGATCCTCGGTCCACATGCAGCCTTCGCCTGAGAGCACAATGATCGCTTCCTCGTACAGATGACGGTGAGGTGCGGCCTTCGACTGAGGTATATGGCCGATAAATTGCGTGATGACCCGCGAGCCGACGCGTTTATCCACGAGAAGCTGAAAGTAGCGCGGCCCGGTCGCCTGACGCTGCGCCTCATCGACGGACACGACGCGCTGCCCGAACCGCGCGTCGAAGTTGTTCGGCATCGACTCGAGCCATTGCAGCGCGCCGGGCGGACAGCTGAGAGCGAACACCTTCAGCGTCTGCGATGGTGACGCCAGCAGCTGCAACGCCTCGGAGGGACGCACATAGACGCCATCGGTCGCCTTGACGTCAAACAGGCGCCCCGAGATGTTGATAGTGCCGAGGCCCGCCATCACAAAAAGGATCAGCTCACGATCGCCGAGCGACATCACGGGTGAGTTAGCGCCACTCGCTTCCAATAGGATCTGCGTCTGGTAAGTCGCACCGAGCTCGGCTGTGACCAGGTAGCTGTAGGTGAGGTCACCGCGTGCAACTTGCTCGGCAAGTGGCGGAGAGACCACGTAACACGCGCCGTTCAGCCGGGTCCGCGGGCCTTCCCGCTCCGTTACCCACGGGATGCGTCGATTAGCCGGGCTCGCAGGGTCATCGAGCGGCGAGCCGCCGAGAAGGTTCGTGTGGCTGCCGTCGCAGAACGGTGCAGTGGCGCTCTGTTTGCAACCGCACAGCAGGACCTCCTCGTCGGCGGCTGCGACGAACTTCTTCGGTTCCAGTCCAGTACCGTGGTGAGAGCCGTCGCAGAACGGTTGATTGGCCGAGCGCCCGCAGCGGCACCAGAAATAGGTGCGGCCGCTCTCCAGACTGACCAGACAAGGTTTTAGCCGGGCCACAACTGGATCTGACATGCGTGCGCTCCCTCAGGCTGACTGGCTGGCGGCGCGAGCGCGGTCGCCCTGCTGCGCGGGAGCGCCGGCGACCGAGGCGATCTCGCGGGCGAGTGCCATGCCCTCCTCATCGGCCAGCGCCGCCTCCTGCAGCCGCGACATCAGCACGGCACCATCGGAGCGCGTCGCGAGAAGCTCGAGCAGCTGAGTGAGCGCGCAGAAATTACGCCAGCCGCGTTCGTAGGTCTCACCGTATCCCTTGAGGAGACGCTGCGAGCGCGCGAGTTCCACGGCAAGCGCATAGTGCGTCGCGGCGTGGCGTTCGATGGCCGCCAACCACGCCTCGATCCGGGCGTTCTCTTGACCGAAGCGCCAGGTCGCACGTCGCCAGCGGCGCAGACCAGCGAGCGTACGCAGCAACAGGAAGCCGCTGACGGTCGTCGTGCGAAGCTGCCTGCCAGCCGTGTAGCGATTGAGCCGGCGCCTGAGCCGCGGCGACCGCAGCACCCAAGATCCGAGCGGTGCCGGCAACGTGCCGGCAATCTCGGCGACTCCGGGTCTCAGGAACTCGGTGATACCGAATAACTGCTCTGCGCCGACACCGATCTCCGTGCGCACCCGTGCGAACCGGTCCGATCGTGTCTTGAGGTCCGCTACACGGATCGTGTCCTCGAACGTCATCCACAATGCCAGTGAGCGCGCAACCGCCTGCGTCAGCGAGCCTGCCTCGTCCGCCGCGTGCTGCGTCTCGTGTCGCACGATGCGCTCGATGCGTGCGAGGTACAGAGCCGCGTACGCGCGGTCCTGATAGTCGAGGGTACGGCGCACACCTTCCAGCACGAGCGGTTGCAGCGCACCGGGCAGGCACCGCACGCGATCGAGGAGCGGCTGCAACGCGGGCGTACGCGCCATCTCGGGCACTGGAGGCAGCCCCGGGCGCTTCTGGCCGTTTCCCGGCACCCCGCCGCTCGCGGCCTGCAGGTGCGCATCTTCGAACGCGGCAAGGTTCGTAGCGACGGCGAGCCCGCTGCGGGTTACGGCCTCGATGAAACTGGCTTTGGGAAAAGGCAGCACGCCTGCGCCGCTGATCGCGCCGAGCAGGACGGCGCTGATCACACTGTGATGCTTCTGCGCCGTTTGCTCCATGTCGAAGAGAATCGACCGCTTGCCCTGAGTGCGCGCGAGCTCCAGCAGCGGTTGAGGGTCGGTAATGCCAGAATCCAGCGCACTTTTCTCCCCGATCGCATAACAGCGGTGCGTCGAGGAGATGAGCGTGGTGCGATCCGCGCTGACCAGACCGCGCGCAATCGCGCGGCCCGCTTCGGCGAGCTCGGAGGCCACGACGCAATCGACATCCCCGGCGACGGGCATGAGCGCCATGATGGGCTCGCCGCCGTGGTGTTCGGCCTGAAGACGCGGGTAGAACTCGAGGTAATAGATTGTGGCGCCGGTTCGCTGCGCTACTCCCGGCACCGAAGTCGACTGGACGATGTAGTCGTTGGCCTCCGCGATCGCGATGAGCCAGTCGGTGAGGACGCCTCCACCCTGGCCGCCGAGCGCCGCAACGGTCAATTTTATGGTTCGCACGGACATGAACGTCGCAGCCTACAAAGCATGGCGCAGGCGTCTGCGATCGCCGCGCCGCTGCAGCAGACGGATCACCGTCGTGCGCGCCGCATGCAGCAGGCGATCCCAGCGCGAGGGATTGTGAATCAGCTCGACGCGATAGAACGAGGGACAGAGTGCCGCAACGTCCGCCACCTCGCCGCACACGCCGCAGCCGACGCAGGTGTTATCGACGTGGGCGACCGGATCCGTGCGCAGCGGGTCGGGGTTGTCCTTCACGGTAAGCGAGGGACAACCCGAAAGACGGATGCAGGAGTGATCGCCGGTGCAGGTATCTGCATCGACGCCGAAGCGCTCGGTTACTACGCGCTCGCCGCGCTGAATTGCCTTGCGTCGCAGTGGCGCGACGCGCCGCTGGCGGTTCAACTGGCACTCGCCCTCGGCGACGATCACCTTGGGGCCGCGATAGTCGGTGCTCAGAGCCTCACGCAGAACTTTGAGAGTATCGCGCATGTTGTAGGTGTGCGTGCGTCTGATCCAGCGGACGCCGACACCTTTGACTGCATCGACAATCGAGTTGTTGCCCTGCCGATGAAGATCCACGGCGCGTGAGGAAGGAATATCCTGGCCGCCGGTCGCAGCGGAATAGCCGTTGTCGATGATCACCGTCAGGTCGTCGTGCTTGTTGAAGACGGCATTGCCGATGCCACTCGTCAGCCCGTTGTGCCAGAAGCCCCCATCGCCCATGACCGACACCGCCCGTTTACCGCCTTCAGCCCCGAAGGCAGACGCGGCGGCAGCACCCAGTCCATAACCCATGATGCTGTTGCCCATGTTGAAAGGCGGCAACGTCGCAAACGAATGACAGCCGATGTCGGCACTGATGTGCAGCGGCCCGATTTCCTTCTGCAGCAGCTTCAACGCCGAGAAAAACGGACGCTCCGGACAGCCGGTGCACAACCCCGAAGGCCGCGCGGGTACGAGCGCAGCCAGCTTCGCCGCCGGAACCAGTGGCACTTCCTTGATAACTGTGCCCGCCCTTGTGGCACGCAGCTCGGGAGCCCACTGATCGAGAAAGTCTCCCAGCCCTTTACGCAGCACATCCACCGTATATTCACCCTGCATCGGCAGCACGCCCTTGCCCAAGATGCGGGTTGCACTGTCACCCTGCCGCAGGATCTGGCTGGCCGCCTGCTCGAGGTATTCGGGCTGCCCCTCCTCGACGATGAGCACGCAGCGCTTGCCGCTGCAGAAGCGCCGCCATTCTTCGGCCACCAGCGGATACGTGACGTTCAGCACATACAACGGCACCTTGCTGGCACCGAATGCGTCGGCGTAGCCGAGGAGCTCCAGCGCGCGCAGCACGCTGTTGTACAAACCGCCCTGCAGAACGATACCGATCTGCGCGCACTCCCCGTCGATCATCTCGTTGAGTTCGCGCTCGGCGATGAAACGCTGCGCAGCCGGCAGGCGCTGTTCGATTTTCTCCCGCTCCTGCTCGTACGTTGAGGGCGGCAGAATGATGCGCCCGTAATCGCGAGTCGGGTGCGCGAGTGCGTCCGCAGCCGAAAAGGACGGCCGCACGTTGTCCTGCGCCACGAACCGGCCGTATACGTGACAGGCCCGGATGCGCAGCATGAGCATCACCGGCGTATGGCTCGCCTCGGAAAGCTCGAACCCCAGTTTGACGCTGCGCACGATCTCCGGCAGGTGAGGACGCGGATCGAGAAGCCAGATCTGCGATTTCATCGCAAACGCGTGGGTGCGCTCCTGCATGATGCTGGCGCCCTCGCCGTAGTCCTCCCCGAGAATGATGAGAGCGCCGCCTTTGACCCCCGCCGAGGCGAGGTTGGAGAGCGCATCCGACGCCACGTTGGTGCCGACGGTCGACTTCCAGGTCACGGCGCCGCGCAACGGGTAGTTGATTGAGGCCGCCAACATGGCCGCCGCAGTCGCCTCCGAGGCGCTCGCCTCGAAATGCACGCCAAGCTCGGTGAGTAGGTCCTGGGCGTCGGCCAGCACATCCATCAGGTGAGAGATCGGTGCACCCTGATAGCCGCCGACGTAGGCAACGCCCGACTGCAGCAATGCCTTGGTGACGGCCAGAATGCCCTCGCCACGAAACTCCATGCCCTCACCCAGCCGAAGCGACTGGACTTCCTTGCGGAATGAGCGCTCGGCCACCTTCACGCCTCAGCCGGGTACGAACGCCAGCACGCGCAGCGGACTCCCTGACCCGTTCACGATCTTGAGCGGCGGGGCGATGACTACCGCTCCGGTAGGAGGTAGCTGATCCAGATTCGTCAGGCTGGCGAGACCAAATCGATTCGAGCCGTGCATGATCGTGTGGCAGGGGAACATCGGCTCGAAGGTCGGAGCCTGGCCAGCATCGGTGCCCACCGTTTCAACACCAACGCCGAGGATGTCCCGCTCCTTGGCGAGAAACGGCACCGCCTGCGGATGGAAACCGGGAGTATGAGCGCCATCCGCGGCAATGTTGAGAAAATCGCGCGCACCCTTGCGATGAGACCAATCGGTGCGTATCAGTACCCAGGCGTGGGGAGGAATGCGGCCGTGGCGCTGCTCCCACTCCTCCACCGTTTCCCGTGTAACCAGGTAATCGGGGTTGCGTTTGGCCTGTTGCGCGACATCGAGGACGCATGCCGGTCCGACAAAGCGATCGACCGGAATGTTATGCGTGGCGTTATTCGCGTGATCCTTGCCCGTCACCCAATGAATCGGCGCATCGAAATGCGTGCCGGTGTGCTCGCCGCAAGCGATGTTGTTCCAGTACCATGCGGGACCGCGGGCGTCGTAGTGGGAGATCTCCTCCAGTGTGAAGGGCTTGGAGGGTGCGAATTGGGGCGGGAGCTGGATCGTCGGCGTCGCCGGCTCCAGCGGTACGGTGAGATCCACGACGCGGATGCTGCCGCCGATGATCCCCGCAACGAGCTGTTCCAGAGCGGTCGAGGATTTGCGCTGGGAGGGTGCTGCAGTCGTCATGATTTTTCTCGTGGTAGCGCGAGCCCATGCGAGCGAGTACCGCCTGACCGCTCAAGCGATGGGCAATATGACACACGCGGCAAGGTGCGCAATAGGGGCCGCAAAGAAATCCAAGGCCATGCGACGCGGCTGGCACCGCCGGACCTCCCGAGTCCTGCTCTGCAATGCCTCCGGGAACGCATCGACCCCCGGTCGTGCCCGTTGGGCTGCGCACTAACCACCGCCGTCCCGAACACGAACGCCACTGCACAGACCGAGGAGGAATTTCGTGAAAGAGCACCTTCTGCTCGCCGCCGCAGCAGTCACCCTGCTGCTTCCGGGTCGTCCGGCGCAGGCGGACAGCGTGGTCATCGAGCATGTGACGCTCATTGATGGCACGCATGCGGCGCAAGCCGACATGACCGTAGCGGTCGAGGGCGAACGTATCGCGACCGTGACCCCGAGCGTTCTCGCGCGCGGCCTTCAAGGCCGCCGTATCGACGCTCGCGGCAAATATCTGATTCCTGGACTGATGGACGTGCACATCCACCTGCGCGGTGGCTTCGACCCGGGTCCCACGCCCGACAGCGAACCCAGCCCGCCTAACCGACAGGAAGGGGTGGAGGCGCTTGCGAGCTTCCTTTACGCCGGCGTCACCACGGTGGTCGATGTCGGAAACCGCTCGGAGCACATCCTCGCGCTTCGCGCCGATGAGCGCAGTGGCCGCATACTTTCTCCGCGTATCTTCGCTACCGGCAACCTGATCACCTACCCGGGCAGCCACGGCGATCGCATTGCTATTCGGATCAGCGATTTCGAAAAGGACAAGGAGCTGCTCGACAAGCACATTGCGCAGCAGCAGCCGGACATTCTCAAGCTGACCCTCGAGGAGGAAGGCTGGGGCTCGCGGCCGATGATACCGCTCATGCCCATCGAGCTGCTCTCGAAGATCATTCGCTACTACAACCTGCACGGCATCCGTACGACGGTGCACGTTTCGAGCGAGCTGCGTGCGCTCGAGGCTATTTACGCGGGCAGCGATACCCTAGCCCATCCCGTGATCCAGGGACCAGTCAGCGAGTCGTTCGTCAAGCTCATGGCGGCCAAGAAGATTCCTTTCGCCAGCACGCTTACGATTGGCGATAACTACAACCGCCTGGTCGAGCATCCGGAGTATCTCGATCAACCGTTGTACGTCGCGTCATTGAGCGCTGCAGATCGTGCGGAGCTCAAGACGAAAACGCGTGACGAGTGGAAAACCCGGACCTGGACCGCGTGGATGAAGGTGATGAATCCCATCGCCCAGGAGAACGTCAGGAAGATACACGCTGCGGGAGGCGTGGTAGCCTGCGGTACGGACGAGAGCAGCGGCGCAGACACGCAACGCGAACTCGAACTGTTGGCGGCGGCGGGCATTCCCCCGCTCGATGTAATCCGGATCGCTACCTACAACAGTGCCGTCTTCCTCGGCAAAGCGGACCAGCTCGGTTCCATTGACCCCGGCAAGCTCGCAGATCTGGTACTGCTCAGCAAGAATCCTGCAGCGGACATCAACAACCTCAAGTCGATCGTGTTGGTCATGAAAGGCGGCCAGATCATCGACGAAAGCCGGTTGCCGCTTCCTGGAGGTAAGCGGACGCGGCGGTTTGCGCACTGAGCCCTGATCGACTATGGCCCGCGCAGCCCTCGGTGCTACAGCGTCTAGTCGCGATGCAGCATCCAGTGGAGGACGTACCCTGCCGCAACTGCCGTGAGAATCGCCGCCATTGGATTTGCCTGGACCACGCGATTAACCGACTGCCGAACATTGGTGACAGCGTCAACCGCGTCCCCGTAAGAGCCTTCGAGTCTTGCGCTGGCCTGGCGTACCTTTCCCTTTAGCTCGGTTGCCGGGTCGTCCGCGAACGCACCCGCGGCGCTCTGTACGCGACCAGCGGCATCGCTGAGGGCTTCCTTCACATGATACTCATTCATAATGCTTTCCTTGCCGCAAACCCCTGCGGTCGCGGACCTCGCCCGCTTGGCAGCGGGCGATTTATTTTGGGATCTCCTTACCGGCGTCTTTGGCAGTCTTGGCATGCTCGTGCGCTTTGGCCTTGTGCACCTGAGCTTTCGTCTTGTCGACCGCCTTGTGGGGCTGTGTAGAAACGGCCGCCTTGGCTTGATCGCCATACTGCTCGGCCTTTTCGCCTGTCGCCTTCGCGCCTTCCTTGACGGTGGTGCCCACCTGCGCCAATGCCACGTTGCACACCAAAACTGCTGCGAGTATCGAAACCAACCTCTTCATATCACACCCTCTTGCACGCGCCGAAGCGGCATCTAATCGGTGAGCAGGACAGTAGCGAGGAGACTGGCTCTAGGCTGTACGGTCAGTCCTCAAAGGCTCGTAGGTCCATTCCTACCGGCCACGCAGCGAGCTGCGACTACCGGGATCGCACTGCGTCAGGAAAGCGGAGACGACCGCTGTTGGTAAGGTGAACCAGCCACTCTGGTTACAACCACGTTCACCGATGAGGGCAGCCAGGCCAACAACAAGATCGCCGTTTCCCATGCGTGAGGTCTGTGCTTGCCCTCTCGGTCCTGCGCGTCCTCGTCTCGGGTTTCCTTGCGGACTCAATCCAGCATATCCATTCGTTGCGAGCGAGGGAGCTGATGTCTTCCCATGCTGCCAACGCCTTCTGCTCAGTAAGCAGAGCATCCCGCAAATCCGACGGTACTTCGTGCACCACGCCGGTAGCGATTTGGCTCCCACGCTCACCGAGCGAGCTACCAGACATCCCCAAACCGCCTTCGCAGGACTTGAGCGAGCGCCGGCATTATCCTTGCGCACTCAATGATTCCCACAAGACCCTGATTCAGCTCATCGTGAGTCAACCGAACCGAACCCCGGACCTTGGCGCTAACGCGAAGCCCACGTCGGCCGGACTGGCGAATCGTCTCCTGCGTAAGATCGTCGAAATTCACGGTTCAGAAGTGCGCGCAGTCACTCTTGCCTTTATTTGCAACTTCACCCTCCTCGCCAGCTATTACGTTCTCCGACCAGTCCGCGACGCCATGGCTACCGTTTTCGGCGTCAATCAACTCCAAGACCTCTTCACGGGCACACTCATACTCACCCTTGTTTGCTCTCCGGTGTTCGCCTGGCTCACCGATACCTTCAAACTCTCCAAAGTCCTGATCGGAGTCTTCTGTTTTCTAATCGCCGACCTTCTGTTGTTCTACGCTTGGTTTAACGCGTCTCCAGATAGCCGCTTCCTGGCGGCCGCCTTCTACTGGTGGTTCAGCGTGGTAAACCTTTTCATGATCTCCGTCTTCTGGAGCCTCATCGTGGACGTGTTTACCTCCGCCCAGGCCTCTCGCCTCGTGCCTGCCATTACAGCGGGCGGAAGTCTCGGTGCAATAGTCGGGCCTATCGTCACGTCCCTGTCAGTGAAGAGCATGGGGGTTAAAAACATGCTCCTGGTGGCCGCTGGGGGACTGCTGATCGTCATCGCGCTCGTTCACCGCCTCATCCAGGAAAAACGCCGCCTACAGGAATCACACGCCGAGACCCAAGTTTCGACCCTTGATCACAGGCTGCGCGGAACCATGCTGGACGGTTTCAAGGTGCTGCTCACGTCGTCGTACCAGATCAATCAGGCCCTGTTCATGATTCTCATGACCTGGATAGCTACGATCGGCTACTTCATCCAGACCGACATGATTGCCAAAGCGTTCGCCGACATCGCCTCACGCACTCAGGCGCTCGCGGATATCGACCTGCTCGTAAATATTGCCTCCGCCGCAGTCGCCTTGTTCGGCTTGAGCCGCTTCATCACCCTCTTCGGTGTCACCGGAAGTTTGGTCCTCAATCCGATCCTCATGGCCATATCCTTTGTGTTGATGGCGATTTCACCCACGCTCCTCATGCTCCAGGCCACTCAGGCGTTGCGGCGCGTCACTCAGTACGCCATTGCCCGGCCGAGCCGGGAGATCTGCTTCACCGTGGTCGACCAGGAGAGTCGCTACAAAACCAAGAACATCATCGATGTGGTGATGTATCGCTTAGGCGACTTGTCGTCCGCGTGGGTTCAGGCAGGCATCCGCTGGCTCGGGTTTGGAGTGAACGCGTCGCTCGGCTTGGGAGTGCTCGCGTCGGGACTCTGGGGT
>DATJFM010000096.1:0-85707 GCA_035495655.1 Steroidobacteraceae bacterium
GGCGGTGGCGCCGACCAGCGCGGCGAGTGCACCGAAGCTGCTGAGCCCCGAGGCGCTCGGGCGCAGCATGACCAGGACCCCGGCGAGGCCGGCCAGGATCGCCATCCAGTTGCGCCCGTCGACCCGCTCGCCGAGGAGCGGCACCGACAGGGCGGCGACGATGAGCGGCGCCGACAGGAACACCGAGTACGCATTGGCGAGCGAGCCGGCGCGCACCGCGTAGATGAATCCGCCGAGCACCACCACCGAAAGCACGCCGCGCAGCAGATGCATCGGCCAGCGGCCCGGCCGCAGGTCCTGCAGCCGTCCTCCGAAGAGCACCGGCAGCAGCGTAAACGGCAGCGAGGTCGCGCCGCGCAGTGCGGCGACCTGCATCGGCGGGTAGTACGCAGCCAGCAGCTTGAGGATTGCGTCCATGAACGAGAAAACCGCGACCGCGGCGAGCATGGTCGCGATGGCCCGCAGCCTCCCCCGGCGCACGGCTCAGCCGCTCAGGTCCGCCTCCGGCTGCCGGCCGGCGCGGCTCATCGGACGGTAGCTCGTGCCGAGCAGGCGCGCCGGCAGCCGGAAAGCGCTCATCAGCGACACGACCAGCGAGGAGGCATAGGGCACCGCCTGGATGAGCAGCACCACGACCCACGCGAAGTGATCGGGGCCGGCATTCTGCGGGAGCGCGGTGTAGGAGACCGCCCAGGCGGAAAGCGTAAGTCCAATCATCATCAGCGTTTCCTCGCGCGCGGCAGCGAGCGCGTGCCACAGGCCCGCGGACCGCCTCTGCTTCGGGGTACGGAAGAACGGCTCGCTGCGGGTGAGGAGACCCTTCACGCTGGCCCGGCCGATGGTGTGGGTCAGCGCGAGCCCCGCGATCGCCGCGGCAACGGTCTGGCGCAGATTCGCGCCGACGCGTACGTGATAAAGATGCACGAGCTTGGCAAGTTTGAAGGTGAACAGCGACAGCGGCAGCACCGAGTAGAGCACGAGCGGCGCATCGATTCGGCCCGGCGCCCACACCATCGCCACCGACCAGCCGAGCGCCGCCAGGTTGAAGAGCAGATTGCAGCCATCCGCGATCCAGGGAAGCCAGCCGGCGATGAAGTGATAGCGCTGCCCCGGAGAGAGCGGTCCGCCTTCGAGGAACAGCGCGCGCGCGTGGGCCTTGATGATCTGCATCGCACCGTACGCCCAGCGGAAGCGCTGCTTCTTGAAGTCGATGAAGGTGTCGGGCATCAGGCCACGACCGTAGCTTTCCGGTACATAGCTGGCGTCGTAGCCCGCCTCGAAGATGCGCAGGCCGAGCTCGGCATCCTCGGTGATGCACCACTCGGCCCAGCGACATGCATCGAGCTGTTTGCGCCGCACCATGGTCATGGTGCCGTGCTGGATGATGGCGTTGCGCTCGTTGCGCGTGATCATGCCGATCTGGAAGAAGCCGCGGTACTCGGCGTAGCACATGGCCTTGAAGGCGCTCTGCTCGGCATCGCGATAGTCCTGCGGCGCCTGCACGATGGCGATGCGCGCGTCCTGGAATGCGGGAGTGAGATCCCGCAACCAGCGGGCGTCGACCACGTAGTCGCTGTCGATGACGGCAACGATGGCGGCATCGGGCGCGGTACGCTCCAGCGCATAGTTCAGCGCGCCGGCCTTGAAGCCGGCGAGCGGTGCGACATGGAAGAAGCGGAAACGTGCGCCGAGCCTGGCGCAATGCGCTTCCACCGGCCGCCACACGCGCTCATCGCGCGTGTTGTTGTCGATGACCAGCACCTCGTAATCCGGATAGTCGAGCCTTGCAAGCGCATCGAGCGTCTCGATGAGCATCGCCGGGGGCTCGTTGTAAGCGGGCACGTGGATGGACACCTTAGGCGGCGCGGCGCTGTGGGTCAGAATCGGCGCCCCAAGGCGGCGCCGGTACTCGACCCAGTGCGCTTCGGCCCACTCGTGCGCTTCAGCGAGCAGCACGAGCAGCACCCCGAGCATGCCGAGCAGCAGCAGCACGCCGGACACCACGCTCGAGATGGTCATGTATTGCTGGGTGAAGTCGTAGATCACCCACACTGCGATGGTGGCGGCCGCGTACACCACCACCGCGAGGAAGCTGCGGCCGCGATTGCGCAGCGTGTCGCTGTTCAGATAGAGGAGCCCGAGCACCAGCAGCGACACCGCGATCGAGACGGCGGCGAGGATATGCCACTCGGGAATGCGCACGATGGGAGCGGTGAAGGCGAACTTCGGTCGGCGCTCGACATCGTACACGCCCCAGTATGAGCCCACCGCCCCTTCCATGAACGCCTTCCAGGGCTGGTCGAAGGCCTCCATCACGTAGTAGGTGATCTGCTCCTTCTGTGCGCGGTACAGGAAACGGCGCAGGAACAGCGCTTCGTTCGCCACCGAGGCAACGGCCGACTCATGCGTGCGCCCGCGGCTCGGCCAGCCGATCTCCGCTACCACGATCGGCTTGTGTGGAAAGGTCTTCTGCAGGCGCTTGAACTGCGTGAGTGAATACTCGACCGCCTTGTCGACCGCGACGCCCTCCCAGTACGGCAGCAGATGCACGCCGATGAAATCGACGTGTTGGGCGAGCTCCGGGTGTGCGAGCCAGGTGTTCCAGGTCTCGGCGGTGCCGACCGGCTGTGAGATCGCATCGCGCGCGCGGTCGAGATATTTCTCCAGCTCCTCGACCGGCAGATCGCCGCGCAGCAGCACCTCGTTGCCGATGATGACGCGCACGACGTTCTGATGAGTGTTGGCGAGCTCGATGGCGGTCTTCAGCTGCTCGTCGTTCTTGTCCCGATGCGTGTCGAGCCAACCACCGAGCGCGACGTTCAGTCCGTGCCGCTCGGCGAGCTCCGGCACATCCGCAAGCGTGGCGCCGACGCTGTAGGTGCGTACCGCCTTCACCTTGCCTTCGAGGAGCGTCAGGTCCGCGTCGATCTCCGCATCGGTGGGCATCTCGAAGTGCGTCGGATCCTCGCCGGCACGGAACGGCGAGAAGTCGAAGCCCTGGATCAGCGGCGGCCACGGGGGCTCGCGCGTCGGGCGATTGAGGTAGGCCCACACCGCAAAAGTCAGCGTGGCGAACACCGCCGCGATCAGCAGGCTGGGAATGGTTTTCACGTGCCCCCGTGTGTGCCGCTACCAGGTGCCGGTGTTGGGCATCGACTTCCACGGCTCGGCAGGTGACAGCGCGGCGCCCTTCTGCAGCAGCTCGACGGAGATGTCATCCGGTGAGCGCACGAACGCCATGTGTCCATCGCGCGGTGGCCGCAGGATGGTGACGCCGTGCTCTCTCAGGCGCTGGCAGGTCGCGTAGATGTCATCCACTGCGTACGCCAGATGCCCGAAGTTGCGCCCGCCACTGTAGGTCTGTGGATCCCAGTTGTGGGTGAGCTCGACCTGCGCACTCTCATCGCCCGGCGCCGCAAGGAACACGAGCGTGAAGCGGCCCTGCGGGTAATCCCTGCGCGAGAGCTCCTTCAGGCCGAGGGCGTCGCAGTAGAACTTCAGCGACGCATCGAGATCGGTGACGCGAACCATGGTGTGCAGGTACTTCATAGAGCCTCTCGCATGAACGGACAGTGAACGCTTCAGCCACCCGTGCGCGGCGCGATGCCGAGGGCCTGCTCGATGTGCGCGGGCTCGTAGATCCGGCCGCCGCGCATGACCAGCGACACGCGCTCGATGTCTTCGATGTGCACGCTCGGGTCGCCCTCCACCAGGATGAGATCGGCGAGTTTGCCGGGTGCCAGCACGCCCCGCTGCCCATCGACACCGATCACCTGTGCGGAGGTCAGGGTAGCGAGGCGCAGCACCTCAGCCGGCGGGATACCGGCGCGCGCATACAGCTCGAGCTCGTGATGCAATCCGTAGCCGGCGAAGGAATCGGTGCCGGGAATGATGGTGATGCCGGCATCGTAGAGCGCCTTCAGCAGTCCGAGCAGGGCAGGCAAAGCCTCGCGATAGGCCGCCTCCTCGCCCTTCGGCACCACCAGCGCGCCCGAGAGCATGCCGCGCCGCACCTGGGCGGGCATGCGCGAGGCAATCTGCTCGAGCCCCGGGGTAACCGCCGCCGGGTTGCCGCAGAACAGGGCCTCGAATGCGTTGACCGTCGGATCGAGCACGGTGTGATGGTGCTTGAGGTAGGCGATCAGCTCCTGCACCTGCGGCTTCTCCGGAGTGAACTCGCGCGCATGCGCGGCGACCGCCGTGAAGCGGTTCATGTTGCGCGTCTCCTTCACCTGATCGAAGAGGAAATCGAGCACGATGAAGTTGAGGTGCTGGATCTCATCGGCGCCCCCCGCAACGAACTGGTGTGCGCTCATGAAAGCCGGCACGTGGCCGCTCACGCGCAGCCCGCGCGCGTGCGCCTCGGCGGCGATCACCGGCACCATCGCCGGCGGCACCGAGGAGTAGATCTTGATCTGCCCGTAGCCATGATCGGCATACCAGTCGACGTCCTGTACTGCCTCCGCCGCGCTGCTGATACGCATCTTGGTTGGACCCGCCAACGGCCCGGCACCGTCGATGATTCCCGCCTTCCATACCCGGGGCCCGAGCTCCGTGCCCGCATCGAAGCGTGCGACGCGCTCGAGGAACTCATCGGTGTCGTTCGCCATGTCGCGCGCGCTCGTCACGCCGTTGGCGATGTCGAGCACGCCCACGTTGTCGCCGAAGTGCTGATGGTTGTCCCAGAGCCCCGGCATCAGGAAGCGTCCGCCCGCCTCGATGACGTGCGCGTTTACCGGTGCCGCCAGGGCGGGATCGTCAGCGATCTGTACGATGCGCTCGCCGCGGATCAGCACGCTCGTGCCCGCAGTGACGCTCAGATCGCGCGGATCGAACAGCCGCGCATTGCGGATCACCACCTGCTCGGCCGGCACGAGTGTCTGTGCCTTTGCGAGGCGGGCTGACCACGCGTCAGTGGCCTGCTGTTGTGCCGCGAGCAGCTGCGGCAGGAAGGTGTGCGCGGCTGGGGTGAGCACCGAGAACCAGCCGGAGACGTTAGCAGCAGTCTCATCGTTACGATTGAGCCAGATCGGCGTCGGCGAAAAGTCGAGCCCGGTCATCTGATACTGCGTGAGCGTACTCGCCGCCGCCGCGCCGGGCTGTGCAGGCAGAGGACCGACCTCTTCGATGGCCGCCTCGCCCGTGGGCAGGAGTGCAAGGCGATGCCCGGGAGCCTTGAGGAGCGCGCGTGCGAGAACGCCGAGCATCTCCGGGGGGCCATTCATCGGGATGTAGAAGGCTTCGCCGCTCACCGGAACCGCGCCCTGCTCGGCGCGGTTGCGCCAGGACGCGCGGCCACCCTCGAAGTGGAAAGTCTCGGTCACGGCCGCCTTGTAGTAGTCGTTACCGCTGCCCCGGTACTCGATCGGGACTCCGGCGGCGTCGAGCCTCCAGGTGGCAATGATGTGGTCGCCACGGCCGCGATCATTGAAGGAGTACTCGGCGCGCGTGGCCGCGCCGTCTGTGGCGATGCTCTGGGCGCCGGCGGGGTTGCCCAGGATGAGAATCTGATCCTCGCGCGCCGGGGCTGCGGTCGTCACGGCCGGCACCAGCGCGCAGAGCACGGGCAGGCCCAGTCGCGAGGTCCGCAGGAAATCAAACATCTGGCTGCGCGCTGGGCGGCCTCGGCAGGTGGCGGAGCTCGGCTCGCGGAGCACTCCAGCGGTGCATCCAGCGGTGCATCAGAACATCTCCGAGGGCCCGGGGGTCTTGATGTCGACCTTGTGGCGCGAGGGAATGAATTCGCCGGTGATCATGTCCTCGTAACTCTGTCCCGGCCCCACCATCGGATAGACGCCCGCGTCGGGGTCGATCATCACTTCGAGGAACGCCGGTCCCTTGAAGGAGAGAAAGTCGGCGATGACCCGCGGCACGTCGGCCTTGTGCTCGAGGCGCATCGCATAACGGAAGCCGTCCGCCTGGGCCGCCTTCACGAAATCCTTCTTGTGCAGCGAGCGGTCGCTCGCCGAGAGCCGGCCCTTGAAGAACAGCTTCTGCCACTGCTTCACCATGCCATCGCCGAAGTTGTTGAGCACGACCACCTTTACCGGCAGGTCGTAGGTGGTGACGGTCTCGAGCTCGCCGATGTTCATGCGGATGCTGGAGTCGCCATCGATGTCGATAACCAGCCTCTGCGGTTGCGCGATCTGTGCACCGATGGCCGCCGGCAGCCCGAAGCCCATCGTCCCCATGCTGCCGGAGGTGAGCCACAGTCTCGGGGCGGTGAAGTCGCAGTACTGCGCCGCCCACATCTGGTGTTGCCCGACGCCGGTGGTGATGATGGCCGCACCGCGCGTGAGCCGGTTGATCTCCTCGATCACGTAGTTCGGCTGGATGAGCGGGCTCGCGCGGTCATAGTTCATGGCATAGCGCCGCTTGAGCTCGGCGAGCTCGGCGTGCCAGGCAGAGAAATCGCGCGCGAAGCCCCCGGCACGGCCGTGTGCGATGAGCGCCTTCAGCGCCTCACCTACCTGGCCGATGTGGCTCCAGTGCACACGTTTCACCTTGTTTACTTCCGCGCGGTCGACGTCCAGATGCGCGATGCGGCGCGCATTGCGGGCGAATTGCGCCGGCACGCCGGCGACGCGGTCATCGAAGCGCGCGCCGACCGCGATCAGGAAATCACAGTCGTCCACCGCGTAATTGGCGAATGCCGCACCGTGCATGCCGAGCATGCGCAGGGCGAGGGGATGGGTGGTATCGAGCGAGCCGATACCCATGAGAGTGGTGACCACCGGCACCCCGAAGCTGGTCGCGAACTCGCTGAGTGCGGCGGCGGCGTTGCCGTTGATGACGCCGCCGCCCGCGTAGATGAGCGGGCGCCTGGATTCCTCGAGCATCCCGAAGAAATGCGCCGCCGCCTGATCCTCCAGCAGAGCCTGCTCGAGCTCCTGCTGGCGGCGTCGGAAGCCGGGAATCGGCAGCAGCCCCTCGCCGTGGTACTCGCCCTCCCAGTTCTGCACGTCCTTCGGGACATCGACCACCACCGGGCCTGGGCGGCCGCTGCGGGCGATCTCGAACGCCGTGCGCACGGTGCGCTCGAGCTTGGTGGGGTCGGTGACGAGGAAGATGTGCTTCGCGACCGCCCCCATCATCGTCGGTACCGGAGCCTCCTGAAAGGCGTCCGTACCGATCGCTGCCCGCGAGACTTGACCGGAAATAACTACAATCGGTACAGAATCCGCCATGCAGTCGCGCACGGGTGTAACAGTGTTCGTTGCGCCCGGTCCCGAGGTCACCAGGCAAACGCCGACTCGCCCGCTCGCGCGCGCATAGCCTGCGGCCATAAAGCCGGCGCCTTGCTCATTCGCGGGAACGATGAGCGGGATCTGCGATTCCCCCGCCCGTGCCGCCTGCTCGTTGTAGAGGAACACCGCGTCGTAGGTCGGCAGGATCGCTCCGCCGCTGTACCCGAAGATGGCCGTGACGCCCTCATCCGCAAGCACCTGCATGATCATTCGGGCGCCGCTCATCCGCTGGCCGGCAAGCGGGTGTCCCATCGGGCGTGGCTGGATGACCGTGTCACTCATGGACGCGCTTTTCTTGCAGTGGAGGATGGAAGCGCAAAGGAATCAGTCAGCCTAGCAGCTTGGGTCCATGGTGCAAGCGCGCACCAATCCTTTATTCTGCGGCTCCCGGCGCCTCGTTCCGTGCCGATCTTTCCGGATTTTCGTGCGTCACATCATCGCCATCCTGCTGCAGAATGAAGCCGGCGCGCTCAGCCGCGTGGCGGGTCTGTTCTCCACGCGCGGCTACAACATCGAGTCGCTCTCGGTCGCTCCGACCGACGACCCGACCGTGTCGCGACTCACTCTGGTCACCACCGGCTCGGACCTCGTCATCCAGCAGATCGTCAACCAGCTCAACAAGCTCATCGACGTGGTGCACGTGCTCGACATGACGCGCGGTGAGCACCTGGAGCGCGAGCTGGTACTGCTGAAGCTGCGCGTGGCGCCGGGTCAGACCGATACCGTGCGCGGCCAGGTGGTACGCAGCGGTGGGCGGGTGCTCGACCCGGCGGTCGAGGGGTTCATCGTCGAGCTCACGGCGAGCGAGTCGGAGGTGAATGCGTTCATGGGCGATCTGGCGCACCGGGCCGAGCTCCTGGAGGTCGTGCGCAGCGGCGCGCTCGGCATCAGTCGCAGCGCGCGGCCGTTGCGCGCCCGTGTACCCGCTGGTGGCTCACCGGATACGGCCGACAGGGCAGAGCCCGGCGGCGTGTGAGCGTCCGCCCGCCGTGGCCTCAGACGCCGTCGGGTACCAGTACGGTTGAGCCGGTGGTACGCCGGCCTTCGAGATCGCGGTGCGCATCGGCGGCGCGGTTCAGCGGGTACTTCTGGCCGATGACGATACGCACTTTCCTGGCGCGCACCGCAGCGAACAGCTCCCGCGCCGCCGCCTCGAGCTCGGCGCGCGTGGCGATGTAGTGAAAGAGAGTGGGGCGGGTCAGGAAGAGGGAGCCGCGCTTGCTGAGCTCGAGCGGGCTGATGGCCGGCGGCGGGCCCGAGGCGTTGCCGAAGGTCACCATCATGCCGCGGTGTCTGAGGCAGTCGAGGGACTCCATGAAGGTATCCTTGCCGACCGCGTCGTAGACCACAGCGACCCCCTCCTGGCGCGTCAGTTTCTTGACTGCCGGCACGAGCTCATCGCGTCCGGAAATCAGGACGTGCTTACAACCGTGCTTCCTCGCGAGCTCTGCCTTGGCTTCGCTGCCGACCACGCCGATCACTGTCGCACCGAGCGCTTTCGCCCACTGGCAGAGGATGAGTCCGACGCCGCCGGCTGCGGCATGCACCAGGATCGTGTCTCCGCGCGCGACTTTGTAAGTTCGCCGGATGAGAAACTGCGCGGTGAGTCCTTTCAGCATGAGCGCCGCGGCCTGCTCATCGGAGATGGCGCGCGGCACGCGGACCAGGCGCTCGGCGGGTACGTTGCGCACCTCGCTATAGGCACCCGGCGAGGGAAAAACATAGGCCACGCGCTCACCGGCGCGCAGTCCCCGCACACCCCGCCCGAGCGCCAGCACGACCCCGGCGGCTTCGCGCCCGAGTCCGCTCGGGAGGCTGACCGGATAGAGTCCGGTGCGGTCATAGACGTCGATGTAATTGACGCCTATCGCCGTGTGGCGGATCTGCACCTCACCGGCCGCGGGCTTGCCCGGGTCGACCTCTTCGAGGCGCAGAACCTCGGGTCCACCGTTTTCGTAGATGCGTAGGGCGCGCGGCATGAAAGGAAGCATAACTCACGGCCGCCGCGCCGGAGGAAGGGCCGGCGCGACTGCAGCCGGCGCCATCGCGGCATCGATCGCTACAGCGCGCTGTCGTCAGTTTCCCCGGTGCGTATGCGGATGACGCGCTCGATGTCGGTAATGAAGATCTTGCCGTCGCCCACCTTGCCGGTCTTGGCCGACTTCATGATGGCTTCGATCACCTGATCGACCAGATCGCCACGCACTGCCACTTCGATGCGTGTCTTGGGAACGAAATCGACCACGTACTCCGCGCCGCGATAGAGCTCGGTGTGTCCGCGCTGGCGCCCAAAACCCTTTACCTCGGTCACCGTCATGCCCGATACCCCGATGTCCGAGAGCGCGGCGCGGACGTCGTCGAGCTTGAAGGGCTTGATGATCGCGGTAACCAGTTTCATGGGCGGGCACTCCGTCTGCGGGGACTGCGGCGTCAGCGATTTTGCAGTTTCCGTGCCATGGCGTCGAATCGCGGCAAATGCGGCGGCTCTGCACCGGGCAGTCCCTCGGCAGCGACCGTGGACTGCACCACCCTGGAGCGCAGAGCAGCCGCCCGTGCTCCTTCGCGGTGCGGCCGGGGCTTCGCTGTTGGGCTATTCTTTCTCCGATGTACGAGCGGATCGTGATCGCGGGAAGCGGCCAGGCCGCCGTGCAGGCGGTCGACACGCTGCGGCGCCGAGGTTTCACCGGAGAGCTCACGCTGGTGGGCGATGAGCCCTGGCCGCCGTACCAGCGCCCGCCGCTCTCGAAGAAATACCTCGGCGGCAGCCTCGAGCGTGAGCGGCTCCTCATCCGGCCGGCGGCCTTCTTTACCGAGCACGCGATCACGACGCATTTCGGTCACCGGGTGACGGAGATCGACCGGCGCGAGCGGCAGGTGCGGCTCGATAACGACCTGGTACTGCGGTACGACGCCTTGCTGCTCGCGACCGGAAGCCGTCCGCGGCGACTGCTCGTCCCCGGGGGCGAGCTCCCCGGGGTGCACTATCTGCGCACCATCGCCGATGCCGACCGCATCCGCAGCGAGTGCACCGCGGGGGGACGCGTGGTCATCGTCGGAGGCGGCTACATCGGCCTCGAAGTCGCCGCCACCGCGCGCGAGCGGGGCATGGAGGTCACCGTGCTCGAGATGGCGCCGCGCGTGATGAGCCGCGTGACGAGCCCTGAAGTGTCCGCCTTCTATCAGGCCGAGCACGCACGTCATGGCGTGCACATCCGTTGCAACGAGAGCGTGCGCGCTCTGCATGCCGATACGCGCACCGGGCGCGTGCGCGCCGTGCTCACCGAGAGCGGTGGTGAATATCCGGCCGACCTCGTGATCGCCGGAGTCGGAGTGGCGCCCGCGGATGAGCTGGCGAGCGCTGCCGGGCTCGAGTGCGAGAATGGTGTCGTCACGGATGTGTATTGCCGCACCGCCGATGAGGCGATCTACGCCGCCGGGGATTGCGCGAGTCATCTCAACCGCCAGTACGGCCGCCATCTGCGGCTCGAATCCGTGGACAATGCATTCGAGCAGGGCAACACGGTGGCGCTCAACCTGCTCGGCACTCAGACCCTGCACGATAAGGTGCCGTGGTTCTGGTCCGATCAGTTCGATCTCAAGCTGATCATCATCGGCGTTGGCTACGGCTACGACGCCGCCATCGTGCGCGGCTCGCCCGCCGAGCGCAGCTTCAGCGTCTGCTATCTGCGTGATGGCGAGCTGGTGGCTCTCGACAGCGTCAACACACCCAAGGACCAGATGGCGGCGCGCAAGCTGATCCCGCTGCATGCGCGCCCCAATCTCGACAAGCTCGCCGATAGCGGCGTGGCGCTCAGAGATACGGTCTGAGTGCTCGATGGTGCTCCGCAAGACTAACGTCTTCAATCTGGCACATCAGATGCCGTAAGAGCAGGGGGAGTCCATGACATTACTATCCCTCCGAGTAACCTCCTGCTCTCCTTCGACGGAAACGGAACCCGCGCCTCAGCGCGGCTCAGCTCCCTCGCCGCGTAGCACCACCAGCAGATCCTTCGCCTCCACCGCCTGTCCCGGGCGCACCAGCACCTCAGCTATTTCGCCCGCGATCTCTGCGCGCACTGCGGTCTCCATTTTCATCGCCTCGAGTGTCAGCAACGCATCGCCGCGCGACACGCGCGCTCCGGCTAGCGCCGCGACCGTCGACACGACCCCTGACATCGGCGCACCCACGTGTTGCGGATTTCCGGCGGCCGCCTTGACTGGCGGCGGGCGCGTGGCCACCTGGCGGTGATCCGGCACGCGCACCGAGCGCGGCTGGCCGTTCAATTCGAAGAACACGGTACGGGTAGCGTCCTCGTGCGGCTCGCTCATCGCCACGTAGCGCACGATGAGGGTCTTGCCGCGCTCGAGATCGACCGAAATCTCCTGTCCGGGCTCCATGCCATAGAAGAAAACCGGCGTGGGAAGAATCGCAGGATCGCTGTAGAGCGCCCGGTTGCGGGCGTAGTCCTCGAACACCTGCGGGTACATCAGGTATGAGGCCAGATCCTGATCGTTCACCGGATACGGCGACCTGCTCTGCAGCCCGGCACGCTCGGCGTCGAGGTCGATGGATGCGAGTGCGGCGCCGGCGCGCGTCGCAAGCGGCGCCGCTCCCTTGAGCACCTTGCGCCGCAGGCCTTGCGGAAACCCGCCATGGGGTTGGCCCAGCTCGCCGCGCAGCAGCTGCACCACCGACTCGGGGAAAGGCACCGGTGTGTCCGGATCGAGCACCTGCTCACGGGTGATGCCCGTGCTCGCCATGAGAAGTGCCAGGTCGCCGACCACCTTGGAGGTCGGGGTGACCTTGATGATGTCGCCGAAGAGCTCGTTGACCTCCGCGTACGTGCGCGCCACCTCGGGCCAGCGGGCTTCATCGATGCCGAGCGCGCGCGCCTGCTCGCGCAGATTGGTGTACTGCCCACCGGGCATGCCGTGCACATACACCTCGGAGGCCCCGGCGCGGATGTCGCTCTCGAAGGCGGTGTATTGCCGGCGCACCTGCTCCCAGTAGGCTGAGATGCGCCGCACCGCCTCGGCATCCAGGCCTGTCTCGCGTGGCCCGAAACGCAGCGCCTCGATGAGCGAGCCGAGATTCGGCTGCGAAGTGAGACCGCTCATCGCGTCGATGGCTGCATCGATCGCATCGACGCCCGCGGCCACCGCCGCAAGCACACTCGCCGCGGCGATGCCGCTCGTATCGTGAGTGTGCAGATGCACCGGCAGTCCCGTCTCCTCCTTGAGTGCCTTCACCAGCTCGTACGCCGCACGCGGCCGCAGCAGGCCGGCCATGTCCTTGATGCCGAGGACGTGGGTGCCGGCGGCCCTGAGCTCGCGCGCGAGCTGGAGGTAATAGTCCAGGGTGTATTTACGCTCGGCCGGATCGCTGAGGTTGCCGGTGTAGCAGATGGCCGCCTCGCACAGCTTGCCGGCTTCGCGCACCGCGTCGATGGACACGCGCATGTTCTCGACCCAGTTGAGCGAGTCGAAGATGCGGAACACATCGATACCGCGCGCGGCGGCGCGCGCGATGAAGAAACGTACGACGTTGTCCGGATAGTGCGTGTAGCCGACCCCATTGGCCCCGCGCAGCAGCATCTGCAGCAGCAGGTTCGGCAGGCGCGCGCGCAATGCGCTGAGCCGCTCCCAGGGATCTTCGCGCAGGAAGCGCAGCGCCACATCGAAAGTCGCGCCGCCCCAGCACTCGAGCGAGAACAACTGCGGCAGCAGCGCCGCGTAATAAGGAGCGATGGCGACCATGTCGAAGGTGCGCACCCGGGTGGCGAGCAGCGACTGGTGCGCATCGCGCATGGTGGTGTCGGTAACGAGTACCCGCCGCTCATTCAGCATCCACTGCGCGAACGCATTCGCACCGAGCTCATCGAGCTTCTGCTTGCTGCCGGGCGTGGGCGGCGGCAGCTGGCCCGGCGGCAGCTGCGGGATCGTGAGCCGCGCCGGACGGGCGCGGCCCTGCACCTCGGTGTTGCCGTTCACGATGGTCGCAGCGAGAAGCTTCAGGATGCGCGTGGCGCGGTCGCGCTTGCGCGGCCAGTGCAGCAGCTCCGGCGTCTCCTCGATGAAACGCGTGGTGTACTCGCCTGCCGCGAAGCGCGGATGGTTGATGAGCTGATCGAGGAAGCGCAGGTTGGTGACTACCCCGCGGATGCGGAACTCGGCGAGCGCACGGTGCATGCGCGCGATGGTTTCTTCGGCGATCGGCGCCCAGGCGGTGACCTTCACCAGCAGCGAGTCATACGAGCGGGTGATGATGGCGCCGGTGTAGGCAGTGCCGGCATCGAGCCGGATGCCGAACCCCGCCGGACTGCGGTACGCCGCGATCTTGCCGTAGTCGGGAACGAAGTTGTTCTCCGGGTCCTCGGTGGTGATGCGGCATTGAAGCGCGTGACCGCTCAAGCGGATCTCTGCCTGCGCCGGCACGCCGCTCTCGGGTGTGCCGATACGTGCGCCACCGGCAATGCGGATCTGCGCCTTCACCAGGTCGATTCCGGTGACGCACTCGGTGACGGTGTGCTCGACCTGGATGCGTGGGTTGACCTCGATGAAATAATGCCGGCCGTCGTCGGCATCGTGCAGGAACTCGACGGTGCCGGCGCTCGTGTACCGGGCCGCGCGGCCGATGGCGAGCGCAGCCGCACACAGCCGCGCGCGCTGTGCGTCATTCAGAAAGACCGCGGGGGCGCGCTCGACCACCTTCTGGTGGCGCCGCTGCGCCGTGCAGTCGCGCTCGAACAGATGCACCAGCGTCCCGTGCAGATCGCCGAGGATCTGCACCTCCACGTGCCGTGCGCGTGACACGAGCTTCTCGAGATAGAGCTCATCGTTACCGAAGGCGGCCTGCGCCTCGCGCCGGCAGACCGGCAGGAGCTCGGCGAGCTCGCCGACATCGCGCACCACGCGCGTTCCGCGCCCGCCGCCTCCCCAGCTCGCTTTCAGTATCAGCGGATAGCCGATCTGCTCGGCGGCCTGCGCGCACGCGGCCGGATCCTCGGGCAGCGGCCCGGTCGCGGGCATCACCGCAACGCCGGCCGAGACGGCCAGCTGCCGCGCTGCCACTTTGTTGCCGAACACCGCAAGTGTCTCGGGCTGCGGTCCGATGAAGCAGATCCCGGCTACACCGCAGGCGCGTGCGAACTCGGGGTTCTCTGCGAGAAATCCGTAGCCGGGGTGGATCGCTTCGACCGCCGCCTCGCGCGCCACCCGCAGCAGCTCCTCGATATCGAGGTACGCCTCGACCGGCCCTTTGCCGCGGCCGACGAGATAGGATTCGTCGGCCTTGGTCCGATGCAGGGAGAAACGGTCCTCGTGCGAGTACACCGCGACCGTGCGCAGCCCGAGCTCGCTCGCGGCGCGCATCACACGGATGGCGATCTCGCCGCGGTTGGCGACCAGAACACTGCGTATCCGCTGCGACATCGCGGGTTTCACCTTAAGATCTACCGTCCGGATTGCAGGTGCCGCATGCGCGCGTAGTGGCGGTCCCTTCGATCATAGCCTGAAAGGAAACGATGTCGCGCCGCACGCTCACTGAAATCACGGCTGCGCTGCTCGCCGTGCTGCTCGCCGTGCTGCTCCCGGGCGTCGCGGCCGCGGCGCCCGCAGCGGCGAGCGCACCGATCGCCATCGTCATCCACGGAGGTGCGGGCGTGATCGAACGGTCCAAGATGACAGCGGAGCGCGAAGCCTCCTACCGTGCGGGTCTTGCGGCGGCACTCGATGCCGGCTACGAGGTACTCGAACGCGGTGGTTCGAGCCTCGATGCGGCGATTGCCGCGGTCACGCGCATGGAGGATGACCCGCAGTTCAATGCCGGGCGTGGCGCGGTACTCGATGAGGACGGCGCTGCCGAGCTCGATGCTGCGATCATGGATGGCAGTGGTCCGCACGCCGGCGCGGTGGCCGCGGTACGGCACGTGAAGAACCCTATCGAGCTCGCACGGCTGGTGATGGATAAGAGCCCGCACGTGCTGCTGGTCGGGGATGGGGCGGAGGACTTTGCGCTCGAGCAGGGCATGGCGCTGGTACCGCGCGGCTATTTCCGTACCGAAGCGCGCATGCAGCAGCTCGAAGAGGCGCGGCGTGTCGAAGCGGCGCGCGCCGCCGGCAAGCCCATGACGCGCATGGCGCCGCCCGCCGCGCCACGCAGCATGGGCACGGTCGGCGCGGTGGCGCTCGATCGCGCCGGGAATCTCGCCGCGGCCACCTCCACCGGCGGTCTCACCAACAAGCACCGCGGCCGGGTCGGCGACAGTCCACTCATCGGAGCCGGAACCTATGCGAACAACGACAGCTGTGCGGTATCTGGCACCGGGGACGGCGAGTACTTCATCCGCCAGGTGGTCGCGTACGACGTGTGCGCCCTGGTGCAGTACCGGCACATGGCGCTCGCTGCCGCGGTGCATGAAGTGATCCAGGTGAAACTGCGCCGCACCGGCGGCGAAGGCGGGCTCATTGCGCTCGATCGTGCCGGCGACATCGCCATGGATTTCAACAGCGCCGGCATGTTTCGCGGGGCGCGCGATTCGCGCGGGCGGCGTGAGATCGCAATGTATCCCGAGCTCGGTCACTGAGGCAGGCTCATGTACGCCATCGCTATTCATGGCGGCGCCGGCGCCGTGCCGCACGCCACACTCGCGCCCGAGCGCGAGCGTAGTTATCGCGCCGGTCTCGAGTCGGCTCTCGATGGCGGCTTCGCAGTGCTCGAGCGCGGCGGCACGAGCCTGGATGCGGTCGCGACGGCGGTGCGGCTGCTCGAGGACCATCCGGCCTTCAACGCCGGACACGGCGCTGCGCTCACCCGCGATGGCGCTGCCGAGCTCGATGCGGCCATCATGGACGGGCGGCAGATGCGCGCCGGAGCAGTCGCCTCGGTGCGGCACGTGAAAAACCCAATCGAGCTTGCGCGGCGGGTGATGGAGAAATCACGTCACGTGCTGTTGGTCGGTGCCGGCGCCGAGGAGTTTGCACTGGAAGAGCAGTTCGTGCTCGTGCCCAACCAGTATTTCCGCACCGCCGAGCGGCTCGAGCAGCTCGAGTCCGAGCAGCGCGGCGAGCGCGTATCGGATCTGGTGCCGCCCGCGGCGCAGGGTACGGTAGGTGCAGTGGCATGCGATGCCAGCGGCAATCTTGCCGCCGCCACCTCGACCGGCGGGATGACCAACAAGCGTCCTGGGCGCGTCGGGGACTCCCCGATCATCGGCGCCGGCACCTACGCGAAAAATGGCGTCTGCGCGGTCTCCGCCACGGGCCATGGCGAGTACTTCATCCGCGCAGTCGCGGCCCACCACGTGTGCGCTGCGGTCGAGTACCGCAAGCTCACCCTCGGGCAGGCCGTGCACGAGCTGCTGCACGTAATCCTGCGCAAGCTCGGTGGCGATGGCGGTCTCATCGCCATCGACCACGCCGGCCGCATCGTCATGGAATTCAGCACCGAGGGAATGTTTCGCGGCGCGCGCGAGTCTACCGGACGGCGTGAGATCGCGATCTACTGAGCCGAACCGCACCCGATGATCAGCTAGCGGAGACCTGCATGAGTCGCTCCATTGCCTTGCTCCTGCCACTGGCGATTTTCACGCTCGCAGCCGGCGCACGCGCCGCCACCTGGACCGAAGGTGTCCAGTACGCACGCATTACCCCGGCACAGCAGACCACGGTGCCGGCCGGCAAGGTGGAGGTCCTGGAGGTATTTTCCTACGGCTGTCCGGCCTGCAACGCCTTCCAGCCCACGATGGACAAGCTGCGCCATGCGCTGCCCGCCAACGCGCAGCTCGCGTTTCTGCCCGCGGCATTCAATCCGGCCGAGGATTGGCCGATGTTCCAGCGCGCCTTTCTTGCGGCCCAGGCGCTCGGCATCGCCGAACGCACTCACCAGGCGATGTACGACGCGGTGTGGAAGAGCGGGGAGCTCGGCATCATCGTTCCCGGCACCAACCGCCTGAAGAGTCCGCTGCCATCGATCGCCGATGCGGCGAGCTTCTATGCCCGGGTCGCCGGGATCAACCCGCAGCAGTTTCTCGCCATGGCGAATTCCTTCGGCATCGACAGCAAGATGCGCGCCGCCGACGCGCAGATCGTCGCCATGCACGTCGACTCGACGCCCACCCTAATCGTCAATGGCAAGTACCGCGTGATCCGCGACGAGCTCAAGAACAACGACGAGCTCATCGAGCTCGTGCGCTATCTGGTGGCGAAGGAAGGCGGACCCTGAGCAGCCGACGACTGCGCCGTCGCGAGGACGCTCTCAGGCGAGAGCGCCGGCAGTGGTAACGATCTGCGCGAAACGGCCATCGAGCACCAGCTCGGTGCGCTCCTGGATCTCGGCCGCCGACACCTCGCGTCCGCCGCGCGTGCGCATGGGAAAGGTAAGCGTCGCGTCGGTCACATAGCGCACGTCGAAACCGAGATCGGACGCATGCCTCGTGGTGGTCTCGCAGCACTGCTCGGTGCGGATGCCAGTGATGAGGAGCTCGCTGATCCCGCGCTGGCGCAACCATTCTTCGAGCGTCGTGCCCTCCGCAGAGCGGCCGAACATGGCCGAGTGCACCGATTTGTGGAATACCGCGGCAGGCTGCAGCCTCAACTCGCGCATCGTTCGCACCCACCCCGAGGCATGGCAGAACGGATTACTAACATCATCGCCCGGCTCCTGGTGAAAGATCTGCACGATGGGAATGCCGCGAGCCTGACAACGGTCGATCAGCGACTGCACGTTGTCCAGGAATGCAGGCAGGTCCTGCTGGCGGAAGTAGGGACGCTGACGGAAGGATTCCTGTACATCGATGACGATCAACGCCTGCTTCATGGTCCATGGTCCTCCGGATACGCCGCCATATCATCCGGAGCTTGAAACCGCTCCGCCACAGGCACCGCAGACATCCACCGCTCAAAAAGGGACACTCACCGAAGAGAAGCCAGTCACGGGGGCCAGTTACCGCAGCGCTCGAGCCATCGCTGGTCCGGGATGTGGGAAGCCGCTGCGAGGCGTGCCTCGGCTGCGAGCAGCGTCAATCCACGCAGCCGTGCGCGCTCGAGCGACGTCGCATCCGCAGAAGCCGCCGCCAGCAGAAGCTCGCGCCACACCTGCACGCGCGCCGGCCAGCGCGGCCGCAGCCACTCGGGGTGGCTCTCCGCGAGTGCCTGGATCTGCCGCAACGTATGGCGACCGATCAACGCAACGCTCGCCGCCGGCATACCGAGCAGCAGCCGCGCCGCTGCGGGCTGCGAGCGGCTGAGATGCCACGCATAGATGAATACCAGGCGGGCGACCTCGGTCGCCGTCGGCACACTGAAGTAACGCAGGTAGCGGTCAGTGGCGGCGTCGCCGACCTGGGCCGACGCTGGAGGTGTTCGCCAGCGCGCCGGATCGCCAAAACCGGCATCGAGCAGCAGGTATGGGCAGCCCGCCGCCCGGCGGCGTGCCGCGGCATCGAGCGCGCGCCACAGCTCGGCGAGCGGCAGCAGCAGCCCGCTCGCGGCGCCGGGGTCGGTCGACTGCTCCGCGAGCAGCGCAAGGCCAAGCTCATTGAGCTCGGTGAGCGACTCGAGTGTGCCTGCGCGCAGCCAGCAGTCCGCGGGCATGGCACGCTCCCCTGCGGCGCCGTCTTTCTTCCCGCAATGCAGCAGCATCCCGCATCCCCCCTGCGCACACCGCGCCACTATCGTAACCGACCGCCGCAGCCGTGCCAGTAGTGAATTTGGAGTTTTTTCACCAATTTTTTCGGATTGCGTTTTGGAGATTTTTAACCAAAATGCCGGCATGCGTATCTGCGACGATCGCTACCGCCGCGAGCGCGCCCGCATGGAGCTCGCGCTGCGCTTCCTGCATCACGAGGCGCGCACCCAGACCATACGGACCTGGACCGGGCTTTCCGACGATCGCATCCGCAAGCTCTATCGCTCCTACATGAGTCAGGCGCGGCGTGCACTTCCCCGCCACCGCGGCAAGTCGCCTCACCAGGTGGCCTACTTCACCCGCTCGCTGCGACTGCAGGAAGAGACGGCGCTGCTCGCGAGCATGCTGTCGCTCCTCGATGTCGTTCCCACGGCTGCGCCGGGCGCAAGCATGGCATTGGGACAATCGATGCTGTCTGCACGCGTCGCGAGCGCGAGCGGGCCGGTGCCGCTCGCCGATGTGAAGCGTGGCGAGTTGTTGTGCGAGGCGTTCGAGGTCTTTCGTCTGCTGCTGCCGGCGGCGCAGATCTCATTCGAGCATGCCGTGTTCCTCACTACCGCGCTGGCACGCGGGGATCAGCTGCGCCTTGGCGACTGCAGCGGTTGCGGAAGTCTCATGGTGACCGAGCGTTTCCCGCTGCGCCTGGCGCGTTGCGCGCACTGCGCCAGCACCCCACAGTCGCGCGCTCATGCCTGAACGGTCCCGGCGCGCGCGCCGCCTCGGCCGCTGGGCTTCGAGCCTCCGGGAAGACGGGCCCCGGGAAGATGCGTGACTCCCCGAGGTAGAATCCAACGCCACCCACAGCGCAGCGCAGGCCGCATCGATGGAGCGCGTTCGTCCCAATTTCTTCTCGGGTCCCTACATCGAGCGTCGCGCCGAGGAACGCGATAACCCGCACTGGCTCGCCGAGGCGCGCGCCGACCCGGCGACGCGCTATGTGATCGCCCAGGGAACGGCGCAGCTGCTGCACGCCGGTGGCGAGCCGCGCGTGGCGCTTCTCGGCCATGGCGCACCGCTGCTCGCCGCTGCCGAAGCCGGTAGTGAAGTCCTGCTCGGGTGGTTCCAGGAGGCGCGCTGCCTGCTCGTGGAACTGCCCGCCGAAGGCTCCTTCGAGCTTCCTGCCGGTACCCAACTCGCGGAGCTGCGGCCGCTCAGCGCGGTGCTGCCCGCGAATGAGGCAGGACTGCTCGCGTACGCACGCGCACTGCTCATCTGGCGTGCCCGCCACCGCCACTGCGGCGTATGCGGCGCTCCTACCGCAACGACCCATGCCGGTCACTGTCTGGTGTGCACGGATCCGGGTTGCGTACAGGAATACTTCCCGCGCATCGACCCGGCGATCATCGTGCTGGTGAGCGATGGAGAGCGGGCACTGCTCGGGCGCCAGGCGAGCTGGCCCGCGCGCCGCTATTCCACCATCGCGGGATTCGTCGAGCCGGGCGAGAGCCTGGAAGATGCAGTGCTGCGGGAGGTGGCCGAGGAGACCGGTGTGGTCGTGACCGAGCTGCACTATCACTCCTCGCAGCCCTGGCCGTTTCCCTCCTCGGTGATGGTCGGGTTCCAGGCACGCGCAGCGCGTGGCAGCGAGGTGCGCGTGGGCGGCGAGCTCGAGGACGCACGCTGGTTCACGCGCGAGCAAGTGCACTCCGGTGAGGCGCTCACTCCGCCGACACAGTCGATCTCCTGGCGGCTCATCGAGGCCTGGTTGAAGGGCAGCGGCTAGTCATGTGCCTGCTGGTTCTTGCCTGGCGGGTGCATGAGCGCTACCGGCTGGTGGTGGCCGCGAATCGCGATGAGTTCCACGCGCGCGCGGCCGCCCCGCTTGGCCTGTGGCCGCCGCCGGCGGACATTCTGGCCGGCCGCGACCTGCGCTCGCAGGGCACCTGGCTCGGTGTCGACAGCGCGCGCCGCTTCGGCGTGGTCACCAACTATCGCGAGCTGCAGCCGCCGCGTGCCGGGGCGCCCTCGCGCGGGGATCTCATCCTGCAGTACCTCACCGCACGCACCGGCGACTCGCCGATCGCCCCAGCGCCGTTCCTGGCCGCACTCGAAGCGCGAGCGAGCGGTTACTCAGGCTTCAACCTGCTGCTCGCGAATGGCGACTCGCTCTGGTACGCCTCGAACCGCACCGCGTCCTTCGCCCATGGCCTGCCGCCCGGGGTCTATGGCCTCGCGAACGAGTCTCTGGATACCCCATGGCCGAAGCTCGAACGGGTGCGAGCTGCCTTTCAGATGTGGCTGCGACAAGGTGCCTCAGGCGGCACCGAACAACTCTTCGCGCTGCTTGCCGACCGCAGCCCGGCGCAGGAGCCCGCAGGCACACACACTGGCGCGCTCCCGCCCGACTGGGAGCGGGCGCTGTCGGCTCCTTTCGTGCTGCATTCCGAGTACGGCACGCGCTGCTCTACGGTGCTGCTGCTCGAAGGCGACGGCCGGCTGCAGATGGCCGAGCGGCGCTTCGATCCTGCCGGCGATGTGACCGGTGAGAGCGAGTTCCAGCTGCCGCCGGGCGCGTGGCCCAGTCAACTGCGAGCGGGCCCGCTCGCAACGCTCTAGAATTCCGAACTTTTCTCTGATCATACGGTGAGATGGCGCAGCGCAATTTCCTGCCGTGGGGTCGTCGACTGCTCAGGCGTGCCCCGACGCTCCTGCTGTGCCTGCTCGCCGGGTTGCCCGCGCACGCCTCGAGCGTCACGGTGGAGGTCCACGGAGTCGACGATGAGGTGCGTGACAACGTGCTCGCTTATCTGAGCTTCGAGCGCTATCGCAAGGGAGGCGTGGACCTGAACGCCGACACGGTCGAGCGGCTGCACAATCGAGTCGAGCGAGAGGTCGATGCCGCGCTGCGGCCCTTCGGCTACTACGAACCGAAGGTGGAATCGACCGTCGCCGACCAGGGGCACGGCGACTGGCGGGTCGTCGTCAACATCACCCCGGGTACGCCGGTACTGGTCAACCAGATCGATGTGCGCGTCGACGGCCCGGGCGAGAGCGATCCGCTGTTCCAGCGCATCCTCAACAACCTGCCGCTGCACTCCGGCGACCGCCTGAGCCACGCCGCCTATGACAACATCAAGGCCGACCTGCAGCGCACCGCGGCCACCTACGGCTACCTCGACGCCAAACTGATTCGCAACGAGCTGGTAGTCGATCCGCCCAACCACACGGCCAACATCGCACTCGAGCTCGACACCGGACAGCGTTATCGCTTCGGTGACACCACCATCGAGCAGCACGTGATCAGCAACAAGCTCGTGCGCCGCTACCTGCGCTATCACCAGGGCGAGTACTTCGACCTCACACAGGTGCTGCGCACGCAATTTGCGCTCGATGATGCGCAGTACTTCGCCAATCTCGAGGTACTGCCCGGCGACCCCGACCGCGAGGCGCTCACGGTGCCGGTGAAAATCCGCGCCGATGCCAGCCGGCGGCACCGCTACTCGGTCGGCGCGGGCTACGCCACCGACACCGGCATACGCGGGACCTTCGGTTACGAGGATCGCCGTATCAACTCCCTGGGTCACAGCCTGAGTATCGCGGTGCAGGCCTCGCAGGTGCAGCGCTACAACGTGCAGAGCCACTACCGCATCCCCTTCGGCGATCCGGCGGTCGAGAACATCTCACTCAACGCCATCATCCAGCAGGAGACACTTGCGGATGTAACCGCCACCACCCAGTCGGCGGGTTTCAGCTTCACTAACGTCACCGCCGGCTGGCAGCACGTCTGGCTGCTCAACGGCGTGCACACCATCAGCGATAACAGCGCTCCCACGGTCGTGAATACCGACACGGCGCGCAGCGATGAGCTGCTCGTGCCGGAGCTCGACCTCGCCAGGGTGCCGAAGGGCTATCTCGGCGAGCCGCTGTTCGTGCGCCCCTTCTTCGCCACCATCAAAGCCTCGCACAGCGCGCTCGGCTCCCAAGCCGACTTCATCCAGGTGCACCTGCAGGCCGAGCGCGTGTTCAATCTCGGCGGCAAGTGGCATCTGCTGCTGCGCGATGAGATCGGCACCACCTTCGTGAAGGACTTCAACGACATGCCTGCGGTGTACCGCTTCTTCGCGGGCGGCGATAACAGCGTGCGCGGCTTCGCCTACAACGAGCTCTCACCGCTCGAGGGCCCGGTGTGTGCGACCAATACTGCGGGGCAAGTCCTGCTCACTTCCACCGGTGGCTGCCAGCCCAAGCCCGGGTACTATCTGAAGACCGGTGGCAAGGATGTGCTCACCGGCACGGTGGAATTCATCCGTGAGCTTCCGCGCAGCCTAGGTGTCGCTGCCTTCTTCGACTATGGCAATGCCCTCAACAGCTTCCATAAGCCCGACTGCGTGCCGGGCGCGGAAATGGGCACGACCATATGCCCGCCGTTCATTCAATACTCGGTGGGCATCGGCCTGCGGGTACGCCTGCCGGTCATGACGCTCGGCGTCGACATCGCGCAGCCGCTCTCGACCAACGCCGGCCCGCGTCTGCACATCAACTTCTCCCCGAAGCTTTGAGCGGGATCACCCCGGCATGCGCCGCCTGCTGCTCACCCTCGCCATCCTGATCATCTGCAGCGCCATCGCCGCACCGGCGGTACTCGTGTGGGCGGTGTTGTTCACCAACGGCGGACTGCAGTTCGTGATCCGGCACATCCCCAGACAGCTCGGGCCGGTGCGTCTCACGATCAGCGGGGTGAGCGGCACGGTGGCAAGCGGCCTCACCATCGAGCGCGTGGAGGTCGAGCACGAGATCGTGCACCTGACATTCACCGGCATCGAGGGGCGGGTCGCCCTGCGCCCACTCGTGCTGCAGACCATCCGCGTGGCGCACGGCAAGGTGCAGAGCGCGCTCATCGAGGTGAAGCGCCGCACCAAACCCTCGATGCCCGGGCCGCCGAGCTTCCTGCCCGCCTGGCTCAGCATCAACGCCGAAGACGCGCAGGTCGGCAGCGCACAGCTTTCTGTCTACAACGGCTTTCAGCTCGCGCTGAGCGACATACGTGGCGCGGCAATCATCCGCCACAGCTACATTCGCTTCTTCGGCCTCGATGGCATGCTCGAGGATGCTCACATCAACGCGCTGGGCACCTTGCGCGCGACCGATCCGCTCGGCATGGAGGTCAAGGGTCATGTGGACTGGACCCCCTCGGGGCAGCCGACGTGGACGCTTGCCGGCAGCGCTCGTGGCAACCTCGACGCTTTGAACATCGTCGCGCATGTCAGCAGCCCTTTCCGGGCCGATGTGTCCGGCCAGGCGCTCGAGCTCACCGGACACTGGCACTGGGCCGCCGATGCAGCCGTGCAGAGCTTTGACCTGAGCGCGTTCCACCTGAGTAGCCCCCTCGGCAGCATTACCGGGCACCTCGCGGGCTCGGGGGATGGGAGCGGCTTCAGCGCGCACGGACCGGTGAACCCCACCGGACTGCGCGCCGGCGAGTTCGAAGTGCAGTTCGCTGGTAGTTACGCCGCGCATGTCCTCACTGCGCGCAGCATGGAAGCGCGCCACGTCGCCTCTGGGGCCCACGCCACCGCTGCGGGCACGATCGCCATCGTCGAGCATGGTCCGCGGCTCGATCTGCAGGGAGAGTGCAGCGACTTCCGCTGGCCGCTGACCGGGCGTGATCCGGCGGTGCGCAACGTGACGGGCTCGTTCGCCCTCGCCGGCATCATGCCGTACCAGGTGCACGTCAACGGCCATGGCCGTGCGGCAGCGCTCCCGGAAATGGCCGTGGAGGCGAGCGGCACCCTCGGCAAGGACGGCGTGACTTTCGATCCCGCCGCGGTCGATCTGTTCGGCGGACATGCGCTGCTCAGCGGCCGCGTGCTGTGGTCGCCATCGCAGAGCTGGTCCATCAGCGGGCACGCTACCGGCATCAACCCCGGGGAATTGCGCGCCGACCTGCCCGGCAGTGTCAGCTTCAACCTGACAGCCTCAGGTCGCAGCTTCGATTCCCGCGGCGAGATGAGCGCTTCCTTCAGCGAGATCGGCGGCCGCCTGCGCGGGCTGGCGGCGAGCGGCGGCGGCACAGTCAGCCACAGCGGCACCAGCTGGAGTTTCGACAACGTGCGTGTTGGGCTCGGCAGCGCGAGCCTCGCGCTGGACGGTCGCATGGCCGAGCGCGTCGACCTGCGCTTCGCGGCCAACATGCGCGACCTGAGTCTGCTGGCGCCGAATGCGCACGGCGAGTTGAAAGCCTCGGGAGCGGTGAGTGGCACACTGGCCGAGCCCGCCATCGTGGCGAGCGCGCACGCGGTCGATGTCGCCTGGCAGGGCGTTACGCTCAAGGCATTCGACGCCGAGGTCAACTTCAACCCGGCAGCCAGCGCGCAGGAGTCGAATATCGATGCACGGCTGCGCGAGCTCACCTTTGCCGGCCGCACGCTCAGCACCGTAGCGTTCACCCTGACCGGGCCTCCCTCTGCCTATGCTTTGCATCTCGCCGCGACTGCCGCCGGACTCGCAGCGGGCGCGCAGGCGGTGGGTGCCTACGCTCACGGGGTCTTCAATGGCATGCTGACGGCCTTGTCCGTCACCGGCACCGAGCAGCTGCGCCTGTCGCTCGAGCATCCGGTGCCACTGAGCCTGGCGCTCGATCGCGTGACTGTCGACTGGCTGTGCCTGGTCGGGACTCCGGGCAGCGTGTGCGAGGACGCAAGCTGGACCCCGGGCGAGTGGTCCGCAACGGTCTCGGCCAACCAGCTGCCACTCGAAACACTCACTGCCGGGATGACACCGAAGGTCGATTACGAAGGCACGGTCAGCGCCTTCCTGCAACTCGAGGGCCACAGCGATAAGCCCGTGCAGGGAATGCTCACCGCGCAGCTCGCCGACGCCGAGATCCTGCACAAACTCGTGAGCCACAAGGTGGAGCACACCCGCGTCGGCTCCGGCACCGTGCAGGTCACGGCGACATCGGAGGTCGTGAGCGCGCGCGCCGATCTGGGCGATGGGACAGTTGGCACCGTGCACGCCACGCTGGAGCTGCAGCGTAAAGCGCCATCATGGCAACAGATGCCTCTGAGCGGCGAGTTGCATGCGCAGACCGCCGAGGCCAGTCTCGTGACGCTCTACGTGCCGGACATCGACCGGGCCGAAGGTCAGGTGAGTGCGGATGTACGGCTCACCGGCACTGCCGGATCACCGAGTGTCAGCGGAGCCGTGAAAGTGAGCGACGGCGCGATCGATGTGTACCAGATCAATCTCAGCCTGCGTGAGCTGGCGATGCAGGCGCAGCTCTCCGACAGCGGCGTCGATTTCAAGGGCAGCGCGCATGCGGGCAAGGGCGAGGTGAGCGCGAACGGCCATCTCGAGTGGCGCCAGCTTCTGCCCTATGGCAAGTTTCACCTCGAGGGGACCAACCTGCGCGTAGCCGATCTCCCGGAGGCGCAGATCGACGCCTCCCCGGCACTCGACTTCGATGTCAACGGACACAAGATCGAAGTCACCGGCAAGGTCGCGGTGCCGTACGCGAAGATCCAGCCGAAGGACATCACCGGCGCGGTGCGCGTCTCGTCCGATGAGGTGATCGTCGGCAGCGAGCCGGATGACGCGCGTGAGCGCTTTGAAGTGCTGAGCTCGATCACGCTGGTCCTCGGCGACAAGGTGAACGTCGATGCGCTCGGACTCACCGCACGTCTCGTCGGCAGTGTCACGATCCGCAACGGTTATGACCCCATCACCCGTGGGACGGGCGAGCTCGCGGTCGCCGAGGGCAAGTATGCTGCCTACGCACGCCAGCTCGACATCCAGCGCGGCCGCTTGATCTTCACCGGCGGACCGATCACCAACCCGGGTATCGATGTGGTCGCACAGAAGGTGTTCCCTGACGTGACGGCGGGGGTGAACGTGCGCGGCACGCTCGCGCAGCCGCACATCTCGTTCTTCTCCGATCCGCCGCTGCCACAACAGCAGGTCGCCTCGCTCATTCTCGCCGGCGGCTCACTCGAGTCGTCGCAGAACGCGAGCAATGCCGCGCTCGGCCAGGGCGCGGCGCTGCTCGCGGCGCAGCTCGGCTCGCACGTGGGCATTCCGGATGTGAGCCTCGAGACCGATCCGATCGTCAATGAGACCTCGCTCGTGCTCGGCCGCTACCTCTCGCCACGACTGTATGTGAGTTATGGCGTGAGCCTCACCGAGCAGCTCAACACCCTCAAGATGCGCTACACGCTCGGCGATCACTGGACGCTGCGCACCGAGGTGGGTCAGGCTTACGGCGCCGATCTGGTGTACTCGATCACGAAGTAAGGAGTGCTCGTGAGCGCGACCTTGGTGCTGCTGTCGAGTCTGCTACTGGCACCGGCTGCGCCGGGCGCAGCACCCCCACGCGCGGCAGCCTCCTGTCAAAGCTTCGGCCGCGATGCGCACCCGGTACCGCCGCTGGTGCGCGCATGGTTCGAGCATTCTGCTGATGAGCGCGTCGTGGTGTGCCCGCAATCCGCCGGCGCAGCGGGCGAGACCACGACACCGCTTTACTTTGGCGAAGGCGCGGTGAGCCAGCATGGCGCCGTATGCAGCTACCTCAGCCACGGCCTGACGCTCAGCGGCAGCGGTGATGCCGCGCGGCTGCAGCGCTACGAGCGCAGCGAGGCTACCGACATGGCAATGGTGGGTGCGGGCGGCTGCCCGCAGCCGCACTCAGCCGCGGAGCACGCCGCCTACGTCGAGACCTACGATGTAACCGTGGCGGCGTTCGAAGGGATCATGCGACTCTGGACGGCGGCGATCGCGGCGGGGCCGAATGGGCACTGCTGCGCCGCGCACGCCCGCGACCACATCGCGCCGGAGGCGCGCGAGCATATCGAGGCCGCGCTTGGCCCCGACCACCAGCGGACTACCAGCGTCACGCGCATCGTGCGAATTCCCGGCTCGGTGCTGCGCCACCGGTATGCGATGTTTCTCACCACTACCGAGGCGGCTGCAGGCAGCGCGGCACTCTACGTGATCTATGTAGACAAGGCGCTGCGCGGTCCGTACGAGATCAGCGCCTTCGCCGAGACCAACTGACCCCCAGCCGGTAAGCCGCGCGCTGCGCCACCCGGCCAACCCAACTCGCTGTGCCACAACCGCCCGGCCGCGGCGGCCGCCGGTCACACGCCGCGCACCGCACGTTGACCGTGCCTTGACCGCTTGTGCATGAATATGCACAATGCGCGCATCTTTATGCGGACGGGTCCCGGTCATGCTGAGCGATGTCGAGCAGCTCGAGCGGCGCGGCGCCATCATGCGCATCCTGCGCGAGGGCCAGGTGCGGCGGCAGCAGGACTTGGTGCGCCTGCTGAAGAAGGCCGGCCATCCCGTGACGCAGTCCTCCATCAGCCGTGACCTGCGCGATCTCGGGGTGCTCAAGGCGAGTGGCCGCTACGTGCTGCCGCCCGAGGAGGTGACGCGCACCAACGGCGACTTCGGCACGCTCGCGCAGTTCGTGCGCCAGCTGCGCCTCGCCGGACCTACGCTCAGCGTGCTGCGCACCACCATCGGCGCCGCGCAGAGCGTCGCCGTCGCCATCGACCGCGCGGCCTGGCCGGAGGTGGCCGGCACGCTTTCCGGTGACGACACGATCTTCATCGCCACCGCCAACGCACGTGCCCAGGAAAGGCTCATCGAGCGTCTGCGCACTCTCTTTCCGGTTTGACCATGACCCACACTGCTGCTGCCGCGCCGGGCGGGCCCATCGTGCTCGCGTACTCGGGAGGTCTCGACACCTCCTTCCTCGTTCCCTGGCTCGCCGAGCACGAGCGCCGTCCGGTCATTACGGTCACCGTGAATACCGGCGGCATCGACGCGGCGGCGGCCAACACACTGGCCGAGCGCGCACGCGCACTTGGCGCCGTCGCGCACCGGCAGGTGGATGCCCGCAGCGGCTACTTCGAGCAGGTGCTGCGCTTTCTCATCATGGGAAACGTGCGCCGCGGCCAGCTCTACCCACTGTGCGTGGGTGCCGAGCGGGTCGTGCAGGCGCAAACCCTCGCCCGTGTAGCCATGGAGCTCGGCAGCAACACCGTCGCCCACGGCTGCACCGGCGCGGGCAACGACCAGGTGCGCTTCGAGGTCGCGTTGCGCACGCTCGCGCCCGATCTGAAGGTGCTCGCGCCCGTGCGCGACCAGGCATTCCGCCGCGCCGACGAGGTGAGCTTTCTGCGCGAGCGCTCGCTGCCGGTTCCGCCAAGCGGCGCGAGCTACTCGGTGAACCGCGGTCTGTGGGGCGTCACCATCGGCGGCACCGAAACGCTTACCTCCGCCGCCAGCCTTCCGGATGAGGCATGGATCCTCACCCGCGATGCCTTCACGAGCCTGCGCACTCCCGAGCGGCACACGCTCAGCTTTCGCGAGGGGATCCCGGTCGCGCTCGATGGTAAGAGCTGCGATCCAGTGGCGCTCATCGAAGCGCTCGAGGCGCTCGCCGCACCCTTCGGCATCGGACGCGGCATACACCTCGGCGACACCATCATCGGCACCAAGGGACGCGTCGCCTTCGAGGCACCTGCGCCCGAGGTGCTGCTCACCGCGCATCGCGAGCTCGAGAAGCTCGTGCTGACGGGGCGTCAGCAGCGCATCAAGGAGCTGGTGGCGCAGCCCTACGGCGACCTGGTACATGAAGGACAGCTGCTCGATCCGGTATGCCGCGATATCGAGGCGCTGCTCATCTCCTCACAGCGACGGGTGAGCGGCGAGGTGCATCTGCTGCTGCAGACCGGCAGCCTGTTTGTCACGGGGGTCGAGTCCCCCTATTCGCTCATGGCGGCCTCGCGGGGCGTGTATGGCGAGGCGGCCGGCGAATGGTCGGCGCGCGATGCGCTCGGATTCTCACGCATCGCCGCACTTCCCGGCATGTTCCACGTGCGCGCCGGTGAGCGCGCGGCAGCGCTGGCCCAGCGCGAGTGAGCATGACCGCCGGCATGCGCAGTGTCGTGGTCGACAAGCTCGCGTCCGTCACGCTGGCGTGCGGGCTCGCCCACGAGGTGCGCGTCTCCACGGACATCCCCGCCGAGGAGGGCGTGGTGGTCGTCGTGGAGGTGCTCACCAACAAGACGACCTACAACACGCTGGAGCTCACGAGCGGCCGCATGGCCAAGCTCGGCAAGGGCGATGTGGTCGCCGGTGCGCTCGGGCACCGCCGCGCGCTGTTCGGCTACTCGGGCCACGTACCCGAGCGGCTGCAGCCGGGCGATGTGCTGCAGATGCTCAACATCGGCGGTGTGCTCGGTGTTTGCGACTCCATCAATCCGGAGAAAGGCCGGCCGTTCGACTGCCGTGTTCTCGGGGTGGCGCTCAATTTTCCCTACCTCGGCGAGCGCATCGGCGTGCCGGCGCGTGTCGGCCACAGGCCGCTCGACACCGCGGCGCCGCTCGAGGTGCGCGGTGTGCCGGTGGTGGCGCTCGCCGGCACCTGCATGGAAGCCGGCAAGACCGCCGCCGCCTGTGCCGTCATCGCGCGCATGCGCCATCGCGGGCTCACGGTCGATGCATTCAAGGCGACCGGTGTCTCGTTGCGGCGCGACATCCTGGCAATGGAGGACGCCGGCGCACGGCGCTGCGCGATCTTCACGGACCTCGGGGTGGTCACGACCACCCGCGCCAATGGGCCGGCGCTCACCCGCACGATGCTGAGCGAGCTCGCCGCGGGCAAGCCCGATGCGCTGGTGTTCGAGCTCGGCGATGGCATCCTCGGCACCTACGGGGTCGACGCCATCCTCGAGTGTCCTGACATCCGCAGCGCGCTCACCGCGGTGGTGCTCTCGGCAAACGACCCGGTCGCCGCCTGGGGCGGCGTCAAGCTGCTGCGCGAGCGATTCGCAATCGAGCCCTGCGCGGTCACCGGGCCAGCGACCGACAACGAGGTCGGCGTGGAGATCATCGCCGCGCACATGGGCGTGCCGGCAGTCAACGCGCTCAGCAGCGGGGCGGCGCTCGGCGATCGAGTCATCGAGGCGCTCGGCCTCAAAGCGGCAGCGGTGGCATGAACGCACCTATCCCCGCCGTGGTGCTCGGTGGCACCGGCTACGTGGCCGGGGAACTGCTGCGTCTTCTCGCCGTGCATCCTCACCTGCAACTGGCCGCGGTCATGTCGGAGAGCGCCGCGGGCGAGCCGGTGGCTGGCGCATTTCCGCACCTGCAATCCATCTATCCGCAGGAGCGCTTTCGCTGCGAGTCGGAGGTGCAGAAGGTGCTGTGCGAGGCTCCGTGCACCGCGCTCTTCTCGGCGGCGCCGCACGGCGTTTCGGCAAGCCTGATCGACCGGCTGCTCACGGCCGCGGAGCGCGCCGGTATGAGACCGCGCGCGGTGGACACCTCCGCCGATTTCCGTTACGCAACTGCGGAGGCCTACTCATCGGTGTACGGGCACCCGCACGCAGCGCCCGCGCGGATCGCGCAATTCACCTGCGCGCTGCCCGAGCACCTCGCGCAACCGCCCAGCCGTCACATCGGGCATCCGGGCTGCTTCGCCACTGCGATCCTGCTCGCGAGCGTGCCGCTGCTGGCTACCGGCTGCGTGAGCCCCACCTTGTTCGTGAGCGGTGTCACCGGCAGCACCGGCTCGGGCAGAAAACCGCGCGACGGCACCCATCACCCGCTGCGGCATGCGGATCTCTACAGCTATGGCGCTCTCGTCCATCGCCATGTGCCGGAGATCACCGCCTGTGCGCGTGCGGCGAGCGGCATCGAGGCGGAGTTCGCGTTCGTGCCGCATTCGGGGCCGTTCGCGCGCGGTATTCATGTCGCGGTGCAGGCGACACTGCGCCGGCCACTCGAGAGCGCGTCGCTCCTTGGGATGCTGCGCGAGTTCTACTCGGATTCGCCGTTCGTGCAGGTGAGCGAGCAAGCGCCGCGCGTGAAGGATGTCGCCGCGAGTAATTACGCACATCTTTCCGGCGCCGCGCGCGGCAACACCGTCGCGGTGCTGTGCGCCATCGACAATCTCGTGAAGGGCGCAGCCGGCGGCGCCATCCAGTGGATGAACCGCTTACTGGAGCTGCCGGAGACCGCGGGCCTCATGAGCCCCGCCGTGGGCTGGAGCTGACGGGAAGCTCATGCACGCCAGCGCTTCGCCTGCGGCGCCCTCCGTTGCCGCCGATGTCCTTGCACCGGTGTTCGCACGCTACCCGTTGGAGGTGAGCGCTGCACAGGGGGTATGGCTCACCAACAGCCGCGGCGAGCGCGTGCTCGACCTGTATGGCGGCCACGCAGTGGCAGCCCTCGGCTACGGCCACCCGGCCTGGACCGCCGCGCTCGCGCACCAGGCGCAGCGGTGTCAGTTTCAGTCGAACGCGGTGGCGATGCAGCTGCGCGCGCGCGCGGCGCAGCGCCTCACGCGCTTCGCGCAACTGCCGCAGATGCGGGTGTTCTTCGTCAACAGTGGCGCCGAGGCCAACGAGAACGCATTGCGCATCGCGCTGCGCGTGACGCGCCGCACGCAGATCGCCGCCATCGAAGGAGCATTTCATGGGCGCACCGCGGCGGCGGGCGCCGTGACCTGGGGTGCGCAGGCGAACTGGTACGGCTTTCCGCGCGCGCCGTTCAACGTGCAGTTCCTGCCGCGCGGCGCGACGGCAGCGATCCGCGCGCGGGTGACGCGCAGAACCGCGGCCGTGATCGTCGAGCCGGTGCAGGGACTCGCCGGCGCGGTGGACCTGGGGAGGGAGTTTCTCGCCGCGCTGCGACGCCGCTGCGATGAAGTCGGCGCGCTGCTCATCTTCGATGAGGTGCAGTGCGGCGTCGGTCGGACCGGTCAGCCCTTTGCCGCCAACCTCTACGGCATCGAGCCGGATCTGCTGACGACCGCCAAGTCGCTCGGCAACGGCTTCCCCTGCGCGGCGCTGCTCATCGCTGCACCGCTGTCGGCGCAACTGCCGGCAGAATCGCTCGGCACTACCTTCGGCGGCGGTCCGATGGCCTGCGCGGCCATCGAGGCGGTGCTGGAGGCAATCGAATCGCAGCGACTCCTCGAGCGCGTGCGGCATCTGGGCGCGCTGATCCGCGACAGCTGTATCGTCGGTCCGGTGCACGCTCACCAGGGAGCAGGCCTGCTCGTGGGGCTGCGCACGACGCGCCCGGCGAAACTCGTGCAGGCAGAGCTGCTCGAGTGCGGCATTCTGACCGGGACCTCCAGTGACAGCCATGTGCTGCGCCTGCTGCCCCCCTTCATCCTCGAGGACGAGCACGTCGAGCTGTTGCGTGATGCGCTGCGCGAGCTGCCCGCATGAAACGCTTCCTCGATCTCGCCGATTTCACTCGCGATGAGGTGCTCGCACTGCTGGAGCTCGCACGCCGGCTCGAGCGCACTCCGGAGCCGCGCGCACTCACCGGCAAGCTCCTGGGACTGCTGTTCTTCAACCCCTCGCTGCGTACGCTCGCATCCTTTCAAGCCGCGATGGCGCGCCTCGGCGGCCAGTCCCTGGTGATCAATCCCGGCCAGGGAAGCTGGCAGATGGAGACACGTCGCGGGGTCATCATGGATGGCGCAGCCGCCGAGCACGTCCGCGAGGGCATTCCGGTGCTCGGCTCGTACTGTGATGCGCTCGGCATCCGGTTGTTCGCCGAGGGGCGCGACCTCGCGAGCGATCTCGCCGAGACCACCTTCGCCAGCATTGCGAGTCTCACCGACAGGCCGCTGGTGAACCTCGAGTCGGCGGTCAACCATCCGTGCCAGGCGCTCGCCGACTGGAAAACCCTCGACGATCTGGCGGTGCCGCGCGGCGGACGCTTCGTGCTCTCGTGGGCGTATCACCCGCGCGCCCTGCCGCTCGCGGTCCCGGCGGCCGCGCTGCACATGGCAGCGCTGCGCGGCATGCAAGTGATCGTGCTGCGCCCGGAGGGCTTCGCGCTCCCGGAGGAGATCATGGAGCGCGCACGGCGCGCCGCCGCGCACTCGGGCGGCTCGGTGCAGGAGACGAGCGAGCGCGCGCAGGCGCTGCGCGGCGCTCATGTGCTCTATGTAAAGGAGTGGGGTGCGCCGAGCTGCTACGGCGATGCGGTCGCGGATGCGCAGTTGCGCAGCACGTTGCGCAGCTGGTGCGTGAGCAACGAGTGGCTCAGCGCGTCGCCCGACTGCCGGGTGATGCATTGCCTGCCCGTGCGGCGCAACTGTGCCATCGCGGACGAAGTGCTCGACAGCCCGCGCAGCGTGGTGCTGCGCGAAGCCCACAACCGGCTGCCCGTCCAGATGGCGGTGCTGCACCAGCTGCTCAGGTCCTAGCACAGAGAAGGAGCAGGCCTACATGATCACCTACCGCGGCGACCAGGCACTCGCCATACGTGCACTGAGGAGCGCCGCTCCCTACATCCGCATGTACAAGGGCAAGACCTTCGTCGTGAAGGCCGGCGGGGGCGTGTTCGCCGAGATCGCCAGCACGCGCGCGCTGGTCGAGCAGATCGGCATCCTGCACTACTTCGGCGTGCGCGTGGTGCTGGTGCACGGCGGCGGTCCGCAGCTCACCGCGCTCGCCGACGCGCTCGGCATAGCAACGCACATGATCGAGGGGCGGCGGGTCACGGACGAGAAATCGATCGAGCTGACCGCCATGGTGCTGAATGGACTCATCAACACGCGCGTGCTCGCCATATGCCGCGACCTCAACATCGATGCGGTCGGGATCAGCGGCGTCGACGCCGGACTCGTGCGCGCCCACCGGCGCCCACCCGTCGCGCTGGCGAGCAACGGCGCCATGGTCGACTTCGGCTTCGTGGGCGACATCGATGCGGTCGACACCACCGTGCTGCAGAAACTGCTCGACAACGGACTCATGCCGGTGGTGAGCCCGCTGTCGGCGGATGCCTCCGGCACACTGCTCAACATCAATGCCGACACCGTCGCTGCGGCCATCGGCGCAGCCCTCGGAGCCGAGAAGCTGATCCTGTGCATCGACGCTCCGGGGATCCTCGCCAGCATGGACGATCCCGGCTCACTCATCTCCTACACCGATCTGCGCGGCCTCGCGCGGCTGCACGAACAGGGGCGCATCGCAGAGGGCATGGTGCCGAAGGCCAAAGCCATCGAGCAGGCGCTGCGCGCCGGAGTGCGCCGCGTGCACGTCGTGTCCTATCTCTCGCCCGAAGGTATCCTGGCCGAAGTATTTACCAACGAAGGCACGGGCACGCTGATCGTTCCCGATGTCAACGCGCTCAGCCCCGCTGAGCAGCAGGGTGCGCCATGACCCGTCTGTGGGACAAAGGCGCGCCGCTCGATGAGCGCGTGCTCAGCTACACCGCCGGCGAGGACCACGCACTCGATGAACGGCTCGTGCGTTACGACGTGCGCGCCTCGATCGCCCATGCCGAGATGCTGCACGCGCAGCAGCTCCTCTCGGCGCAGGACCTGGCCGCGATCCGCGACGCCCTCGACGTGCTCGCCGCCAGCCACGCTCGCGGGGAATGGCACATCGAGCTGGCGGATGAGGATGGTCAGACCGCGCTCGAGCGGCTGCTGAGCGCGCGGCTCGGCGCCGTGGGTGAGCGCATTCACCTCGGGCGCTCACGCAACGACCAGGTGCTCGCTGCTTTGCGGCTGTACCTGCGCGACACCGTCGCGCAGCTCGGCACAGGCGCCACGCAGGTGGCCGAAGCGCTCGAGGTGCTCGCCACGCGCAGCGGGCACGTGGTACTGCCCGGCTACACCCACATGCAGCAGGCCATGCCGAGCTCGGTGGCGCTCTGGGCACGGGGGTTCGCCGCGGAGATCCGTGATGATGCGGCGGGTCTCGGCACGGTGTTGCGACGCATCGACCGCAATCCGCTGGGCTCCGCGGCCGGTTACGGCACGCCGGGGTTGGCCATCGATCGCGAGCAGACGCGCGTGCGGCTCGGCTTCGCGAGCGTGCACGAGCCGGTGACGGCAGTGCAGCTCTCGCGCGGCAAGGCGGAGGCGCAGCTGCTGTTCGAGCTCACGCTGCTCTTTCAGGACCTTGGCCGCTTCGCCGCGGACGTGCTGTTATTCTCCACGCGCGAGTTCGGCTTCCTCGCCCTGCCGGAGACGTTCACCACCGGCTCGTCGATCATGCCGCAGAAGCGGAATCCCGATTTGTTCGAGCTCGTCCGTGCCCGCTCGGCGAGCGCACAGGCCTGTCTGCTGGAAGCGCTCGCTATCTGCGCCAAGCTGCCCTCCGGCTACCAGCGGGATCTGCAGCTGCTGAAACAGCCGCTGTTCCGCGCAATCGACCTGGCATCCGCGACGCTCGACATTTTGCCGCCGGCCATCGCAGCGCTCGAGTTCCATTCGCAGGCGATCCGTCTCGATCCGGCGATACACGCCGCCGAGGAGGCCAACCGCCTCGTGCTGAGCGAAGGCATTCCCTTCCGCGAGGCCTATCGGCGCGTCGCGGCGAAACTCGCCCGCTAGCGGACACGCACCGACACATCGCGGTTGCAAGCCCGAGGCCTGCAGCGCACGCTGAGGCGCTCGAGGGAGGAGCATGACCAAGCTGCTGGGTATATCCGGGAGTCTGCGCCGCGGCTCGCACAACAGCGCGCTGCTGCGCGCGGCCACGCGACTCATGCCCGCGGATGCAACACTCGAGGTGGCCAGCATCCGTGGCATCCCGCTCTACGATTACGATGTGGAGGTGCAGGCCTTGCCCCCCACGGTCACTCAGCTCAAGGACGCCATCGTTGCCGCCGATGGCGTGCTGCTGGTCACCCCGGAGTACAACAACAGCATCCCCGGAGTGTTCAAGAACGCCATCGACTGGCTCTCGCGCCCCTCCGCGGACATCAAGCGCGTATTCGGCGGACGGCCGTTTGCGGTGATCGGGGCGTCCGCGGGCGCGTTCGGCACGACCCTGAGTCAGGCTGCGTGGCTCCCCGTACTGCGCACACTCGGCACGCAAGCCTGGTGGGGCGGGCGGCTGATGGTGTCGCGCGCCGCGAGCGTGTTCGATGAGTCCGGAGCGCTGAAGGATGCCGCGGTCGCCGAGCAGCTGCGCCAGTTTCTCGCTGGCTTCGTCGGCTTCGTGCGGCGCCCGGCAGGGTAGCTCCGCTCAGCCTTTGCGTAGTGCCGGCGGCGGCGGCGTGTATTGATACATCCAGGTCTCCGTGAGCGCCTGACCTTCGAGCGACAGGAAAAGGCGCAGGTTCACCGGCTCGACGACATCGCTGCCGAGCGCCAGGTCGAATATCACGCGCCATTGGTCCGGCTGCGTCACGATGCGCCGCGCCGAGGGAATCTCGATCCGGCCACGCGAGGCGTTGATGACCGGCACCACGTGCGCTGACTCGCTGAGCGCAGCGAGGTCGCCGCCCGCGAAGTCGACGACGAACCGCCAGGCGAAGTGGCTGCGCTTCACCCCGACGACGCCGCCGATGCCGGTACGCGTGGCAATCACGGTCGCCTGCTTCGGCCCATGGGGATTCTCGCGGCACCAATAGAGCCGGTAGCCATACAGGTATTCGGTGCCCGGCTGCGGCTTGTCCTCCGGAGTCCAGAAGGCGACGATGTTGTCATTCGTCTCATCCGGGGTCGGAATCTCCACCAGCATCACCGCGCCCTTGCGCCAGCTCGACTTTGGCTCGATCCACGCGCTCGGCCGCTTGTCGTAGAACACCCCATCGTCCTGGTACTGCGCGAACTGCCGCTCGCGCTGCATGAGCCCGAAGCCGCGCGGCGCGTCATCCATGAAGCTGTTCACACGCAGCGCCGCAGGATTGACGAGCGGCCGCCAGATCCACTCCCCCGCCCCGGTGCATATCTGCAAACCATCGGAGTCGTGGATCTCCGGTCGCCAGTCATCGGCGATGCGCCGGTCGTTCTTGCCGCACAGGAACATGCTGGTGGCCGGCGCGATGCCGAGGCGCTCGATCTGCCGGCGTGGATAGAGCGCCGAATCGATATCCATCACCTGCGTGTCGGCCACGTCGATGACGAAGCGGTACGCGCCGCTGACACTCGGCGAGTCGAGCAGGCCATAGAGCGTGAGGCGGCTCGAGTCCTTGGCGGGCCGCTCGAGATAGTAGGCGATGAAATCCGGAAACTCCTCGGGCTCCGCCATGCCGCAGTTGATGGCGAGCCCGCGCTGCGACATGCCGTACTGCAGATCTCCGTCCACGGCGCGGAAGTAGGAGGCGCCCTGGAACGCGGCACAGTCGCGCGTCCAGTCGGTGTGGTGCAGGATGCGAAAGCCGCCGAAGCCGAGATTCGCCGGCACCGCCGCCGGCCGGATGCCCGCGCGCGAATAGTCGAACAGTGTCGCATCGAAAGTGATCTCGCGCGCAGCGCCGTTGAGCACCTCGTACATCCGTACCGGCTTGTCGAGCGTGTAGCCGGGATGAGCGAAGCGCACCTGAAAGCGCAAGCCCTCTTCCGCCCACAGTGAGCGCTCGTCGCGAAAGTGGATCGCCTGCCAGTGGTCCCAGTCGAGCGCCGCGATCACCGGCGGGAGCCGCGTCGCAAAGGCGACGTAGGGTTGTGCGGCACGCGCGCGCGCAATGCCTTTGAGCCGCGCAAAGTCGAAGGGCACCGGCTCTGCCTCGTGCGGGCCATGCGGCGCAGGGGCGGCACCCGTCAGCAGCCAATCGGCACCGGTCGCGGCAAGCACTGCGGCGCTCGAGCGTAGAAAGCTTCTGCGTGACATGCGTTACGCGCTAGCCGGTGGGGCGTCCGGCTGCGCTGCGGGGGCCGCACGCGCGAATGCCGGCAGCGTCTCGAGGTGCGCGCAGATGGCGCGCAGTGTCGGATAGGGCGCTACATCGCAGTTGAAGCGGCGGGCGTTGGCCATCTGCGGCACGATACACACATCGGCGAGCGTGACACTGCTGCCGTACATATGCCGGCCGTCACCGCTCAGGCGTTGCGCGTCGCGCTCGAGCGCCGCGAACCCCTGTGCGATCCAGTGACCGTACCAGAGATTGACCCCAGTCTCGTCCTGAGCCAGCTGCCTGCGCAGATACTCGAGCACCCGCGAATTGTTGAGCGGATGGATGTCGCAGGCCACCGCGAAGGCGAGAGCCCGCACCGCGGCACGCTCTGCGGGCGGGCGCGGCAGCAGCGCGGGATGCGGATGCGTCTCCTCCAGGTACTCGATGATGGCGAGCGATTGCGTGAGCGTGCGCTCGCCGTCGATGAGCACCGGTATGAGCCCGTGCGGATTCACTGCGCGGAACTCGGCGGAGTGCTGCGCCCGCGCGGATGCGCGCAGGTCCACCACCACCGTCTCCCAGGCGATGCCCTTCAGTCCGAGCGCGATGCGCACGCGGTAGGTCGCCGAGCTGCGAAAGTAGCCGTAGAGCTTCATGACTTACACCGGCGATGCGGCGACGATGGTGTTACGCAGCACCTCGAGCCCCTCGATACCACCTTCGAGGCTATCGCCGGGCCCGATCGCACCGACTCCCGCCGGAGTTCCGGTGAAAATGAGATCGCCAGCGCGCAACTCGTAGAGCTTCGAGAGCGCGGTGATGATCTGCGGTACGTCCCACAACATCCTGCTGACATCCGACTCCTGGCGCACGGCGCCGTTCACGCTGAGCCAGATGCGCCCGGAAGTCACGTGTCCTGCGCTCACCGGCCGTATGGCCGCCACGGGCGCCGCGCAGTCGAAACCCTTGGAGGTGTCCCAGGGCATGCCACGCTCCTTGGCGGCGCTCTGCAGATCGCGCCGCGTGAGGTCGTTGCCCGCGGCGTAACCGAACACCAGGCCGAGCGCATCCCGGGGAGCGATCTCGCGGCCGCCGCGTCCGAGTGCGACCACGAGCTCGATCTCGTAGTGGAAGTTGGCGGTGGCGGAGGGATAGGGCACCGCGGCGCCGTTGGCCACCAGCGCATCCGCGGGCTTCATGAAGAACACCGGTGGGGCACGCTCGGGGTCGCGGCCAAACTCGCGCACGTGGTCGGCATAGTTGAGCCCGATGCAGTAGATGCGGTGCACGGGGAAGCGGGCATCGTTACCCGCCACGGCAACGCTTGGCTGAGGAGGTGGAGGAAAGACGAATGCGGACATGATGGGCGCCTTCGGATGCCGGGTACGGCAGATTGCCATTGCGCAACCGGCTAGACTAGCCGCGATGAGCATCTGGCGCGCCAGCCCAACACCCGAGGAGCTCACCGCCCGTGGCAGCCGCAGCATGCCGGGCTTTCTCGGCATCCGCTTCACCGAAGTGGGAGCCGACTACCTGCGCGCCACCATGCCGGTCAACGAGCGGACCCATCAGCCTTTCGGATTGTTGCATGGCGGCGCTTCGGTGACTCTCGCAGAGACCGTCGGCAGCGTCGCTTCCATGCTGTGCGTCGATCCGGAACGCTACCTGTGCGTCGGTCAGGAGATCAACGCCAACCATCTGCGCGGCATCTCCTCGGGAAGCGTCACCGCGACCGCGCGCCCCTTTCATCTCGGCGGGCGCAGTCACGTGTGGCACATCGAGATTCGTGACGAGAACGAACGGCTGGTGTGTGTCTCGCGGCTCACCATGGCCATCGTCGAGCGCCGGCCGCAACAGGATCGATAGCCAGGGCCCCAGCAGGAGGAAGCGCAGCATGTCGACCCCGCCCCCCTCTCCGCCGGTCAGCGCCGAAGCGCCCCGCGTCGATGAGTCACTCGTGACCTACACACACGTCATCTACGGGCTGCATGCGCTCGCGGTCCTCATCGGCATCACCACCTTTCACACCATCGTCGGCAGCTTTGTCGGGGGATTGCCCTCGATCGTCGCCGTGATCATGAACTACGCGCGCCGCTCGGCGACGCGCGGCACTTATCTCGAGTCCCACTTCCGCTGGCAGATCCGCACGTTCTGGTACGCGCTGCTGTGGGCCGTGGTCTGCGTGCTGGTGGCCCTCACAGTCATCGGCATTCCGTTCGCACTGCTCGGGTTTGCTGCACTCGCCATATGGATCGTCTACCGCGTGGCGCGCGGCTGGCTCGCGCTCAAGGACGGACGCCCGATGTACGTATGAAGCCCTCGTCGCGCGCGCTCGGGGCCGGAGCTGTCGCCGCTGCGCTCCTGCTTGGGGGCTGTGGCCAGAAAGGTCCGCTGTATTTGCCCGAGAAAAAGGGGGCGGTGGTCACGTCACCGGCTCAGTCGTCAGCGCCTGCGCCCGCGCCTTCCGGGCAGCCGCCCGCGCGCTCGCCCGCACCGCAGCCGCAAAGCACGCCGGAGCCCTCATCACCTTCGGGCACCGCGACGCCGGCGAAGAAACCCGGCCAGGACGACGATCAGACCCCGAAGTAGCGTGTCGGCGCTGCCGCCTCTCAGGCGCGCATCAGCCCGCGCAGCGGTCTTGCCGCAGCGCTGTCGGGGAAGACATCCTGCTCCAGCACGTGCGCTGACACTGCCAGCTGCTCCGCCAGCACTCCTTTGAGCACCGAGCGCACATCGAGCGTGGGCGCGAGGTCGCGCCCCTGATAGAGGCTTCGCGGCGACAACCCTGGCCAATCGGCGATCACGCGTCCTCCGGCGACCGCTCCACCAAGCAGAAAGGCCGCCGTCGCGGTGCCGTGATCGGTGCCGCGCGTGCCGTTGACGGCCGCGGTCCGGCCAAACTCGGTGAGTAGCAGTACCGCCGTGTCGCGCCACGCAGGGCCGAGCTCCTGGCGCAGTGCCGCGAGCCCCGCATCGAGCTCGGTGAGACGCCCCGCCAACTGTCCCTGCGCCCCACCCTCGTTGGCGTGCGTATCCCAACCGCTGGTATCGAACACGGCAACCTTCGGGCCGTCCTCACGGCGCAGGAATCCGCCTGCGGCGCGCACCACCTCGGCGTAGCGCGCTTTGCCGCGCGCGCCCGCCGCAGGCTGCGCCGCTGTCATGGTGTCCGTCCCATTCGCATCTGCAGCGATCGCATCGGCAGCCAGTGCATCCGCCAGACGGTGCGCCAAGAGAGGATCACCCGCGTAGAGATCGGTGATACGCGCCAGGGTGTCCTCCTCGGGGGGCACGAGCTTCGAGGGCGACCACGAAGTGACCGCCGCGGGGCCGCGCATCACGAGCGGCACGTTCTGTCCGAGCGCCACACCCGCCTCGTGCACGCCCGGAGCGGGGAACGCGGCGAGCGCGCGGTTGAGCCACCCGGTCTGTAGTGCGTGCGGCCGCGGTGTGCCGTTCTCCAGCACGTCCTGTCCGTCGAAGTGCGAGCGCTCGCGATAAGGGCTGGCACACGCATGCAACACGATGAGCTCGCGCGCCGCGTAGCATTCGTGCAGGAAACCGAGCGCCGGATGCAACCCGAAGAAGCCGTTGAGTGGCAACGCAGCGCCGCTCTCGCCGGGCGGGTGCAGCGCGAACTCGCCGCGCAGCGCTGCATAGTCGTGGTCACCGAGCGGCGGCACGGCGGCCAGTCCGTCGAGCGCGCCACGCAGGATCACCAGCACGAAACGCGATTTGCGGGTGTCGGGCTGAGCGAATGACAGGCGCGCAGAGAGCAGCGTGCCGCCGGCAATAAGTGCTGCGTTCCTCAGGAATCGACGCCTGTGCATCACGATCTCCTCCGCTCAGCGCCGCATGAATTCGGGCGCTGCGAGCAGTAAGGTGAGCGCCTGCGCTGCGCTCGAGGCATGCGCAACGGCCTGCCGGGTCGCTGCGGTGAGATTCCCGCCGAGCCACTGCGGAGCGAGCTGCAGCACATCGCGGTGGCTGCCCAGGCGCGCGCCCACGGCGTCAGCCCATTGAATGCGCTTCATCAATGCAGCCGCTCCGTCCCAGTCGGCACTGCGGTCGGGCCAGCCCGCCGGCGATCCCGGCTGCCAGGTGCGCTGGCCGAGGACCTCGAAGGGCGCGAGCGCGGAGCGGTCTGTTTCGATTGCTACCTCCAGGCCGCGGAAGCTCGATACCACGTAGTCGGCGGGCGTCTTGTACTTGGCGAGTGGCTCGAGCCAGGCCTCGCGCTCATCGATCAATGCTCCATAGAGGCTCGGCAGATCGCCGCCGCTGCGCGCAAACACATCGGCGAGCCGCACCACCGCCTGGGGCGGGGGCTCATCGGCGATGAAGTGGCGTGCGAGCTTGGTGGCAATGAAGCGCGCGGTGGCGCGCTCGTGGGCGAGATCGCGCAGTACCGCCGCACCCTGCCCGAAGCCTTCATCCGCGTAGCGGCGGCCGAGCACGACCTTCGCGCCTGGCTCGTGCAACTCGGGACGGAACACGAAACGGCCGGGCTCCCCGCCACCAAAGCGCGGACCCTCGCCGCCGATCGACCATCCGGTGAGCACCTGCGCGAAGGTGGTCACATCCTGCTGCGTGTAGCCGCCGCCGACCCCGAGGGTGTGCAGCTCCAGAATCTCGCGCGCGAGATTCTCATTGATGCCGAGGCGTCGCGCCTCGCGGCGTACACGCCGCTCGGCCATACTCGAATGCGGCCCGACTGACAGGTAGTTATCGAGGTACAGCTGCATGGCCGGATGCATCTCGGCCGCGAGCAGCATGTCGTGGAAGCTGCCGAGCACGTGCGGGCGGATGGCCTCGCGCTCGAAGCTGCCGGCGAGGCCGGCGAGAAAGTGCTTCTCGATCGAGATGGCGAAATGATTGGTCCAGAACTGCGTGAGCCGCTCGATGAAGGGACGCGTGCTGGACACCGCCTGTCGCAGCCGCGCGCTCACCTCCGCGCTGTAGATCGGTCGCAGCAACTGCGGCAGGCGCTGCGCGGCGGGCTCATCGGCCGCACCCGACGAGGTGGCGACCTTGCGCTGCAGCTGCACCTCGTGGCGCAGCTCGAGTGCCTGCGCCAGGATCTGTGCCGAGCTGCGCAGCTCCGCCGCGGCGATCACCTCCGGCGGCCCACGCAGCTGCGCGCGCAGCCAGCCACGCGCATCGGTGCCGATGAGTGCGAGCTCGCCCGGACGGGCGCCGAGGCCGAAGCGGTTGGCAGCGATGACGGCAGCGATGGGCTCAGGCATGTGATCGAGTCCGGCTCAGCTGCCTTTAAATAGCGCAGTGCGCAGCGGGGGGTTGACCGCGGCCGCTGTAGCCGTGTCCGTTATACTCGCGGCCCCCTTTCGATTTCACTTTGCATGGCAACTCCCGACCTCGTTCTCGTCGACGGCTCGTCTTATGTCTACCGGGCGTTCCACGCGGCGCCCGCGGTGGCGCGGCTGTCGACTTCGCGCGGCGAGCCGACCGGTGCGGTGCTGGTCGTGCTCAACATGCTCAACAAGCTGATCAAGGACTACCACCCGCAGCGCATCGCGGTGGTGTTCGATGCGCCGGGCAAAACCTTCCGCGACCAACTGTTCGCGGAATACAAGGCGCAGCGGCCGGGTATGCCCGATGAGCTGCGCGCGCAGGTGCCCCCGTTGCTGGCGATCATCGAGGCGCAGGGGTTGCCGCTGCTGCGCGAGCCGGGTGTCGAAGCGGACGATGTCATCGGCACACTCGCGTGCCGCGCGGCGCGCGCCGGTGAGCGGGTGCTCATCTCCACGGGCGACAAGGACATGGCGCAGCTGGTGAGCGACTCCATCACGCTCATCAACACCATGACCGATACGCGTCTCGACCGCGAAGCGGTCAAGCTCAAATTCGATGTCTACCCCGAGCAGATCGTCGACTATCTCGCGCTGATCGGCGACAGCATCGACAACATTCCCGGTATCGACAAGGTGGGGCCGAAGACCGCAGCCAAGCTGCTCGCGCAGTACGGCAGCCTGGATGGACTGATCGCGCACCTCGGCGAGGTGCCAGGGCGAGTGGGCGAGAACCTGCGCGCGGGGCTGGCGACACTCGAGCTCTCGCGGCGCCTCGCCACCATTCGCACCGATCTGGAGCTCTCGGTCTCCCTCGAGGAGCTGACACCGCGCGCTCCACAGGTTGCGAAGCTGCGCGAGCACTATCAGCGCCTCGAATTGCGCGGACTGCTGCGTCAGCTGGAAGCGGGCGACACGGCATTCGGTGCGGATGCCCAGGCGGGATTGCCGCTCGCGCCGGCGGCGGCGCAGCCGGTGCCGGAGGCCATGCCCATCGAGCGCCACTACGAAACGATCGACAGTTGGGAAGCGTTCGAGCGCTGGCTGAGCCAGCTCGAGCAGGCGGAGCTGTTTGCCTTCGACCTCGAGACCACGAGTCCTGACTACATGCGCGCCGAGATCGTCGGACTCTCCTTCAGTCTCGACGCGGGCCGCGCCGCTTACCTGCCGGTCGCGCATGCCTACCCGGGCGCCCCGGAACAGCTGCCGCGAGCGCAGGTGCTGGCACGGCTCAAACCTCTGCTCGAAGATCCGGCGCGCGGCAAGGTGGGCCACGATCTGAAATACGTTGCACACACACTCGCGCACGCCGGGATCACGCTGCGCGGCATGCGCTTTGACACCATGCTCGAGTCGTACGTGTGGAACAGCGTCGCGACCAACCACGAGATGGACTCCGACGCGCAGCGCTATCTCGGGGTGCGTGCCCTTGGCTACACCGACCTCACCGGCAAGGGCGCAAAGCAGATCGGGTTCGAGCAGGTCGCGGTGGAGCGCGCGAGCGAGTACGCCTCCGAGCACACCGATCTGACCTTGCGCCTGCATCATGCGCTCTGGTCGCAGCTCACGGGCATCCCCGCACTCGCCCGGCTGTACGACGAGATCGAGCAGCCCCTGGTGCCGGTGCTGCTCGCCATGGAGCAGCATGGCGTGCTCATCGATCGTGAGCAGCTGCGGCTGCAGAGTCGCGAGTTCTCGCGCCAGCTGCAGGAGTTGCTGCTGCAGGCGCATCGTGAGGCCGGGCACGAGTTCAACGTCGACTCGCCGCGCCAGCTGCAGCAGATCCTGTTCGAGCGGCTGCAGCTGCCGGTACGACGGCGCACGCCGACCGGGCAACCCTCGACCGCGGAGGATGTGCTCGAGGATCTCGCTGCCAGCTACGCCCTGCCGCGTCTGGTGCTCGAGTATCGTGCGCTCGCGAAGCTCAAATCCACCTACACGGACAAGCTTCCGGAACTGGTGAACGAGCGCACCGGACGCATCCATACCAGCTACGCGCAGGCGGTCGCTGCTACCGGACGCCTCTCGTCGGTGGAACCGAACCTGCAGAACATCCCGATACGCCACCCGGAAGGGCGCCGGATCCGCAACGCCTTCATTGCTGCGCCCGGTGCAGTGCTGCTGGCCGCCGACTACTCGCAGATCGAGTTGCGCATCATGGCGCACCTCTCGGGCGATGAAAGCCTGCGCGCGGCATTTGCCGAAGACCGGGACGTGCACCAGGCCACCGCCGCCGAGGTGTTCGGTGTCGAGCTCACGGCGGTCAGCGCCGATCAGCGTCGCACTGCCAAGGTCATCAACTTCGGTCTCATCTACGGCATGTCCCCCTTCGGCCTCGCGCGCAACCTCGGTATCGAGCGCAGCGCGGCACAGCAGTACGTCGAACGCTACTTCCAGCGCTATCCGGGCGTGCGGCGCTTCATGGACGACACGCGCCTGCAGGCGCGCGAACGAGGGTTCGTCGAGACGGTGTTTGGCCGGCGCCTGTACTTGCCCGACATCCGCTCCGGCAATCCGCAGCTGCGTCAGTATGCCGAGCGCGCCGCCATCAACGCCCCGATGCAGGGGACCGCGGCGGATATCATCAAGCGCGCCATGATCAGCGTGCACGAATGGTGTGTGAGCGCAGGCGCGCCGGCCCGGCTCATCATGCAGGTGCACGACGAGCTGGTGCTCGAGGTGCGCGCGGATGCGGTCGATGAGGTCGCCGCAGCGGTCCGTGACCACATGTTGGAGGCGGCAACACTCAGCGTTCCGCTGCGGGTGGATGTGGGCAGCGGCGCGAACTGGGACGAGGCGCACTGAGGGGCCGTGTTGTCGGTGCACAGCCGCCGCGGCGTCGTTGGCGAGCGACGCTCACCGCAGCCTCGTCATACTGGCGTGTCAGCGCCTGCTGCACGCCGGCGTTGTCTCAGCAGCCGGATTCACGAAGCGAGCATCACTCATGCGTTCATGCAGATTCATACTGCTCACCGTGCTGGCGTTCGGCGCCGGCGCCGCGCAGGCCGAGAATGGATTTTTCTACCTGGGCGCGGGTGTAGTGCGTAACTCGCTCAGCGACATCACCTCGATCGGCGGACTGCCCGACCTGGAGAACACCTCCTGGAAGGCCTACGCCGGCGTACGTCCGCTCGATTGGCTGGCAGCGGAAGCGGATTACATCGACCTTGGCAGCAACAGCGGCACGAACTCCGCCGGCTCCAGCGCCACCACAAACGGCAGCGCGTTCGCCGCCTATGCCGTCGGCTTCCTGCCGATTCCGCTGCCCATCGTGGACATCTTCGGCAAGGCAGGCTTCGCGCGCTGGAAGTACGATGGCAACGTCATTCCCCCGGCCGGCGCCTCGGGTGCTTCGGCTTTCTCCACCAATGGCACCGATTTCGCCTGGGGCATCGGGGTGCAGGCGCACCTCAGCATGATCGGGGCGCGGCTCGAATATGAGAATTTCAACGTGCCCAATACGAGTGGTGCACGGGTGACCTCACTTTCGGTATTTCTGAACCTTTGAAGCGCCCGGGCATCGCGCGGATGCCACCGCCACCGGTGCCGAAGCGCCCCGAGTTACGGCAGAGATCAGGCTTCAGTCTGTGGCGCCAAAGCGACAATCTCTTAAGCAAACTTATGATTTGAAAAGATATTTTTTGACGGACCGGATGGAACTCCGGCAGGGCGGCCGCGTCGAACCTAAGGAGTGCATAGCACTCCCCGCTTCCCTCCCTGAGCGGGTAGACCCGGTTCATGAGACCTGTGCCGGGTTAGTCTGCCCCGGCGGCTACAACCGCCGGGGTTTTTTATTGCGCGTCCGAACCGGAAGACGGGAGCGAAAGCCACGCCGAAATTTTTTCCTGTGCCTCGCGGATCCCGGTGCCGCGCAGCGCGGAGAACAACTGCGCCGTGGCGCGGCTACCAAGCCGTTCGGATGCCGAGCGCAGCGCAGCCGCGGCTTCGCTGCGGTTGAGCTTGTCGGCCTTGGAAAGCAGAACGTGCAGCCCCTGCGCATCGCGCGCCCATTCGACGAACGCCTCGTCGGATTGCGTCAGCCCGCGGCGTGAGTCGACGACGAGGACCAGACCCTTGAGGGAGCTACGCGCGCGCAGCGCATCCAGGAGCGGTAACCAGGCTTCCCGTTCGGCCGCCGTCACGCTTGCGTAGCCATAGCCGGGAAGGTCCACGAGGCGCTTCGCGGGAGCGAGCTCGAAGAAGTTCAGCAATCGAGTTCGGCCCGGCAGCTTGCTCGTGCGCGCCAGTCCGCGACGCCGCGTGATGGCGTTGATGGCGCTCGACTTACCCGAGTTGGAGCGTCCGGCGAAGGCAACCTCGGCGCCCGCATCCGCCGGCAGCTGCGCGAGCGATGCCACACTGAGCAGAAACCGTGCCTCGCCAAAGCGACTCATGTTTTCAACGGGTAACGAAGCGCGGGCACAGCCGTAGTGTACAATCCGGCGCTCTTGCGCACGGGTCGGCCACCAGAAAGTACACAATGCGGCAGAGCATGAAGGTCTGTTGGGTGAGGTGGCTTGCCATGGCGGCGGCTCTGTCGCTGGCGGCGCTCCCCGGCATCGGCCAGACGCCACCCGCGCCCGCTGCGAGCGCAGCCGCGCCCGCTGCGAATGCAACCGCTGCACCCTCCGCGCCGGTGGATGCCCCCTTCAAGGACGGCGATGCTGCCCGCGGCACCGCGAAGGCCGCAGTCTGCTCGGCCTGTCATGGGCCGAACGGCAACAGCACGAGCCCCGACTGGCCGCGGCTCGCCGGGCAGAGCGCGGTCTACATCGTCGAGCAGCTGCGCCTGTTCCGCTCGGGCGCACGCAACAATCCGGTCATGCGGCCGCTCGCGACATCGCTCAGCGACCAGGACATCGACGATCTGGCGGTGTACTACGAAGCGCAGACTCCAGCAGGCCTCGAGGCCGACCCTTCTTATTGGCAGGCAGGCGAGGAACTGTATGTGCGCGGGGACCGCGCGCACGATGTTCCGGCGTGCGTCGCGTGTCACGGCCCGGTAGGGCGGGGCAACCTTGCTGCGGGTTACCCGGCACTGCGAGCGCAGCAGTCGGTGTACGTGGTGAAGCAGCTCAATGACTACGCGAGCGGCGCACGCTACACCGGCGCCAACCCGGCGGCGGCGTCGCGCAACGGCTTGATGATGTTCACCATTGCACGACGGCTCTCACCCGAGCAGATCCGTGACGTAGCCTCCTACGTCCAGGGTATGCGCTGACTCAAGGACTTCGCATGACGATTCGTCCTCTAGCCATGGCGGCGCTGCTGGCTTTGTGTGCGTGCGCACGCCAGGAGCCGCCGCCTGCGCCCGCTTCCGCACAGACCGCGCCGGCCGAAACGCCTGCCGCCGCTGGGCCCTCGGCGGCAAGGCCGCCGGCAGCCGAGTCGCGCTCGCCGCAGAGTGAGACCGAGCAGGCGACTGCGTCGCAGGAGTCCGGAGATGGCGATAGCGGACAGGCACGCAGCGACGCTTCGCTCGAGAAGATAGCCGGCGCCAGCACTGCCGGTGCGCTGCCCGCCGGCAAGTGGCAGGCGGGCGTGAACTACGACCCCGTGGTGCCCGCGCAGCCGACCAGTGTGTCGCAAGGCAAAGTGGAAGTGATGGAAGTGTTCTGGCTCGCGTGCCCGCATTGCTACGCGCTCGAGCCGCGCGTCCGCAGCTGGCTGAAGAGCAAGCCCGCGTATGTCGAGTTCGTGCGAGTCCCGGTCATCTGGCAGCCGATGCACCGCGACCACGCGCGGCTTTATTACACACTCGAGGCCCTCAATCGCGACGACCTGGTCGGTAAGGCCTTCGACACGATCCACCAGGACCTCGAGAATCACGTTGCGCCGCTCATCGGCCAGAGCGAGGACGAGACTTTCCGGCTGCAGCAGCAGTTCGCTACGCAGAACGGCATCAGCGCGGATGATTTCTCCAAGGCCTACAACTCGTTCTCGGTGAGCTCCAATCTGCAGCGGGCCGAGGAGATCACCCAACGCTACCATGTGCAGGGCGTGCCGTTTTTCGTGGTGAACGGCAAGTACAGCACCGATGTTGCCAAGGCCGGCAATGAAGCGAAGCTGATCGAGCTGATCAGCGATCTCGCCGCTTCGGAGCACAGTCACTGACCGAGCTGCTGTGCCGGAGGCCGCGCCTGTCGGCCGGAATGCACCTTGCAGACTATGGCGCGCCCGACTGGATTCGAACCAGCGACCTGCAGCTTCGGAGGCTGCCACTCTATCCAACTGAGCTACGGGCGCGTTGGGGCGGGCGATCATAAGCGACGCCACCCTGCGCTGCCAGCGCGGCGGTGTAGCCGTTGCCGCATCGCAGGCGCCGGCGGGGTGCCCGAGCGTGGCCCGGAGAATTACGCGATCACAGGTCCGAGCGGCTATACTGCGCCGCCATTTCCAGTGGCCGTCCAGCGGGTTACATCGTGAGTCAACAGGACACCCACTTCGTCAATGTGTTCAGCGTCGTCATCGGTCTGCTGGTGGCAATCGCAGTTTGCCTGTTCGCGCTCGCACGTATCGTCGCCAGCCACACCCAGGAGAAGCAGGTGCTGAGCGAGGCCGACTATGCAAGGAATGTCGCCGCGCGCCTGGCGCCACTAGCCCAGGAAGCGGTTGCCGGCCAGGACAACTCCGCATTGGCTATCAAGGCGCCGACGACGGCGGCTGCCGGCAGCGCCGTGGCGATTCCGAAGAATGGTACCGAGCTCTTCGAGCAGACCTGCAGCGCCTGCCATGGGCAGGGTATCGGCGGCGCACCGCGCGCCGGGGACAAGGCCGCGTGGGGCCCGAGAATTGCCAAGGGCAAGTCGGTGCTTTACGACCACGCCATTCACGGCTTCACGGGGACTGCCGGAATGATGCCCGCGAAGGGCGGTCGCACGGATGTGCCCGACGAGCTCGTCAAGCAAGCCGTCGATCACATGGTGCAGATGGCGCAGTAGGTACAGACGGCGTAGGAGCGAGCTGCCGATCGAGACCACGTAGCATCAAGGCTTCGCCGATGTGCACCGAGGTGATCGACGGTGCACTCGCGAGATCGGCAACCGTCCGGGCCACTCTCAGCACTCGATGGCGCGCGCGCCCCGAGAGCGAAAAACGCTGCATCGTGTCCGCAAGGACACGCAGACCCGACTCATCCATGCCGCAAAACCGCTGCACACCGGCATCCCCAAGGCGCGCATTTGATGTTCCTTGACGCGCGAGCTGCAGATCGCGGGCGCGCGCCACGTGCGCCGCCGCCGCAGCGGTAGTCTCGCGCGGCTCACTGGCAGCCGCCGCGAAATCCCGCGGAGACAGCCGTGGAACTTCCACCTGCATGTCGATGCGGTCGAGGAGTGGCGCCGAGATGCGGCCGCAATAGGCACGGATCTGGGCTGGGGTGCAGCGGCAGTCGCCGGCGACATCTCCGTTGCGTCCGCAGGGGCAGGGGTTCATCGCGGCGACCAGCTGGAACTCCGCGGGGTAGCGGTTCTGCAGCGCTGCACGCGAGACGGCGACGCTGCCACTCTCGAGCGGCTCGCGCAGTGCCTCCAGCGCGGCACGCGGGAACTCCGGCAGCTCATCGAGAAACAACACTCCGTGGTGTGCGAGGCTCACCTCGCCGGGTCTGGCGCGCGCACCGCCGCCGACCAGCGCAGCCGTCGAGCTCGTATGGTGCGGCGTGCGGAAAGGCCGCTGACCGTAGTGCTCGGGCGTAAAGCCAGTGCCGCTCGCCGCGGCGACGCCGGCGACTTCCAGTGCCTCGCTCTCGGTGAGTGGCGGGAGCAGGCCCGGCAGACGCTGCGCGAGCATGGTCTTGCCCGAGCCTGGCGGACCAATCATCAGCAGGCTATGCGCGCCTGCCGCCGCTATGAGGAGCGCGCGCTTGGCGTGCCACTGCCCAAGCACGTCTGCCAGGTCGAGCCGGGAGATTTCCTCGGCACACCGCGCAGCATTCGGGATGTCGCTCACGGGGCCGGGCAAGCGCTTCGCACCGCTCACGTGCGCGCACACCTCGAGCAAATGGCCGGCGGCACGCACCTGAGCGGAGGCCGCCGCGCTCGCCTCGGCGGCGTTGCCGGAAGGCACGATGAGCTCGTGAGCGTGCCGCCGCGCATGCACGGCCGCGAGCAGCAGTCCCCGTACCGGCTTCAGCTCACCGGTCAGCCCGAGCTCCCCGTAGAACTCGCGCGCACCGCAACTCTCGGCCTGCCGCAGTTGTCCGGAAGCGAGAAGAATGCCGAGTGCGATGGGCAGATCGAACCGACCGCCTTCCTTCGGCAGCTCCGCGGGAGCGAGGCTCACGGTAATGCGCCCCGCCGGGAAGCTGAAGCCGGAATTCGTGAGCGCAGCGCGCACGCGCTCCTTGCTCTCTTTGATCACCGTCGCCGGCAACCCGACGATGCAGAAGGCGGGAAGGCCGCTGGCGAGACTCACTTCGACCTGCACGAGCGGGGCGTGCAAGCCGAGCTGCGCACGACAGGCGACCTTGGCTACGCCCATGGCAGCGGGCCCCTGAGCCGCATGCGGCTCACACGGTCGGTGCGGCTCCGTCCGAGTGGCTCTCGAGCGCGGTGAGCCGGGCCTCGAGTGCCTCCAGTTGCGCACGGGTTCGCTCCAGTACCCGTGTTTGAGCGTCGAACTCGTCGCGCGTCACCAGATCGAGCTTGCTCAACCGCTCGCGCAGCACCGCGCGAAAATTGCTCTCGAGATCCGCCTGCATGCTGCGTAGCGCGGGCGGTAGCCGCTCGAGCAGTCGTCGGGCGAGCTCATCAATACGAAATGCATCCATAGCGGCGAGCCTCAGTGTGCAGCTGCCCCGATTTGGGGCAGTGGGAATGCGACGGGCTCCAATCTGGTGCAGCCCCTGCGGTCCCGCCGATGTAAGTCACGGAAACATCGAGCGTGAGGCCATGGCATGGAATCTGCACCCTTAGCGCGCGCTCGATCAGCTTAACAAGCCGGCCGCCGTGCGTGCAGCCGGCGTTCATTGCGCAAACGACGGGAAACAGCCATGCCCATCCTTGCCACCCCGCTTCGGCAGTTGATCGTCCGGGCCGGCGCGCTCGCCGCGCTTGCGCCGGGCCTGGCCTTTGCCGCAGAGGTGCCGGTGCCGAGCAAAGGCGATACCGCCTGGATGCTCACCTCCACCGCGCTCGTGCTGCTGATGTCGGTGCCGGCGCTCGCGCTGTTCTACGGTGGGCTCGTGCGCACCAAGAACATGCTGTCGGTGCTGATGCAGGTGTTCGTCGGCTTCTCGCTCATCACCGTGCTCTGGTGTGTGTACGGTTATTCGCTCGCCTTTACCGAGCACAATGCCGTCATCGGCGGATTCAGCCGCCTGTTCCTCAACGGCACCTTCGATGCGAAGAGCGGCACCTTCGCGCTCGCCTCCACCTTCAGCAAGCACACGCCCATGTACGAGCTGGTGTACGTGGCGTTCCAGGCGACCTTCGCTGCCATCACCTGCTGCCTGATCCTCGGCTCGCTGGTCGAGCGCATGCGCTTTCCGGCGGTGCTGCTGTTCCTCGTCATCTGGTTCACCTTCAGCTACTGCCCGGTCGCGCACATGGTGTGGTACTGGGCCGGTCCCGATGCGTACACCGGTGCCGACAAAGTAGAAAGCGCGAATGCCGCGGCGGGTCTCATCTGGCAATGGGGTGCGCTCGACTTTGCCGGCGGCACGGTGGTGCACATCAATGCCGGCGTTGCAGGTCTCGTGGGTGCCTTCGTACTCGGCAAACGCATCGGATTCGGCCGCGAGCCGATGGCGCCGCACAGTCTCACCATGACCATGATCGGCGCCTCGCTGCTGTGGTTCGGCTGGTTCGGCTTCAACGCAGGGTCGGCGCTCGAAGCCAATGGAGCTGCGGCGCTCGCCTTCATGAACACTTACCTCGCGACAGCCTGTGCGGTGCTCTCGTGGATGTTCGCGGAGTGGATGCTGAAGGGTAAGCCCTCCATGCTCGGCGCCGCCTCCGGTGCCGTGGCGGGACTCGTCGCCATCACGCCCGCCGCCGGGAATGTCGGTATCCCGGGGGCGTTCGCCATCGGACTGGGTGTAGGTGGGGTCTGCCTATGGGGTGTGACGGGACTGAAGCGTCTCATCCGTGCGGATGACTCGCTGGATGTGTTCGGAGTACATGCCGTCGGCGGGACGTTCGGTGCGCTCATGACCGGCATCTTCAATGCTCCGGCACTCGGCGGCCCGGGCTCGACTATCGACTGGGTGCAGGCAACCAGCGGCTACCCCGGCGTATGGAGGCAGTTTCTGGCTCAATTTCAGGCGGTCTGCCTGGTGGTGGCCTGGAGCGCCCTGGTCGCTTTTCTTGCCCTGCTGATCGTGAAGCTGGTCGTGGGTTTGCGGGTGCCCGAGGATGAGGAGCGGGAAGGACTCGACATCAGCTCCCACGGCGAGCGCGCGTACGATCTATGAGCTATGGTGTGAGCCCTGCCAGGGACGGCTCGCTGACGAGTGTGACGGAGTTCAAGGGTTGCCGTGGCCCGGAGCGGCCATACTGGCACGCCGGAGGCACCTTATGCTGCGACGCTTGTCCGTTAGCGCCCTGATTCTCGCCAGTGCGATCACCATCGCCCGGGCGGATGTCTATCGTTGGGTCGATGACCATGGACAACCGCACTACAGCGATCAATGGGTGCCGGGGTCCGAGGTCATCAAGACCACTAAGGCGCACCCGCCCGGCGGAGACGGCGTTGCCCGTACCGCGGACCAGCGAAACCTGACCGCCTCCAACGGCCGCGTTGCCGCGCAACTCGGCGACCAGGACAACGCCCGCGCCGTGCAGCAGGACCTCGCCAGCCGGCACGCGGTGCTGTGCAAGCAGTCCAAAGACAACTACATGAGGGCGATCACCTCGCGTCGTGTCTACAAGGAAGGCGCCGAGGGGGCACGCGATTACCTCTCGGATGCCGATGCCGATGCTTACCGCGAGCAGCTGCGCAAGCAGGTGCAGGAGTATTGCGGCAACGTGCCGGCGTTCGATCCCAATGCACCCGCGCCGCCGCCGCAGCCGATCGAGCCGAAGCCCATACCTGAGCCGAAGGTCAATCCGGCGGCTGCGACCTCGCGGTAAAACGCCTCCTCGCAAGCCGGCAAACTCAGCAGCCGGCGGCATAGCAGGCACGAAAGTCCTATAGTGATGCCCGCGGCCGTTCGGCCGTCCAGTGGGTCGACATCATGCGTACAGGCTTCGTCGGGCTCGGCGCCATGGGCATGCACATGGCGCGCAATCTTCAACGGGCCGGACTGCTGGCCGCGGTGTGGAATCGCACGCGCGGCAAGGCAGAGGCGCTCGCCACGGAACTGAAGGTCGAGGCTCCCGCTACGCTGCCCGAGCTTGCTGCGGGCTGTGAGGCGGTCGTGTCGTGCGTCTCCGCGGATGCCGACGTGCTCGAGGTGGCGCACGGACTGCTGCCGGCGCTGCGCCAGGGCGCGCTCGTGCTCGATTGCTCCACGGTGAGCGCCGCGACCGCCCGGCAGGCCGCGGAGCTCCTCGCTCCGCGCGGCGCGGATTTTCTCGACTGCCCGGTGAGCGGTGGCGTCGAGGGCGCGCGCGATGGCACGCTCGCCATCATGGTGGGAGGAACAACCGAGGGTTTCGAACGCGCTCAGCCGATACTCGAGGCTCTCGGTCGCACCATCGCCCACTTCGGCCCCGTGGGCGCCGGTCAGGCCGCCAAGGCTACCAACCAGATCATGTGCGCTGGCATCATCGAGGCGGTCGCCGAAGCCATGGCATTCGCGCGTGCGGAAGGGTTGCCGCTCGATAAGCTCATCGACACTCTCGGCAAGGGGGCGGGCTCGAGCTGGTATTTCGTGCACCGCGCGCCCAACATGGCGCGCGGCAGCTACCCGGCCGGCTTTCGCGTGCGGCTGCACGCCAAGGATCTCGGCATCTGTCACGACATGGCGGCGCGCTTCGGTGTCGAGCTGCCGGTGGTCGAGCGCATGCGCAGGGAGTATGCCGAGCTCGAGGCGCGCGGCTACGGCGATGAGGACATCTCCGCGACCTTCCGCCTGAAGGAGGAGCTCTTCGAGCGCACCAACATCATGCGGGCACCCAACCGCGACAACGCATGAAGACCGACACTGGAGGGAGCGACGCCCTCTACCTGCCGGATTTCTGCACCTCTCGCGCCACGCTCGCCACGGTGCTGATCGTCGAGCTGACCGCACTCCTGCTGACACTCGCACGCCAGAGCGCGACCATCGACTTCATGACCGACCTGGCACGCACCTCCATGTTTCTGCTGTGGATCGGCCTCGCCGGCGCCGCACTCCTGTGCGCATTGCGCCCACGGCTCGCCCACATGACCGTTGCGGCCGGCTCCGCCGCGGTGCTCGCACTCATCGCCACGGTGATCGCCGCAGTGTCGCTGTGCGCTTATCTCTTCGGACGCACGCCGCTGGTGGTCGAGTCGGGCGGGGCGGGACTCTTCCCCGCCAGGCCCGGGGTCTTCCTGCTGCGCAACGTCGGCATCGGGCTCATCGTCACCGCGCTCGCGCTGCGCTACTTCTACGTGGCGCACGAGTGGCGCAGGAGCGTCGAGCTGCGCGCCGCGGCGCGCGTGCACGCATTACAGGCACGTATCCGCCCGCACTTCCTGTTCAACAGCATGAACACCATTGCCGCACTGACGCGCAGTAACCCGCCACGCGCGGAAGCTGCGGTGCAGGATCTCGCCGACCTGTTCCGCGCCACACTCGCGGATAAGGGCGACACCATCACCCTCGCCGAGGAGCTCGAGGTGGCGCGCACCTATCAGCGCATGGAACAGCTGCGCCTCGGCGCACGTCTGCAGGTGGAGTGGAGAACGGATTCGCTCCCCACCAACGCGCTCGTGCCCGGGCTCATGATCCAGCCGTTGCTCGAGAATGCGATCTACCACGGCATAGAGCCGCGTCTCGAAGGGGGCACGGTCACCATCACCGGTGAGGTCTCGGGCGATCTGATCACCATCGTGGTGCGCAATCCCCTCGATCCCATGCCGGGACAGCGCGAGGGCAACCGCCTTGCCCTGGCCAACATCCGCGAGCGCCTCAGCCTCCTCTATGGCGAGCGCGCACTCATGAAATCCGGCCGTTTCGATGCGGAATACATCGTCACGCTGCGCTTCCCGCTCATCGAGCGGCCGGCTCGAGTCGCCGCTGCCGCTACCGCCAGAGCGTGAGCTCAGTGGCGGAGACGGCCCTAAGGCTCAAGGTGCTCATCGTCGACGATGAGCCACCCGCACGCGAGCGGCTGCGTGGACTACTGGCCGAGATCGGCGATGTCGAGGTGGTGGGCGAGGCCGCCACCGGGGCTGAGGCGCTCGGCCACACACACGACCTTGCGCCCGATGTGGTGCTGCTCGATGTACGCATGCCGGGCATGGACGGGCTGGAGGCGGCGCGTCATCTGAACGTGCTCGATGAGCCGCCGGCGGTAATCTTCACCACCGCCTACGACCGATACGCGGTCGAGGCGTTCGAGGCGCACGCGGTGGGCTATCTGCTGAAACCGGTCCGCAAGGAGCAGCTCGCCGCTGCACTTGCACGCGCCGGGCGGCTCACGCGCGTGCAGCTGCAGACACTTGCCGCAGCCGGCGCGCACCGCAGTCATATCGCGGCGCGGCGGCGCGACGGACTGCGGCTCATCCCGCTCGAGGACGTGCAGTACTTCCTCGCCGATCAGAAGTACACGAGCGTGCACCATCTCGGTGGCGAGGATCTGATCGAAGACTCACTCCGGCTGCTCGAGGGAGAGTTCGGTGCCTCCTTCGTGCGCATCCATCGCAATGCACTGGTCGGTGTGAAGTATCTCGAGCGCATTGAGCGCAGCGCGGAAGGCCAGTACTTCGTGCACCTGCGCGGCTGCGAGGCGCCGCTGCAGGTGAGCCGGCGCATGGCAGGCGAGCTCAAGGAGCGCTTCAGAATCTGAGCGGCGCGAGCGGGCGAGCGGACGCGGGGGACGCGAGTGGCGCGGGCGCGGTACGCTTAGCTGACTCCTCCGCGATAGTGGACCGAACGGTTAACCGTTCGCCGGGACACCACGAAGAGTGAGCCTCTTGCGATGACCTGCAGCGGCTCGGCAAGCAAGAGAGCGCCGGCTTCCCGCAAGGAAGCCGGCCGATCACATCGCCAAACCGCCCCCCGGCGCTGCACCAGTTCTCAGAAGCTGTAGCTCCCGTACAGTCCGTAAGTGCGCGGCTGGTTCGTCAGATAACCCACGCGCGCCGTGCGCCCACGCTCGTAGTCGAGTGCCAGATGCGCGGTCTCGTCCCAGAGGTTGTTGATATAGAACGCAGCCTGCCAGCGGTCGCTCTTCAGGCCCAAGCGCAGGTTGCCGATCGTGTAGCTCGGCAGCTCGGGATTGAACATGAAGGTGTTGCTGGACAACGGTCCGCCGAATGCGTCCAGGCGCGCAGCGTAGGGGGGTATCGGGGTGCCGTTCGCGTCGTGCTGTGTTGTTAACAGGCCAAAGTTCGGCTGCTCATTCTCAAACTGCGAGAACGATGAGCCGACGTACTGCACGGTGAAGTTCGCGAAGAAATCCCGCTGGCTGGCGAGCGGCATCGTATAGCCGAGATACGCGGCGGCCTGAGTCTTCGGCGCGGTCGGCAGGCGGTTGCCGTCCTGCAGACCACCGACCACCACCGTCTCGCCGGTCGGCAGCGTCGAGGTCACCGACGAGGTCAGCTTCGCATCGATGTACGAGGCGGTGACGCCGAAATCCCAGTTGACGTTGGGTCTGGCGAACAGCTCCATCTCGACACCCGCGCTGCGCGCGGTCGGCACGTTGAACACGACGCGCGAGGAACAGGTGCCGGCGGTGGTGGTTGCCTGCAGATCCTTGATGTCGGAGTAGAAGACATCGAGGTTGAAAGTCACCCGCTTGTCGAGCCACTGAGTCTTGGCGCCGAGCTCATAGTCCCAGGTTTTTTCGTCTTTCCAGTTCGGATTGTTGCCGAATACGAGCTTGTCCGTCGCTGAGCACAGCAGCAGGTTGATGGGGTCGTTGATACCGCCGAGGCGGAAGCCACGCGCGGCCTGCGCATAGAGCTGCGCGTCATCCGTGGGCTTGTAGCTCAGGATGAAGCGGGGTGAGGTGCCGCTCGAGTCCGTCGAGGCGGGCGTCACCTGCGGGATGCAAGTCGGGCCGCCCGGCCCCGTTCCTGAGACACAAGTCTGGCCAGGAACTCCCTCGGGGACAAAACCAAAGGCGCCCCCGAACAGCAGGTTCTTGTCCTCGGTGTACTTGTAGTAGCGCAGCCCGGCGGTCAACGCGAACTGGTTGGTCATGTGCCAGGTGGCTTCACCGAAGGCGGCGTACTGCTTGAGGCGGTAGCTCAGGTCGGAATAGAACGGCGTATCCGCCGTCGGCGTGCCGAAGTCCTGACTCGGCAGACCGACCAGTGCGTCATAGCCCGGCGTCGGCAGGTTCTGGCCGTAGTGACGATCGACGTGCTGGAAGAAGCCGCCAACCAGCCAGTCCACCATCTGCGTGCCGTTCGATGCGACCCGCACCTCCTGGGAGATCACGTTGAGCCCGGTGCGGTCGTAGAGCGGAGAGGTCAGCCGCACCGAGGCCTGATCCGGGATACCCAAGGCATCATAGGTCACGCTGCCCGTGAGCTGCGTCGCATCGCGCAGCACACGCACGTCGCGATGGGTATAGGAGGTGATCGAAGTGAGCGTCGCGGGACCGAAGTTCCACGCGACGTCGAGATCGGTCAGCAGGAACTGATCGAGCAGGCTCTCGCGCTGCTGCGTGTATTGCTGCAGGTTGCCGATGGTCACGGGCGCCACCGTCGTGAGGGGGTTGGCGAGGATGTTGTATTGATCGACGCGCGGGAAGCCGTTGGTGTCCAGTTCCTGGTAGACGACGCGCGGAGTGATCGAGAGCGCGTCGTTCGGCTTCCACAGAAATGACAGGCGGGCGCCCATGCGATCGCCGTCGTTGACGTCCTGCTTGACGCTGCCGTCCGGCTGAATGGCATCGATGAAGCCCGGCAGGTGATGGTAGTAGAGGACCAGTCGAACGGCGGCGGTATCGCCGAGCGGCACGTTGAACGCACCGCGTGCCATGCCGCCGTGATCGCCATATTCGACCGACTCGAAGGAGGCATCCGTGATGGCTTCGTATCGCCCGAGATCCGGCTGGTGCGTGATGTAGCGCACCGTGCCGGCTTCCGAGCCGGCGCCGAACAGCGTCCCCTGCGGCCCGCGAAGCACCTCGAAACGATCGAGGTCGAAAAGCTCGAGGTCGGGGGTGAAGAGGGCGACCGAGATCGGCGACTCATCGAGATACACCCCGACCTGCTCCTTCACGCCGGGCTGGTCGCGGATGACCTGTCCTGAGCTGATGCCGCGGATGGCCATCTGGCTCTGGCCGGGGCCGAGGTCAGCGACGGTGAACGAGGCGATATTGCGCGACAGATCTACGAGGTCCTGCGAGCCCGAATTGATGATCTGCTGCTGACTCGTCGCGGACACCGAAAAGGGGACGTCCTCGATGTTAGCCGCGCGCTTCTGTGCGGTGACGACGACCTCCTGGAGCGCGGGCTGCGTTCCCTGGTCGGTCTGTTGCGCATTCGCTACAACTGCAGCCGCCAGGGAACAAGCCAGGGTTACGAGCGGTGTCAGGGTCCTTACGAGATTCGGCCGGGCAGGCGACATCACGGTTCTCCCTCCTGAAAAAAGCGAGGCGGCAGCGCACGCACTGCATCCCCTGATTCATCGTTCTGTGCCGCGGACCGTCAGCGGCAATTGCAGGATGATACACACGAGAGTCTGTTTCCCGCCACAGGCAATCGCGGCAGGCCGAGGGAGAATCAGGACGGACGGATTGCCGGGGCCAAACGCCCCGGCTGGAGAGAGGCCGCGTGCCCTGGCGGGCAGCGTGCCCTAGAGGATGTAGCGGCTCAGATCCTCATCCTGCACGAGCTTGCCGAGGTGGGCATCGACGTACCGTCCGTCGATGCTCAGCGTGCCCTTGCCGTTGCCTGCGTACTCGGTCGCCTCGTAAGAGACGCTCTCGAGCAACCGCTCCATGACGGTGTGCAGGCGGCGCGCACCGATGTTCTCGGTGCGCTCGTTCACGTGGCAGGCGATCTCGGCGATGCGCCGCACGCCATCGACGGTGAACTCCACCCGTACACCCTCGGTGGCCATGAGCGCCTTGTACTGTGCGGTGAGCGAGGCGTCGGGCTCGGTGAGGATGCGCACGAAGTCACCGACCTTGAGCGAGTCGAGCTCCACACGGATGGGGAGGCGTCCCTGGAGCTCGGGGATGAGGTCGGAGGGTTTCGAGAGGCTGAAAGCACCCGAGGCGATGAACAGCACGTGATCGGTCTTCACTGGTCCGTACTTGGTCGCCACCGTCGAGCCTTCCACGAGCGGCAGCAGGTCGCGCTGCACGCCTTCGCGCGAGACGTCGGCGCCGATCGTCTCCTGGCGGCGCGTCACCTTGTCGATCTCGTCGATGAACACGATGCCATTCTGCTCGGCGTTGGCGAGCGCCTGGATCTTGAGCTCGTCCTCGTTGATGAGCTTGCCGGCCTCCTCGTCGGTGAGCAGTTTCAGCGCCTCGCGCACTTTCACTTTGCGCGTGCGCGTGCGGTTGCCGCCCAGGTTCTGGAACATCGACTGCAACTGCTGCTGCATCTCCTCCATGCCCGGGGGCGCCATGATCTCGACGCCGGCCTGCATGGCGCGCAGCTCGATCTCGATCTCGCGATCATCGAGCGCGTGCTCGCGCAGCATCTTGCGGAATTTCTGACGCGTCTCGCTGTCGTGCGCCGCCGCCGGGTCGTCCGTGGAAAAGCCCATCATGCGCGGCTTGGGTAACAAGGTATCGAGCACGCGCTCCTCGGCGGCGTCGAGCGCCCGCTCGCGCACCTTCGCCATCTCCTGCTCGCGCGTCATCTTGACTGCGACATCCGCGAGCTCCTTCACGATCGAGTCCACGTCCCGTCCGACGTAGCCGACCTCGGTGAACTTGGTGGCCTCCACCTTGACGAACGGAGCGTTGGCGAGCTTCGCCAGGCGGCGCGCGATCTCGGTCTTGCCGACACCGGTCGGGCCGATCATGAGTATGTTCTTGGGCGTGATCTCCTGGCGCAGCGGCTCCTGCACCTGCATGCGCCGCCAGCGGTTGCGCAGCGCGATGGCCACCGCGCGCTTGGCGGCGTCTTGGCCGACGATGTGCTTGTCGAGCTCCTGTACGATCTGTCGTGGTGTGAGCGATGACATGCGGCTTACGCTCCCGCGCTCTTGCGCAACTCCTCGATGAGGATGTTGCGATTGGTGTAGATGCACACATCGGCGGCGATGTTGAGCGAGCGCTCGACGATGCTGCGCGCATCGAGCTCGGAAGCCTCGAGCAGCGCACGCGCCGCGGCGAGTGCGTACTGGCCGCCGGAGCCGATGGCGGCTACGTCGTACTCCGGCTCGATCACATCGCCATTACCGGAAATCACGAACAGCTTCTCCGGGTCGCCGACCAGCAGCAGCGCCTCGAGGCGCCGCAGGTAGCGATCAGAGCGCCAGTCCTTGGCGAGCTCGATCGCGGCGCGGGTAACGTTGCCGTACTTCTCGAGCTTGCCCTCGAAGCGCTCGAACAGGGTGAAGGCATCGGCGGTGCCACCGGCGAACCCCGCCAGGACCTTGCCATCGGCGAGACGGCGCACTTTGCGCGCGTTGCCCTTCATGACGGTGTTGCCGAGCGTGACCTGGCCATCGCCTCCGAGTGCGATCGCGCTATCGCGCCGCACGCCGAGGATGGTCGTACCGTGTGGATCAAAAGAGGGTCGGTCGTTCATGGATGTCCCTAAGCTTGGCGTGGCCCGCCGCGTCGGCCGGGGAGCTCACAGTAGGGGGGGCGCCGGCTCGCGCGGGCTTAAGCCTTACGACGTGCCCGCGGGTGGGCAGCGTCGTAAATGCGGGCAAGATGCTGGAAGTCAAGGTGGGTGTAAATCTGCGTGGTCGAGATATCGGCATGCCCCAGCAGCTCCTGCACGCCCCGCAGCTCTCCCCCCGACTCGAGCAGGTGCGATGCGAAGGAGTGGCGGAACAGGTGTGGATGCACGTGCATGCCGAGCCCCTGCCGCCGCGCCCACAACGCGACCCGCGCCTGCACCGCGCGCGGTCCGAGCCGTACGCCGTTGCGGCCGACGAAGAGGGCCTGCTCATCCGGCCGGGCCAGCGCCGCGCGCTCCGGCAGCCAGCTGCGCAGCGCCCGCAGCGCCATGCGTCCTACGGGGACGATTCGTGCCTTGCGACCCTTGCCGAGCACGTGCACCACGCCGTCCTTGAGGTCGAGGTTCGGGACGTCAAGCCCCACCAGCTCGGCGAGGCGCAGGCCCGAGGAATAAAGCAGCTCCATGAGCGCGCGGTCGCGCGCGCTCAGACGATCTCCGCCGGGCGGCAGCTGCAGCAGTCGCGCCATCTGATCCGCATCGAGTGTCTGCGGGAGCCGGCGCGTCGACTTAGGCGCGCGCACTTCGACGGCTGGATTGACGGTCACGCGTGCAGTGGGTCGGCGCCCGGCGGCGCGAGGTTTACGCGGCGGCGGCGGTGCCGTCGCGGTCCTCGCTGTCTCCGCAGCCGCCTCACGCAGCAGGAAAGCAAAGAAGCTTCGGATCGCCGACAGGCGGCGCTGGATGCTGCGCGGGGCGAGGCCGCCCTTGTGCGAGTGGGCGGCAAAGCGGCGCACGTGCTGCGCATCGAGTGCGCTCCACTCGAGGATGCCTTCGCGGTCGCAAAACTTCTGTAGCGCCGCGAGGTCGCGGGCGTAGCTGCGGTCAGTGTGCGGCGAGAGCCGCCGCTCGCTGCTCAAATAGCGCCGGAAGCGCGCAACCCACTCGAGCGCGGCCGGGCTCACCGGCGCTCAGCCGCTGCCCTCACCACGCAGCGAGTCGGTGAGCAGCTCCGCGAGGCGCGTCAGGAACTCGGTGCTCATCCCAGGGTGGAAACGGTCGCGGTCGGGGCTGCCGAGCGCGAGCAGGCCGAGCGAGCCCTTCTCGCCGAGCGGCACGAGCGCCACGGAGCCGAGCTCGAGGCCCTCCGGCCCGAACAGGAACTCGCGCTGCGAATCGCGCGCCTGGCCGCAACGCGGCTTGCCGCTGGTAAACAGCGACTCGAACGATTTCAGGTTTGGATCATCGGCGGGCACGCTGCGCACGAAACGCGGGGTGGTCGGGTCTGCCACCACATCGATCAGCACCAGTGCGGCGTGGAAGGCATCGAAGTCCTCGCGCAGGCCCGCCTCGATGCGCGCCAGCGCATCGGTGCGCGGCACGACGCGCAACAGGCGCCGCGTGAAGCGATGCAGGCGGTCGGAAATGGCGTCGTTGGCCCGCGCCACCCGCACGAGCTCGGCCAGCTTGCCCTCGAGTTGCGCCTGTTTCTCGCGCAGCACCTCGATCTGCCTCTCGACCAGGGAGATGGTCGAGCCGCCGCGGGCATGCGGGAGCTTCAACCGCGCCAGCAACGCCTGATGGCGCTCGAAAAACTCGGGATGGCGCTGCAGATAGCCGGCGATGCTTTCTTCTTCGCTGTCCGCCGCGGCAAGACCGCGAGCCTCTCGTGTCGTCATAGTGCTCTAGACCTCAACATGCCCCTGGAATGATGTTTGTGCCGCCCCGCTCAGCCAGATGTGCTCTCCGGCGCCCGCCCAGTTTACCCGCAACTCACCGCCGCGCACCTGCACGCGCACCTCTGCGGCGACGCGCCCGCGCCGGCGTGCGATAGCGACCGCGGCGCACGCGCCGGTGCCACAGCTGCGTGTCTCGCCGGCGCCACGCTCGTATACGCGCAGCCGCACCCGATCAGGCGCCACGATCTCGAGAACGCCGGTGTTGACGCCTTTCGGGAAACGCGCATGCCGCTCGATCCTCGGCCCTAGCCGCTCGAGCGGCGCACTCTCGACCGAGTCCACGGTCAACACCGCGTGCGGGTTGCCGAGCGATACCGCTCCGATCTCCACGCTCTCCCCTTCGAGCTCGAGCGTGTAGCTTTCCCGCTCGGCCGGCGCATCGAAGGGAAGCGAGCGGGGATCGAAGTCCGGTACGCCGAGGTCGACCGACACCTCACCGTCCGCGGCCAGGCGCGCGCGGATGAGTCCCGCCGGACTCTCGAGCGTCAGCGCACCGTCCGGCGCAAGTCCGCGGCGCGCGAGCAGCGCAGCGATGCAGCGTGCGCCGTTACCACACTGCTCGACCTCAGCGCCGTCGGCGTTGAAGATGCGATAGTAGGCCGCGCTGTGCGTGCCGCGTGGCGGCTCGAGCAACAGCGCCTGATCGAAACCGATGCCGGTGCGGCGGTCGGCGAGCGCGCGCAGCCGCTGCGGGGTAAGGAGGGAGTCAGGGACCGGCGCTTCGAACACCACGAAGTCGTTGCCGACCCCGTGCATCTTCGTGAATTCGACGCGCATTGGCTTGGAGCATAGCTGAAACGCCGCGCGCGCGGGCCTCGTTGGCCGCTAACGCAGCGCGGCGCGCCCCGAGGACCTCAACGATGCGGGCGGCGCGCAGCAGGCTCGCGATCTGCTGCGACGTGGGATTGCGGAACATGGCTCTCCGTAGCCTCGGCCGCGGGCTGCGACTAGTCTAGTCGGCGCACATGACCGGACGAGGACAGTGAGCGCCAAAGAACACACGGTACGCATCGAGCCGCACGCGCGCAGCTTGCACGTGCGCGAGGATCAGCCCGTGCTCGAGGCAGCGCTCGCCGCCGGACTGAATCTGCCGCACAGCTGCAAGTCCGGGCACTGCAGCTCGTGCCGCGCGCGGCTGCTGCAGGGTGAGATCTCCTATCCCGGCACCCGCCCGCCCGGCATCACCTCCGAAGAGGAGCGCAGCGGACATATCCTGCTGTGTCAGGCGCGCGCGCTGACGGACCTCACGGTCGAGGCGCGGCTGGTCGCGAGCGTCGCCGACGTCGAGATCAAGACCCTCCCCGCACGCATCGCGGGCCTCGAGCTCCTCGCCCCCGATGTCATGCAGGTGCTGCTGCGGCTGCCCTCGGTCGAGCGGCTGCGGTTTCACGCCGGACAGTACCTCGATGTGCTGCTGCCCGGCGGCAAGCGGCGCAGTTTCTCTATTGCCAGTCCGCCGCACGACAACGACCTCATCGAGCTGCACGTGCGGCGCGTGAGCGGCGGTGGCTTCACCGAGCGGCTGTTCGGCGCTGCCGCAGGCGGCGAGGCGCCGCTCGCCGTCGGCTCTCTGTTGCGCATCGAGGGGCCGATCGGACAGTTCAGTTATCGCGAGGGGCACGCGCCGATCCTGATGCTCGCTGGCGGCACCGGCTTCGCGCCGCTGAAGTCGATCCTGCGTCACGTGCTCGAGACCGGCCGCGAGCGCGACATCCACTTTTATTGGGGTGCGCGACACAGCCACGATCTCTACGAGCAGGCACGGGTGCTCGAGTGGATGCGGCGTGAGCCGCGGCTCTCCTTCATTCCGGTATTGTCCGAAGCAACCGGAGCCGAGGCCGCGCGCAGCCGCATCGGCTTCGTGCACGAAGCGGTGCTCGCCGATCATGCGGACCTTGGCGCTTTCGAGGTGTATGCGGCGGGTCCACCGGCGATGATCGAGGCGATCCGCACGCAGTTTCCACGCCGCGGACTTCGCGCCGAGCGGCTGTTCTTCGATTCCTTCGATTACGCGCCGGACTCGAGGCGCTCGCCGAACTCCTCGCGGTAGTCATCGAGCGCGGCGCGAATCACCTGCGCCGCAGCCTCGAAACCGTAGCGGCCGCCGACGCTGATCTTCGGCGGCTCGGCGCGCACCAGCTTGTAGGTGGAGAAGTAGTGCTCGATGCGCTCGAGCAGCGCCGGCGGCAGCTCGCCGAGCTCCTGCGCCTCGCCCCAGACGTAATCGCCCTCGAGCACCGCGATGATCTTGTCGTCGGCCTCACCGCGATCGGTGATTTTGAGTCCGCCCACCACGCGCGCGCTGAGCAGTACCTCCGAGTGATTGATGGGCCGCTCGCTGATCACGCAGATGTCGAGCGGATCGCCATCGCCGCGCTCGCAGCCGGGAGCGAGCCGGCACACCCGCTCGCCGCAGTAGGTGCGCGGAATGAAGCCGTAGAGTGCGGGCGGCTGCGAAGAGGTGCGCTGCGGGCGATCGACCCGCAGGTAGCCGGAGGCCTTGTCCACCTCGTACTTCATGAGGTCGAAAGGGGTGATCTCGATGTAGGCATTGACGAGCCGCGGCAGGTTCGGCCCGGGGTCGAGGCCGTGCCAGGGATGCGGCCGCCAGCGTGAGTACGAGCTTGAGTCCGGCACACTGCGGATTGTAGTCCGCGACTGCTATTCTTACCGCATGACCCACGCGGCGATCACCGGCTGGGGCAAATGCCTCCCGCCGGCGGTGCTCACCAATCAGGATCTGTCCACGATCCTCGACACGAGCGATGACTGGATCGTCAGCCGCACCGGGATCCGCGAGCGGCGCATCTCGCACGTCGGGCTGGAAGAGCTCGCGTATGTGGCGGCGGCGCGTGCGCTCGCCGCGGCGGGCCTCGCCGGAAGCGACATCGAGTTGATCGTCTTCGGCAGCTGCAGCTACGACGACCAGGTTCCCAACATGGCCTCAGGTGTGCAACTGCGCATCGGCGCGCACTCGGCCGCCGCGGTCGACCTCAATACCGCCTGCACCAGTTTCCTCTACGGCCTCTCGACCGCGAGTGCGCTGATCCGCACCGCGGTCGTGCGCAATGCGCTCGTGCTCGGTGCCGAGCTCATCTCGCCTTTCATGGACTGGAGCGATCGCGACGTGGCGGTGCTCTTCGGCGATGGCGCCGCTGCGGTGGTGTTGCAGGCAACCGATCGGGAGGAGGGCCTGCTCGCCGAGAAGCTCGGTTGCTACGCCGACTCGCGCGAAACGTTGCGCGTGCAGGGTATGGGTGGTCGCTATGCCAATCGCGGCGTCCTCTATGGAATCACGCGCTGGCAGTTCGAGGGACAGGAAATCTTCAAACGCGCCGTCCACGGCATGGCGGGAGCCTGCGAGGAGGCGCTCGCGCGTGCGCGCTTCAGCGCCGCCGACCTCGACCTGCTCGTGCCGCACCAGGCGAACCTGCGCATCATCGAAGCGGTGGCGCGGCGCACGCGCGTGCCGATGGAGCACGTCTACGTGAACGTCCAGCGCTACGGCAACATGTCGGCGGCGACCGTGCCGGTGGCTCTGTGCGAGGCGCTGGAGGAAGGGCGTGTCCGTCCCGGAGCACTGCTGCTCATGCCCGGGTTTGGCGGCGGCCTGAGCTACTGCGCGCACCTCGTGCGCTGGGGAGCCCGCACCACACCGCTCGGCACGACCGATGTGCAGTTGCCGCCCAACGACGCTTCAGCGCTCGCCCTCATCAGTGAATGCCGCGAGCGCAAGATCCGCCCGGCGCCGATCGCCGCGGAACCCTTCGCGCGCGCCTAGAAGAGTGCAGGCGACTAGCGCTTGCCGCTCTTGCCGGCTTGGCGCTTTCTCTTAACCGGGTCCTTGCGGCGGGACTTGCCGAAAGAGCCCCGGTAGATCTTGCCGCGGCGCGTTCTTTGATCGCCTTTACCCATGAGAACCTCTGCGGATGTGCCATGCAAAAAGGCCGGCCGCCGCTGCCCACGGGGCAACGGCAGGCCGGCCTCGAGCAACTACACGAAGCTTACCAGCGCTTCGGTGCGCCGCCGCCGCCGCGGTTACCGCCAGCACTGCGCTCCTGAGCCTCGTTGACGCGCAGCGGGCGACCGCCGAGCTCCTTGCCATTGAGATTCTGGATGGCGCGCGATGCGTCGGCGCGCGACATCTCGACGAAGCCGAAACCGCGCGGGCGGCCGGTGTCGCGATCGGTGATGATGCTCACCGACTCGACGGTGCCATGCTGTGCGAACAGCTCACGGATCTCGGCGTCGGTAGCAGAAAAAGGCAAGTTGCCCACGTAAATTCTGGTCATGCAATCAAACTCCTGAAACGAACGATATCAGCAGGAGCGCATGCCGAAAATCGGGGACTCCTCGGCGCACACACTGCCACCTGGTCGGGAACGATTCGGCTTTTCAGACTCGGAAGCCAACTCGCGGTCTAGGGTGCGGGCGGCAGGCGGCAGGAAAGGGAAAGGTCACGAACCGGCGCGGACGATACCGCATGCGGCCGGCGTGGCACAAGCGGGCGCGACTGCTTTTGCAGTATCGGGCGCAACAGGGAGCGCAGCGCTGCTGGTGCCCGGTCCCGCGCAGGCGCGATCGAGGCAGACGGTGAGCACGGCCACGGAAAGCCCGGCGACCACGGCGCGGAACGGCCGGCTGAATATGAACATGGCTGCTGCTCCTCCCGCCAGGACCGCGCGCGGGCGGTCCGGATGCGCAGACATTAATCCGCGCCGTTATCTGCAAAAACGGGCTAATCACGAAATCATTGTTCGTGATCGGCATACAATGTGGGATGGACCAGCTCATCTGCATGCGCAGCTTCGTGCGCGTAGCCGATCTGCACTCTTTCACCAAGGCGGCGGAGGCGCTCGGCCTCTCCCGTGCCGTGGTCAGCACCCACATCGCGGAGCTCGAGAATTACCTGCGCTGCCAGCTCCTTCACCGCACCACGCGCCGCGTCGGGCTGACCGCCGACGGTGCCGAGTACCTCACGCGCTGCCAGCGGATCCTGACCGAGCTCGAAGCGGCCGACGAGTCGGTGCGCCGCACCCGGCTCTCGCCGGAGGGCCGGCTGCGAGTCGATGTGCCGGTGGAGTTCGGGCGCGCGCTGCTGATTCCGGCGCTGCCGAAGTTCACGGCGCGCTATCCCGATCTCCAGCTCGAGGTGCAGTTCAACGATCGCGTGGTCGACCTGATCCGCGAAGAGATCGATCTGGTGGTGCGTGTGGGCGCGGTGCGCGAGCCGCACCTGATCGCGCGCCGCGTAGTGAACACGCGGCTGCTGACCTGCGCCTCGCCCGAGTATCTGCGCACCCACGGCACACCCTCAGCGCCCGAGGACCTGCGCCGTCACAAGCTCGTCGGCTATCTGCCGACCGGTACCCGCCGGCCGCACCGCTGGGTGTTCGAGCGCGGTACGCAGCGCATGCGGCTCGGACTGCCATTCAACATCGCCTTCAACTCCGCCGAGGCGGAGATCCGCGCAGCGATCCGCGGTGCCGGACTGGTGCAAGCCATGGACCTGATCGTCGCGGAAGCTCTCGCCCTCGGGCGCCTGCAGGTGGTACTGCCGGACTGGTCGGCACCCGGCAAGCCGATCTCGGTGGTGTGCCGTGCGGCGCTGCGCGATTCGCCCAAGATCCGTGTGTTTGCGGAATTCGCCGCGGAACTGCTGCAGCGCTACCGCCAGCGCGTCGACGCGCTGCTCGACCTAACGGCTTGAGTGGGTACGCCCGGCGAGTTGATCGAGCGCACGGATCTGGCGCACGGTCGAGTCGGAGTCGGGCAGGACCTGGTTGGCCTGCCGCACGAAGCCGGGAACCTCGGCAGGAGCGAGCGGCGGGCTGATGAGGTAGCCCTGCGCGAAGTCGCAACCGAGGCGGCGCAGCAGATTCCAGGCCGCCGCATTCTCCACGCCCTCGGCCACTACCTTCAGTCCCATGCTGTGACCGAGCTCGATGGTCGAGGTCACGATAGTGACCGCGCCTGCATCCGCGGACATGAACGAGCGATCGATCTTGAGCTCATCCACAGGCAACACCGACAGCTGCGACAGCGAGGAGTGTCCGGTGCCGAAGTCATCGATCGCAAAGCGTATGCCGGCGACGCGCAGCCACTGCATGTTGCGCACCGCGACCTGAGGGTCGCGCATGACTGCGCTCTCGGTAATCTCGAGCAGCAGTGAGGTGGAATCGACCTGATGACGGCGCAGCAACCGCAGAATCTCATCGCTCAGGTCCGGGTCGAGTACATCGGGTGCCGACAGGTTCACCGCGAGATCGAGCTCCAGGCCCTCGCGGCGCCACTCACCCATCTGCCGGATGGCGGCGCCGAGCACCCAGTTGGTGAGCTGCCGCGAGCCGCCCGTGCTCTCCGCGAGCGGCACGAACTCGGCCGGTGACACTGCGCCGAGCTCGGGGTGCGTCCAGCGCACCAATGCCTCGAGACTGCGCACCGAACGGCTCGCCATGGCGACCTTCGGTTGGTACATGAGGCTGAGCTGATCCTGGTCGATGGCACGGCGCAGATCGGTAATGAGCGCCAGGCGTCGGCGATGCTCCTGATCCTGTCCGGGGCGGTACAGAGCCACGCGGGTACGCGCCTCGTCGGCGTCCTCCAGCGCGACCTGCACACGCTGCAGCAGCTCATCGGCGCTCTCCCCGTGAAGCGGAAAAAGGCACACGCCGCACGCCAGGCGCACATCGAGACTCACGCCTGCGAGATGGAAGCCGCCGCGAATTACCGCCGCCAGCTGCCCGGCGTACAGCGGAGCGCGCTCGGCGGTGCACCCCGGTGCGATCACGAGAAACTGCATCTCCCCGAGCCGGGCGGCGGTCTCGCTGGCGGCGATATTGTGCTGCAGACGTCGCGCCGCCTCGCGCAGCACCTCATCCCCGACCTGCAAGCCGAGTGAAGCGTTGATGTCGGCCAGGTTGCGCAGCTCGATGAGCAGCAGTGCTACGCCCGGCTCACGCGCTCCGGCGCCGATCAGACCCTCGAGCGTGCGCTTGGCGAATGCCCGGTTCGGCAGCGCCGTGAGCGGATCGTGGTAAGCGTGGTAGGTGATGTCGGCCTCGCGCGCCGCGATGTTGCTCTGCATGGCGTTGAAGGTCGAGGCGAGGCTGCGGAACTCCTCTCCGCCCGCGACGTCGACCGCAATTCCGTACTGCCCGCGCTCGATGCGCTGTGCGGCGCGCACCAGCTGCCCGATGGGACGCGTGGCACTGCGGCCGAGCACTGCGCCGATCAGCGCCGCGAGCAGCAGCGCCACGCCATCGATGAGCAGCATGTCGTCACGCAGCTCCCGGTAGGGGGCGAGCACATCCTCCAGAGGTTTCAGCAGGATCACCTCGACCGAGTCGCCGCGCACGTCCAGGCGGCGCGCAAAGCTCAGGTAGTCGGCCGCTGCGAGCCGGGTGATATGCGCCAGCTCGCTGGCCGCCGGAAAGCGCGCGCCTGAGTCTGGCGGCAGCGTCGAGGCCACACGCGTTACGCCGCCGGCGCCGTGCGTGACAATTGCAACCTCCGAGCCGACCAGATCGCGGATGCGCGCCGCGAGTGCCCGATCGGCTACGAAGCCCATGGCCACCCAGGCGATGGTCTCCGGAGTACGCACCGGAGCGAGAAAGAACTGATAGGAGTGCGCACCAAACACGCGGAAGTTCGGCTGGTCGCGCAAGCCGGCAGCATCGTCGAGCAGCCCGGCGAGGGGGCCCTCGGCATCCTCCGCCGCGGCCGCCGTCGAGGCGAGCAAACGGCCGTGAGTGTCGAGCACGAGCACCATGTCGGCGCCGATGCGTTGCGCGTGGTTGGTTGCCGCCGACCGGATGGTCGGCATGTGTCCGCTCGCCACCGCCTCCCGAAAGCCGAAGTCGCCGGCCAGGACCCCCACACCGTTCGCCAGCTGACCGGCGCGAAAGCCGATCAGGTGCTCGGCGAGCGTTCCCCCGGCGCGCAGCTCCTCGGCCGCCCGCGCCTCGACCGTTCGCCGGGTGCTGAGCAACACTGCGGCAAGCGTCACAGTTTGGGTGACGATCACCAGCCCGATGATCAGCACGAGAAGCCGGTTGCGGAAACTGCTCATGAATGCCGCTCGAATAGGCCGCCCATCGTAAGAGCCAGACCGTGATCAGCGCGAGGATTCGAGTGCGGGAATGAGACCTCCGGCACGAGCCTGTTGCCATCGATCGGCCGCCGGAGCGGCCCGCTGCGCCCTCACGCTGGCGATGCTCGCACTGCTGGCCGCCGCAGGCGCGGCATCTGCCGCGACGCTGGTCGTGAGCGTGCAGACGCCCGATGGCCACGCGCTGGCGGGAGCTGTGGTTACGGTGCGCCCGCTCGAGGGCGCTCCCCGGCACGCCGCGCCGGTGCACGCGGTGATGGACCAGGTGAACCGCAGCTTCGCGCCCGACCTGCTGGTGATCCCGGTCGGCTCGACCGTGGAGTTTCCCAACAGCGATTCGGTGAGTCACCAGATCTATTCCTTCTCGTCCGCCAAGCGTTTCCAGTTGCCGCTCTACCGCGGCAGACCCTATCCGCCGGTGCACTTCGACCAGGCGGGCGTGGTCACTCTCGGTTGCAACATCCACGATCAGATGCTGGCTTATCTGCTGGTCACGGACGCGGCGTGGTACGGACGTACGAATGAAGCCGGCAGCTGGTCGGCCGAGGTGCCGCGCGGTCGCTATCGGGTGGAGCTGTGGCACCCGCGACTGGGCGACACCGAGACGGACCTGGCGCGGGAGCTCAGCGTCGGTGAGGGCGATCGCGCGGAGCTGACGCTGCGACTGACGCGCGGATTGCAGCCTGCACCGCTCACCGACCGCCCGCATTCCTGGGATTACTGAGGCCATTATGAGGCGCTCCACATTTCGCTTCACGTTGCCGCTCGCACTGCTCTTGCTCAGCGGCGCGAGCCAGGCCACGGACTGGGAGGCGAGTGTCGATATGCGCCTCCTGACCTCCGATGCCTATCCGTCGTACATGGACGGCGGCTTCGGCACCGTGCGATTCGGGAGCGACGATTCGGGAGTCAAGCTCGGACGTGTACGCTTTGCTGTGACTCAGCCGATCGGAGAGCTGTGGAGCGCACACCTCGATGCCTCGGTGTTCGATGACAAGGATCGCAGCGCGCTCGGGGTCACCGAGGCGTATCTGCTGCTGCGCCCCTATCCGCACGCGGGGTACCGCTTCCGGCTGAAGGCCGGCGGATTCTATGCGCCGATATCGCTCGAGAACCGCTCGGCCGGTTGGGAGTCGCCCTACACCCTCAGCTACTCGGCGATCGACAGTTGGCTCGGGGTGGAGGTGCGCACCATCGGGCTCGAGGGTCAGCTCGACTGGCTCGGGACCCGCAGTGGCCATAGCTTCGATCTGGGAATGACTGTCGGGGTATTCGGCTGGAACGATCGCGCCGGGGTCATGATCGCCAGCAACGGCTTCGTGCTCACCGACCGGCAGACACCGCTGTTCGGCCGCCTCGGACAGCCGGGCGTGCAGCCGCTCAACGGCGCCGAGCCCTTCATGGAAATCGATCATCGCGTCGGCGCGTACGCAGGACTCGAGGCACGTTACCTCGATCGCCTGGTGCTGCGTGTGCTGCGTTACGACAACCGCGCCGATCCGAGCGAGCTCGACACCGTCTCCAACGTCCTAGCCTGGGACACGCGCTTCACCAGTGCCGGCGTGCGACTCGAAGCCGACCATGGCTGGACCGCGATCGCGCAGTGGCTGAGCGGCGTTACCACGATCGCTCCGCAGTCGATGACGCTCAACTGGCCGTTTCAGGCACAGTTCGCACTGCTCTCGAAACGCTTTGGACGCAGCACCATCAGCGCGCGCTACGACCGGTTTGCCGTGCAGACGAATGCCGCGGAGCTCTACGGCGCCCAGGACGGGCATGCATGGACGGCGGCTTACCTGTTCGACCTCGACGCGCACTGGCGTTTCGCGCTCGAGTGCGTACGGGTCGTGAGCAGCTCCGTCAACCGTGAGGAGCAGGGTGGTCCCTACTCCGCGACGGAGACACAATGGCAGCTCGCGATCCGTTATGCGTTAGGTTCCGCCATTCGCTGAGCGCGCCCCCGCTCAACGGTAGCGGGTCAGCAGCTTCTCGAGACCCTTCGATCCGGGCGAGAGCACCTCGTACGACAGGCTGTTGAGCGGTGCATCCGGAGTGCCATTCACCCGGTGAAACTCGTTCTGTGAGGGCTCCAGGTAAAGGAGCCCGGTAAGGTACTCGCCCGCCTTCATGCGTTCCTGGATCTGCGCAGCCGCGCGGGTGCGATCGGTCGGGTCGTAGGCCGAGTCGAGCTTGCGCAGCACGATGCGGCTGCCGTCGTGGAGCACCACCGGCAACGCCTCGCCTTCCTGGTAGTCGGCGGTGATTTCGCGCTCGAGTGGAATGAAATCGGCATGCACCGCCGGCTCGTAGTGCTCGCGTGTATAGGCGTAGCTCTTGGTCGAGCCCTCGTGGTCGTTGAAGGTAACGCAGGGCGAGAGCACATCGATGAGGGCGAAGCCCTCGTGCTTCAGACCCGCCTGGATGAGCGGCACCAGCTGCTGCTTGTCACCGGAGAAGCTGCGCGCCACGAAGGACGCACCGAGCGTCATGGCGAGCAGCACCGGATCGATCGGCGGCTGAAAGTTGGTCTCGCCCTTTTTCGCCCGGGTGCCGATATCGGCGGAGGCCGAGAACTGGCCTTTGGTGAGGCCGTAAACGCCGTTGTTCTCGATGATGTACAACATGTTGAGATTACGGCGGATGGCGTGGCAGAACTGGCCGAGCCCGATCGAGAGCGTATCGCCATCTCCGGACACGCCGATGTAAGTAAGGCTGCGGTTCGCGGCGTTCGCGCCCATGGCGATCGCCGGCATGCGGCCGTGCACGGAGTTGAAGCCGTGGCCGCCGCTGACGAAGTAGGCAGTGGTCTTCGAGGAGCAGCCTATCCCCGAGAGCTTCACGAGATTCTGCGGCTCGAGCGCGACCCCCCAGCTCGCTTCCACGATGGCCGCGGTGATGGAGTCGTGCCCGCAGCCGGCGCAGAGTGTCGACAGCGCGCCTTCATAGTCGCGCCGCGTGAGCCCGAGCGCGTTCTTCGGCAGCGACGGGTGGGCGATTTTGGGCTTGGCGATGAAAGTCATGTGAGCCTCTCAGGCGGTCTCAGCCAAGGGCCGCACCCGGCGAGGGGATGCGCTGACCCGGCTGGAGCTCCGCAAGCACTCCTTCCACGATGAAGCTCGAGGAGATCGGCAGCCCGCTGTAGTGGAGCAGCGAGCGCAGCTTCGCCTTGTCCACGGCGGTCTCCAGCGTAAGCAGTGCGCGCAGCTGTGCATCGCGGTTTTGCTCGACCACGAATAGCAGCTCGTGCGCCGCGAGGAATTTCTCCACGTCCTCGCTGAAAGGGAAGCTGCGTACGCGCATGTAATCGAGCCCGACGCCGCGCTGCTAGAGCACATCGAGCGCCTCGAGGATCGCACCGTCGCAGCTGCCGACGGAAACGATGCCCACGCGGCTGCCGGCGGTAGCATCGATCGCCGCGCGCGGCACCATGCGCCTGGCGGTCGCCCACTTCTTCATCAGCCGATCGAGCACGATCTGGTAGTCGGCCGCATCCTCGGTGTAGGCGCCGTACTGGGTGTGGCCCGAGCCGCGGGTAAAGTAGGCCGCCTTGGGGTGCACGCCCGGCAGCGTACGGTAGCCGATGCCATCGCCGTCCTTGTCGAGAAAGCGATAGAACTTCTCGAGCTTGAGGATCTCCTCAAGGCTCAGCATCTTGCCGCGGTCGGGGCGGTAGTTGTCGTCCCACTTCAGGTCGCGGCACAACCAGTCGTTCATGCCGATGTCCAGGTCCGACAGCACGATCACCGGAGTCTGCAGGCGCTCGGCCAGGTCGAAGGCCTGCACGGCCATGTAGAAGCATTCTTCGGGGTTCGCGGGGTAGAGACATACATGGCGTGTGTCGCCGTGCGAGGCATAAGCCGAGAGCAGCAGATCACCCTGCTGCGTGCGTGTCGGCATGCCGGTGGAGGGACCGACACGCTGGATGTCGAAGATCACGACCGGCACCTCGGCGTAGTAGGCGAGCCCGAGGAACTCGTTCATGAGCGAGATCCCCGGACCCGAGGTGGCGGTGAAGGCGCGCGCCCCGTTCCACATCGCGCCGATCGCCATGCCGACTGCGGCCAGCTCGTCCTCCGCCTGGATGAAGGCGAAGTTGCGCCGCCCGGTCTGCGGATCGATGCGCAGGCGCTCCGCGAACATCTTGAAAGCGTCCATGAGCGATGTGGAGGGCGTGATCGGGTACCACGCCGCTACCGTCGCGCCGGCGAACACGCAGCCGAGGGCGGCGGCGGTGTTGCCATCGATCATGATGTGGCCCGCCGTGTGCGCCATCTTGGCTACATGCAGCGGCAGCGGGCACTCGATCTGCGCGCGCGCATAGTCGTAGCCGAGCTGGATCGCCTTCATGTTGCTCTCGACCAGCTGCGGTTTCTTGGCGTAGGTCTCCGCCAGCAGCGCGCGGATCTGCGCGAGATCGAGATCGAGCAGCGCGGCCAGCACACCGGCGTAGCAGATGTTCTTCATCAGGATGCGCGTACGCACACCGCTGAAGTTCTCGTTGCACAGCCGTGCGAGCGGCACGCCCAGCACCGTGATGTCCTCACGTTTGAGCAGCGCCGGCCGCGGCCAGGTGGAGTCGTACACCAGGTAGCCGCCCGGCGCGACCTCCTTCACATCACGTGCGTAGGTCTCGGCATTCATAGCCACCATGATGTCGACCCGCCCGGAGCGCGCCACGTAGCCATCCTTGGTGACGCGAATCTCGTACCAGGTGGGCAAGCCCTGGATGTTGGAAGGGAAGTAATTCTTACCCACCACCGGAATGCCGCTGCGGAAGATAGACTTCATCAGCAAGCTGTTGGCGCTCGCCGAGCCGGTGCCGTTCACCGTGGCGATCTTGATGGTGAAATCGTTGATGCGTGTCGAATCGGCTTTCGGCATAGAGTGCTCAGGCAATCTTTGGCTTGCGCGCCTCGAGCGCGCCCGCTTCATCGGCCGCGTGCGGCCAGTGCAGCTCGGATTTCTGCATGTCCCAGGCGGCGGTCGGACAGCGTTCGGCGCATAGTCCGCAGTGCACGCATAGGTCCTCGTCCTTCACCATCACTCGCCCGGTCTGCGGCAGCCCGGCCGACACGTACAGCGGCTGGCTGAGATTCAATGCCGGCGCCTTGAGGCGCGAGCGCAGCTCCGCCTCCGTGCCGTTGTGCGTAATGGTGAGACAGTCAACCGGGCAGATGTCGATGCAGGCGTCGCACTCGATGCAGAGCTTCGCGGTGAACGCGGTCTGCATGTCGCAATTGAGGCAGCGCTGCACCTCCTGCTCGACCTGCTCCGCAGTGAAGCCGAGCTCGACCTCGATGTTGAGCTTCTTGAAGCGCTCCTTCAGCGACACGTGCGGCATCAACCGCCGTTCGACCGGCGTGTAGTCGTTGGCGTACGACCACTCGTGCATGCCCATCTTGCGGCTTTGCAAATTCATGCCCGGCGGCAGCCGCTCGTGCACCGCTTCACCCTGGCAGTGGCGATGGATGGAGATCGCCGCCTGGTGGCCGTGCTCGACCGCCCAGATGATGTTCTTCGGGCCGAAGGCCGCATCGCCGCCGAAGAACACCGCCGGCAGCGTGGACTGGAAAGTGCTCGTATCGACCACCGGCACGTCCCACTTGCCGAACTCGATGCCGAGGTCGCGCTCGATCCACGGGAAGGCGTTCTCCTGGCCGATGGCGAGGATCACATCGTCCGCGGGCAGGAATTCTTCCCCCACGATGCGCTCGGCGGTGATGTTGCCCCGGGCGTCGAGCTCGTACTCCACCTGATCGAACCGCATGCCGGCGAGGCGCCCGTTCTCGATGACGAACTCCTTGGGCGAGCGGTTGACGATGATCTGCACGCTCTCCTCCTCGGCGTCCTCGAGCTCCCACGCGGACGCCTTGAAGAAGCCGCGTGGCTTGCGCGCCATCACTTTGACGCTCTCGGCTCCGAGCCTGAGGCTGGTGCGGCAGCAGTCCATGGCGGTGTTGCCAACGCCGATGATCAGCACCCGTTTGCCGACCTTGTCGATGTGCCCGAAAGCGACCGACTCGAGCCAGGCGATGCCGATGTGGATGTTGGCAGCGCCTTCGTCTCGACCGGGGAGCCTGAGCTCCTTGCCCTTTGGGGCGCCGGAGCCGACGAACACCGCATCGAAGCGGCCCTCGCCCAGCAGCTGGCGCATGCTCTTCACCGGGCTGTTGAGCCTGAGGTCGACCCCCATGTTGATGATCATGGCCATCTCCTCGTTCAGCACCGCGGCCGGAAGCCGGAACGAGGGAATGTTGGTGCGCATGAGCCCGCCGGGCTCGCCGTACTGCTCGAAGATGGTGATGTCGTAGCCGAGCGGCATGAGATCGTTCGCCACCGTGAGCGAAGCGCAGCCTGCACCGATGCAGGCAATGCGCTTGCCGTTCTTGAGGCGCGGAATCTTCGGCAGGCGCGCGCTCACATCCTCACGATGGTCGGCGGCGACGCGCTTCAGGCGGCAAATGGCCACCGGTTTCGTCTCGATGCGCCCCCGGCGACAGGCCGGCTCGCAGGGCCGGTCGCATACGCGGCCGAGAATCCCCGGAAATACGTTGGAGTGCCGGTTCACCATGTAGGCATCGGTGAAGCGGCCCTGGGCGATCAAGCGGATGTATTCGGGTACATCGGTGTGAGCCGGGCAGGCCCACTGGCAATCCACAACTCGATGGTAGTAGTCGGGATGGGAGGTATCGGTCGGTTCCATTCAGTGCTCGGGCCTCGTGCCCTCAAGCCCTCAGGCGGTAACGGGGATGGTGAGTATAGGGTCGTGCGGCGGTTTGTCATCGGCGTTCATCGTGGAACCTCGTTTCGCGCACGGCCGCCGACCTCTCTATATTGCGCCGCAGCAATGCAAGCGTCCAGTCGCACCTATACTCCCAGCAGCTTATGTCCGACCTGGTAGCGACCGAAATCCGCCTGCGACGCGCCTCACGGCTGCTGGAAGTGAGCTTCAGTGACGGCAGCCGCTTCGAGTTGCCCTTCGAGTATCTGCGCGTGCATTCGCCGTCCGCCGAAGTCAAAGGTCACGGCCCGGGCCAGGAGGTACTCGTCCTCGGCAAGGAGCAGGTCGGCATCGCCTCCGTCGAACCGGTGGGGCAATACGCGGTGAAGCTCGTGTTTGACGATGGCCACGACACCGGGCTCTACACCTGGAAGTATCTGCACGAGCTCGGGCGCGAGCGGCCCGACAAATGGGCGCGCTACCTCGCACGCAAGGCACAGGCGCGCAGCTGAGCAATTGCGCCGGCGCTGTGGAAGTGCCGGCGCGAGTCAGCCGCGAGCGTGTGCTGCGGGCGCCGCGTACGTGTGCTGCGGTGTCATTGCATTCATGCGGTGAGTGTCGCGTGCGCTCGCGCCCTGCGCAGGCGCTGTGTGCGCGTTGCGTACGGTGCGCGCGCAGAGCTCACCGCCACGGTGCGAATACCGCACGAAATGTTCGGCCCTGAAAAGATGCTGCGCGAGGCCTGAAAAGCAAAACGGGCCGGACATCGCTGTCCGGCCCGCTTCGCCATGCAAGACCCCCCGTAACGGCCGCGATTCTGCGCGTGAGAGTGGAAAAAAATCAACAGTGATCGCACCGGCTCGCCGGATGCGATCGTCTAGAATGCGTCTGAATGCCCACCACCGACTTCGGCTTCGAGCGCGTGCCCCTTGCCGAGAAGGCGCGCCGCGTGCGCGGCGTGTTCGACTCGGTCGCCGATCACTACGACCTGATGAACGATCTGATGTCGGCCGGCACACATCGGTTGTGGAAGCGCTTCACGCTGGCGCTCGCGAATCTGCGCGCCGGCCAGCGCGCGCTCGATGTCGCCGGTGGCAGTGGTGATCTTGCCGTCGGACTTGCACGGCAAGTCGGCCCGCGTGGTTTCGTCGTGCTGAGCGATATCAATGCTGCGATGCTCGCGCGCGGGCGCGACCGGCTCATCGACGCCGGCATAGTCGGCAACGTCGCATGCGTGCAAGCGGACGCGCAGCGACTGCCGTTTTCCGACGGAACGTTCGACTGCGTCACCATCGGCTTCGGCCTGCGCAACGTGACCGACAAGGCGGCCGCGCTCGCGGCCATGCGGCGGGTGCTCAAGCCTGGCGGACAGCTGCTGGTGCTCGAGTTCTCGCAGCCACGCTTACCGGGACTGAAATCCCTCTACGATGCCTACTCATTCCGGGTGCTCCCGTGGCTCGGCAGGACCGTGGCGCGCGATGAGGCGAGCTACCGCTACCTCGCAGAGTCGATCCGCATGCACCCGGATGCGGACGCACTGCTCAAAATGTTTCAGGACGCGGGACTCGAAGCCTGCCGTTACCACTCCCTCGCCGGCGGCATCGTTGCGGTCCATCGCGGGTACCGATGCTGACCATGACGCTCGAGAAGCTGCTGAACCGCGGTTTGCCGCGCTCACCGCGCGCGCGGCAGCTGTGTGCAGCGCTTGCCGGCCGCAGTGTGGCGATCGTGGTGCCGGAGGTGGTGCGGCTGCGTGTAACCTCGACCGGCCAGACTCTCGCTGTGACCCGCGATGATGCTGCAGCAGACGCCACGATCGCCGGTGGGCTGCTCAGCCTGCTCGCCCTCACGGGCGAGTCCGCGCAGGCGGTGATCCAGCGCGGCGATGTCTCCATCACCGGTGACAGCGAGCTCGCACAAAGCTTCCGCGAGCTCGCGCAGCTGCTGCGTCCCGATCCGGAGGAGGAGCTGTCGCTGCTGATCGGAGACGTGCCGGCCCACCAGCTCGGCCGCCTCGCGCGGCTCGGTGCCTCACTCGGTGTGCGGGCGGCGGACACGACCCTGCGGAACCTGGCCGAGTACGGCGCGCACGAGCGCGGCGACCTCGTCTCGCGCAACGAGGGCGAGCAGTTTCTGCGCGGTGTCGACACGCTGCGCGAGGGAGTCGATCGACTGCAGGCACGCCTCGATCTGCTCGCGCGGCGACGCGGCGCCTCGTGAGACGGAGGCCGCCCCGGTGAGGCCGCGCGTGCTGCTGCGGCTGCTGGAGATCCAGCGCGTGCTGTTGCGGCATGGACTGGATGACTACGTACGCGCGACGCACCTGTACCGCCCGCTGCGCTTCCTGTTCTTTCTCTCTCCGCTCGTGTGGTTCGAGCGCCGCCGCAAGGCAAGCCGCGGCGCACGCCTGCGCAGTGCACTCGAGGAGCTCGGTCCCATCTTCGTGAAGTTTGGGCAGGCGGTCTCCACCCGTCGCGATCTGCTGCCTGCCGATATCGCCGATGAGCTCGCGCTGCTGCAGGACCGGGTGCCGCCCTTCCCCGGCTCGATCGCGCGGGCGCTCATCGAGCGCACGTACGGGCAGCGATTGACGCAGGTATTCGAAAGCTTCGAGGAGAGCCCGCTCGCGGCGGCCTCCATCGCGCAGGTGCACGCGGCGCGTCTGCCGGGTGGGCAGGAAGTCGTAGTCAAGGTGCTGCGGCCGGATATGCGCTCCATGATCGAGCGCGATCTCGAGGTGCTGTACGCGCTGGCCGATCTCGCGCATCACTACTGGCGCGAGGGGCGGCGGCTGCGGCCGCGCGAGATCGTCGCTGAGTACCAGAAAACGGTGCTCGATGAGCTCGACTTGATGCGGGAAGCGGCCAATGCCTCGCAGCTCAAGCGCAACTTTTCCGGCTCGGAACTGCTGTATGTGCCGGAGGTGTACTGGGATTACTGCCGCAACGATGTGCTGGTGATGGAGCGCATCCACGGGGTACCGATCAGCGATCGCGCGCGCCTCAAGGCAGCCGGCACGAACATCCGCCAACTGGCGGAGAACGGGGTGCGCATCTTCTTTACCCAGGTGTTCCGCCACAACTTCTTCCACGCCGACATGCACCCGGGGAACATCTTCGTGCTCATCGAGGATCCCCTGCGGCCGCGCTACGCGGCGGTCGATTTCGGCATCATCGGCACTCTCGATCCGCGCGATCAGTACTACCTCGCCGAGAACTTCATGGCGGTGTTCGAGCGAAACTACCGGCGTGTCGCGCAGCTGCACCTCGAATCGGGCTGGGTGCCGGCGCAGACACGCATCGATGAGATGGAGTCGGCCGTGCGCACCGTATGCGAGCCGATCTTCGATCGTCCGCTCAAGGACATCTCCTTCGGGCGCATACTGCTGCGGCTCTTCGAGATCTCGCGCCGTTTCAACATGCAGATCCAGCCGCAGCTCATGCTGCTGCAGAAGACACTGCTGAATGTCGAGGGACTCGGGCGCGACCTGTACCCGGATCTGGACGTGTGGGCCACCGCCACTCCGATCCTGCGTGAATGGATGCGCGAGCGCACGAGCGTGCGCGCGCTCGCGCGCGAGCTGCGTGTCCGCATGCCCGGACTCATGGAGGCCGCGCGCGGCCTACCGACGCTGCTCGGCAGGCTGCTCGACACTGAGCTCGCCGGCGTGCGCGCGCCGGCGCCCGCAGCCGATAGCCTCGAGCTGCGCAGCGCGCTTGCGCGCGCCGCACGCCGGCGCGATGCGGTGACGCTCGGCGCCGCCCTGCTGCTCGGCGGGCTGGTGTGGCTCGCAGTAGCGCGCGAGCCCAGCTGGATCGGATGGAGCCTGCTCGTCGCGGGATCGGCCAGCGTCGTTTACGGGCTGTGGCGCTCTAATTAAGTGCAGCGCTCACTCACCGAGGGCTCGATACCGGTCGGTCTGTTCCGTTTCGCACTCCCGATCCTGTTCGCGAACATTCTGCAGTCGCTGAATGGCTCGGTGAATTCCATCTGGGTAGGGCGCTTTCTGGGCGAAGCCGCACTGACTGCGACCTCGAACGCCAATACCGTGATGTTCCTGCTGATCGGCGCGGCCTTCGGGGTAGCGCTCGCGTCCACCATCCTCATCGGTCAGTGCATCGGCGCCAACAATCTCGCCGAGACCAAGCGTGTCGTCGGTACCAGCGCGAGCTTCTTCGCCGGCATCTCGGTGGCAATGGCCGTCGCCGGCCTGCTCTTGTGCCGCCCGCTGCTGATAGCCATGAGCACGCCCGCGGACTCGCTGCCGCTCGCGGTCGCGTACATGCGGGTGATCTTCCTCGCACTGCCCTGGCTGTACATGTATGCCTTCGTGATGGCGGTGCTGCGCGGCGCCGGCGACTCCAAGACCCCTTTCTACTTCATGCTGCTGTCGGTGGGCATCGACATCGCGCTCAACCCGGTGTTCATCTTCGGGCTGGGGCCCATTCCGCGCCTGGGAATCGCCGGGTCCGCGCTCGCCACCTTCGTCGCTCAGGTGGTGAGCCTGACCGCCTTGATCCGTCACCTCTACCGCCGGCATCACATCCTGTGCCTGCACCGGCAGGAGCTGCGCCTGCTCAAGCCCGACGGGGCTCTGGTTGGCACGCTGCTGCGCAAAGGAATCCCGATGAGCGCACAGATGCTGGTGCTCTCGCTCAGCGGCGTGCTCATGATCACCCTCGTCAACCGCTTCGGTGTCGATACCACCGCTGCGTTCGGCGCAGCGCTGCAGATCTGGAACTACATCCAGATGCCCGCCTTCGCCATCGGCATGGCGGTGTCGGCCATGACCGCGCAGAACGTCGGCGCGCACAAGTGGCATCGGGTCACCACCATCGCGCGCGTCGGCACGCTGTACAGCGTGCTGCTCACCGGCTCGGTGGTGCTGGCGATCGAGCTCCTCAACAGCTGGGTTTTCGGCTTGTTCCTGCCGTCGTCCTCGAACGCACTCGCGATCGCGAGTCACATGAACCGCATCGTGACACCTTCGTTCATTTTCTTCGGCATCTCGCTCACGCTCTTTGGTGTCGTGCGTGCCACCGGCGCCGTGATCGCCCCACTGATCATCCTCACCATCGCACTGCTGGTGGTGCGCTTCCCGTTCGCCGAAGCATTCCTCGGCCGCTACCAGATCGACGCGGTCTGGTGGAGCTTTCCCGTGTCATCACTGCTGGCTGCGATACTGGCAGTGCTCTATTACCGCTATGGCGACTGGCGGCACGCACACATGACTGTGGCGGCGTCCGGGACTTCTGCATAGAAGCGCACGGCGATAGTTAACCAACCTCACTTCGCCGGCAGCTCGGTCACCGTCGCCGCACGCGGCTCGATCCACAGTGCCCGCGCCCGTCCGCAGAGCTCGCCCTTGCCATCGAAGAGGGCCGTGCCCGCCTCGTGCTTGCGGCCATTGCTGCCGAGGCGCCAGCCGATGAGTGTGCAGGATTCACCGATGTGCACCCGCCGGTCGACATGGGCGGTGAATTCGGCGAGCAGCATCATGCGATCGTCGGGGGCGACCGCGTAGTAGCCCGGGCAGTCGAGAGCGGCCGACATGAATTCCGCCCGCACCTTGCCATCGCCGGCATCGAGCGAGGCGTCGGGTACCCAGGGTGCGGCCACCAGCTCCCGTTCCGCGATTGGTCCAGCGAAGATGCGCAGACCGTCGCCGCGCCCGCGCTGCGTGCCGCACACGAAGCAGCTCGGGAAGCGATGATTGCGGAAGCCCGCGTAGTGACGCGAGGCCTCCACCGCTTCCAGATATTCCGGCGCGGCAGGTGCTACGAGATTGAGCATTGCCGGGTGCGCTTCGCCGATCGGCTCCTCGCCGCGCAGCACCCGTAGCCCACCATCTTCCAGTACGTTCACCGCGAGCGTGATGTTCAGCGGAGGTGGCTTCAGTAGCCGCACGCTGACGGTGCGCGCGGCGAGCGTCGCCACGAGCCCGGCGAAATAGCCCCCATTGGAAGACTCGGGCGGGCCCCGAAAGCGCGTGGCGATAGTGAGAGAGGGCACGACAGCTGCAGGATGGGCGTTCCGCGCGGCGCAGGCAAATGCGGCGTAGAGGCGCCCGTTGCCCGACGGAAGACCGCGGGCGCCCGTGGACCCGACTCGACACTCTTGGGGGTGTCATAAAACAGAAAGGGCGGAGTTACCGCCCTTTCTGTTTTTGGCTCCGGTCAGGTTGTGGACAGCTGCTCGTTTCCCCCTTCAAAACGTCGGACAGGGGTTCAACGGCAGCGTATTGTGGAAGTTCTCATAGATGTATTGCGGCTCTCCATCCGGCGAAGGATAGAAGTTCGCCAGAATGGGACCGAACTCTGTCTTCGAGCTTCCGCCGAAATCATCCAGCGTTCCCGGGATGTACGGGCCACCTTCCTGCCAGCGACAGCCGCTCTCATCCAAGCGCGTGCTGAAGAACGGATAGAAGGACGCGCCCTTTGGCGGGTTGAC
>DATJFM010000097.1:0-17243 GCA_035495655.1 Steroidobacteraceae bacterium
AGGGCGGTGCCAGTGGCGCCGGGCCGGGCGGGGAGGATGTCGTCGACGCGGAATTCGAGGAGGTCAAGGACAAAGGACGCAAGGCCTCTTAAGCTTGGTCCATGGCGAAGCGCGACTACTACAAGGTACTCGACGTACCGAGGGGGGCGACCGAGGCGGAGATCAAGAAGGCCTACCGCCGCCTGGCCATGAAATATCACCCCGATCGCAACCCCAACGATCGGGAGGCCGAGGAGTCCTTTAAAGAGGCCAAGGAGGCCTGCGAGGTGCTGACCGACCCGCAGAAGCGGGCGGCCTACGACCAGTACGGCCATCCGGGCGTCGAGGCGGCTTCCCGAGCCGCCGGCGGCCGGGGCGGATTCGGAGCCGACACCTTCAGTGACATCTTCGGCGATGTCTTCGGAGATATCTTCGGTGGCGCTCGGCGCAGCAGCCGCTCCCAGGTGTACCGCGGCGCCGATTTGCGCTATGAGCTCGAGCTCGAACTCCCACAGGCGGTCTTCGGCCACCAGGTGGAAATCGAGCTCGAGCGGCTCGCCGAATGCGAGGTGTGCCGCGGAACGGGCGCCGCAAAGGGCAGCACTCCCACGACGTGCGAAACCTGTGGTGGGGCAGGTCAGGTGCGTATCGCCCAGGGTTTCTTCCAGCTGCAGCAGACCTGCCCACGATGCCGCGGTGCCGGCACCGTCGTGCGTAATCCCTGCGACGCCTGCCTCGGCCAGGGCCGTGTCCGTCGCCCCCGCACGCTCTCGGTCAAGGTGCCCGCGGGAGTCGACACCGGTGACCGCGTGCGGCTCTCGGGAGAAGGCGAGGCGGGCCGCAACGGTGGGCCGCCCGGTGACCTGTACGTCGAGATTCACGTGCGCGAGCACCCGATCTTCGAGCGCGACGGTGTGCACCTCAGCTGCGAGGTACCGGTGAGCTTCGCGACCGCAGCCCTCGGGGGCAGCGTGAACGTGCCCACGCTCGAAGGGGATGTGGCGCTCAAGGTCCCTGCCGAAACGCAATCGGGGCGCGTATTCCGCCTGCGCGACAAGGGCGTGAAGCCGGTGCGCGGGGGCGCGCGCGGTGACCTGTTCTGTCGCGTGGTGGTCGAGACACCCGTGCACCTGTCTGCGGAGCAGCGCGAGCTCGTACGCCGGCTCGATGAGTCACTCCAGCTCCAGGCCGCGCGCCATGCGCCGCGCGAGAATGGCTTCCTCGAAGGAGTGCGCCGCTTCTTTGCCTCGGGATCCGGAAAAGGCTGAGGCCTCCGTGGGGTCCGCCGCTGCGCATGAGCCGCTCGTCCGCGCGGTCGTCATTGGAGCGAGCGGGCGCATGGGTCAGGCGCTTTTGCGCGCCGCGCCCGGCTTCCCCCGCCTCATCATCAGCGGCGCCATCGCCTGGAGCGGCAGTCTTGCCCTGGGCCGTGATGCCGGGGATGTGGCCGGGATCGGGCGCATGAACCTTTCGCTCACGAGCGACCTGCCGGCCGCGCTCGCCGCCGCAGACGTGGCGCTCGATTTCAGTCATCCGGCCGCAACGGCGTCGACCCTGGACGCGTGCCGCGCGGCGTGCAAACCGCTGCTCCTCGGCACGACCGGTTTTGGCACGCGGCTCGATGGGGCGCTCGACGCGGCCGCACGCCAGGTGGCGCTCCTCGTCGCTCCGAACACGAGCGTGGGTGTCGCACTGCTCACCGAGCTGACACGCCTCGCCTCACGCGCGTTGCCCTCGAGCTTCGACATCGACGTGCTCGAGCTCCATCATCGACTCAAGCGCGATGCTCCATCGGGCACCGCGCGCTCGCTCGCGCAGGTGGCGGCGGAGGGGCGCGGACTAGCAGCACCCCAGGGCAATTCCGCTGCGACGGGCGGTAGCCCCGGGCCCCGCCCCGTGGGTGAGATCGGGCTCGCCTCGCTCCGGGCGGGGGACATCGTCGGCGAGCACACGGTGCTTTTTTGCGGGTCGGGCGAGGAGCTCGTGCTGACGCACCGCGCGCACGATCGGGGCATCTTTGCCCGGGGTGCGCTCTCGGCTGCGCTCTGGCTCCGGTCCCAACCCCCGGGGCGCTACGGCATGGGCGACTTTCTGCACCTGAAAACAGAGGCTTAGAGCATTCTTGGTGAAACCATGAGAGGTCAATCCCACGCCACGAGAGGCGGAATTTTCCATGGACACATCGCCCGAAAAACCCCTAAAATTTCCGCCTAATCCGTGTACGGGTTAGTCCATGCAAGGCGGGAGGATGTTCGATGAGAACTCCTCCCGCTTTGTGTATCTGCGTCAGGGAGAAGTGATCACGTGAGCGTACCTGCGGTGCTCGCGCTGGCCGATGGAACGATCTTCCGCGGCCAGTCGATCGGAGCCAAGGGAAACACCACAGGCGAAGTCGTTTTCAACACCGCCCTCACGGGTTATCAGGAAATTCTCACCGACCCTTCCTACGCGCGTCAGATCGTCACACTCACCGTTCCACACATCGGCAACACCGGAGCGACGCCGGAGGATCTCGAAGCGGCGCAGGTGTATCCGGCGGGTCTCGTGATCCGCGATCTGCCGCCGCTCTCGAGCAACTGGCGCGCCAACGAGTCGCTCACGGAGTTTCTCGAGCGCGGCAAGATGGTGGCGATCGCGGGCATCGATACGCGCAAGCTGACACGGCTGCTGCGCGAGAAGGGTGCGCAAGCCGGCTGCATCATGACCGGCGATCAGCTCGATGAGAGCGCAGCGGTGAAGATCGCGCGCAAGTTTCCCGGCCTCAAGGGCATGGACCTTGCCAAGGTCGTGAGTACCAAGCGCAGCTTTCAGTGGAATGAGGGCACGCTCTGGCCCGCGCCGGCACGTGCGCCGATTCGCGCGAGTCAGCGCCTGCACGTGGTGGCCTACGACTTCGGCATCAAGCGCAACATCCTCAGGCTCCTCGCCGATGGTGGATGCCGCATGACGGTGGTGCCGGCGCAGACTTCCGCCGATGACGCGCTCGCTCTGGAGCCAGACGGTATTTTCCTTTCCAACGGCCCGGGCGATCCGGAGCCCTGCACTTATGCCATCCAGGCCGCGCAACGCTTCCTCGAGACCGACCTGCCGGTATTCGGCATCTGTCTCGGACATCAGATCCTCGGGCTCGCCGCGGGCGCGCGCACCGTGAAGATGAAGTTCGGCCATCACGGCGCCAATCACCCGGTGCAGGATCTCGAGTCCGGGCGCGTGTTCATCACGAGTCAGAATCACGGCTTTGCCGTGGATGAGAGCACGCTGCCTCAGGGAGTGGTCGCGACGCATCGCTCGCTCTTCGATGGCTCGCTCCAGGGGCTCGCTTTCCAGGAGCGCCCGGTGTTCGGGTTCCAGGGGCACCCCGAGGCGAGCCCGGGCCCGCACGATCTGCGCGCGCTCTTCGAGCGCTTCAGTCACCTGATGCTGCGACGGCTGCAGGCGCAGCTGAAGGTCGCCGAGGAGAACCTGCGCAAGCAGGCGGGCGGACGCTGAGCAGTGCCCAAGCGCACCGACATTCACAGCATCCTGATCATAGGTGCCGGTCCCATCGTCATCGGACAGGCGTGCGAGTTCGAGTACTCGGGCGCGCAGGCCTGCAAGGCGCTGCGCGAGGAGGGCTTCCGCGTCATCCTGGTGAATTCCAACCCCGCGACCATCATGACCGACCCCGAGATGGCCGATGCCATCTACATCGAGCCGGTCAACGCGCACACCATCGCACGCATCATCGAGAAGGAACGGCCGGATGCGCTGCTGCCGACCATGGGCGGACAGACCGGGCTCAACACTGCGCTCGACCTGGTGCGCGAGGGCGTGCTGGAAAAATACGGCGTAGAGCTGATCGCCGCCTCGCGCGCCGCCATCGACATGGCGGAAGACCGCGAGCTCTTCCGCAACGCCATGCGCGAAATCGGCCTCGAGACGCCGCAGTCGCAGATCGCGCGCAGTCTCGATGAGGCACTCGCCATCGCGGGCGAGATCGGCTATCCGGTCGTGATCCGTCCCTCCTTCACCCTCGGCGGCAGCGGTGGCGGCATCGCCTACAACCGCGAGGAGCTCGAGGCCATCGTGGCGCGCGGCCTCGACGCCTCACCGACCGGTGAAGTGCTGCTCGAGGAGTCGGTGATCGGCTGGAAAGAGTTCGAGATGGAGGTGGTGCGCGACCATGCAGACAACTGCATCATCGTCTGCTCGATCGAGAATCTCGATCCGATGGGCGTGCATACCGGGGACTCGATCACGCTCGCGCCGGCACTGACCCTCACCGACAAGGAATTCCAGCGCATGCGCGATGCCGCCGTGGCGGTGCTGCGCAAGATCGGCGTCGATACCGGCGGCTCCAACGTGCAGTTCGCGGTGAGTCCCGAGGACGGTCGGCTGCTGGTCATCGAGATGAATCCGCGGGTGTCGCGCTCCTCCGCGCTCGCCTCCAAGGCGACCGGCTTTCCGATCGCCAAGGTCGCCGCCAAGCTCGCCGTCGGCTACACGCTGGACGAGCTGCGCAACGAGATCACCGGCGGCGCGACGCCGGCCTCCTTCGAGCCCTCGATCGATTACGTGGTGGTGAAGATCCCGCGCTTCACCTTCGAGAAATTCCCCTCGGCCAACGACCGCCTCACGACGCAGATGAAATCGGTGGGCGAGGTCATGGCCATCGGCCGCACCTTTCAGGAGTCGCTGCAGAAGGCGCTGCGCGGACTCGAGACCGGGCTCCATGGGCTCGACCCGCAGCTGCCTGCGACACTCTCCGACGAGGACCAGGTGCGGCTCGCGCATGAGCTGCGCGCGCCCGGCGCGAACCGCCTGCTGTATGTCGCCGATGCGTTCCGCGCCGGCTGGACGCTCGCGCGCATCGCCGAGCTCACGCACATCGATCCATGGTTTCTCGCGTATATCGAGGACCTGGTGCGCGAGGAGGCGCAGGTGCGCGAGGAGGGGCTCGGAGCGCTCAGCGCCGAGCGGCTGCGCTTTCTCAAGCGCAAGGGCTTCTCCGACAGCCGCCTCGCGCAACTGGTCGACATGCCGGAGAAGGCGATCCGCGACAAACGCCATGAGCTCAAGGTGCGGCCGGTCTACAAGCGTGTCGACACGTGCGCGGCCGAGTTCGCTACCTCCACCGCCTACCTCTACTCGACCTACGAGGAGGAGTGCGAGGCGAATCCCTCCGACCGGCGCAAGATCATGATCCTCGGCGGCGGACCCAACCGCATCGGCCAGGGCATCGAGTTCGACTACTGCTGCGTGCACGCCGCGCTGCAGCTGCGCGAGGACGGTTTCGAGACCCTCATGGTCAACTGCAACCCCGAGACCGTATCGACCGACTACGACACCTCCGACCGGCTCTACTTCGAGCCGCTCACGCTGGAGGATGTGCTCGAGATCCTCGCGGTCGAGAAGCCCGAGGGAGTCATCGTGCAGTTCGGCGGCCAGACACCGCTCAAGCTCTCGCGCGCCCTCGAGGCAGCCGGTGCCCCGATCATCGGCACCTCCCCGGACTCCATCGACACCGCCGAGGATCGCGAGCGCTTTCAGGCGCTGGTGCGCAAGCTCGGCCTCAAGCAGCCAGCGAACGCGACCGCGCGCACCGAGGAGCAGGCGGTCATGCTCGGACGCGACGTCGGTTTTCCGCTCGTGGTGCGGCCGAGCTATGTGCTCGGTGGCCGCGCCATGGAGATCGTCTTCAACGAAGAGGACCTGCGCAGCTACATGGCGAATGCCGTGCAGGTGTCCAACGACAGCCCGGTGCTGCTCGACCGCTTTCTCGATTCCGCCATCGAGGTCGACGTCGATGCGGTCTGCGACGGCGAGGATGTGATGATCGGCGGGATCATGGAGCACATCGAGCAGGCGGGCGTGCACTCGGGTGACTCGAGCTGCTCGCTGCCGCCGGCGAGCCTGAGCCGCGAGCTGCAGGCGGAGCTGCGCGAGCAGACGCGCAAGCTCGCGCGCGCACTGAACGTCATCGGCCTCATGAACGTGCAGTTTGCGATTCAGGCCGGCGTCGTCTATGTGCTCGAAGTGAATCCGCGTGCCTCACGCACCGTGCCCTTCGTCTCCAAGGCCACCGGCCTCCCGCTCGCCAAGATCGCCGCCCGTGTCATGACCGGACACAAGCTCAAGCAGCTGGTCGGTGCCGTCGAGCGCCTGCCGCCTTATTTCTCGGTGAAGGAGTCCGTGTTCCCCTTTGCCAAGTTTCCCGAAGCCGATCCGATCCTCGGACCCGAGATGAAGTCCACGGGCGAGGTGATGGGCACGGGACGCACTTTTGGTGAGGCTTACGCCAAGGCGCAGTCGGCCTCGGGGGTCGTGCTGCCGCGCCAGGGGGTGTGCTTCCTCAGTGTGCGCGATCGCGACAAGAGCGCGGCGGTGATGCTGGCGAAGAAGCTGATCGAGCGTGGCTTCGAGCTGGTCGCGACCGAAGGGACCGCACGTGCGCTCGGCGAGGCCGGCGTGCCCTGCCGGCGCGTCAACAAGGTGCGCGAAGGCCGGCCACACATCGTCGACATGATCAAGAACGACGAGATCGACCTCATCGTCAATACCACCGAAGGCAAGCAGGCCATCCGCGAGTCCAACTCCATCCGCCGCGAAGCGGTGCACCATCGGGTGACCTACTACACCACCGTCGCGGCGGGGCTTGCGACCTGCGAGGCGCTCGATCACCTCGATGAGGTCGAGGTGCATCGCCTGCAGGACCTGCACAGCGAGGCGCTCGCCTCATGAAGCGCACGCCGATGACGCTGCGCGGGGCCGAGAGCCTGCGCGCGGAGCTCAAGCGCCTGAAGTCGGAAGTCCGCCCTGCGATCATCAAGGCGATCGCCGAGGCGCGCGGGCACGGCGATCTTTCGGAGAATGCCGAGTACCACGCCGCGCGCGAGCAGCAGGGCTTCATCGAGGGGCGCATCAAGGAGATCGAGCACAAGCTCGCGAGCGCCGATGTCATCGATCCGGCGCGTCTTCCCAATACCGGCAAGGTGGTATTTGGGGCCTCCGTGGAGCTCGAGGACCAGGCCGATGGCGCCCACGTGGTGTACCAGGTGGTGGGCGAGGACGAGGCGGATATCCGCGCGGGGCGCATCTCGGTGACCTCGCCCATCGCGCGTGCGCTGGTGGGAAAAGCCGAGGGTGAGGTCGTCGATGTGGCCGCCCCCGGCGGCACGCGTTCCTACGAGATCGTCGCCGTGCGGCTCGCCTGAGCAGGCGCGCACTCTCACTCAGCGATCCGGGATGAGGATGCGCGGCTGCTCCTTGCGCGCGCGGTAGAGCACGGCGACGTTGCCGATGCGTTGCACGAGTGCGCTACCGGTGTAGCGCGCGAGTGCGGCGAAGAGCTCATCGCGCGCCGCGCGATCGCCGCCCGGAACCTGCACCTTGATCAGCTCGTGATCGTGCAGCGCCCGCGCGGCCTCCGCGGTCACCGCTGCGGTGAGTCCCGCGTTGCCGAGGCGTACCAGCGGCTTCAGCGCGTGCGCGAGGGCGCGCAGATGTTTTTTCTGACGCTCCGAGAGCGCCGGCGCTGCGCTGGCGGGCGGGTGCGCGCTCTCCTTCATCGGTGCATTGTAGGCGGTGGAACTTATGCCGGGCGGGGAACATCCACATTGATGAAGCGGCCTTTTCGATGAAGCGGCGTTCCAGGAGCAGCGCACGCTGGCTAAAGGAGCACTTTGCGGACCCCTTCGTACAGAAGGCGCAGAACGAGGGCTGGCGGTCGCGCGCGGTGTTCAAGCTCGAGGAGATCGACCGCCGCGCGAAGCTTCTGCAACCTGGCGCCGTGTGCCTCGATCTGGGGGCGGCACCTGGGGCCTGGAGCCAGTACGCCGCGCGCCGCGTAGGGGCCCGCGGGCGTGTGGTGGCGACGGACATCCTGCCGATGCCGGAGCTGCCGGGAGTGGAGTTCGTGCAGGGTGATTTTCGTGAGCCCGAGGTCTTCGAAAAGGTCCTGGGCCTGCTCCCGGCGCGTCAGGTCGATGTGCTGCTTTCGGACATGGCACCGAACCTGAGCGGGGTCGACGCCATCGACCAGCCGCGCTCGCTGCATCTGGCGGAGCTGGCGGTCGAGATGGCCGAGGGCGTCTTGAAGCCTGGCGGGCATGCCCTGATCAAGGTGTTTCAGGGCTCCGGGTTCACGGAATTGCTGCAAAGCGTCCGCAGGCGCTTCGGCCGGGTGAAGCTGATCAAGCCGGAAGCGTCGCGCTCCCGCAGCCCCGAGATGTATCTACTAGCGATGCAGTTTCGCTTGGTGTAGGTTCGCTTGAAGCTGGAGCCGCGCGCGGCAGAAAAGGACGGAAGCCTTTGAACGATTTGACAAAGAACATCCTGCTCTGGGTGGTCATCGTGCTCGTGTTGCTGGCGGTGTTCAGTCGCTACATGCCGACCGTCGGCCAGCCCCAGGACATTCCCTACAGCACCTTCATCGAGGACGTGAAGAACAGCCGCGTCGAATCGGTGGTCCTGCAGGGGGAGATGATCTACGGGACCCGGAAGGACAAGTCCACCTTCAAGACTCATAACCCCGAGACCGACTACACCGCGCTCATCGGCACGCTGCTGAAATCGGGCGTAACGCTCGATTCGCGCGAGCCGAAGCAGCCAAATTTCATCGGGCAGCTGTTCCTGCAGATGGCTCCGGCACTGCTATTGATACTGGTATTCCTGTACATGCTGCGGCAGATGCAGGGGGCCTCAGGCGGACGGGGGGCCATGTCCTTTGGCAAGAGCCGCGCGCGCCTGCTGGGCGAGGACCAGGTCAACGTTACCTTCGCCGACGTGGCGGGGGTCGATGAGGCCAAGCAGGAAGTCGGTGAGATCGTCGACTTCCTCAAGGACCCGGGCAAGTTCCAGAAGCTCGGCGGCAAGATCCCGAAGGGCGTGCTCATGGTCGGCTCGCCCGGCACCGGCAAGACGCTGCTCGCGCGCGCCATCGCCGGTGAGGCCAAGGTTCCATTCTTCACCATCTCCGGCTCGGATTTCGTCGAGATGTTCGTCGGTGTGGGCGCCTCACGCGTGCGCGACATGTTCGAGCAGGCGAAGAAGCACGCCCCGTGCATCATCTTCATCGACGAGATCGACGCCGTCGGCCGGCACCGCGGCGCAGGCCTCGGCGGTGGTCACGATGAGCGCGAGCAGACTCTCAACCAGCTGCTCGTCGAGATGGACGGCTTCGAGGGGAACGAGGGCATCATCGTCATCGCCGCGACCAACCGCCCGGATGTGCTCGACCCCGCGCTGCTGCGTCCGGGTCGCTTCGACCGCCAGGTGGTCGTGCCGCTGCCCGATGTGCGCGGCCGCGAGCAGATCCTGCGCGTGCACATGCGGCGCGTACCGCTGGCGGACGACGTCAAACCTGCCCTCATTGCGCGCGGCACTCCCGGCTTCTCGGGCGCCGATCTCGCTAATCTGGTGAACGAGGCGGCGCTTTTCGCCGCACGCGCCAACAAGCGCATCGTCGGAATGGAGGAATTCGAGCGCGCCAAGGACAAGATCATGATGGGCACCGAGCGGCGCTCCATGGTCATGAGCGAGGCGGAAAAGCGCATGACCGCCTATCACGAGGCAGGACACGCGATCGTCGGCATGACGGTTCCCGAGCACGACCCGGTCTACAAGGTGACCATCATTCCGCGCGGCCGCGCGCTCGGCGTTACGCAGTTCCTTCCGGAGCAGGACCGCTACAGTTTCTCCAAGCGGCGCCTCGAGAGCGCCATCGCGACGCTCTTCGGTGGGCGCATCGCGGAAGAGCTGATCTTCGGCCCGGAATCGGTGACCACCGGCGCATCGAATGACATCGAGCGCGCCACCGAGCTCGCGCGCAACATGGTCACCAAGTGGGGCCTGTCGGACAAGCTCGGGCCGCTCACCTACTCGGAGGAGACCGGGGAGGTGTTCCTCGGGCGGAGCGTCACGCAACACAAGCAGGTCTCCGATGTCACCGCGCACGCCATCGATGAGGAAGTGCGCAGCGTCATCGAGAGCAACTATCAGCGCGCGCGGGGGATCCTCACCACCTCGCTCGAGAGGCTGCATGTGATGGCCGATGCGCTCATGAAGTACGAGACCATCGATGAGGAGCAGCTGAAGGACATCATGGCGGGGAAGACGCCCAAGCCGCCCGCGGGCTGGGATGACTCCCTGTCCAACAGGCCGCCCACCGCGCCCGCCCCCGCGGGGACGCCGGTGATACCGGCCGGACAGCACTGAGGGCGCTGGCTGGTTCTGGGCGTTGGTTGCAGGGTGCCGACGACCCTGTCTTCTAAGCATGCGCCCGTGTAGTTCCCGCGATGTCCTCTGACCCGGTCCTGCTGCGCTGCGCCGACCAGACGCTCGATCTGCGACGCCCGGTCGTCATGGGAGTGCTCAATGTCACGCCCGACTCCTTCTCCGACGGCGGCCGCTTCGCTCACCACGATACGGCCATCGAGCAGGGGCTGCGCATGGCGGCCGAAGGTGCCGCGCTAATCGATGTCGGCGGGGAGTCCACCCGTCCGGGTGCACAGCCGGTAGCGCTGCAGGAGGAGTTGCGGCGCATACTCCCGGTCATCGAGGAGCTGCGCCGCGTCACCACGGCAATCATCTCGGTCGACACCAGCAAGCCCGAGGTCATCCGCGCCGCCGCCGCGGCGGGCGCCGGATTCATCAACGATGTGCGCGCGCTGCGCGAGCCCGGAGCGCTCGAGGCGGCTGCGGCAAGCGGCTGCGGGTTATGTCTCATGCACATGCAGGGTGAGCCCCGCTCGATGCAGGTGGCACCGCATTACCAGGACGTGGTGACGGAGGTGCGTGCCTTTCTTACCGCTCGGGTCGCAACGTGCCGCGGCGCCGGAATCGATCCGCTGCGGCTCAGCGTCGATCCCGGATTCGGCTTCGGCAAGAACCTGGAGCACAATCTGACGCTGTTGCGGCACCTGCCGGAGCTGGTGGCGGATGGGCGGCCGGTGTTGGTTGGGTTGTCGCGCAAGTCGACCGTCGGCAAACTCACCGGGCGGGAGCCGGGTGAGCGCGTCCACGGCAGCGTGGCGCTCGCGGTCATCGCCGCACTGAAGGGCGCGCGCATCATCCGCGCCCATGATGTGGCCGCGACGGTCGATGCCCTGCAGGTGACCGCGGCCGTGGCCGCAGAAGGTGGAGTTTGATGGAGCGTCGATATTTCGGCACCGATGGAGTCAGGGGACGCGTCGGCGAGCACCCGATGACGGTCGACTTTGCGCTGAAGCTCGCGAGCGCCGCGGCGCGCGTGCTTGCGCCGGATGGCGGCACGGTGCTGATCGGCAAGGACACACGGCTCTCGGGCTACATGTTCGAATCGGCGCTCGAGGCCGGCTTCGTGGCCGCGGGGGTGAACGCCATGTTGATCGGGCCGCTGCCGACTCCGGGCATCGCCTACATGACGCGCCGTTTCAACTGCGACTTCGGAGTCGTGATCAGCGCCTCGCACAATCTCTACGACGATAACGGCATCAAGTTCTTCGATGCCTCCGGCGCCAAGCTCTCCGATGCGCTCGAGGAGCGCATCGAGGCGGAGCTCGCGCTGCCCCCGCTCACCTGCGCCTCGCGCGATCTCGGCCGCGCGACGCGCGTGGACCGCTCACGCACGCTGTACCAGGAGTTCTGTGCATCGACGCTGCCCGCAGGAACCGACCTGTCGGGATTGAAGATCGTGGTGGACTGCGCGAACGGCGCCGCCTACAAGGTGGGGCCGCGCATACTTGCGGACCTCGGTGCCGAGATCGTGCCGATCGGTTGCTCGCCCAACGGCCGTAACATCAACGATGGCTGCGGCTCGACCGCTCCGGACCTGCTGCAGCTCACCGTGCCGGGAGTCCGTGCCAACGTGGGACTCGCGCTCGATGGCGATGGCGACCGGCTGGTCATGGTGGATCAGCTGGGCAGGATCGTGGACGGGGACCAGCTGCTCTACGTCATCGCGCGCGCGCTGCAGCGTTCCGGCACGCTGCGCGGGCCGGTGGTCGGAACCGTGATGAGCAATCTGGGACTCGAGCTGGCGCTGCGCTCGGCCGGCATCGAGTTCCGGCGCGCGGCGGTCGGCGATCGCTACGTACTGTCGATGCTGCGCGAGACCCAGGGAGTTCTCGGTGGCGAGACCTCGGGGCACATTCTGTGCCTCGACAAGACGACCACCGGCGATGGCCTGGTGGTGGCACTGCAGGTGCTCGCGGTGATCAAGCAGACCGGCCGCTCACTCGCCGAGCTCACTTCCGCGATGCGCAAGTTTCCGCAGATTCTCCTGAACGTGAAAGTTGCGAGCCGCTTCGATCCCACCGATGTTCCCGTCATCCAGCAGGCGGTCGCGCGCATCGAGCAGCAGCTCGGTAGCGAAGGCCGCGTGGTGCTGCGCGCATCGGGCACCGAGTCCGTGATCCGCGTGATGGTCGAAGGCCGCGAAGAAGCGGAGACCCGCGCCGCCGCGACCGAGCTCGCCGAGGTCGTGAAACGCACCGCCGCCTGATCCATTGCGTCACCTGGCACGCATCGCTATCATCGCGCGCCGTTTTGAACCGACAGGCTGAGGCCAGCCCGCTCCATGCGCCGTCCCATCGTTGCCGGAAACTGGAAGATGCATGGCTCGCGCAGCGAGACCGCGGCGCTCATCGAGGACCTGCTCGCCGGCGCGCCGGCGCAGCCCGCCGCGGCCTCCATCATCTGCCCGCCCTTCGTCTACCTGTACGAGGCGGCGCGCTTGCTGCGTGACTCGATCTTCAGTCTGGGCGCACAGGATGTGTGCGCCGATGCACACGGCGCCTTCACCGGCGAGGTCTCGGCCGCGATGCTCAAGGATGTCGGCTGTGACTATGTGATCGTCGGGCACTCCGAGCGGCGGCTGCTGTATCGCGAGAACGACCAGCTGGTCGCGCGTAAATTCGCGGCGGCGCACTCCAAGGGACTGATCCCGATCCTGTGCGTCGGCGAGCAGCTGGCCGAGCGCGAAGCCACGCGCACCAACGAGGTGGTCGCGCGGCAGCTCGATGCGGTGCTCGAGCTCTGTGGCGCCGGCGCGCTCGCGCACGGCGTCATTGCCTATGAGCCGGTGTGGGCGATCGGCACCGGGCGCAACGCGACGCCCGAGCAGGCGCAGGAAGTGCATGCTTTCATACGGGCGCGGGTGGGCGAGCGGGATGCTAGAATCGCGGCCGCGACCCGCATTCTCTACGGTGGCAGCGTCAAAGCCGGTAATGCGGCGGACCTGTTCGCCATGCCGGACGTCGATGGTGGACTCGTGGGTGGCGCGTCGCTCAAGGCAGACGAATTTTTGACGATCCTGGCCGCTGCGCGGTGACGGGACGAGTGAGTTTTTCAAATGTTGCACGCGATTTTGAGCATCATACAGGTGGTCTCTTCCATAGGGATCGTAGGTCTCGTGCTGCTGCAGCGCGGTAAGGGCGCGGACGCCGGCGCGGGCTTCGGTGCCGGCGCCTCCGGAACGGTATTCGGCGCGCGTGGCGCGACCACCGCGTTGTCGCGCGCGACCGCAGTGTTTGCGGCCATCTTCATGCTCAACAGTCTGGCGCTCGCGTACCTCGGCACCACCAGCACCAAGCAGGAAGAGGCGCAGAAGACCATCCTCGATGAGGCCGCGCCTGCGAAATCCGCGCCCAAGGGGCTCAGCTCGGCACCGGCTCCTGCCCCTGCCGCTCCCGCGCCGGCCGCACCTGCGGCAACTCCGGCGCCGAGTCCGGCGCCCGCGCCAAAGTGATCACGCTCCAGCCGACGTGGTGGAATTGGTAGACACACTAGCTTGAGGGGCTAGCGCCGCAAGGCGTGTCGGTTCGAATCCGACCGTCGGCACCAACGATTGGGGTCACTGCTCGGCGCGCTGCTCGAGGCGTCCCGCGGCGAGCGCGGCGCCGCCCCCGCTCAGCGTTGGACCGGTTGCCAGCGGCCGCCGCCGCTCCTGCCAGCGCTGCAACACGACGAAGAACGAGGGAACGAACAGCACCGCGAGACACGTCGAGGCGAGCATGCCGCTGAAAACGGCGATACCGATGGAAGCGCGCGCGTTCGCGCCGGCGCCGCGCGCCAGCACGAGCGGCACCACCCCGAGTATGAATGCGAAAGAGGTCATGACGATGGGGCGGAAGCGCTTGCGCGCCGCCTCGACCGCAGCGTCGGCGATGTCGTGGCCGTCGGCGTGCAGCTCGCGGGCCACCTCGACGATGAGGATGGCGTTCTTGGCCGAGAGCGCGATCAGCAGCACCAGCCCGATCTGCGTGTAGAGGTTGTTGGCGACCCCGAGCGCCCACAGCGCTCCTCCGGTGCCGAGGAGCGCCAGCGGCACCCCGAAGATGACTGCCCCCGGCGTCACCCAGCTGCCGTACTGGCCGGCCAGCACCAGGTAAACGAGCACCATCGCGAGGACAAAGATGAGGTAAGCCGAGCTGCCGGCGAGCTTTTCCTGGTAGGACATCGCGGTCCACTCGCTGGCCATGCCGGGCGGGAGCGAGCGCGCAGAGAGATCCTGCATCGTCTCCAGCGCCTGCCCCGAGCTGTAACCGTTTGCGGCGATGCCGGTGATCGCACTCGAGGGGTAGAGGTTGTAGAGGCTCACGAGCGCCGGTCCCTGGTCGTAATCGACATCGGCCAGCGTTCCGATCGGCACCATGTCTCCGCTGTTGCTGCGGACGTAATAGCGGCGCAGATCCTGCGGTGTGATGCGGTAGGCGCTGTCGGCCTGCACGTACACCGGGAAAACGCGGCCGAATTTGGTGATCTGGCTGGTGTAGGTTGAGCCCAGATAGCTCTGCAGCGTGCTGAAGACGTTGCCCACCGACACGTTGAGCGTTTGCGCCTTGGCGCGGTTGATGTCGGCGGCGAGCTGCGGCACCTCCGCACGGAAGGTAGTCATCACATGCTCGAGTCCGCTCTGGGTGTTGGCATGGCCGACGACCAGATCCGTCACGCGCTGGAGCTTGCGGTAATCAAAGCTGCCATCGGTGAGCTCGAGCTGCATCTGAAAGCCGCCTGAGTTGCCGATACCCTGGATGGGGGGCGGCGGCACCACCAGCACGTGCGCGTCTTCGACGTGCGCCATCGCTGCAGTCAGCTTGGCGTACAGCGAGCGCAGGTCCTGACCCTTGGCCTTGTAGCGCTCGTCCCAGTCGCGCAGCGTGAGGTAGACCACCCCGGCGTTGGCGAGCGACGCACTGTTGTCGAGCACCGAGACTCCGCCCACCGATATGGCGTGCTCCACCCCCGGAACCTGCAAGGCGGTGGCGGTGATGCGCCTCAACACCTCCTGCGTGCGCTCGAGCGAGGCGGCATCGGGCAGCTGCGCGGCGAGCAGCAGGTAGCCCTGGTCCTCGAGTGGGATGAAGCTCGTCGGGATGCGCGACAGGGCGAAGACCGCACAGCCGATGAGCACCGCCGCCACGCCGACCATGAGGCCACTGCGGGCGACCATGCGGGCGATGAGCCGTGTATAGGCGCGCTCGACCGGCTCGTATACCGCATCGAAACCGCGAAAGAACCAGTTCTTGCGCGCCGTCGGATCGACCGGGCGAAGCCACAGCGCGCACTGCGTCGGCTTGAGAGTGACCGCGTTGATGGCGCTGATCAGCGCGGTGGCGGCAATCACCAGTGCAAACTGCCGGTACATCTGGCCAGTAATTCCGGGCAGAAACGCCGCCGGCAGAAATACCGCCATGAGGACGAGCGTGATGCCCATGATCGGGCCGATGAGCTCGCGCATCGCCGCGATGGCGCCATCGTGCGGCGATTGCCCCTGCTCGATGTGACGACTCACCCCTTCGACTACCACGATGGCGTCATCCACCACGATGCCGATGGCCAGCACGAGCGACAGCAGCGTCAGGGTATTGATCGAGAAGCCCATCGCCGCCATGGCGGCGAAGGCGCCGATGATCGTGACCGGAACGGTCGTAGCCGGCACCAGCGTGGCACGCCAGTTCTGCAGAAACACCACGATCACGATGAGCACCAGGATCCCCGCCTCGAACAGCGTGCGGTACACCTCGTGGATCGAGGCGGACACGAACCGCGTGGTGTCGAAGGGGATGCTGTACTGGAGCCCTTTGGGGAAATCGCGCGACATTTCGCTGAGCTTCGCCTGCACCAGCTGCGCCACATCGAGCGCGTTCGCCTCCGGCAGCTGGAAGATGGCGATGCCCGCAGCAGGCTTGCCGTCCATGTTGAAGAACTGGCTGTAGGTCTGGGCGCCGAGCTCGACGCGCGCCACATCGCGCAAGCGGGTGATCGCACGGCTGCCACCGGCGGCGGAGTCGGTCTTGACGACGATGTCCTCGAACTCCTCGACCTTGCTGAAGGCGCCGGCGACGTTCACGGTGAGCTGAAAGTCCTGACCGCCGCTCACCGGAGGCGTGCCGATCTGGCCTGCAGCGACTTCCTGGCTCTGCTGGCGGATCGAGTTGATCACATCCCCGGGGGTGAGCGCGCGCGCCAGCAACTGCTGCGGATTCAGCCACACGCGCATGGCGTACTGGCCGATGCCGAAGATGTTCACATCGCCCACGCCGGGCAGCCGCGCGAGCACATCGCGCATGCGGATGGAGGCGAAATTGCTGAGGAACAGGCTGTCGTAGCGCGGCTCGCTGCTCGTTAACGTGATGATCTGCAGGATGGCGGTGGATTTCTTCTTCGTGACTACACCGTTGCTCTGCACCGCATCCGGGAGCGAGGCGATCGCTGCGGCGACACGGTTCTGCACCAGCACCTGTGCGAAGTCGAGATCGGTGCCCACCTTGAAGGTCACGGTCAGCGTGTAGGTGCCGTCGTTGGTGCTGGTCGACTGCATGTACAGCATGTTCTGCACGCCGTTCACCTGCTGCTCGATGGGCAGCGCCACGGTGTTGATGAGCGTGCGGGCATTGGCGCCCGGATAACGCGTGGTGACCTGGACGGTGGGCGGGGTGATCGGCGGGTACTGCGAGACGGGCAGCCCGAAGATCGCGACGAACCCGAGCAGCATGATGAGCAGCGCGATGACGTTCGCGAGCACCGGGCGTTCGATGAAGAATTTCGCGAGCATGATGCGGGCTGCGGCTCAGCGCGAGGCAGCCGCTGCCACCGCCGGAGGAGTCAGCGGGCGCTCGTTCGGGGTCACGCTGTTTCCGGGTACGGCATTCTGCAGCCCATCGACGACCACCTCGCTGTCGGGGTCGAGGCCGGAGACGATGGCGCGCAGCCCATCCTGCACCGGTCCGACCTCGACGCGCCGCTGCTGCACCTTGTGATCGGCGGCGACCAGCATCACGTAGCTGCCGACCTGGTCATTGCCC
>DATJFM010000098.1:0-25055 GCA_035495655.1 Steroidobacteraceae bacterium
AACGTGGGCCAGGCACCGATGACCGCCGGTGGCGGGTACACGCTCGTGAACTTCAAGGAGGAGTTCTACTTCCAGTACTACGAGCCCGGGATGACCGAGGCGGCACTCAACAACATCCTGCTGTACTTCACGCAGGAGACCACGGCTCCGGCCCGTCTCGCCGGTGAGGTGCTGCTGGTGCAGGAGACCATCGATCAGGCGCGCGAAGCGCGGCGTGCCTGGGTGTACAACCCCGGCCAGCGGCGCGTGCGCCGCGCGCCGAACGTAGCGTTCGACAACCCCGGAACGAACGCAGACAACCTGCGCACCGCCGACCAGTTCGACCTGTACAACGGCAGCCCGCAGCGCTACGACTGGAAGCTGATCGGCAAGAAAGAGATTTACGTACCCTACGACGCCTATCGGCTGCAGGACGGCAAGTTGCGCTACTCCGAGCTGCTCAAGAAGAACCACATCAACCAGGATCTGGCGCGCTACGAGCTGCATCGTGTATGGGTCGTGGACTCCACCCTCAAGCCCGGGGTGAGCCACATCTACAGCCGCCGCACGCTGTATGTCGATGAGGATTCCTGGCAAATCCTGGTCGTGGACTGCTATGACTCGCGCGGCCAGCTGTACCGCGTGCAGGAAGGACACGCGATGAACTACTACAACCTGCCCTCGCTGTGGGATGACCTGGAGCTGGTCATGGATCTCTCGAACGGTCGCTATCTCGCGCTCGGCCTGCAGAGCGAGGAGCACGGCTCGTACGACTTCAACATCAAGCGCACACCAGCCGATTATCAGCCGAGCGTGCTGGAGCGGCGCGGCATCCGCTGAGGCTTCACGAGCGCGGAACGGGTCGGCTGCCATGGACCTGGCTCGGGGGCGGCGAGCGGCGTTTCCCGCCCTGCTGCTCGCTGTGTCTCTGGCCACCGCGGACGAGGCGGCAACGGACCCGGTGCGCGCCGCGGAGCCCGCACGGCTCGCGGCCCGTGGTCTGCTCGTCGCCATCGCCACCGCGGGGCAGCGGCTGGTGGCCGTCGGTGATCGCGGCATCATCGTGCTGTCGGATGAGCGCGGCGCAAGCTGGAGACAGGCTGAGTACGTCCCGACGCAGGCGCTGCTGACCGGAGTGTGCTTTCTCGATGCGCAGCATGGGGTGGCTGTCGGTCACGACGAGGTCATCCTCACCACTGCCGACGCCGGCGCTCACTGGCAACGCAGGCACTATGCTCCCGAGGCACAGCGGCCATTGCTCGATGTCTGGTGCGGCACGGGCGGGCAGGCGATTGCCGTAGGCGCCTACAGCGCATACTTCACCAGCGCCGATGGCGGGGCCAGCTGGCACGCGGTCAAATTCAACCCGGCCTCACCTGCCTCACCTGCGGCACGCAGCGGAAGCCGCGCGCCAGCGGCCCCACCGCCGACAGCTGCGGATGCCGCCGACGAGCAGGGCGCCGGCGGCGGCTACCACCTCAATCGCATCGTCGGTGGGGCCAAGGGACGACTGTACATCGCGGCCGAAGCGGGGCATCTGTACGCTTCGGACGACCAGGGCGCGAGCTGGCGTGCGCTCGCATCGCCCTACGAGGGCTCATTCTTCGGCGTGCTGCCGCTCGCCGATGGGACGCTGCTTGCCTTCGGGCTGCGGGGCCATCTGTACCGCTCAGCCGATGCGGGCACGAGCTGGCAGGCGATCGAGACGAGTACCGTGGCGATGCTCACCGGCGCGGCGCCCTTCGGGCCGGACGCGATAGCCGTGGTCGGGCTCGCGGGCGTCGTGCTCGTGAGCCGCGACGGCGGCCGCAGCTTCGCTCTCCAACAGCAGGCGGATCGTTCCGGATTGTCCGGCGTCAGCCCGGCCGGGGATGCGCGGCTCGCTGTGGTCGGTGAGGACGGCGCGCGGCTCATCGTGCTCGCCGGGGCGGGCGGCGTTGCCGGGGACGCAGCTCCATGACGACCGGCGGCGATGCTCCACATCTGTCGCCGACGCTGGTTGGCCGGCTGGAGCGGCTGATCTTCGGCCACCGCACCGCGATCCTGGTGGTGTTCGCACTCGGCACCGTGCTGCTCGGCGCGACGGCGGTGCGTGGACTGCGCATCGACACCTCGTTCAACAAGACTCTCCCCATCCACCACGAATACATGCGCACCTATCTCGACCCGCGCGTGGCCGAGTTTCGCGGCGCCGACCGGGTGTTGATCGCGCTGATCGCCCGCGATGGCAACATGTTCACGCCCCAGTTCTTCAGCGCACTGCGCAAGGCCACCGATGAGGTCATCCTCATGGATGGCATCGATCGCACGCAGGTGCAATCGATCTTCACTCCCAACGTGCGCTACCTCGAGGTGGTCGAGGATGGCATCGAAGCAGGTAATGTGATTCCGGCCGACTTCACCCCCACGCCGGAGAACATGGCACGGGTGCGGGACAACATCAGGAAGGCCGGCATCAGCGGACGGCTGGTGGCGAATGACTTCTCCGGCGCGCTGGTGAGCGCCATCGTGCTCGACACCGATGCGCAGGGCAGGGCGGTCGATCCGATCCGCATCGCCCACGAGCTCGAGCGGCGCGTACGCGCACCGCTCGATGGTCACGGCATCGATGTGCACATCATCGGCTTCGCCAAGGTCGTGGGCGACATTGCCGATGGAGCGGCATCGGTGTTGCTGTTCGCCGTCATCACGCTGGTGTTGACGCTGTTCGCGGTGCGCCTCTACTGCCAGTCCTGGCGGGTCGCGTTCGTGCCGGTGCTCTGCTCGGTGATCGCGGTGCTGTGGCAGCTCGGAGCGCTGGTGCTGCTGCACTACGGAATCGATCCCATCGGGCTGCTGGTGCCGTTTCTGATATTCGCCATCGGCGTGAGTCACGGCGTGCAGAAGATCAGCGCAGTGAGCGATGGGGCATTCGCCGGACTCGGCAGCATGGAGGCCGCACGCCGCACGTTCCGTCAGCTGCTCGCGCCGGCGATCGTGGCGCTGCTTGCCGACCTGGTGGGATTCGTCACCATTCTGCTCATTCCGGTGGAGGTGATCCGCGAGATGGCGATCACCGCCAGCATCGGCGTCGCCATCGTGATTCTCACCGACCTGGTGCTGCTGCCGGTGCTGGTGTCCTATGTGCACTTCGATGCCGGTTATCACGCACGCGTCGCGCGACGGCAGCACTGGCTCAGGCTGGTGTGGCATCGCCTGGCACGCGTCACGCGCCGCGGCAATGCGCTCGCCGTCATCGTGCTCGCCGCGGTGCTCGGCGTGCTCGGCTGGTGGAAGGGACGCGAGACGCCGATCGGCGATACCCAGGCGGGCGTGCCGGAGCTGCGCGCCGACTCGCGTTATAACCGCGACAACGATGTCATCACTTCCAAGTTCAGTATCGGCGTCGATGTGCTCACCGCGATCGTGGAGTCGCAACAGCCGGTATGCGTGAGCCACGACCTCATGACGTGGATGGATCGCTTCGGCTGGCACATGCGCAACCTGGTCGGCGTGCAGGAGGTGATCACACTGCCCTTCATCGCCAAGGTGGCAATCGCCGGCTGGAACGAGGGCAGTCTGAAGTGGCGCAGCATTCCGCGCGAGCAGACGCAGCTCACGCAGTCGACGCGCTACATCGAGACCAGCACCGGGCTGCTGAACGAGAACTGCGACGTCGTGCCGGTGTTGATGTTTCTCGCCGATCACCGCGCGGGCACTATCGCGCGCGCGGTGGCGGCGGTGAAGCAGTGGCGCCGCCTCAACCCCGCACCGCCCGCACAGCTGCGCCTCGCCGCCGGCAACGTCGGGGTCATGGCAGCCACCAACGAGACCGTCGAGGCGAAGGAGTTGCTGATACTCGCCGGGGTATTCGCGGCGGTCATCGTCATGTGCCTGCTCACCTTTCACTCCGTGGTGGGCACCGTGCTGGTGGTGCTGCCGCTCGCGCTGGTATCGGTGCTGGTGTACGCGGTCATGGCGTTGGTCGGAATCGGCCTCAAGGTCTCCACTCTGCCCATGGTCGCGCTCGGGGCCGGCATCGGTGTCGACTACGGCATCTATCTGTTCAGCCGCATGCAGGAGTTCCTGCACCAGGGATTGCCGGTGCGCGTGTGCTACGAGCGTACGTTGCGCGTTACCGGCGCGAGCATCATCTTCACCGGCATCACGCTCGCGATCGGCGTGGCGACCTGGGTGTTCTCACCGCTCAAGTTTCAGGCTGACATCGGCATCATGCTGACGTTCATGTTCCTGGTGAACATGCTCGCCGCGATCGTGCTGCTGCCGGCGCTCGCCGCCTGGCTGATTCACCCCCTCGGGACGCGTGGGACCTCGATCGGGCGCGGATGAGTTCCGCGCCCGCCGGCTGACCACGCCGGCGTGCGGCGAGAGTACGAGCGCTTCGGCGCTTTACGCGGTGGCGTGCCTGATGAGTCTGCGTCCGGTGAGCCCGACCATCAGGCGCGTGATGCCCGTGAACAGCAGGTTCACCCCGACGAGTGTGCCGATGGCCCACGTCGAGCTCGAGGGCCACTGCAGCCAGATCATGCCGCCGAGCACCAGCGCCACAATGCCATTCGCCAGCATCCACCCAGTCGCCTGCTCACTCCTCAGGCGGAAGTAGGTGATGATCTCGCACGCCCCGGCAACGAGGATCGCCGCCGCGAGCAGCAAGGTCAGTGTGCCGAGTGCCAGCAGCGGGTGCGACGCCAGGTAGTAGCCGGCGATCAGGAACACCACCCCCGCGAGAATCTGAAAGAGCACGCGTCTCGTGCCGCCGCCCTCGAAGGCCGAGATGAGATGGCTGACGCCGCCGAAAATCAGCAGCCAGCCGACGAGTAGCGCGATACCGAGCCCCGCCACTGCAGGCTCGATGATGGCGAACACCCCGAGCACGATGAACAGGATGGCGGCGGCGATCACCCAACCCGAGAATCGGCGGGCGCCCTTGAGCATCGGACTTTCTGTAGCCATGTGACACCGTCCTGGCTTGTTTTTTGGTTCGAGCGGCTATTGTGACAACGGCCGGCAGCGGGAGTAACTGCCCTTTGGGACAGGTGAATCTCGAGGCGCGCAGCGCCGCAGCGGTCAAGCCGCCGCTGGAGGCGGTCGGTGTCGCGCTCAGCCGTCCCCTGGCGTTGGCTCAGTGCCCCGGATATCCGAAGCCGCGCGCCATCAGTGCAGCGCACAACAGGATGACCAGCACCGCGGTCAGCTCGAGCATCAGGCACATGCGCACCCGCTGTGTGCGCCCGGCATCGATCTGCGCGGCTACCCCTGTTTTGAGGCGGCGATTCCAGGAGAAGAAGGTCACGGTGGGGTAAATGGAGATCAGCGCGGCGAGTATGAAGGCGCCGAACTTGATCAGAAAGAACACGTCATGCCAGTAGTAGGCGGGACCCTTCTCGAAGTAAGTCACGCGCAGCAAGCCAACTGCCAGCAGCAGCGTCGCCGATGCTCCGAAGATCATGTCGGTGCGCAACAGCCGCTGCGCCTGGATCAACGACAGTGGCGGCTTGAACAGCGCCACCTCGACGGCGAGCGACCCCACCAGAGTGAAGGCCGCGGCATGGTGCAGAAAAGCCATCAGCGCAGAGGCGTACATGGGATCTCTCTCAGCTGTCAGTCATCCCAGCGCGGCGAGCGCCGCAGCCGTTTGGTGTGGCGCTGCTGCGCCTTGTGCTCGAGCCGTCGTTCGTGCGCGGCCCGGCTCGGCCGGGTCGCCCTGCGTACCTTTGGCGCCACCAGCGCACGGCGGATCAGCTCGACCAGCCGTTGCTCGGCCTCGCGACGGTTGCGCTCCTGTGTGCGGTGATTGCGCGCGATGATGAGTACGGCACCCTCGGTGGTCAGCCGCCGGCCGCTCAAGGCACGCAGGCGCGCCTTGACCTCCTCACCGAGGACACGGCTGTGCTGCAGGTCAAAACGCAGCTGTACTGCGGTGGCCACCTTGTTGACGTTCTGCCCGCCCGGCCCCGAGGCACGCAGGAACGACACGGCGAGCTCCTGGTCCGGGATCTGCAATCCAGCGGCGATCGGCAGCGGCACGGCGTCGCGCGCAGCTAGTCGGCTGCCTGGTCGACACCTGCAGCGGGTCCGGCAACCGCTGAGCCCGGGTAGGCGCGCGCTGCGCGCGCCTCGAGCAGCCGGGTCTCCTGCTGCGGCACCGGAATCTTCACGCCATGCGCGCGGAAGATGCGCCAGATCGCGCGGTTGACGTCCGAGCGTATGTTGTTGACGCCATTCACTGGGTCCGCGATCCAGAAGCGGATCTCGAGCCGCATGCCGTTGTCCTCGAAACTGATGAGACGCGAAACCGGCGGCGGATCGTGCAGGATGCGCGGGTGGTTTTCGGTAGCCTCGACCAGCAGTTTCAGCGCCACCTCGGGATCGTCCTCGTAGCTCACCATCACCGGTAACTTGAGGCGCACACGCTGGTCGGAGTAGCTCCAGTTGATGAAGGAGCTGGTGATCAGATTCTGGTTCGGCACCAGCGTGTCGACGCCATCGCGGTCGCGCACCACCACGTAGCGCCCGCGCAGCTCCTGCACCCAGCCGAAATTACCGGTGCTCGCGCCGCTGTGCGTGGTGAAGCTGATGACATCGCCGGGTTTGATGGACTTATCCATGAGCAGAACGAAGCCGCTGACGAAGTTGCTGGCCACCGACTGCAGGCCAAACCCCAGCCCGATGCCGATCGCGCCGGTGAGCACGTTGAGCGTGGTGACATCGACTCCGGCGGCATTGATACCGAGCAGCACCCCAAGTCCCACCAGCAGAAAATAGGTGGACTTGGAGATACCGACGCGGGTGGAGACGGCCAGCTGATCGAGGCGCATCACGTGCCGCTCGATGGCACGCGCGACCAGGCTCGCCACCACGACGAACGCCGTCACCACCACCAGTCCCTTGAGCAGCGCCCACAGGCTGAACTGCGCCTTGCCGGGCACGAGACTGATGCGGTTGAGGCCCGACTCTATGTCATCGAGCCAGCCGAGCAGCGCGACTGCGCAGATGACCCACAGGATGATCGCGATGCGCGTGCCGCGCGTGCGTACCCAGGAGCCGGGCCCGAGCAGCAGCCCGAGCACGAACACTCCGAGCCGCACCAGCAACAAGGCGGCCACGATGCGCGCCACATCATCGAGCACCGCCGTGGAAGTGCCGAGGGTTGCGACCACCGCATGCCCGGCAACCAGCGTCGCGAGCGCCGCCAGAATGGGCGCCAGGATCACCATGCCCTCGAGAGCATGGTCGAGCCCGTGCTCGATGAGAGGCAGATCCGGCGCGCTGCGCAGCCGATGGGACTCGAGCACGCGGGCGACGATCAGTGCCACCGCGGCGGCGAGCAAGGTGACGAGGAGTGCGGCCAGCATCTGCGGCGCAGTGAGCTGCAGCAGTGCGCCCCGTACGGCGCTATCGGCGCTGTCCATCAGGCGTTCAGGTCCGGGATCAACTGGCTCTCGAGACGGGCGATCTGGTCCTTGAGCATGAGCTTGCGCTTCTTCAGGCGCCTGAGTTGCAGCTGATCGACGTGCAGATCGAGCGACAGCCGGGAGATAACCTCATCGAGATCGCGGTGTTCAATGCGCAGCTGGCGCAGCTTCTCCACGTTGCGGAACAGCTCGCGATCGACATTGTCTTCGATTTCCGCCATTTCGGGCATGCCCCAGCGGGGCTGTTGGCGGCGGGCGCCAGGGTAGCAAAGCTTAGCCGAGCCGCGCGCGGAGTTCCACGTCTTCCCTCCCCCGGGGTCCCCGAAAAATCACGCGTCTTGCTGCAGGGCGCGAATCTCGCCCCGAGCGTCAGGCGTGATTTTTTGGGGTGGCGCGGGGTCCCCGGAAAATCGCGCGTCTTGTCGTACGGTGAGCACCCCTGGCGATTGGCAGGCGCGATTTTCTGGGGTGCTCTTAGCGGCGCCGGCCGCGGTGCGCGTGGGCGCTCGGTGGCTGTGATCCGCGCCGCCCACGCCGTCCACCACCTCCGCCTGGGCGGCGGCCGCCGCCGGCGTGGGGCCGGTGGGCATGGGGCGCAGTGACCACAGCGGTCGCCAGCAACTCCGGTGAGATCGGGGCGAACGGGATCTTGTGCCCGATGTAACTCTCGATGTCGGGCAGCGAGACCGCCGTGTCCTCGCAGGCGAAACTGATGGCGTCTCCCTCGGCCCCGGCGCGCGCGGTACGACCGATGCGGTGCACATAGTCCGCGGCATCCTGCGGCAGGTCGAAGTTGAACACGTGGCTGACATCGGGGATGTGCAGTCCGCGCGAGGCCACATCCGTGGCGATCAGTACCGCCAGCTTCCCCTCGTGGAAGTCGCGCAGGAAACGCAGGCGCTTGTTCTGCGGCACATCCCCCGAGAGTGCCTGGGCCTGAAAGCCGTTGGCCCGCAGGATCGATTCGAGCCGCTCGGCCATGCGCTTGGTGTTGACAAATACCATGGTGCGTACCGCCTCGCTCTGATGCAGCAGGCCGATGAGCAGCGGCACCTTCTCCTCCATCGAGGGGTAGTACATCAGCTGGCGCACCAGATCGACCGTCATCTTGTCGGGCTCGATGCGCACGAGCTCGGGATTGTTCATGTGCTCGTAGGCGAGCTCGAGCACGCGGTGCGAGAGCGTGGCCGAGAACAGCATCGACTGGCGCCGGCCCGGCGGTGGCAGGCGCCGCAGGATATAGCGGATATCGGCGATGAAGCCGAGATCAAACATGCGGTCGGCTTCATCGAGGACCAGCACCTGCGCGGACTTGAGATCGAAAACGTGCTGCTTGAAATAGTCGATCAGCCGGCCGGGCGTGCCGATCAGCACGTCGCAGCCTGCGCTCAGCTGTTGGCGCTGCTTCTCGTAGTCGATGCCGCCGAACACGACGGTGTGTTTGAGGCCCGTGTGGGCTCCGAGGACCAGCGCGTCCCGGTGTATCTGCACCGCAAGCTCGCGCGTCGGCGCTACCACGAGCGCCCGGACGGAGGTGGCGGAGCGGCTCGCTGCCGGCGGGCGCGCGAGCAGTGCCTGATAGAGCGCGACGAGGAACGCGGCGGTCTTGCCGGTGCCGGTCTGCGCCTGTCCGGCAACATCGCGTCCGGCGAGCGCGATCGGCAGCGTCTGTGCCTGTATCGGAGTGCAGGTTACGAAGCCTGCCTGGCGGATACCCTCTAAGACCCCAGGCTTAAGGCCGAGCGAGGCGAAGGCGATGGAATCGGAGCGTGAATCGGTCATCAGTTAGGGTGAGTGGTTAGGGGTAATTACCCCCGCAGACTTGAAAAATGCGCCCGGAAGCGCTACAAAGTAGCTGAAGACAGCGGGCCGGCAGGTCCGCACACCTGCCGCACCTACCCTTAGTTCCTTTTGGACTCATACTCAATCACGAGTTATTAGTGTAACCGTTTATCGGGAGTCTCTGGCATCGCTTTGCGCGGCTTTCTGGCCGACCCCGCGGCGGACTCACTTTCCAAGTGATTTTTCACGCTCTGCATTTCTGCATTTGACGGAGGTTGAACCGCGTGAGTAGCTCGCACATTGTGCACACGACGGACGCGACATTCTCACAGGACGTCCTGAAGTCCGAAAAGCCGGTGCTGCTGGACTTCTGGGCCGAGTGGTGTGGTCCGTGCAAGATGATCGCTCCGATTCTCGATGAGATCGCGAGCGAGTACCACGACCGTATCAAGGTCGCCAAGATCAACATCGACGAGAACCCGCAGACACCGCCGAAGTTCGGTATCCGTGGCATCCCGACGCTGATCCTGTTCAAGAACGGGACCGTCGAGGCACAGAAGGTGGGCGCGGTCTCCAAGTCACAACTTTCTGCATTTCTGGACAGCAACCTGTGAGAGGCTATCTCGGTAATCAGGGCCGTAACCGGCCCAACAAGGGCCCGCGCCACGGCAACCGTGACGGCAACCGCGGCAACGGCGGCGGCCGTCCCGATGAGATGATGCACGAGCCCGAGGTGTTCGACGCCGACGACTCAGAAATCATCAGTCCGGCCGAGCTGACGCAGTCGCGCAGCTCCATGAACCTGACGGAGCTGAAGTCCAAGCCCATCCACGAGCTGGTGAAGATGGCCGAGACCATGGGGCTCGAGAGCCTCGCCCGCTCGCGCAAGCAGGACATCATCTTCTCGATCCTCAAGGCGCACGCGCGCAACGGCGAGAACATCTACGGCGACGGGGTGCTCGAGATCCTGCAGGATGGCTTCGGCTTCCTGCGCTCCGCGGATGGCTCCTACCTGGCCGGACCCGACGATATCTACGTGAGCCCGAGCCAGATCCGGCGCTTCAACCTGCGCACCGGCGACACCATCTCGGGCCTGATCCGGCCGCCGAAGGACGGCGAGCGCTATTTCGCGCTGCTGAAGGTGGGCGAGATCAACTTCGACTCGCCGGAAAGCTCGCGCAACAAGGTGCTGTTCGAGAACCTGACGCCGTTCCACCCGACCAAGCGTCTGAAGCTCGAACGCGGTAACGGCTCTACCGAAGACCTCACCGCGCGCACCATCGACCTGGTCGCCCCCATCGGCAAGGGCCAGCGCGGCCTGATCGTCTCTCCGCCCAAGGCCGGCAAGACGATGCTGCTGCAGAACATCGCCACCTCCATTACCGCCAACCATCCCGAGGTGTACCTGATCGTGCTGCTCATCGATGAGCGGCCGGAGGAAGTCACCGAGATGCAGCGCACGGTGAAGGGCGAGGTGGTGTCGAGCACCTTCGATGAGCCGGCGGCACGCCACGTGCAGGTCGCCGAGATGGTGATCGAGAAGGCCAAGCGTCTGGTCGAGCACAAGAAGGACGTCGTGATCCTGCTCGACTCGATCACGCGTCTCGCACGCGCCTACAACACCGTGGTGCCCTCCTCGGGCAAGGTCCTCACCGGTGGTGTCGACGCCAACGCCCTGCAGCGCCCCAAGCGCTTCTTCGGCGCAGCGCGCAACATCGAGGAGGGCGGCAGTCTCACCATCCTCGCTACCGCACTCATCGACACCGGCTCGAAGATGGACGATGTGATCTACGAGGAGTTCAAGGGCACGGGTAACAGCGAGATACATCTCGACCGGCGCATCTCCGAGAAGCGCGTGTTCCCCGCGGTCAACATCAACCGCTCCGGCACCCGCAAGGAAGAGCTCATTACCGACCAGGGCGAGCTCGCCAAGATGTGGATTCTGCGCAAGCTCCTGCACCCCATGGATGAGCTGGCGGCGATCGAATTCCTGCTCGATAAGATGAAAGACACCAAGTCGAACGGCGACTTCTTCGAGGCGATGAAACGCTGAGAAGCCAGGGGAGCACCTTGGTTGTCTGCCCGAGGCGACTCAGGCAGGCAGGCATTTGCGAAGCGAGTCACGTCGGCAGCCCGCGACGCTGGCTGCAGACGGCTGCCGCTCAGTAAGATCCTGCGCATGCGGATCTTTCTGACGGTCGGGGCGGCGTTGTTGGCTGCGCAGGCCCTGGCGGCTGACCGTGACCCGTACTCGGGAGCACCTCTGCCACCGGCCAAGCACGAGCCGGCGAGCCCGATCACCGATCATTTCTATATCCGTGCGGCGTTCTATTCCCCGAAATTCGATACGAACTTCCGGGTGGATCCATCAAACGCGCCGGCGGGCACCACCGGCACGCCAGTCAACGCGGAAAACGATCTGGGTCTGGATCGCCGGCAGCACAAGGGCCGGGTGGATTTCATGTTCCGCCTGCGCGAGCGCAACAAAGTACGCGTCGATTACTACGAGGCCAACCGCTCCGGAAATCAGGTGCTGGCGAATGATGTGATCTTCGGCAACGAGACCTTCCCCGCCGGCCAGACGGCGGTGACGACCTTCAATCTGCAACAGTTCGACATCACCTATACGTATTCCTTCATCCGCAACAGCCACTTCGAGCTCGGAACGGGTCTCGCGGCCTATTTCCTGCAGGTCGATGTGATCGGGCAGGTGCCTGCCCAGGGTCTGCGCCAGGAGGTGAGCGCGGCGACCCCATTCCCGGCGCTGCCGCTCGATCTTGCCTGGCGTATCTCCAGCCGTTGGGCCGCGACTGCGCACGCCGCCTTTCTCAAGATCAACCACCACGATCTGAGTGGCCGCTACTGGGACAACGGCGCCGATATCCAGTACCGCTGGGTCCCCAATTTCGTCATTGGCGCGGGCTACGCTTCGATCCGCACCGATCTCACGCGCGTCGGCGGCAGCTTCCCCGGGACGGTCAACATGACCATCAATGGTCCGGAGCTGTTCGTGCGCTTCAGTTATTAGTCGCCACGTAGGCGCGAGCGAACAGCTCCGGCATGCGCACGGCGCGGCCCGAATCGAGATTGATGCACACGTAGTCGATGCGCGCGCGCGCAAGCGTCGCCCCATCAGCCATGCGCTTGATCTGGAAGCGCCGCTCGGCGCGCAGCCGGCCATCGGCGCTCACGATCCAGGTCGCGGCCTGGATGCGATCGCCGCGCAGCGCCGCCCGCAGATAATCGATCTCGATGCGCTGCGCCGCCATCCCGCGGCGCATCGACAGGCACTGCGCGAGCGGCACACCGAGGCTGGCCGAATGCGACCAGGCGGCACGGTCGAGCCAGGTTAGATATACCGCGTTGTTGACGTGGTCATAGAAATCTATGTCTGCGGGTTGCACATCGAGCTCGATGACATGCGCAGCCGGGGAATCGAAGGCGGCGTCAACCATCCGCGCGGTCATGGGCGCGCCGCGGCCAGCGCGCGCTGGCCGATATCGCGCCGGTAGTGCAGCCCCGTCCAGTGCACACTCTCGGCGAGTGCATAAGCGGCGCGCTGCGCCGCGGCGATATCGGCGCCTAGGCCGACGGCACACAGCACGCGGCCACCGTTGGTCCGCACCTTGCCCGCTTCGAGCCTTGTTGCGGCGTGGAAGATCTTGCCGGGCAGCCGTGTGGCGCGCTCGAGCCCCTCGATCACATCGCCGCACCGCGCGTGCTCGGGGTAGCCCGCGGCGGCCATGACGACCCCGAGCGCGGCGCGCAGATCCCACTGCGCGCTCACCGTATCCAGCCGGCCCGCGAGCGCCGCCTCGCACAGCGCGGTGAGGTCGGACTGCAGCCGCATGAGCAACGGCTGCGTCTCGGGATCGCCGAGGCGGCAGTTGAACTCCAGCACGTTCGGCGTGCCGTCGGGTGCGACCATCAGCCCCGCATAAAGGAAGCCGCTGTAAGGGGTGCCATCGACCGCAAGCCCGCGGATCGCAGGCTCGATCACCTCGCGCATGATGCGGTTGTGCAGGACCGGCGTTACCAGAGGCGCGGGCGAGTAGGCACCCATGCCGCCGGTGTTGGGACCCTGATCGCCGTCGTTGAGCCGCTTATGGTCCTGTGAGGTCGCAAGTGGCAGGACATGGTGGCCGTCCGCCATGACGATGAAGCTCACTTCCTCACCCTGAAGAAACTCCTCGATCACCACTTCGCGCCCCGCTTCACCGAAACGCCCGGCGAACATATCCTCGGCCGCTGCGATCGCCTCCGCCGATGACGCGGCAATCACGACTCCCTTGCCAGCCGCCAGACCGCTCGCCTTCACCACGAGCGGTGTGGGCTGACTCCTCACCCAGGCTGCATCGAAGCTCTCGCGGGTGAAGGTTGCAGAGCGCGCGGTCGGAATGCCGTGCCGCCGCAGGAACTCCTTGGCGAACGCCTTCGAGCCCTCGAGCCTGGCTGCCGCGCGGCGCGGCCCGAAGCAGGGGAGGCCAACAGCCGCAAAGGCATCGACGACGCCCGCGACGAGCGGAGCCTCGGGACCGACGATCGTCACATCGACATGCTCACTGCGTGCCAGCTGCACCAGGGCAGGGAGGTTTTCGGCGGCGACGGCGACATTGCGCACCCGGGGCTCCACCGCAGTGCCGGCGTTACCCGGCGCCACCAGCACTTCGCTCACGCGCTCAGCGGCGGCGCATTTCCAGGCGAGCGCATGCTCGCGGCCGCCGCCGCCGATGATCAGAACTTTCATGGCAAAGCCACTTTGCAAAGACGAGGTGGGCGGGAATCGATCCTGGAGCGGCTCAATGCCGGAAATGCCGTATGCCGGTGAACACCATGGCCATGCCGAGCTCGTCCGCTGCGGCGATGACTTCGGCGTCGCGCCTGCTGCCGCCGGGTTGCACCACCGCGCGGATGCCGTAGCCGGCGGCCACATCGAGATTGTCGCGGAAGGGCAGGAAGGCATCGGAGGCCATCACTGCCCCCTCGAGTGTGAGTTTCTCATCGAGGGCCTTCATGGCCGCTATGCGTGTCGAATAAACCCGGCTCATCTGCCCCGCACCGACCCCGACAGTAGCGCCGCCGCGTGCGAACACAATGGCGTTCGATTTGACGAACCGGCACACACGCCAGGCGAACTCCAGGTCGGAGAGCTCCTCGCGGGTCGGCTTGCGTTTGGTCGGCGCCGACCATGCATCCTGCGCACCAGCGTCACGGTCGGGCGATTGCACGAGGAGTCCGCCGGTAACGCTGCGGATCTCGAGCGCGCCACCGGCGGGCGCCGCAAGATCCCCGAGCACCAGTACACGCACGTTGGGCTTACCGGCGAGCACGCGCGCAGCCTCCTGCTGCAGCGTCGGCACTGCGAGCACCTCGATGAACTGGCGCTCGGTGATGACGCTCGCGGTGGCGGCGTCCAGCTCGCGGTTGAAGGCGATGATGCCGCCGAATGCCGAGGTCGGGTCGGTGCGGTAGGCGGCTTCATAGGCAGCGAGGACATCCGTGCCGAGCGCCGCGCCACAGGGATTCGCGTGCTTGACGATGACGCAGGCAGGCGGTGCGAACTGGCGCACGCATTCGATCGCGGTGTCGGCATCGGCGATGTTGTTGAACGACAGATCCTTGCCCTGCCGCACCTCCGCGGTCGCAACGCTCGCTCCGCTCGCGGGCACGCCGCGGTAGAAGGCGGCGCGCTGCTGGGGGTTCTCCCCGTAGCGCAGCTCCTGAATCTTGTCGAACATGAGCGCCAAGGGCTCGGGAAAGCGCGTGTCGGTAGCGTGCCGGGCCGCGAGGTAGGCGGCCACCATGGTGTCATAGCGGGCCGTGTGCGCGAAGGCTTTGGCGGCGAACCGCGCCCGCGTTTCGGCATCGCTTCCGCCGGCGTGCGTCGCGAGCTCCTCGAGCAGCCCGGGGTAGTCCGCGGGGTCCACGACGACCAGCACCGCTGCGTGATTCTTGGCCGCAGCGCGCAGCATCGCCGGCCCGCCGATGTCGATATTCTCGATGGCCTCCGTGTAGCTGCAGCCGCGCCGGCTGACCGTGGCGGCGAAGGGATAGAGGTTAACGACCAGCAGGTCGATCGGCAGAATGCCGTGCTCCGCCATGACCGCTTCATCGATGCCGCGCCGCCCGAGCAGGGCGCCATGGATCTTCGGGTGCAGTGTCTTGACGCGCCCATCCATGATCTCCGGAAACCCGGTGTAAGCGGCCACCTCGCGCGCCGGCACACCGTGTGAGGTAAGCAGCTCGGCCGTCCCGCCGGTGGAGAGAATCTCGATACCGCGTGCCGCGAGCGCGCGCGCCAGCTCGAGCAGGCCGGTCTTGTCGGATACGGAAAGCAGCGCACGGCGCACCGGCAGCGGCATGAACTCATCCCCTCGCAAAGCGCCCCGGCGGCGCGTGCGCCAACGCCAGGGTTCAGGAGCCGCCGAGGCCGAACTGCTTCAGCTTCTTGCGCAGCGTGCCGCGGTTGATGCCGAGAATGCCGGCGGCGCGACTCTGGTTGCCTTCGGCGTAGTCGAGCACCACACGAAACAGCGGCTCCTCCACCTCGCGCAGCACCAGATCGTAAAGATGCGCGGGCCGATGGCCGTTGAGACTGGTGAAGTATTCGCTCAATGCGCGCTCGGCGTGGCTGCGCAGCGGCAACTCCCGCCCGTGTACCTTGGCAACGATGACTTCACGGCTTCGAGTCTTTTTTTTCGCGGTCATCTGTGCGACTCCCCAGAAAAATCAGGCTCAGGCCGCAAGCGCCTCACTCGCCCAATCGTCGAAATGCTTAACTGCGTGCGCGAACTGTGCCGCTGTATCCGCAGCCCCCATCAATTCCCGGCGCACTGGTGCCGGGGTCCCCAGCAATCGCTCGCAATACCAGCCGAGATGTTTGCGCGCTACCCGGACACCGCTCTGCTCGCCGTAGAACGAGTAGAGTGCGTCGAGATGGCGAAGGATGATATCACGCAGCTCGCTGCGCAGAAGTGCCGGTGTCGCAATTCCGTCCCGCAGATAGCCGTTGACAGCACGAAAGATCCATGGCGCTCCATGGCTCGCGCGCCCGATCATTACTCCGTCCGCGCCGGTGAACGCAAGCACCGCGCGTGCTTTTTGCGGCGTATCGATGTCGCCATTGGCAAACAGCGGTATGTGCACGCGTGATTTGATGGCGCGGATGGTGTCGTACTCCGCCGTTCCCTCGAAGAGGTCCGCGCGTGTGCGCCCATGGACTGCCAACGCTGCAATCCCGCAATCCGCGGCGATGCGCGCAATGCTCACACCGTTGCGGTGCTCGCGGTCCCAACCGGTACGGATCTTGAGCGTCACCGGCACGTTCACCGCGCGCACGACGGCCGCAAGGATGCGCGCCACCAGGGGCTCATCGGTGAGCAGCGCCGAGCCGCACGAGCGGCCGCAGACCTTTTTCGCGGGGCAGCCCATGTTCAGATCGATGATCTGAGCACCGAGCGCAACATTCGCGCTCGCCGCCTGCGCGAGCGCATCCGGGTCGGCACCGGTGAGCTGCACGACGCGCGGCTCGGGTTCGCCCTCGTGGTTCATGCGTTGCCGCGACTTCGTGGTATGCCAGAGCCGCTGGTCGGCGCTGATCATCTCCGACGCCGCGAGTCCTGCACCAAAGCTGCGGCACAGGATGCGAAACGGCCGATCGGTCACTCCCGCCATGGGCGCCAGCACCACGGGTGAGGGCAGGAAGTAGGGCCCGATTCGCAACGGCGTTCCTTCAGCGAGCGGCGAGATCGTTGGCGCAGGTGATGCCGCCGCCAGTTGCCGGCAGGCAGGCATCGATCTCGAAGCCCACCGCGTTGGTACCGGGATCGACGAAACCCATCTCGGCATCGATGCGCTGGCCACCCCCGAGATACGAGGAATCGGGAATGCTGTGTGGCACGTAAAAGCGCGGTGCAACATCGCGCGCCGCGATGCGATTGCCGAAGCGGTCCTGCAAAGTCACCCGCAGCAGCGGCAGCGGTTGCGCCTTAGGCCCGGCGTTCTTGATGCTTGCGCGCACCGTGATGACTCCGCTGCCCGCCGGATCCGCAGAGGCACCGAGCTGGCGCACATCGTACGCACGCAGGTCCCACTGCGGCACGAGCTGCACGCCCAGCGAGTGATAGAGTGTGGTCAGCGGGCGTCGCAAGCCGGAGTTGGCGGCAAGCGCGTCGCGGTTGTGATTCACGATCTGCGCGACGAGCACGAGCAGCGCGAGCGCTGCGCCGGCCGCCCAGACGCGCGCATCGAGGCGCGCCAACACAGAGCGTGCACTGGTGTCTTCCGCCGCAATTTCATCCGCCCCACTCTCATCCGCCGCGCCTTCCGGCGCTGTCCAGGTAGCCTCTGCGCGCGACGCTATCGTGAGTGCCTGATGCGTTCGCGGCGCCGCCCGTGCACTCGCGCCGGTGGAGGCAGGCCGCGCCGGGATGGGTGGATTCGGTGGCTCGCGCTCCGCGGCGGCAGGCGCTGTCGGGTCCGCGGGTTGCACCTCGGCCGGTTCGGCTTCACTTTGCGGCTCGGACTGCGGCGCTGAGTCCCGCAGCATGTCGGCAAGAAAGGCTGCGTCGATCTCGACGTCTACCTGCGGCTCGCCGGCTTCGTCCGCTGGCTCTGCGGGCACTTCGGCGACTTCGCGCGTCGACGCCTCACTCGCCGCGCGCATCGCCTTGAATGAGCCGGTGGCAGCGGTCCACTGCGGGTTGGGTGGAGGCTCGACGAACACCGCGCCCACATCGGTGGTGTCGGGGTTGAATTCCAGCGCGTCCTCCGGAATCGGTTCCTCCGCCGCAGCGCTCGTATCGGTGTCGCGTTCCGCGTCCTCCTGCGTCAGGGCCTGGTCCAGCGGAGAGAGGTCCGCATCGGCTTGCTCAGATGGCTCTGATGGATCGGTTGACTCGGTTGGCTCCGGACTCGAGAGCGCCGCAGACTCATCGGCCGCGGCGCCGGCCTGACGGTCATCGCTGAGCCGTGCCAGCGCGTTGAACACGCTCGAGCAGCGTCCGCAGCGCACATAGCCCTGCGCGACCCGCAGATCGGCGGCAGTCACCACCAGGGTCAGTGCACACTTGGGGCAGACAGTGAACATTGCGGCGTGGCTCAGCGCCTGTGGTCAGCGGCGCCGACCGGCGAGACAAACCCAGCCGTCGCGCTCGGCAAACCGGATGACATCAAAGCACGCGGCATAAGCGGCTGTCACCTCCGCCGACTGATGCTCCATCAGGCCCGCCAGCACGACTTGCCCGCCGATGCGCAGCAGCGAAGCGAATCGGGACGCCAATTCACACAGCGGTGCGGCGAGGATGTTGGCCAGCAGCAGGTCGTTGGCTGCCGGCAGCGTCGCCGCGTCTGCGTGCACCGTGAGCCGCGCCTGCAGCTCATTCACGCTGGCATTGTCGCGCGTGGCGGTGAGCGCCTGCGGGTCGATGTCGAAAGCATGCACTTCAGCCGCGCCGAGCCGCCCCGCGGCGATGCCGAGCACGCCGGAGCCACAGCCGTAATCGATGACACGCGTACCGAGCGGTGGATAGGCATCGAGCCAGGTGAGACACAGCGCGGTGCTCGGATGCGTGCCGGTGCCGAAGGCGAGCCCCGGATCGAGAAGGATGACGACCGCATCCGGCGCAACGATGCGCTCGTGGTGCGGACAGATCCACAGACGACGGCCGAAACGCAGCGCATGGAAGTCCTTCAGCCATTCGCGCTCCCACACGCGGTCGGCGACGGGCTGCACTTCGATCAGCGAGGCATCCACCGCGAGCCTCTGCGCCAGTGAGTGCGCGAGCGCCGAGCGCCGCTCGGGGGCTACGGACTCGAACAGGCATCGCACCTGGGTCGCGGGCCACAGGCGCATCTCCCCGACGGCAGGCTCGAGCACCGCCGCTGAATCCGACGTCTGGTCGGGTGGTGCCGAAGCGGCAGCGCGCGCATCGACGAAGGTCACTGCAAGGGCACCGCAGTCGAATGCAGCTTCTTCCGCTTCCTGCGCAGGCAGCAAGCCGAGGTCGAAGGTCAGCTGGAGAAAGGCAGCGCTCGACACGTGACACCGCGAGCGGCTGCAGCCCGCGCCGCTCACCGCAGGCCCAGGCGGCGCTCCAGGTAGTGAATATCGGTGCCGCCTTTCTGGAACGCCGCATGGTTGAAGATTTCCTGGTGCAGCGGCACGTTGGTCTTGATGCCCTCGATCACCATCTCCGCCAGCGCATTCTTCATGCGGGCGATCGCGGTATCGCGCGTATCGCCCTGGGCGATGATCTTGCCGATGAGTGAGTCATAGTAGGGCGGCACGTTGTAGCCGGAGTACACGTGACTGTCGACCCGCACACCCGGTCCCCCTGGCGCATGCCACAGGCGGATAGGACCCGGCGAGGGCATGAAAGTCTTTGGATCCTCGGCGTTGATGCGGCATTCGATGGCGTGCCCGCGAATCTGCACATCGCTCTGCGCGTACGGCAGCCGCTCGCCGCTCGCGATCAACAGCTGCGCCTTGACCAAATCGATGCCGGTCACGAGCTCGGTGACCGGATGCTCGACCTGGATGCGGGTATTCATCTCGATAAAGTAGAACTCCCCGTCCTGAAAGAGAAATTCCATGGTACCGGCGCTGCGATAGCCGACGGCACGGCAGGCCTCGACGCAGCGCTCGCCCATCAGGCGACGCTGGCGCATGGTGATGCCGGGCGCCGGCGCCTCCTCGATGACTTTCTGGTGGCGGCGCTGCATCGAGCAGTCACGCTCGCCGAGGTGTATGACGTTGCCCAGCCCATCTGCGAGGACCTGAAATTCGATGTGACGTGGGCGCTCGAGGAACTTCTCCATGTAGACCTGATCGTTGCCGAACGCGGCACGCGCCTCCGCCCGCGTGATGCCGATGGCATTGAGGAGCGAGGCCTCGGTGTGCACCACGCGCATGCCGCGGCCGCCGCCTCCGCCCGAGGCCTTGATGATTACCGGGTAGCCGACGTCGCGCGCGACACGCAGATTCTCGTCGGCGTCATCGCCGAGCGGTCCATCCGAGCCGGGGACGCAGGGCACTCCGTGGCCCTTCATCACCCGGATGGCGGACACCTTGTCGCCCATCGTGCGGATCGTCTCCGCCCGTGGGCCGACGAACACGAAGCCGCTGTTCTCGACGCGCTCGGCGAAGTCGGCGTTCTCGGAGAGGAACCCGTAGCCCGGATGGATGGCCACCGAGTCGGTAACCTCGGCCGCCGAGATGATCGCCGGCATGTTGAGATAGCTCTGCGAGGAAGGCGGTGGACCGATGCATACCGACTCGTCCGCGAGCAGCACGTGCTTGAGGCTGTAGTCGGCGGTGGAATGGACGGCCACCGTCTTGATGCCGAGCTCCCGGCAGGCGCGCAGGATCCGCAGCGCGATCTCGCCACGGTTGGCGATGACGATCTTCTCGATCATGCGGCTATTCGACGACGAACAGCGGCTGGCCGAATTCCACCGGGTCGCCGTTTCGAGCCATGACTGAAGCGACTCGGCCCGCCCGGTCGGCCTCGATCTGGTTCATCATTTTCATCGCCTCGATGATGCATAACACCTGGCCGACCTTGATCTCATCACCGATCTCGACGAACGGCTTCGCCCCAGGGGAGGGAGAGGCGTAGAACGTGCCCACCATCGGGGCGGTGATCACGTGCTCACTCGGCTTTGGCTTCGGTGCGGCGCTCTCCAACACTGCGACTTCCGCGCCCACTGCCGGCGCCATCGCGGTGGAGCTTGCAGGCACTGCGCCAAGGTGCGTCGCCTGAGGCGGCTGCACGGCGCTTGCCCCGGGGGGCATGCGGCTGATGCGGACCGCCTCCTCTCCCTCCTTGATCTCAATCTCAGCGATGCCGGACTCCTCCAGCAGCTCGATCAGCTTTTTGATTTTTCGAATGTCCATGCGAGGACTGCCCCCAATAGAATCGAGCGACTTGGCACCGCCTCGGAGTCAGGCCTTGCCGCCGAGTCGTAACGCAGCGGCGCGGACCGCCGCCTCATAGCCGAATGCACCGAGACCGCTGATCACTCCGACTGCGATATCCGAGAAATATGACTGCCGCCGGAACGCCTCGCGGGCGTGCGGGTTGGACAAGTGCACCTCGATGAACGGCAGCCCGGTCGCAAGCAACGCATCACGAAGGGCGATACTCGTGTGCGTGAAGGCTCCAGGGTTGACGATGAGGAACCCCACCCCTTCAGCGCGCGCGCGATGGATGCGCTCGATGAGCTCGTGCTCGGCGTTGCTTTGAAACGCAACCAGCTCATGTCCGGTCTCGCGCGCGATGGATGCCGCACGCTGCTCGATGGCTTCGAGGCTCTCGGTCCCGTAGACGGACGGTTCCCGCGTCCCGAGCAGATTGAGGTTCGGGCCGTTCAACAACAGCACTCGGGCCATGACCCTAGGACTTCTTTGTTTGACTTCGATGCAAGCGACGGCCGCGAATGTAACCTAATCCGCGGCCATTAGGGTACGACTTGTTGCGATTTGCGAGGAACGTGCAGGATCCGGGCCAGCGCTAGTTCTGTCGGGCGCGTGCCTCCCCCAGCTTGCGCACCGCCGTGGAGATCTGGGCCTGAGCGGAGGCCAGGGAGAGTCTCCCCGCGTCCACGTCCCGGATGCGATCCAGAATGAGCTCCGCCTCGTCGGCGTGGAGCTCGCCGATCTTGAGGGTTACCACACGGCCTTCGCGGTCGGAGAAGACGCTGAACGGAAGCACCGTCTCCATGCCGAAAGCCTTGGCCGCCTCGAGCCCCTCACGCTCACCCAGCAGCAGCGGGTACCCCACTCCGTGGTCGGAGGCGTACTTACGCACTGGATCCACCTGATCGATGCCGATGCCGACTATTTCGAGTCCGTTCGCGGCATATTTGCGACGGAGTGACTGCAGCAGCGGGATTTCCCGACGGCACGGCTCGCACCAGGTCGCCCAAAAATTAATCACCAGGGGCCGGCCCTTCCACTCCGTGAGCCGATGCACCCTCCCATCGAGGCCCGGCAGCCCTATGTCGGGCAGTGTCTCAGGGACCTTCGAGGGGGATAGCGGAGTGGGTTCCTCGGGAGGTTCCGCGGCTGTGGGCGGCAGCCTCCCCGATGCTGCGGCGGGCGCAGCCGGCCGCAGGGTCGCACCTGCCCGGTGCACGAGGAGACGATAGGTGACGAATCCGACTGCTGCGGAAACGAGCAGCACTGCGCCCAGCGCGAGCAGGCCATGAAGGCGTGCCCGCCCCGGAGAGACGCCCGCAGAGCTCACGAAGATGCGTGCAGTGCCGCGCGCGTGCGGGCAGCGAACGCTTGGGCGCTCATGTATCCGACCACCCGATAGGCGGCACGCTCACGGCCATCCGTCCCGTAAAAGGCGATCGTTGGTGGCCCGAAGATACCGAAGTGCCGCAACAGTGCCTGATCATCGGCATCGTTCTGCGTCACGTTAGCTCGCAGCAGCACAGTGTTGCTCAGCGCCGCCTGCACCGTGGGGTCGGTGAAGGTATAGCGCTCCATCTCCTTGCAGGAGGTACACCAGTCCGCGGAGAAGTCCACGAGCACGCTACGGCCGCCGGCGCGCGCCTGGGTGACCTCACGATCGAGATCCGCGACCGAGCGAATCGGACGGAAAGTGAGCGCCGACACCGGCTTCGCAAATCCCGGAATCGGCGCCAGGGGGTCGGTTCCTCCGAGCGCAAACCCTGCCGCGAGCGCCACCCCGTACAGGCCTGCCGCGATCCCGGCAACCCGCAGCCCCCACACGAGCACAGAGCGTTCGCGCATTCCGCTCCACAGCAGCCAGGCAAGAATCAGCGCCGGTACCGACCACAGAGCGAGCACCATCCGCTCCGGCACGATGCGGGCGAGCATCCACACCGAGACGCCGAGCATCAGCACGCCGAAGAGCTTCTTCACCAGGTCCATCCAAGGTCCCGGCTTCGGCAGTAGCTTGCCGGCGGAGGCGCCGACGATGAGGAGCGGCGTGCCCATGCCGATACCGGCGGCAAATAGCGCCGCCCCACCGCGCGCCACGGCGCCCGTCTGGCTGATGACGAGCAATGCACCGACCAGCACTGGGGCGACGCAGGTCGTCACGATGAGTGCCGAGAGCGCCCCCATCAAGGCGACTCCCCCGAAGGTCCCCGCGGACTGACGGTTGCTGAGCTCCGCGAGACGAGACTGCACCGTCGCCGGCATCTGCAGCGTGAACAGCCCGAACATCGAGAGCGCAAGAACCAGGAAGATGGCGGCGAAGAGCGCGATCACCCACCACTGCTGGAACATCGCCTGGACTTCCTTGCCAGCTGCCGCGCTGGCAACACCAGCCACGGCATACGTGAGCGCCATGCCGAGCACATAGCTCACGGAGAGTGCGAAGGATCTCTGACTGGAAATTGGCCTGCCGCTGCCGACGATGATCCCCGAGAGGATCGGCACCATCGGCAGCACGCACGGCGTGCACGAGAGCACCAGGCCTCCCAGATAAAAGCAGGCGAGCGCGATCAGCAGATTGCCGCGCAGTGCATTGCTGAACCACTCCTGCGAGAGAAACGCCGCGCGCGGTGCGATCGAGCTGGCGGCGGCCTGCGCTGTTCCACCCCCACCGGCTGCGCTCAGACCACCGCGGCCGCTTCCGCTGGCGGCGGTCCCGTCCGGGAGATGCACGGTGAGGGTCTTGGTTTGAGGTGGGTAGCACAGGCCTGCGTCGGCGCAACCCTGATACGTCACCTCGAGCGGGAGATCGAGTGCGCCGCCTTTTGCACGGGCCACCGGTACGGAGACCACCAGCTCGTGGTGATAGACCTCCTGCTTGCCGAAGTACTCGTCCGTCTTCACCTGCCCGGGCGGAAACTGCGGCGCGCCGAGCTGTGCGCTGGTACTCGAGGTCACCACCTTGATGCGGGCGTGATAGAGGTAATAGCCGTCAGCGATCTCCCAGTTGAGACGCACGCGGTCGGTGCCATCGGGGAGCGCATCGAAGCGAAAGGCCTGCTCGGGCGGCAGGAAATCGTCCCCGCTGGTGCGGGCGGACTTGAGCAGCGCGTCGACCCCGGAAGGGGGCGCCGCGGGCGGCCGGGCAGTTGGAGTCTGCGCCTGCAGGAGTGCACTCAACGCGAGGAGCGCAACGGCCAGAATATGTCTCGTGGAGGATGATGGGCGCATGGGGAGTAGACCAGTTTAGCTGCGCTCTTATAGCGCAGCCTCGTGAGTAAGAGCAGGAACTCCGCTCCATTCCGCACGGAGGCGTTCCTCGAGGCGCATCCAGCCGACAACGGCAACGCTCACGCTGTGGTCCCCTTGGGAGGAGGGCATCGCCCAACGCACGCTCCGTAACCCAAAAAAAAAGCCCTGAGCGGCTTGAAATCGGGAACTGCCTCCCTATCATTAGCAGCCGCCGGGGGTGAGTGCTAATAAGGCGCCTCGCGCCCGGTATTTCATCAAAACCATCAATGCTTTAAGGAGCGTTCACCATGAAGATTCGTCCTCTTCATGACCGCGTCATCGTGAAGCGCCTGGAGGAGGAGCGTACCTCTCCGGGTGGCATCGTCATCCCCGATACGGCGGCCGAGAAGCCGGTGCAGGGAAAGATCGTCGCAGTCGGTAAAGGAAAGATTCTCGAAGACGGTCAGGTCCGGCCTCTCGATGTGAAGGTCGGCGACAAGATCCTGTTCGGCAAGTACAGCGGAACCGAGGTCAAGGTCGACGGCGAAGAGCTCGTGGTAATGCGCGAGGAAGACGTCATGGCCGTGATCGAAGGTAAGTAAGCGAGGACCACGACAATGGCAGCTAAAGAAGTTCGTTTCAGCGATGACGCACGCCAGCGCATGTTCAAGGGCGTGAACGTCCTCGCCAACGCCGTCAAGGCGACGCTCGGCCCCAAGGGCCGCAACGCGGTGCTC
>DATJFM010000099.1:0-33377 GCA_035495655.1 Steroidobacteraceae bacterium
CTGGCGCCGCTGAACTCGATGAGCCTGCGCGATCAGGCGTATGCGCTGCTCAAGGAAGCCATTACCAACACCGATATCTACAACCAGCGTCAACCGCTGCGCCTCGATGAGCGCGAGCTCATGCAGGCGCTCGGGGTGAGCCGCACTCCGATCCGCGAGGCGCTCTCGATCCTCGAGCAGGAAGGTTTCGTGCGCACGCTGCCACGGCGGGGCATCTTCATAGTGCGCAAGTCCAAGCGCGAGATCATCGAGATGATCCAGATGTGGGCTGCGCTCGAGAGCATGTCGGCGCGCCTCGCGACACTTCGCGCACCGGATGCCGAAATTGCCAAGCTGCGGCATCTGTTCGACGAGTTCCAGAATTCGCCGCCTGCCGAGCACATCGGTGAGTATTCCGACGCCAATATCGCCTTCCACCAGATGATCATCCGGCTTGGGGGCTCACAGCTGATCGGGGATGCGACCAAGAACCTCTTCATTCACGTGCGCGCGATCCGCAATGCGACGATCTCCCAGGACAACCGCGCCGCCCGCTCGATCATCGACCATCTGAAGATCATCGAGGCGCTCGAGCGGCGCGACACCGAGCTCGCCGAGCGGCTCACGCGGCAGCACACACTCGATCTTGCCGCGCACGTCGAGCGTTACTGCGACTTTCTCGATTAGGACGAGCGCACGGACCTGCGCCGGCCGCGTGCCGCCGCCGCCGGCGCGTGGGCGCGCGGCTCGCCCGGCCATGGGCTGAAGCCGAACTGGACGAGCTGTTCGATGCGGCGGGCCCCCTCACGCAGCAGGAACTCCTTGAACGCCGACGCCACCGGCGGCAGACGCTTGGCGCGATTGTGGACCAGATACCAGTTGAGCAGCGCCGGGAAGCCCTGCACATCGAGCACCACGAGGTTGCCTGCCTTGAGATCGAGGCTGATGGTGTGGGCGGAGAGGAACGCGAGTCCGAAGCCCGCGACCACTGCCTGCTTGATGGTCTCTGTGCTGTGAATCTGCATGGCGATGTTCAGTCGCGGGAATTGCCGCCCGAAGACCTCGCGCATGGAATTCCAGGTATCCGAGCCCTGTTCGCGCTGCACGAAACGCTCGTGGTTGAGCGCCGAGCGCGGGATCTGTCGTAGCCCGGCGAGCGGATGGTTGGGGGGAGCGACGATGACATAGGGATGCGGCGCGAAGGGCACCGCGACGGTATCCATATCGGTTGGCGGCCTGACCATGACCGCAAGGTCGGTGAGGTTGTCCGCGAGGTGGCGCAGGAGACTCTCGCGGTTGTGCACCGTCAGGTTGAATTCGATGCCCGGATGCGCCTCGCCGAAGGCCGCCAGCAACCGCGGGAAAAAGTAATCCCCGGCGCTGATCACCGCGACGTTCAGCCGCCCGCCGGTCACCCCCTTCAGCTGCGCGAGCGCATCCTCGGCTTCCTTCAGTCGCTGCGCGATGGCGTCTGCGCAGTGGAGCATCTCATTGCCCGCCGCGGTGAGGTAGGTCTTGCGGCCGATGCGCTCGAACAGCGGCAGGCCGACGAAACTCGAGAATTCCTTGATCTGCGTCGAGACTGCCGGCTGCGACAGGTGCAGCTCTGCGGCGGCACGCGAGAAGTTCTTATGGCGCGCGGCGGCGGCAAACACCCGCAGCTGGCGCATCGTGATGTTCTTCATGGCTTCAGCATACTCTCCCTCATGTATTCTTAAAAGCTAATGCTCTGGATAGAAAGCTTTAAGTTTTCTTTTAGTCCATACAGGCCTAGGGTTCGAGTGACGCGAACGAGCGGAGCGCAGGTGCAATGTCCAAGACAGCAGCGAGTGACGCGAGTGTGGTAGGTCCGAGCGAGGAGCGCATGGCTGCCGAGCTCGAGGCGTACAACCGTGCGTTCCTCGAGTTGGAGCTGTCATGGCGCTGGGATGCGCGCACCTTTCGCGACCTGCTGCGCATCGCTGCCGACCGGGACTTCGTCGGCGCCTACGTCGAGCAAGAGCAGCCGCACCTGCTGCGCGTGTACGAGAAGTCATTTCTGCGCGATCTGGTACTCTCGGCGAAGGACCGCTATCAGCGCGGGTGTTGATGCAGCCGTGATCACCTGATGTGCGCCGCGGCACGCTCGAGCGCCGCGGCAGCCGAGGGAGGGTGGACCATGAAGATCGCCGTCATCGGCTGCGGTGCCATCGGCGGTTATGTCGCAGCGAAGCTCGCCCTCGCAGGCGAAGCCGTGACTGTGATGGTGCGCGGTGCCACGCTGGAAGCGGTGCGTGAGCGCGGCATCACTCTTCACATGAGCGATGGCTGCACTCAGCTGGCTCATGACGTTACCGCCACCTCCGACTACGCTCGCGCCGGCGCACAAGACCTGGTGATTCTCGCGGTCAAAGCCCACCAGCTCGAGGCGGTTGCCGCACAGGTACCGGAGCTCTTCGGCTCCGATACGGCCGTCGTCACCATGCAGAACGGCATTCCCTACTGGTACTTTCATCGTCACGGCGGCGCGCTCGACGGCAGCATCGTGCGCAGCGTGGATCCGCAAGGGACCATCAGCCGTCTCATTCCGGCCGAGCGAGTGATCGGTTGTGTGGTGTACCCGGCCACGGAGCTGCTCGCGCCCGCTGTGGTCAAGCACATCGAGGGCGATCGCTTCCCCATCGGCGAGCTCGATGGCTCCGTGAGCGAGCGCGCACAGCGCATCTCGCAGTGCTTCACGCGCGCCGGCTTCAAGTCGCCAGTGCTCGATAACATCCGCGCCGAGATCTGGCTGAAGCTCTGGGGCAATCTGACTTTCAACCCGATCAGTGCGCTCACGCGCTCGACGCTCGCCGAGATTTGCCAGTTCCCCCCGACGCGCGCGCTCGCCGCGACCATGATGACCGAAGCGCAGGCCGTGGCGGAGAAGCTCGGGATACGGTTTCGCGTGCCGCTCGAGCGGCGCATCGCGGGAGCCGAGAAGGTGGGTCATCACAAGACCTCGATGCTCCAGGACGTAGAGGCGGGGAAGGCGCCAGAGCTCGAAGCGCTGCTCGGCTCGGTGGTGGAGCTCGGGCAGCTCACGCATACGCCGACACCGCACATCGACTCCGTCTATGCACTCACCCATCTGCTCGCGAGGTCAGTGACCGAGGCGCGCTCGGCCGCTCATTGATCGGCTGCCCGCGGCGCGCAGTCAGCGCTGCGCCGGGCTGCGCAGTCTTGCCGCGATGTAGTGGGTAATGCGTGGAGCCTCGCGAGCGAGTCGCCGTACACGCTCTTCGATCGCTCGGTCGGCGCGAGTTATCCGCCCGTGCTGACGCATGTGCTCGGACCAGGAGTCGACCAGCCAGGTTTCGATCATCCGCTCCGGGTGAGCCGAGTCCTGGAAGATGTCCCACTCGTACGCACCATCGCGGCGCCGCTCGCGGGCGAGCGGCACGATGGCGTTGAGGAAGGCTTCGCGGTGCTCGGCAGACACGTGGTATTCGACCGTGACCAGCACCGGGCCTGCATCCTCGTCCACTCCCTGCGCCAGCACCGGCGTCGGCCAGTGCATGGACGGTGTGAGGTCCGCCTCCGCCCCCGCGTGCAGCTTCCAGCCGCGGGTGGTGAATAGTGCAAGCAGCGCGCCGGCTGCGGCGAGGTAGTGCGCGGCGGAAAGCCCCACCCGCTCACCCACTAAGCCCCACAGGGCGCTGCCGGCCGTCATGGTGCCGAAGAAAACCGTCACGTACGCGGCGAGTCCGCGGCCGCGCACCCAGTCGGGCAACACCGTCTGTGCCGAGACATTGAGAGTTGCGAGCACGGCGATCCAGGAGACACCCGCGAGCAGACAGGCGAGCACTGCCACCCAGGGCTGCTGCGCGAGTCCGAAGAGCGCGAGCGCCGCCACCGTGCCGGCTTCCCCCAGCATGACGACACCGTCGGACCCTGCGCGCCGCCGCGCGCGCGGCAGGAAGAAGGCACCGCCGACGGCGCCGGCGCCGATCGCGGCGAGCAGTGTGCCGTACAGGCCCGGGCCGCCCTTGAGCTGCGTGCGTGCCACGAGCGGCAGCAGCGCCCAGTAGGCGCTCGCGAACAGGAAAAAACCGATCGCACGCACGAACGTCGCGCGCAACGCCTGGTTGTAGCGCGCGTAGCGCACTCCCGCGCGAATGGCACCTCCGAGTCGCTCGGCCGGCAGCCCGCGCAGGTCTTTCGCCGCAGGCCGCCACCGGAGAATCACGGCGATCACCCCGGCATTGCTGAAGGCATCGACCCAGAAGGGCGCGGCGATCCCGAGGCCGAGGATGATCACGCCGGTAATGGCGGGCCCCACGACGCGGCTGATGTTGATGCCGACGCTGTTGATGGCGACCGCGGAGGAGAGCGCCGGGCGCGGCACGAGGAGCGGGGTGATCGCCTGCCAGGCGGGCGCCTCGAGCGCCGCGAGCGTTCCGAGGATACAGAGGAAGAGCAGCAGCACCGCAGGGTTCACCGCGTGCAGCATGACCAGCAGGGCAAACACTGCACTGAGCAGCGTCGAGAGAACCTCGAGGACGAGTATCAGTCGCCTCTTATCGAGCATGTCGGCAAGCGCGCCAGCGGGCAACGCGAAAAGGAAGAGCGGCAGGCTGTTGGCGACCTGCACCAGCGATACGACGAGCGGGCTCGGATTGAGACTCGTCATCAGCCAGCTCGAGGCGGCGTTGTACATCCAGGTGCCGACGTTGGAAACGACCGTTGCAATCCACAGCCAGCGGAATACCGGGTAGCGCAGCGCACCCCACGCAGGCAACGCTGCCGCGCTCACCGCCGCGGTAGTTCTGCTCTTGGTTGGAATCTGCCGTGCCATGGCGCCTCGCCCGGCCATCCGGCCCGGTCAACACCGAAGTTACCCTGCGGATCGTAAAAGGGGTCTAGATCGTCTCGGTGATCACCACCCAGTCGGCACGGCGCCTGAAGCTGAAGCAAGCCGGCAAGGCGCATGCCCTGATCAAGGCCGATAGCGTCATCCTTGCCGTCGATTGACCGCGCGGCGCAGCAGGCCGGCCGCCACCGGCACATGCCGGCCTGCTCCGAATCAACTCATAACTTCTCGCCGCGCGCCATCAGGTGTTGGCCGATGAACCAGCTCTGCAGCTCGTTGCTGCGAATGACTTCGCTCACGATCAGATCGTTGGTGCCGTCATCGCCTGCCTCGGCGGCTTGACGGGCGAGGGGGCGCGACTCGCCGAGTACCGTCTCGTGCGCCTCGAGCAGCCGCCGCAGCTGCGCGGGAACGCTTTCACGTCCGCGCGGCGCGCGCGCAATGCGCGTCTCCTCCGCCACATCCTGGGCGAGGGCGAGCGTGACCCCACCTAAGGTCTGCACGCGCTCCGCAATGGAATCCATCAGCTCCACCTGCTCGCCGTAGTGCTTGTCGAACAGCAGGTGCAGCTCGTAGAAGGTGGCACCGGAGGTCTGCCAGTGCGCTTTCTTGTAGAGATCGCGCATTGCCATGGTGTGGGCCAACAGGCGATTGAGCGCGGCCACGCTTTGATGACGAACTTGCTCGGAAAGTCCCAGACGGGACGAGACCAGGCTGCCGAAGGGTTGGATGATCGATTCCTCGTTGCTCATCAGATTCTCTCCTTGTGAGTGCGGGCGGGAGCGATTGGCGGGGGTCGTGGTCGCGCAGTGTAAACCGGCCACCGCTTCCACTGCCGCCGGGCACTCATCCGGTGTCATGATGGGCATGTTTGATGTTTGGGTGCAGACGTGAGCGCGGGCCTGGCGGTATCCTAACCCTAAGACCGCCGGACCCCTTTCTATAATGATGACCGTGGCTCGCGGCGTTACCTTATGTCAGCCTGCTCCGACACATGATTCAGAGAAGCCGTCTTTCTGACGCTGGCAGACTCCTCGCGAACAAGCGGCGGTCCTGCTTGCTGTCAGCGGAGATTAACCAGGTGCCTTCATGCCGCCGAGCCTGCGGAAGCCGGCTGTGATCGTCGTGCTTCTGCTGGCGTCGGCCATGCTGTCGATCGAGTCGACCGATCGCGGCACGGGCACGCCACGCAACACCCAGCCAGCGGCCGAGCATAAGTCGGTCGTGGTGCCGCAGCTGCCGCAGACTGCGCCGCCAGCGCAGCCCGGGCCATTCGCCTTTGCTGACGTGCAGCAGCTCGCGCGCGAGCGCGCTGCACATGACTTCCGGCCGCCGGCGCAGAACTTACCGACATCGCTTGCCAACCTGACCTATGATCAGTATCGCGACATCCGCTTCCGTCCCGCGAGTGCGCTATGGCGCGGTCAGGCTCTGTTCGAGGTGCAGTTTTTTCACCGGGGCTACCGCGTGCGCCAGCGCGTGAACGTGTTCGAAGTGACGCCGGCGGGCGCGGGGCTGGTGGAGTACAGCCCGCGGCTTTTCACCTTCGGGCGTCTGATGAAGACACCGAAGCTCTCGACGGATGTGGGTTTTGCCGGCTTTCGCATTCACTATCCATTGCAGTCGCCCGGCTATAAAGATGAGCTGCTCGTATTCCTCGGCGCTTCCTATTTCCGCGTGCTCGGCCGCAATCAGCACTACGGCGCATCGGCCCGCGGCCTCGCGATCGACACCGCCGCACAGAGCGGCGAGGAATTCCCGACCTTCACCGACTTCTGGCTGGTGCGTCCGCAGCCGAGCGACCGCAGCCTCACGATCTACGCGCTGCTCGACAGCCGCAGTGTCACCGGCGCCTATCAGTTCGAGGTGCGCCCGGGCGAGGTCACGCAGGTGGAGGTGCACTGCGACCTCTATCCGCGCCGCAACATCAGCAAGCTCGGTGTGGCGCCCCTCACCTCGATGTTCCTCTATGGCGATGATGGCAGCGGACGTCGTTTCGATGATTTCCGCCCGCAGGTCCACGACAGTGATGGACTCATGAACGAGACGGGTCACGGACAGTGGATCTGGCGTCCGCTCGCGAACCCGCGCGAGCTGCGCGTCAATCGCTTCATGGACCAGGATCCACGCGGTTTCGGTCTGGTGCAGCGCGATCGAAACTTTGCGCATTACGAGGACGTCGAATCTCAATACCAGTCGCGACCGAGCTACTGGGTGCAGCCGCTCGGCAACTGGGGTAAAGGTGGGGTCGAGCTGGTGGAGATCCCGAGCGATGAGGAAATCCACGACAACATGGTGGCCTACTGGGTGCCGGACCAGCCAGTCACAGCCGGGAAGCCGCTGAGCTTCGGCTATTTACTGTCGGCATTCGCCGACAATCCGCGTTGGCCACCGGGCGGTCGCGTGATGGCCATCCGCAGTGGAAACCCGGCGGTGGGCGACAACAAAGGTCGTTTCGGCCCCGGTGCACGGCGCATGCTCATCGAGTTCGCCGGCGGCGAGCTCGATGGACTCGATGGCTCGCAGCCGGTCAAGGCGGAGTTGAGCGCCGACAACGGCCAGATCGATGCGCTCACGGTGCAGCGCGTGCCACAGAGCGGCTCCTGGCGCATTGCATTCGTGGTGACCCCGCGGCCGAAGAAGCCGGTCGTGGATCTGCGCTGCTATCTGACGCTTTATGGTGAGGTTCTGACCGAGACCTGGGTGTACCAATGGTCGCCGTGAGCGAAAGCCGCCGCCGCTGGCAGTTGCGCCTGCGGCGCGCGCTGTTCTTCGGTCTGACGGTGTTGACCTCTGCGGCTGCGACCGCGTTGCTGCTCGATGTGCTCGAGGCGAACGGCCTCGGCGGCATCGAGGTGGTGGGACTCGTGCTCTTCTGCGGGCTGTTCACCTGGATCACCGGAGCGCTCTGGACCGGCATCGCAGGCTTTGTGATGCGTCTTACCGGGCGCGATTCGCTCGGCATCGACATGGCGGAGCTCGCCGGTCGCGCGTTGCACACGCGCACCGCGGTCGTGGTGCCGATCTACAACGAGGACACCGTGCGGGTCGGCGCCGGACTGATCGCCACCTGGTCCTCGCTCGCGCGCGAGAGCGAGCAGGGTGCGTTCGATCTGTTCGTTCTCTCGGACACGAGCGATCTGCGTATCGCGGCCGAAGAGGAACGCATGGTGCAGGCCTTGAGCGCCCGGTACGGTGCCAGCCGCGTTTTCTATCGGCGGCGGCTCGATCGCAGCGAGCGTAAGGCGGGCAACATCGCCGACTTCGTGCGCCGCTGGGGAGCGAATTACGAGTGCATGATCGTGCTCGACGCCGATAGCGTCATGAGCGGACATGCCCTGGTCACGCTCGCGCGTGCCATGGAGGCGCACCCGCGGATCGGAATCCTCCAGTCCCTGCCGCTGACCGCGGGACGCGAGACACTCTTCGGGCGACTGATCCAGTTCGGCTCCCGCCTGCAGAGCCCCATGCTTTCGTCGGGGCTTGCCTGGTGGCAGGCGGGCGAGAGCAACTACTGGGGCCACAACGCCATCGTGCGCCTCGCACCCTTTGCGCAGCACTGCACGTTGCCGCGCCTGTCCGGCCGCCCGCCACTCGGCGGCGACATACTGAGTCACGACTTCGTCGAGGCGGCCTTCATGCGCCGCGCGGGCTTCGAGGTCCGGCAGCTTCCCGAGCTCCCCGGCAGCTGGGAAGAGGTGCCGCCGAATGTCCTCGACTACGCGGCGCGCGACCGGCGCTGGACGCAGGGCAACCTGCAGCACTCGCGCGTGCTCGGTTTCCGCGGCCTGCATCCGCTCAGCCGTGTGCACCTGTTGACCGGTATCGTCGCCTACGTCAGCTCGCCCATGTGGTTCGCGCTGCTGCTGCTGAGCTCGCTCCTCTCCGCCATCGAGGCGGCGAAGAAACCGGAATACTTCTGGCCGGGACTCCAGAGCCTCTTCCCTCACTGGCCGCAGATTCGCAGCGGCGAGATCGCGGTGCTCTTCGGACTGACGCTCGTAGTGTTGCTGCTGCCGAAGATTCTCGGCGCCATTCTTGCGATCGGGGACCGCACCGTGCGCCGCCAGTTCGGCGGTGCGGGGGCGCTGTGCGTGAGCCTCTTCGTCGAGCAGCTGTTCAGCATGCTGCTCGCCCCGAGCATGATGCTGTTCCACTCGACCTTCGTGACGCAGACGCTGCTCGGTCGCTCGGTGTCCTGGAATGCGCAGGACCGCAGTGAGCGCGGCGTGACCTTCCGCGAAGCGTTTCGCCGCCAGAAGTGGCACCTCGCGCTTGGTGTGGCCTGGGGTGCGGCCATGCTGTACCTCGCCCCGCAGTTCTTCTGGTGGCTGACTCCGGTGCTGGCGGGACTGTTCGCGGGGATTCCACTGACCGTATGGACGAGTCGCACGAGTGCCGGCCGCTTGTTCCGGCGCATGGGGCTGCTGCTGACACCGGAGGAGACCGCACCGCCGGCGGAGATCGCCGCCTTGAGCCGCGCCAGCGAGGATATCGTCGGGTTGGTCTCGGCAGCGAGCACGGTCGTGCCCTCGCCGGTGCCGCCGCCACCGGCGCCTCCGCCCGTGCGGCCGCAACCTGCGTATTACCCGCAGCGCAAATCCGGCTGACGGCCCGGGCCCCGCGCGCAGTGGGGAGCCAACAAAGAGGAGTTGAAGGTGAAGCGCACTGTTGGATTTTTGTTCGCTATGGTTTTGCTGTTATGCGCCGCGGCGATTCGAGCAGATGACTACAGCGACACCGTCAAGGTGTTCAAGAATGCCGGCGCCAGCCAGACATTCTTTTCGAACTCATTTGGTTATGCGGTCTTTCCTACCATCGGCAAGGGCGGTCTCGGCGTCGGCGGGGCCTACGGCAAAGGCCGCGTCTACAAGCAGGGTAAGTACGTCGGTGACACTTCCGTGACGCAGCTGAGCTTTGGCCTCCAGGCGGGCGGGCAAGCCTATAGCGAGATAATCTTCTTCCAGGATCAGCGCGCGCTCGATGAATTTACGAGCGGTAACTTCGAGTTCGGCGCCGACGCGAGCGCGGTCGCGATCACAGCCGCGGCCGGTGCCAGCGCCAGCACGGCGGGTTCGAGCGCCGGGGCGAGCGGTGGCAAGAACGATGCCACCACCGTCGGCAAGTACCGTAAGGGTATGGCCGTTTTTACGGTCGTGAAGGGCGGCGCGATGTACCAGGCGGCGCTCTCCGGTCAGAAGTTCAAGTACACGCCCAAGGGCTGAGCGCAGAGGCCCGAAGTTGCCGCTTGCGCGGCCCAACAGTGAGTCGAGGAGTGTCATGATGAAGCGAAACCTTGCTTTTATAGCCGCTGCCATGCTGCTCGTGTGCGCGGCCACGAGCCGTGCGGACGATTACAGCGACACGATTCAGCTTTTCAAGGAAGCCGGAGCCAGTAAAGGGTTCTTCGGGAACTCCTACGGCTACGCGGTCTTCCCCGGTATCGGCAAAGGCGGTTTTGTGGTCGGCGGCGCGCACGGCAACGGCCGCGTGTACAGGAAGGGCGTCGCCGTCGGCGATGTGTCGATGACGCAGGTGAGCGTCGGTTTCCAGATCGGCGGCGAGGCGTTCCGCGAGATCATCTTTTTCGAGGATGAGCGCGCATACAATGAGTTTACCAAGGGCAGCTTCGAGTTCGGGGCCGACGCGACCGCGGTCGCGATCACCGCGGGGGCCGAAGCGAGCGCCGGCACTACCGGTGCGAGCGCCGGCGCGAGCGGCGGGCAGCACGATGCGACGACTCGAGGCAAGTACTACAAAGGTATGGCCACCTTCGTCATCGTGAAGGGCGGCGCGATGGCTGGGGTCTCGGTCGGCGGGCAGAAGTTCAGCTACAAGCCGAAGTCCTAGCGCAAGGCTGCGGCGCGCGCGCCGATCGTTTATCGGTGCGCCGCGGCGTGCTCCGAGCGCCTCGAGCGGCAGGCCCGGCCCCGCCGCAGGCACACGCTGCATGAGCGGGTTGCCGGCCCTGTATTGCCGAAAATGAGCATCTGCTCCGTCCGCAGGGCGAGCCCCCCGCGGGCGGCATCGCCACTGAAATCGATGCGCGCGAAGATCATGACGCCACGCTCGGTGAGGAGCGACTCCAGCCGCTGCAGCGTTTCTGTGACTGAGTAACGCGAAGGGATGCGGATGATACCGGTGTCCATCGGGCCTCCTGGATGCCGCAGTGCATCACGCAAACGTGGACTCGAGAGGCTCTACGGAGCCTATTCGGGCGCGCATACGGACGTCATCTGACGCGCGTAGCCTCCGTCCTACACGCGCTTCAGTCTCCGCCCCCGTGCCAACAGCAGCGCGAGCGGCCAAAGTGCGCACCAACGTCAAACGTCCGGCGCAAGCGGAGGAAATTTATGCTGCACTACGCCGTTGTCTTCTTCGTCATCGCAATCATCGCCGCCATCTTCGGTTTTGGTGGCATTGCCGCCGGGGCAGCCGGCATCGCCAAGATCCTTTTCGTCGTCTTCCTGATCGGCGCGATCATCACTTTCCTGGTCGGCCGCTCTCGGGTCTAGGGATGCGCCCCATGGGCACCTCGTTCAACAATCAATGGGTCCTCGCGCGCGCGCGCTCACGACATCGTGAGCGCGCGGTGGCGAGTGCGGGCGTTGCGCCTGCAACGCGTCCTGCATCGCCAGAGGAACAGCGCGCGTGCGAATCATGCCCTCCCACTGAGCCGAGGGAGCCCCGGGCGAAGCGGCACGCCGGTACCCCTGCCTTCACCCCCGGTTACGTGCGTAAGAATCCGCGCTGGATCGACCGCGACACCTGAGGCGGACACGATACCGGGGGGAGGCCCGGCGGTCGGCTGGCCCGTAGGTCCAGTAGAGCGCGCGCGCACCTCACTCATCCATGCCAGTACCGACGGCGCCCCCCGCTGAGGGTGACGCGCGCCGCTGCGCTCGTGCTGGGGCTTGGCGCACCTTGCTAAACTCCCCGTGGGGGTCGGGGAGGCACCATGAACGAACAAGTGGCGAACATCAGCCACACCAAGGACAGCCTCATCGAGCTGGCGATACGCTTCGGCCCGCGGCTCTTTACCGCGCTGCTGATCATCGTCATCGGGCTGTTCGTGAGCGGCTGGCTGAGCCGCTGGTTTGAGCAGTTCCTCGGACGGCGCGATCTCGAGCCTCCGCTGCGGCTGCTGCTGAGCCGCATCGTCTGGGCGTTGTGCGCGCTGCTCTTCGCTTTGATGGCGCTGCAGAATCTCGGTGTCGAGCTGCTGCCGCTCCTGGCGGGTCTCGGCGTGATCGGTGCGGGCGTGGCGCTCGCCACGCAGGGCGTACTGAGCAACATCGTGGCCGGGCTCTCGATCATCTTTGCCAAGCCCTTCCGCGTGGGCGAGTACATCGCGATCGCCGGGGTCGAAGGCGTGGTCGAATCGATCACGCTGTTCAACACCACCCTGGGGCACGTCGATCTTTCGCGGGTGGTGGTTCCCAACCGCAAGGTGGTGGGGGAAATCCTCCATAACTACGGCCGCATCCGTCAGGTGGAAGTCACCATCGGCGTCGCCTACGAAAGTGATATCGCAACCGTGCTCGAATTGATCCGCGCGGCGCTCGAGGCCAACCCGCGGGTGTTGCGGGAGCCGCGGGCGGTGGTGCAGCCGATGCAGTTCGGCGATTCCTCCGTGAGCATCGCAGTGCGGCCCTGGGTGGCGGTGCAGGACCAGGTGGCCGCGAGCGGCGAGATCCACGCAGCGGTGCTCGCAGCGCTGCGTGCGCACGGGGTCGTGATACCGCCGCCGCAGCGCGAGGTGCGGCTCATCGGCGCGACGGCCTGAGCGCCCCCACGCTGCCTTATGCATTGCGCACGTCCCGATCTCGCCTACCGTCAGCACGGCCGGGGGTCATTCATCCGCGCAGCGGGTGCCAGTCTCGCAGCGTTGCTGATGATTGCGGGTGTCGCGGGCTGCTCGCTGGTGTCCATCAAGAGCCCCGAGCGACCTTTATCCGATCGGGACATGAACGCGCGCCTCCTCACGCGGGAGGCAACGACGCACTTCCTCGAGGCAAGTGCGCGCAGCACTGAAAGCATCCTGGCGACCGAGACGGATCCGGCCGTGATCGAGCATACCTTGCGCTGGGAGCTCGGTGTCATCGAGGCCAGCCGCCAGGCCGAGATGCAACTCGCACCGCTCATGACCCTGCTCGATACCTGGACGTTCGCGCTGCAGTTGGAGGCCTTCATGGGGCAAGGAGCACCGGGCGGAAACCTCTTTGGTATGCACCAGGCGGCGCTGCGCGATATCAGCAATAACTACGCCGACGGGATGGAAAGCCTCGCGCACTCGCTGCTGAGCTCCAAGGAGCTCGCGGACTACCAGAGCTTCGTAGCGGGCTACGTCCGGGCGCACCCGCTCCATGACTTGCGGTTCGCACGGGCCTCGGTGCTCACCGAGTGGACACGGGATAAGGGCGCCCAGACTAATCTGCTCGACGCTGTGGGCACGATCCCGCAGGCGCTCGCCGATACTTCCCAGCGGCTCGAGATCTACGGCGACACCGTACCGCAGCAGGCGGTGCGTCGCACGCAACTCGCAATGCGTGAGTCGGGCTACTCGACCAGCGATGTGCGCTCGGCGCTCGCACGGCTCGATGAGCGGCTCGAGCGGCTCACCGCTGTCGCGGAGGACTCGCCCGAGATGCTGCGCGGCGCGCAGGCGGAGCTGCGGACGAGCTTACGCGAGCTCATGCAGCAGCTCGACTCGTCCGTCCGTACCACTACAGCCGCGGTGCACAGCGAGCGCGAGGCACTGTTCGCAGAGATCCAGGAGGAGCGTGAAGCCTTACTCACTGCGGTGGACGTGCAGCGCAAGGCGCTCACCGCGGATGCCGCCAGGATCGGCGACCAACTCGTGAAGACCTCAGGCGCCGAAGTGCGGCATTTCACGCGCGAAGCCCTGGCACTCATCATCGTGCTCACGCTGGTGCTGCTCGGGTTACCGTTCGCTGCCGGTTACCTCCTCGGCCGCGCGCGCGCGCCGCTGCGACATTCCTAGCTCGGCCTTTTAACGCCGGCTGCCACTGTCCGCCGCGAGTACTTCCTCTGCCGCGCGCCTCCCGCTTCGCAGCGCGCCCGCGACCGTGCCACCTTCCTCAACATCCGTCGCCTCGCCTGCGAAGAACAGCGTGTCCTCCAGCGGCCGTGCGAGTGTCGCGCGTGCATCGTCCGCGCCGACGGTCACGTAGCTGTAAGCGCCGCGCGCAAGCGGATCCTGCTGCCAGTCGTGGTAGTACCAGGCGCGCAGCTGTGCCTGGATGTCGATCCCGCCGAAAAGCTGCTTCAGGCTGCTGAGCGCCTTGCGCACGATGCCTGAGGGATCAGCGCCGGCGGCGAGACGCTGCGCGCGCGGGCCACCGGCCCAGGCGACGAGCAGCGGCGCCCGCGCCGGCGAGGGCGTCCAGAAGGTCGGGACCTCCGCTTCCGGTGCGTGGAAGAAAGCGGCCTCGCGATAGCGCTCCCCCTGCACGGTTTCCCAAAAAGCACTCGTCAGCAGCAGTTGCAGCTTGATGACGGGACCGGAGACGAGGCCTGTGAACGCGGTGCGCTTCATCTCGAGTGCCGGACTGAAAGACACCGCACCGGCTCCGGTCGCAGGCTGCTGCAAGACTCCGAGCGGCAGTGCGATGACTGCGCGCGCGGCGCGCACCGTGAAGCGCTCGCCGCAGAATTCGCCGCACGCCTCGACCGAGCCTCGCGACCAGCGCAGGCTGTGAATCGGCGACTGCAGTTGCAGCTGCAGCCGCTCGCCGCTCAGTCGTGCCATGAGTGCGGTGAGCAGGGACTCGTAACCTTGTTGTGGGCGCGACTGCGGAGAGTTGCCGATGGTGCCGCCGGTCCATTCCTCGGCAATGGAGCGCGCGCTCACCCGGGAAGTGTCGGCCGCATCGAAACCTTCGGCCAGCATGCGTGCATAGCTGCGCTGCTCGGGAGTCAACACGGAAGACAAGTGCTGATCGAGGAATGCATCGAGCGACATGTCCTCGCGCTCGAGGGCCGTGCTCGATTGCATCGCCGCGCGGATCGGTTGGAACAAACCGTCGCTCGGCTTGAGCTCCCCGTGCTGCAGGCCGAAGTGGCTATCGCCCGCCTCGATGATCGCGGTGCCTGACCGCTCGAGGAGCGCTTCGGTTACCGGGGCGTGCCCATGGATGAATTCCGCGCCGAGCTCGAGCGGCACGGCCAAGCCCGGCTCGCGGCGCGTCCAGATCCGGCCTCCGACCCGATCGCGCGCCTCGAGCAGGGTCACGCTGCGCCCGGCCGCGAGCAGGTCGCCCGCGGCGATGAGGCCCGCCGCGCCGGCGCCGACTACGATGACGTCACAGTCCCGCATGCGTCCTTGCTCACTCGAGCGCCTGCGCCAGGTCCTCGATCAGGTCGTCGGGCTCCTCGATGCCGACCGAGAGGCGCAACAGGTTCTGCGGCGCGCGCGTGCCTGCTCCCTCGATGGAGGCGCGGTGCTCGATCAGGCTCTCGACGCCGCCGAGGCTGGTCGCGCGCCTGATGAGATGGGTGCGTGCGGCGACGCGCATCGCCGCTTGCGCATCGCCCACGACACATACCGACAGCATGGCGCCGAAACCTCCCGTCATCTGGCGCGCGGCAATGGCATGCCCGGGATGCTGGCGCAGCCCGGGATAGAACACGCGCTCGATGGCACCGTGCCGGGCCAGAAACTCCGCCACCTTCATGGCACCCGCACACTGCGCACGCACGCGCAGCGCGAGCGTCGACAGACTCCGCCGCAGCAGCCAGCAATCGAAGGGCGCCAGTGCGGCGCCCGCCGTGCGCTGCCAGTCCTGCAGCTGCTCGAGCGAAGCTCCGGCTTCGCGCGCTGCCACGACTCCACTCAGCACGTCGCTGTGGCCGCCGAGATACTTGGTGGCGCTGTGCACGATGAGGTCGACACCGAAGTTGAACGGACGCTGACAGACCGGGGTGGCGAAGGTGTTGTCGCACACCACCAGCGCCCCAGCGTCGTGGCCGAGCGCGGCGAGGGATGCGAGGTCGACGATGCTCAGGAGTGGATTGGTCGGTGTCTCGATCCACAGGAGCCGTGGGCGCGCACCGCGGCGAGTGAGCGCCGCCTGCACAGCGGCCATGTCCGTCAGGTCGACCAACTCCATGCGGGCTCCACGGCGTTCGGCAAACAGGCTGAACTGCCTTAGTGAGCCGTAATAGCCTTCCTGCGAGGCGAGGAGGAGATCGCCGGCCTCGAGAAACTCGAGCACCGCCATGTTGGCCGCCAGCCCGGAGGCGAACGCGGCCGCGCCGGCACCGCCCTCGAGCTGCGCCATGCAGCTCTCGAGTGCGGTGCGGTTCGGAGTGCCTTCACGGCTGTAGCGGTAGCCTCGCGGGTAATCGCCGTCCGCGTCGCGCTCGAAGGTCGTGCTGAGGTGAATAGGCTCCGCCACCGCGCCGGTTGCGGCATCGGGAGCGTGTGCGGAGTGAACGCACAGCGTATTGAGACCGGAGTGCTGCATCATCTCGCCCTTCCTCGCCTCATCCGCGACAGCGCCTGGGCTGCCGCGTTGCGCGGCGCCGCACTCAGTCAGCTTACACTATCGGTTCGGCGGCTCTGCGCAGGACGGCGGTAAAGGAGTGGGCAGTGGTGACGCAGCTCGAGCGCGATGAATGGCCGGAGCTTTCTTATCAGGCGTGGCGCGATACCGTGGCGACGCTTCACCTGTGGACACAGATCGCGGGCAAGGTCAGGTTGTCGCTGACACCGTGGGTGAACCACAGCTGGCAGGTGCCGCTGTATGTGAGCGCCCGCGGCCTCACCACTTCGCCGATTCCGTATGAGGGCGAGGTCTTCGAGCTCGAGTTCGATTTCACGCACCATCGTCTGCTCGCGCGCTCGAGCCGCGGTGAGGAGGGCGGTTTCGCGCTCGAGCCGCAAACGGTTGCTGACTTCTATGCGCAGGTGCGCCAGCTCCTGCATGCGCTCGGAGTCACAGTGTCGATCAACGAGCGCCCCTCGGAGCTTGTGAACCCGATACCTTTCCCGGACGACCGTATTCACGGCGCATATGACGCCGACGCCGCGCACCGCTTCTGGCGTGCGCTGGTGAAGACCGACATCCTATTCAAACTCTTCCGCAGCGGCTTTCTCGGCAAGGTGAGCCCGGTACATTTCTTCTGGGGTAGTTTCGATCTGGCGGTCACGCGGTTCTCCGGGCGTCCGGCGCCGCGTCATCCGGGCGGTATGCCGGGGCTCCCGGATGCGGTGACGCGCGAGGCGTACTCGCACGAGGTGAGCAGTGCGGGATTCTGGCCGGGAAACGAGGCGTTTCCACACGCCGCGTTCTATTCCTATGCCTACCCGCAGCCCGAGGGCTTCAGCCAGGCGACGATGCCAGCCGGTGCCCGCTACGAGACGGTAGTCGGCGAGTTCATCCTGCCGTACGAGATGGCGCGGCAGGCGGCGGACCCGGCAGCCGCGCTGCTCGAGTTCCTGACACGCACTTACGCCGCGGCGGCGGAGTGCGGTCACTGGGACCGGAACGCGCTCGAGTGTGGACTCGGCGCTCCCGGACGGGTCCGGCCGGTCGAGTGACCGCCGCGGCGCCATGAAATCCTTTGGCAGAAAACCGGAGGGCGCGCGGCTCGAGCGCCTGCAGGCATCGCCGAGGTGGGCGGGCGATGCGTTTCGTAACCTGCACCCGATCCTCCCCGGGCTGCGCGATCCGCAGACACCGCCGCCGACGCTGCGCGAGTTCCTCTGTAAGAGCGATCGCCGTGTGCCACCCGCGCCGCTCCCCTCGCTCGACCCGCTCGCATCGTGGCGACGGCCTCCGGACAGTGGGCTGCGCGTCACCTGGCTCGGGCACTCGACGCTCCTCCTCGAGATCGATGGTCTGCGGGTGCTCACGGATCCCGTGTGGGGGCCGCGCGCATCGCCGCTGCGCGTCGCAGGTCCGCGGCGCTTCCAGCCGGTGCCGGTGTCGCTGCGCGCGCTGCCACCACTCGATCTGGTGCTGATCTCGCACGATCACTACGACCATCTCGATTACCCGACCATCCGCCAGCTGCGCCGGCGCCCGATGCCCTTCGTCACCTCGCTCGGTGTCGGCGCACACCTCGAAGCCTGGGGCGTAGCGCCGCAGCAGATCGTCGAGCTCGACTGGTGGGAGTCTTACAGGTTGCCGAATGCGGAGCTCACGGTGACCGCGACTCCCTCGCAGCATTTCTCCGGCCGCACACCGCGCACGCGCAACAACACGCTGTGGTCATCGCTAGTCATCCGCACGGGAAGACACACGGTTTTCTTCAGTGGCGACACCGGGCTCACCACCGAATACCAGAGCATCCGCGAGCGCTTCGCACCCTTCGATCTCGTGATGCTGGAGATCGGCGCGTTTCATCCAGCCTGGGGCGATATGCACCTCGGGCCCGAGAACGCGTTGAAGGCGCTCGCGCTGCTCGGCGGTGGCCGGTTCCTCCCCATACACTGGGGTACGTTCGCACTCGGCATGCATCCCTGGGATCAGCCCGCGGAGACGCTGTTGGAGCTGGCACCGCGCAGGGGCGCGCAGCTCCTGATGCCGCGTCTCGGGCAGCCGATCGAGCCGGGACATGCCGAGCTCATCGAGCCCTGGTGGCGCGAGGCCGACTCGCGCCGGCGGCGGCGCGCGCTCGGCTCGCTCGCGGGCGGGGCGCTTCCCAAAACGCTTCCCTGGCCGCTCGACTGAAGCCGCGCGGCAAGCCTCAGCGCTTCTCGACGAAAATGCTCTTCGGCAGCCGAACGTGCACACCCACGTTCGGCTTGTCGACGAGCTGCGTTACCGCAACGTTCCCCGCGATGCTCACGAGCTGATAAGCCTCATGGCGGGAGAGGTGTTTCTGCGCCACGATGAAATCCACCATCTCCTGAATCGCGGTCTTGGTGGCGATGAGCAGCTCCGGGTCGGTCGCCATGCTGATGTAGTCGGTGGGTGTCTCCGCGCGCGGCCAGATGAGCTTCATGTCCTTGCGCACGGTGAGTTGCAGGCGGCCGCGGAGTGAGGTCTCGATCGCCGTCTGGTCGACCTCGCCATCCCCCTGCGCGACATGGCCGTCGCCCACTTCGAACAGCGCTCCCCGGGCGAATACCGGGATGTAGAGCGTGCTGCCCACGATGAGCTCGCGATTGTCGAGATTGCCGGCGTGACGCCCCGGAGGGTTGCTGCTCACGCGCCCGGCCTCAGGCGGCGGTGCCACTCCCATGCTGCCGAAGAAAGGATGCAGCGGCACCATGATGCCCGGCGCAAATTCGGCGCGCATGGCGCTGCGGTCGAGCGGAATGATCCGCACAGGCGCACCCGGGTCGCAGTTCTCCGGCAGCACTCCGCTGCAGCCGTTGTAGCCGTAATCGATCGCCAGATCGATCGCGAGGATCTTCACCTCGAGCACATCGCCGGGCTCGGCGCCCTCGACGTACACCGGGCCGGTGAGGATGTGACCGCCGGGTCCGCGGCGCTCGCCGGTGACCTCGGCCACGATCGATTTGAGTGAGCTCTGGATGCGCGCCTCCGGCACGCCCGCCTTCTCGAGCCCAGCGGGTATGTTCGTCAACAGCGTGTCGACATCGATGATGTCGCCCGAGGCGATGCGCACCACCGGTGCGGCTTGCGACCAGTAGTAACCGTAAGCGACCGTGGCGGGCGTCGCCTCGAGGCGATGGGTCTCGGGTGTGCGTGTCTCAGCGGCGACCACAGTGACCGCGCAGAGCATGCCGAGGGCGGTGAGCAGACGCATGAGTGACTCCTGATCCGACAATCTCAATATATCGGTGCGACCTCGGGGGCGCGAACTCGGGCGGCGGCGTCCGGCCCTTGCCGTCGGCGTCCGGCCCTTGCCGTCGGCTGGACGTGGCCGCTCGCTTTCGGTTAAGAGTGTTGGAAATGACTTCCGCGATCACGACCACCGAAGTCTTCCTGATCGCGATGGGCATCATCTTCACGGTGCCGTATCTGATCTGGCGGCTGCTGCGCACCGATTACTACGCGCCGCTCGTCGTCGTGCAGATCCTCACTGGCATCCTGCTAGGCCCGGGAATTCTCGGCAGGTTCTTCCCCGCCTACCACGCCTACGTGTTTCGTCCCGCGGTGATTGCGCCGTTGAACGGTATTGCCTGGTGGGCGGTGATGCTGTTCGTATTCATGGCCGGCATCGAGCTCGATCTGAAGAAGGCCTGGAGTCACCGCGCGGAGTCCGGCACCGCGGCGGGCTTCGCGCTCGGAGTTCCGCTGCTCTTCGGCGGCGTGGCGGCACTCGGCCTGCTGCGTTATCCCGGTTGGATCGGCCCGCTGGCGTCGGGTTGGCAGTTCGTGCTCGGTGTCGGCATGGCCTGCGCAGTCACGGCGCTCCCGGTCCTGATCCTGTTGATGGAGAAGCTCGAGATCCTTCGCCAGCCCATCGGACAGCGTCTGCTGCGCTATGCGAGTCTCGATGATGTCGCTATCTGGAGCGTGCTCGCGGTCATCCTCATGGACTGGTCGCGTGTCGGGCGGCAGGCCGGCTTCCTGCTCGTTTTTGCGCTCGCGAGCTGGCTGTTGCGTAGGCTGATGCGGGTTCTGGCCACGCACGACCGCTGGTACGCGGTGTTGATCTGGGTGCTGCTCTGCGGCTGGGCGGCGGACTGGTCGGGCCTCCACTTCATGGTCGGCGCGTTCCTCTCCGGTGCCGTCATAGATGCCGAGTGGTTCGAGCGTGAGAAAATGGACCGTTTTCGTCAGTACGTGCTCCTCGGTTTCATGCCGGTGTTCTTCCTCTCTACCGGACTGCGCACCAACTGGGAGGTGGGGGGGACTGCGGTGCTGCTCGCCACCGGCTTACTGCTGCTGGCAGCGCTCGGCGGCAAGCTGATTGGCACGGCCATCGCCGGCCGCATACTGGGCTGGACAAGTGCCGAGGGCGCCATCATCGGCTGGCTGCTGCAGACCAAGGGACTGGTCATGATCGCCTTCGTCAACGTTCTCCTCGATAAGGGTCTCATCACCAGTGAGACCTTCACTGCGCTACTCCTCATGGGGGTGGCGAGCACCATGCTGACGGTGCCGATGGTCTTCCGGCGGCTGCGTCGGGAGCAGGCGCTCATAGTCAAGGCGGCCTGAAGTGGATCTCGGCGGCGGCGCGAATGGCAAAGCCCAAGGTTCGGTTCCGGCAACGCGCGTGCTCATAGGTTCTTCCAGGGATAGTTAACCAAGCGGTGAACTATCGGGAGGGATGATCGGTCAGTGGGGTGCCTTGGTCAGCCGCGGACCGACTGCACCGCTAACACCCGCCTCAATGCTCACGCTCCAACCCGGTAGAGCTGGAGCGCCGGGGGGCGTGCCATGCATCACAGAATCGCCGTGCCGGGGGCGCGACGTGAGTCACAGCGGGGCCCCGCGGGCGCCCCGGGTACCCCGGACGTGGCGCACGTCACGGTAGTCGCTGCGCGGCTCTGGTCTCCTGAGGCGTGTGGTCAGGGCAGCCGTGGAGGAGTACGCCATGTACGCCATTGACGTACGTACGCCGCTGACATATAAAAGCTCTCGCGCCGTTGCCTCGCCCGGGCGGCGGCCTAACCCTGGATCGGTAACCTACGCGATGAAGAGCGAGATCCACTGCTTCGACCAGATGCTGGCCAATGTCCGCCTGGCAACTGCCAGGGCGGGTAATAGCCGGCGTACCGCGGCGACGCAGGAAGTCAACGCACTTACCGTCAAGCGGCTGCGTGGCTGGACCCGGCTCAGCCAGCCGGAGTTTGCCCGGCTGCTTGGCGTCGAGCTCAGCACCCTGCGCAACTGGGAGCAGGGCCGCCGTGAGCCGACGGGACCTGCCCGTGCGCTCTTGCGCGCGATCTGCAACGACCCCGAGAACGTGCTGCGGGCGCTCGGCAGCCGGGGCGCCCGTCGCGGAGCGGCACTGCGCCGCCGGCAGGCGGCGGCATGAAGGCTCTCACCACCTCGATGCGGCTGGCAGCCGCTTGCGCCGTAGTGGTATGCGCGGCGGCGAGCGCCTTCGGCGCGCCTCCCGCCCCGGCACCTGTCGCGGCTCCCGCCGCGGCTCCCTCGGCCCGCGTCCCGACACTGGCGCCGGAGGCGAGCGGTGCCCTGGCGGAGCAACAGGCAGTGCTCTTCGACCCGTTCCTGAGCGAGCTCGAGGAGCGCACGTTCCGTTACTTCTGGGAGACCGGCAACCCGCAGAACGGATTGATTCCCGACCGCTATCCGACGCCATCCTTCGCCAGCATCGCGGCCGTCGGCTTCGGGCTCACGGCCTATCCCATCGGCGTCGAGCGCCACTACATCACACGCGCGCAGGCACGCGACCGCGTGTTGGCGACGCTGCGCTTTTTCGTGCGCGCGCCGAATGAGCACGGCTTTTTCTATCACTTCCTCGATATGAAGAGCGGCACGCGGGCGAGTGACAGCGAGATCTCGACGGTCGACACTGCACTGCTGCTCGCCGGCATGCTTTTCTGCCAGAGCTATTTCGATACCCAGCACCCGCGCGAGGTGCAGATCCGCAAACTGGTCGATGAGATCTACCGGCGCATCGACTGGACCTGGGCGCAGCCGCGCCCGCCGGTGGTGGCACTCGCCTGGACCCCCGAAGCTGGTTTCTCCGGCATCGATTGGCAGGGCTACAACGAGGCTATGCTCGTCTACCTGCTCGCACTCGGCTCACCCACCCATGCGATCAGCCCGCAGGCCTGGGACATGTGGACCAGCACGTACGACAAGCACTGGGGCACGCTCTACGATCAGACGTACCTCAGCTTCGGACCGATGTTTGGTCACCAGTACACGCACGTGTGGGTCGACTTCCGCGGTATTCGTGACGCTTACATGCGCGGCCACGGACTCGACTATTTCGAGAACAGCCGCCGGGCTACCTACACGCAGCGCCGCTACGCCATCGCCAACCCCAAGCACTGGCAGGCCTATGGCAAGAACATCTGGGGCATCAGCGCCTCGGATGGCCCGGGCGGGAGCGAGCGCTACGACGGCCAGCAAGAATCCTTCATGACCTATGCGGCACGTGGAGTCGGAGTCGGCCGCATCGTTGACGATGGCACGATCGCGCCGACCGCAGCGATCAGCTCGCTGCCTTTTGCGCCCGAGATCGTGCTGCCGGCGACGCTCGAGATGTACCACCGCTACGGCTCGTCGATTTATTCGGTCTACGGCTTCCTCGATGCTTTCAACGCCAGCTTCCAGGGCGCCCCCGATGCGGCTGGCCAGTCGCATAGCCACGTGCCGGACTCCACCGTGCAGGGCTCGGAGAAGAAGACCTACAACGGCTGGGTCGATCAGGACTACATCGGCATCGACGAGGGCCCGATCCTCGCCATGATCGAAAATTATCGGAGCGATCTGGTCTGGCGTGTGATGCGCAACGACCCCTACCTGCGCACGGGACTCGAACGCGCAGGATTCTCCGGCGGCTGGCTCGCGCAGATTCAATGACCTCTGGCGCGGTCGCGGGCCTCATCGCCCTCGCACTGGCGCTACCCTCTGTGCCGCTTCCCGCGCAGACGCCCGAGACCATCGTCGTCGATGCCACCGCGCCCGCGCAGCCCTTTCCGCATTTCTGGGAGCACATGTTCGGTTCGGGACGCGCCGTCCTGAGCCTGCGCGAGAGCTACCGCGAGGACCTGCGCGCGGTGCGCGGCGTGACCGCCGTGTCCTATGTGCGTTTTCACGCGTTGCTCCATGACGAGATGGGCGTCTACAGCGTGGGGCCGCACGGGGAGCCGATCTACAACTTCTCCTATGTCGATCAGGTGTACGACGGTCTGCTCGCCAATGGGGTGCGGCCGTTGGTCGAGCTGAGCTTCATGCCGGTGAAGCTCGCCGCGCGCCAGGCTCACCAGAGCTTCTGGTACCGGCCGATCGTCTCACCGCCCGCGGACTACACCCGCTGGGATGCGCTCATCACCGCGCTCGCGCGGCACCTCATCGAGCGTTATGGGATCGAGGAGGTGAGCCAGTGGTACTTCGAGGTGTGGAACGAGCCCAATCTCGACTTCTGGGCGGGTGAGCCGAAGCAGTCGACTTACTGGACACTCTACGATCATACGGCGCGCAGCCTCAAAGCCGTGGACACGCGGCTACGCGTGGGCGGACCGGCGACCGCACAGGCCGCCTGGGTCCCGGCCTTCCTGCGTCATTGCAACGAGAAGCACGTGCCGGTGGATTTCGTCTCGACGCACGTCTATGGCGATGACACCGGGAAGGATGTGTTCGGCACCAAGGAACGGATTGCCCGGCGCTACATGGTGTGCCGCGCGGTGCAGAAGGTGCACACTGAAATCCAGGCGTCACCGCTACCTGCCGTGCCGCTCATCTGGACCGAATTCAACGCGAGCTGGAGCAACCACCCAGAGGTGACGGACGCACCGTTCATGGGACCGTGGCTGGCGGAGACGATCCGCCAGTGCGATGGGTTCGTGCAGGAGATGTCCTACTGGACCTTCTCCGATGTGTTCGAGGAGCAGGGCGTCGTGAAGACACCCTTCTACGGCGGTTTCGGGCTGCTCGCCGCAGGTGGCATTCCGAAGCCGGCCTTCAATGCCTTCGCGCTGCTGCACGGCCTGGGCGAGCAGCGGCTTGCGAATACCGCCGCGCAGACGCTCGTGACCCGCCGCGCCGATGGGTCGATGGTGCTCGCGCTGTGGAATTACGCGGAGGCCGGGGAGCGGTCACCCGTGCGCAAGGTGGCGCTGCGCTTCACGCACGCGAACTCCAGCCGTGCCACCGTGCAGTCGATCGACGATGAGCACGGCAACGTCCACGTTGCCTACGAGCGCATGGGATCGCCGCGTTACCTCACGCAGCGCGAGCTTGCGCAGCTGCGGGAAGCGGCGGCGCTCCCATCGGCGACCAATCGCCCGCTGCAGTCAGGCGAGCTCGATCTCGAGATTCCCTCCGACGGGCTCGTGCTGGTAACGGTGCCGGCCGCGCCCTAAGTCTTCGCGGTCCAGGAACTGCACCAGCCGGCGGCCTTCACCGCCTTGCCTGGGAAGAGCAGGCAGCCACCCTCGGTAGATCCTGCCGCGCCCTGATAGAGCCTGCAGGTTGAGCATTTGCTGCCAGGCTTCGCATCCGCCGCTTTGCTCGCGTCGGGGGTGTATTTCAGCGCCTTGGCGGTCGGATCGTCCGTCGCAACGAGCGGCAGATCTGCCGCCCAGGCCGTGCGCAGTGTTTGCGCTGCGAGTGGGGCGAGCGCGACACCGAGCGAGAGTTTCCTCAGCAGGCGGCGGCGCGACCCATCGAACTTGTGCTTCATTCGATTTCTCCTTGTTGGCTGAAGGCTGAGCTGCCCGCGCGACAGTATGACCGAAGTGCGTTGCTCACAGGAATGGCGGTGGAACGGCTGGTACCCCGGCGTCGGTGCCCCGCCGCTCGCGCCGCGCCTGGATGCGGGCCCTGCGCGCGCGGCTGGGGGCGGCTTGCGGCCTTCTCTGCATGGGCGCCCGGAAGCCACGGGGCTTCACGACGAGTACATCGCAGGTCAGGCGATCCAGGGTGCGTTCGGCAGCGTTACCGATGAACAGCCGCGCAATCGCGGTGCGGGACACGGCACCCATGACCACGATGGCCGTGCCGCTGCGCCGCGCGAACGCGCTCAGCTGGTCGGACACCTCGCCCATGCGGATGTTACAGCGCTTGCGCGCAATTCCGGCCTTGTCAGCGAGCGCACCGACGACGCGCACCACCTGCTGGCCGTGGGCCTCCTCAACTTCCGGCGGCATCATCACCAGCGGGGCCGCGGCCATCGCCATCGGTTCCGCGCCCACGATTGGCATGTAGGCGTGGAACATCTGCAGGCTCCCGTGCAGCAGCTGCGCGAGCTCTCCGCCCGCCTGCAGCAGCCGAACATCGAGATTTGCAGGCCGTGCATGCCTGTGGAAAGGATCGACTGCGGCAAGCACCAGCGGGCGGCGGTAGGCGCGTGGAGATTTCACCAGGAGCAGCGGGACGGGACAGTGCCGGATCAGCTCCCAGTCGGTATTGCGCAGCACCATGCGCGCGCCGAAGCGGTGGCCGCGCGCGGCTGCGATCACCAGATCGCTGTGGGTCGTCAGAGCCCGGCGCGCGATCGCATCGTGCGGCGGGTAATCCCAGGATGCCGTGCAGCTCACCGCGACGCCGCGCAGTGCAGGATCACGTGCGAAGCGCTCGAGGCGGCGCTCGTACTTCTGTGCGATCGCCGCACGCAGAGTCTCGACCTCCTGGAACGTGGCCGTCTCGGGAAAGCTTCTCTCGGGGTCGGGCTCATCGATCGCGTGGAAGAGCTCGACTTTCGCACGCGCCGCGCGGGCCACGATTCCCGCCTTGCGCAGCTCACCCCGCGGGATGCGCCGAAGGTCGCCGAGTGCGACCAGGATCTGCCGGATTTGGGTCGCCATTGTGTTGCCCTCGTTAACCTCAGCCCACTCTAATCGGAGCTCTAGGCAGGTTCATCGTGGAAAATGCCTAGTGTGCACTCCGCTGGCATGCATCCTGGTGCACAATGCCTACGCGCTTGCACGGATGGCGCATGCCGGGCGCGTGCCTCAGAATTTCTCAAGGAGGGAGATGTGAATATCATTACGCAGCCAGAAAAGCCGAGCCGCCGGCTCGATCCCTTCGAGCTGCGCACCGAGAGAGATCGACCACTGCGTACCGAGGGTTGGCTCGGTGGCCGCCCCATCCCCGGGGCCATCGATGTCGGCTGCGTCGACTGGTATCTCTACCCGGTCAACGATACGGCGCGACCTGCGGAACGCTGAAGTAGCGTACCCCGCGACGGCGTCGCGGCAGCTTCGCCCGCAGACCTCTCGGCTTGATCACCAGCAGATCGCACGGCAGGTGATCCAACACCCGCTCGGCCGTGTTGCCGATGAGCAGCCGCTTCAATCCCGCACGTGCCAGCGCGCCCATCACGACGATGGCGCTGTGCGTCACCGCGGCGGCCTGCTCGATTGCATCGCTCGGGTGGCGAGCGATGAGGTGTCGGCGCGCCGCCGGAATGCCAGCGCGCCCGGCGACCCGCTCGAGCTTCTCGGCTGCAGTCCTGGCAGAGCGGCGCTGCATGTCCGTTACGATTTCCTGTGACAGCGCCCCGTGGCTGTAGGCCGTAAGGGGGAGGGGCGAGTACGCGTGCACCACATGGAGACTCCCCTTCAGTACGCGCGAGAGCAGGGCAGCCGCTTCGAGGATCTCACGATCGAGCTGTGCAGGCTTGGCGTAACGCTGATCAGGATCGACCGCGGCCAGCAGTTTCGGGCGACGATAGCCTCCGCCGCGCTTCACCAGCAGCACCGGTAGCGGTGCGAGCCGCAGCAGCTCCCAGTCGGTGAGGCGCAAAAACGCGGCCGCGAGGTGCCGCCCGGCGTGCTGCTCGGCAACGATGAGATCCGCACCGGCAGCTACGGCGGCGCGAATCACGGCTTCGTGGGCCGGGTAATCCCACTCGGCCGATGCGCTCACCCTGATTCCGACCCGTCGCAGCCGTTGCGCGAGACGCTCGAGCCGGGTGAGGCAGGCTTCGCGCATGCCGCGTTCGATCTTCTTGAGTCCGCCCAGCGCCGCGGTGTCAGTGTCAAAACTCAGGGCACTGGTCAGCGCCTGAAACAGCACGAGCTCGGCATCGAGCGCCCGGGCGAGCTGTGCCGCCTTGCCGAGCGCGGGAAGCGAGCGCGCGGCGGGGTCCTTGAGTGCAACCAGGATGCGGCGGATACGCATGCGGACCCGTGCTGCTGCCTTACGGCTGGGACTGCACGAAGGCGGCCACCGACTCCATCTCGGGCAGACGCAAGTTCTGCGCGACGCCATGCATGATCGCCACCTTGCGCATGTTGCTCTGGAAGGAGGAGAGCTGCTTCAGGACGTACTGCTCGTGCTGTCCGGCGAGGCGTGGAAAGTCCTGCGTGCCGTGCGCATCGGCCCCATGACAGGAGCTGCACGCAGGCACACCTTCGGCGGCGATGCCGTGCTCGTAGATCTCGCGCCCACGGGTGATCTGTGCCGGGTCGGCTCGTGGCCCGGGCTCTGGCTTCTGCGCGGCGTAATAGGCGGCGAGCGCCGCGATGGTGTCATCGTCGAGCTCGGCTGCCATGCCCCACATGTAGCCGAGCGCATCGGGATCGCCGCGCGCCTGGGAGCGAAACGCCTTGAGCTGCGCCGCGAGGTAGTTGGGATTCTGCCCCGCAAGGCGCGGGAATTTCGGCTGCGCGCTGTTGCCCTGTCGCCCATGACAGGTGCCGCAGACGGTGACGGCTAGCTTCTGGGCGTACGCCTTGGCTGCGGCATCGGGCTCCTCGGCCCGGACTGCGGAGGCGGCGCAGCCGATCGCGAGGGCGCCGATGAGCGCCAGCACCGCAGGTGTACGGCCGGCGGTGAGCGGGGGATCCCGGTTGTCTTGGGTGGTGTTGCGCATGATGAGCCCTCAGTACGCGAACCAGAGCAGTAGGTACCACGTATTGTTATCGGAGGCACTGCGTCCGAGACCGTCGTAGTTGCTGCCGGCGCCGTTGAACTTGTTGTAGGCGGTGTATTGCGCGGAGATCTTCACGTTCAGCCACGGGAGGTAGTTCAGCTCAGCGATCCAGCCGCGCGTGTCGGGTGAGCCATTCGCGCTCACCACCACTCCGGGACCGCCGGGTGGATTGGCCGGATAAAGCGCAGTATCGGTACTGCCGGTGGTGGAGAAGTACCCGACGGTTCCGCCAATCTTGCGCCGGTAGTAGTAGGTCGCCCACAACCGGCTGGTGGAGAGGTTGTTGGCGGGATTCGCCGCGCTGCCGTTCGCGAAGCTGGCATCGAGCGTCATCGATTCGTGAATGTGCGTTCCGGCGATGGTGAACAGGTGCTCATCCCCGACGAACTGGTACTGCAGATCCTCGGCGACATCGTTGAAGCGGTTCAGCGGACCACTGAGCGGGGCGCCGCCCCCGGGGTACAGGCGGAACTGCGCACCGTATGCCCCGAGCTCGAAGGAGTTGCGTCCCCAGTTGAATTCGTAGGCCGCGCGCCAGTAGGGCACGACTCCCGACATGACATTCGAGGCGGTGCCATCGAGGGGGCCAGCGCCGCCGGTGAGTGCATTGGTCTGCCCCTGCTTCGCGGAACGATAGCCGCCGACTTCGGCGTACAGTGACTCGTTCCAGAACAAGTATGCGGTGATACCGGCGACATCCTGCGCGAACGCCCCGTCGATCGCGGTGCCGGCGAGCGGCGACACGTTCGCGTTGCTTGCCGCGGAGGGGAACCCCCAGGCCGGCGTGCTGTTCCACAGATCCTGCACTGTCGGGTTGTTGTTGAGCGAGACGCCGTAGGTGAGGGGGCTGTTGTTCGACAGCACCGCCGTGTCGGCAAAGCGCAGGTCGGTATTATCGATGCCGATGGTACCGGCGTCATTTGCATAGGTGAGCTGGAAGAAGGCGCCGAAGTTCGGCGCGATCTTGCCCGCGTAGAACAGGCTCAGCTGCTGCGGGAAGCCGGCCGTGCCGTTCTGTGCGACGCCCGGTGCGCCCGCCGCCGACAGATCCGGCACTCCGGTCTTCATCTGGGTGTAAGACATCTGTGCCATGATCGAGAGCGGCACGGTCTGTGCGAGCGAGAGCAGCTCCTCCTTCTTGCCGGTAACATCCCGCACCTGCTTGACGTTGGTGAGGATGTAGCCGTTGGCCTTGAACATTCGGCCGAAGTGCGTCAGCTCGGGATAAACCGTATGGCAGGCTTCGCAGGCCATACCGGTCTGACGTGCGAAGCTCGGGACCGCGCCAGCCCGGGGGGGCACTGCGAGCAGCGCCGCTGCGAGGAGCGCCATGGCGCCGAAATTGCGAGAGAGCTCGCCGGTTGTTCTGCCTGACATAGGTCGCTCCCCTTAAGTCACCTGCGGTTCTCGGCAGGTGCGCTCATAGCCTAGGGGCAAGATTGGCAAGCGCCAGTGAGGATAATACGTATGGGCGTAGGTAACGGCGCTGGCGACCATTAGCTCGGTGTCAGTGCGAGTTGGATCCAGCAGGCACCGTGAGCAGTCACCATCTCGAATATCTCCTCGCTCCGCAGTCGCTTGCGGTGATTGGCGCCTCCGATCGCGCCGGCAGCATCGGCGCGACGGTCATGCGCAACCTCATGAGCGGCGGATTTCGCGGCCCGGTGTGGCCGGTCAACATGCGGCACGCGTCGGTGGGGGGCATGCGCGCCTATACGACGCCGGGGGAGCTGCCTGCGGCTCCGGATCTCGCCGTCATCTGCACACCCGCGGTGAGCGTTCCGGGTCTGATCGCGCAGCTCGGCGCGCGCGGCACGCGCGCGGCGGTGGTGCTGAGCGCGGGCCTCGAGGCGCCGGCCGCGGGCGGCGGCACGCTCGCGACCGCGATGCTGCAGAGCGCGCGGCGCCATGCACTGCGCATCCTCGGGCCGAACTGCATCGGACTGATTGTCCCCGGCATCGGACTGAATGCGAGCTTCACCCACCTCGGTGCACGCGCCGGCGGTATCGCGTTCGTCGCGCAATCCGGTGCGCTCGTCAGTGCACTGCTCGACTGGGCACAGGGCGCAGGCGTCGGTTTCTCGCACTGCATCTCGCTGGGTAACGCGGCGGACGTCGATTTCGGAGATCTGCTCGATTATCTCGGCCGCGATCCGCGGACGCGTGCAATCCTGTTGTACATCGAGTCCATTACCGGCGTGCGCAAATTCATGTCGGCGGCACGCGCCGCGGCGCGCAACAAACCGGTCATCGCCGTCAAGGCCGGCCGTACTGGAGAAGCAGCCAGAGCGGCGACCTCACACAGCGGCGCGCTGGCGGGAGCGGATGCGGTCTATGACGCGGCCCTGCGCCGCGCGGGGGTGCTGCGTGTCGCGACCACGCGGCAGCTGTTCGAAGCGGCGCAGATTCTCTCGCAAAGGCGCAGTTATGTCGGTCCGCGGCTCGCCATCGTCAGTAACGGCGGCGGACCCGCCGTGATGGCCACCGATGCGCTGATCGAGGGCGGCGGGAAACTCGCGCCACTTGCGCGGCGGACGCTCGAAACTCTTGACACGGTGTTACCCGCCGCCTGGTCGCACGCCAATCCGATCGACATCATCGGGGATGCTCCGCCTGAGCGGTATATCGGCGCCTTGAGTGCGGTGCTCGAAGACCCACAGGTGGATGCGGTGCTGCTGGTGCACGCGCCGACTGCCGTGGCTGCGACCGCGGAGGTGGCGCGGCTCTGTACGCCGCTCCTCGAGAAAGCGACGCGGCCCGCCTTCGCCTGCTGGCTCGGAGCCGAAGGCGTACGGCTTGCGGGCACGGCCGGCCCGCGTGCCGTGCCCGGTTACGCCACCCCCGAAGAAGCCGTCGAGGCGTATCTGCAGGTCATGCGCTACCACCAGGTGCAGGCGTTGCTCATGCAGACTCCGACGGCGCAGCCCGAGGGTGCCGCGCCCGACACTGCGGCTGCGAGATCGATTGTCGCCTCCGCGCTTGGTACCGGCCGCTCCGTCCTGAGTGAGCCCGAGTCGAAGGCGCTGCTGGCGGCGTACCACATTCCCGTGGTCGAGACCCGCATCGGCCGCGAGCTTGCCACTCTCGCGGCGCTCGCCGCGGACATCGGCTATCCGGTGGCGCTCAAGATTCTCTCGCCCGATATCAGCCACAAGTCGGACGTTGGGGGCGTCGCGCTGAATATTGCCAATGTCACCGAGCTCACGCAGGCGGCCGAGACCATGCTGCAGCGCTGTCGGGAGCTGCGGCCGCAGGCACGTATCGATGGCTTCACCTTGCAGCGCATGATCCGGCGCGGCGGAGCGCAGGAGCTGCTTGCGGGCATTGCCTTCGATCCGACCTTTGGCCCCGTGGTGCTGTTCGGCCGCGGTGGAACAGCGGTCGAAGTCATCGGCGATCGCGCGCTCGCGCTGCCGCCACTCGATTCAGTGCTCACCCGTGAGCTCATCTCGCGCACGCAGGTGTCGCGGCTGCTCGCGGGCGCACGTGGCATAAAGCCCATCGCGATGCCGGCGCTCGAGCAGGCGCTCATACGCCTCGCGCGGCTCGCTTGCGATATGGCGGAGATCGTCGAGCTCGACATCAATCCGCTGCTCGCCGATGAGCAGGGAGTGATCGCACTCGATGCGCGCGTGCGCCTCGCCTCGAGCGCATCCACCGCGATCGAGCGTCTTGCCATCCGCCCCTACCCGAGCGAGCTCGAGGAGACGATCGATCACCGGGGCCGGCGGCTGCTACTGCGGCCAATCCGGCCGGAAGATACCCCACGGCACCGGAAGTTTTTGGCGCAGGTGACACCGCACGATCTGTACCTGCGCTTCTTCACTGGCGTGCGCGAGCTGCCGGAAGCGGATCTCGCGCATCTGACCCAAATCGACTACGACCGCGATATGGCGTTCGTAGCCGTGAGCCGCGACGCGGCGGGCACGGAGGAAATTCTCGGGGTCGCGCGCGCCTGCGCCGATCCGGATAACAACGCCGCGGAATTCGCCGTGCTGGTGCGCTCGGACCTCAAGGGGCAGGGGCTCGGGACGCTCCTCATGCGGAAGTTGATCCGCTACTGCCGCGAACGCGGTACGGGTGAGCTTCGGGGCGATGTCATGACGGAGAACGGCGCGATGCTTCAGCTCGCCCGGACGCTCGGCTTCAGGGTGCGCGGCACCGAGGGAAATGTCGAGACCATCGTACTCGCATTGCAGCCAGAGCCCGCTGGGCGCGCGCTCTAAAGAAGGGGCGAGCGTCTTCAGACAACGCGCGAGAAGGAAGGGCGCGGCGCATCCGCCGTGACCGGCGCGCTGAGATAGGCATCGAAGCACATCGCGATGCTCCGCAGGAGCAACCGTCCGCGCGCCGTCGCCACGATCCGGCCATCTGCGATGGTGACGAGCCCATCGGTGGCCAGCGGCACGAGCCGCGCGAGCGCCTCAGCGAAATAGGCAGCGAAAATGATGCCGTAACGCCCCTCAATCGCACGCATGTCGATCTCGCCCTGGCACATGAGCTGCCCGATCACCTGCGCACGGATCCTGTCATCGGCGCTCAGCGTCAGCCCTCGCCACAGCGGTAGGCGGCCTGCGGCAAGCGCCCTCTCCCATTTCTTCAGCTCACGGAAGTTCTGGCTGTAGCTTTCACCGAGATGACTGATTGCGCTCACGCCGAGACCGATGAGGTCGGATCCGGCATGCGTCGTGTAACCCATGAAATTGCGGTGTAGCGTGCCCGCTTCCTGGGCATGCACGAGCTCATCGTCCGGCAGGGCGAAGTGGTCCATGCCGATGTAGCGGTAGCCGCCGGCGGAGAGCTCTTCGATCGCAAGCCGCAGCAGCTCGAGCCGCTCGGGGGCGCTCGGCAGCATCGTCGGATCGATGCGGCGCTGCGCCTTGAAGAGGTTGGGCAGGTGCGCATAACCATAGACCGCAAGCCGGTCGGGGCGCGCCGACATCACCATGCGCAGCGTCTTGCGAAAGGCAGCGGGCGTCTGGCGGGGAAGCCCGTAAATCAGATCGACATTCACGGAGCGCACGCCGGCGTCGCGGCAGGCATCGATGAGGTCGAGCGTCTCCTCGGTGCTCTGCACGCGGTTCACGGCACGCTGCACCTCGGG
>DATJFM010000100.1:0-2321 GCA_035495655.1 Steroidobacteraceae bacterium
TCGCAGCGCGCAGGAGGCACAGATGTCGGTGAAGTCCACGATCACGGCGCAATTCCAACAGGTCGCCAAAGAACAGGACCGGATGCTTGCGCCGCTGTCGGATGATTTGAAGCTCGTACAATCGGGGCTGGATTCACTCAGCTTTGCGATCATCGTGGCCCGGCTCGAGGATTCCCTCGGCGTCGATCCGTTCAATGCGACGGAAGCCGTAGAATTTCCGGTGACCTTTGGCGACTTCGTCAGGTTGTACGAGCGCTTTGCCAAGTGAGTCGCTCTGGGAGTCCCTAAGCAGCACCGCTTCGACGGGCGGGCGGCTGCACGGCATCCGCCACACCATTCCGCTCGCTGACCTTGCTCGAGCCACGAGTCTTGACGGCCGCCTCGAGGAGCTGCGCGGGCGGAGCGTACTGCTGCTCACGCGGGACCAGCTGACTGCCGCCCTGGCGATGATCGAGCTCGATGGCGTTGCGCGTCGCATGGTGCTGTGTCCTCCCGATCTCGCGCCCGAGCATGTGCCGTCAGTGATGCGGGACGCAGAGGCCGATGCCTGCATCATCGATGAGGCGAGCGCCAATTCGCAGCCCGGCATCCCCTTGCGGGTGCGGGCGATGCCGGAACTTACCCTTATGGAGCGCCCACGGCAGCGCTCGAGCGATACTGAGTGGGTGCTGCTCACCTCGGGCACGACCGGGGTGCCAAAACTGCTGCTGCACACGCTCGCGAGTCTCACGAGCGCACTCACTGGGAGGACGCGCACAGCCGTGGAGCCGCTCGTATGGAGTACTTTCTACGACATTAGAAGATATGGCGGGCTGCAGGTATTCCTGCGCGGCGTGCATGCTGGATCGCTCGTGCTGTCGGACCCGTCCGAAACGACGGGCGATTTTATTTTCCGTGCCGGTTCGGCCGGCGTCACGCACATCTCGGGGACACCCTCGCACTGGAGACGTGCGCTCATGAGCGGTGCCACGGCAGGCATCGCACCCGGCTACGTCCGCCTGTCGGGTGAGATCGCTGATCAGGCGATTCTCGACAGCCTGCATGCCGCGTACCCTGCGGCCGTCATCGCGCACGCCTTCGCCTCGACGGAAGCAGGGGTTGCCTTCGAGGTGCGCGATGGGAAGGCCGGGTTTCCGGCCGCGCTCGTCGATAGCCCGGGCGCGGTGGAGCTGCGGGTGCGGGATGAGACATTGCAGATCCGCTCGGCAGGAACTGCACGGCGCTATCTGGGACACGGAGCCGAGCCGCTGCGGACGGAGGATGGGTTTGTCGACACCGGAGACCGCGTGGAAAAGCGCGCCGGCCGCTACTATTTCATGGGCCGTCGCGGCGGGGTCATCAATGTAGGGGGTCTCAAGGTGCACCCGGAAGAGGTCGAGGCGGTGATCAATACCCATCCCTGGGTTCGCATGTCGCTCGTGCGCTCGCGGCGCAACCCGATTACCGGCGCGGTCGTGACGGCGGAGGTCGTGGTGAATGACAACGCTGCTGGGAGCGGTGCGCCTCCGCCCGCCGAGGTGCTCACGCGTGAGCTCACCGACCGCTGCCGGCGCTCACTCGCGCCCCACAAGGTGCCGGCGATGATCCGCATCGTGCCGGCGCTCGAAGTCTCCCCTTCGGGAAAATTGGTGCGCCCGCTTGCGTAACGTGATCGTCACCGGCGCGAGCCGTGGCCTCGGGCTTGCGATCAGCCAGGCACTCGCTGCAGCGGGTTACCGGGTGCTCGCCATTGCACGCTCACCGACTGCGGAGCTCGAGAAGCTGGCGAAGGCGGCGGCACAGGAAGGGCGCGGAGCCGTGCAGTTTCATGCTTTCGATCTGCTCGAGACCTCCGCGATGGCCCCGCTCGTCAGCCGTCTGCGGCAGGAAGCCGGCCCGCTCTATGGGCTGGTCAACAATGCGGGACTTGGCACCGCGGGCGTGCTCGCGATGATGCGCGATGAGCAGATCGAGGCGCTCATCCGGCTGAACACCCTCTCACCGATCGTGCTCACCCGGCACGTGGTGCGCTCGATGATGAGCGAGCGCGCGGGACGCATCGTGAACATCTCCTCCATCGTCGCCGCCACCGGTTACCAGTCGCTCTCGGTCTATTCCGCCACCAAGGCTTCACTCATCGGCTTCACCCGCTCGCTCGCGCGCGAAGTGGGACAGCTCGGCATCACGGTGAATGCAGTCGCCCCGGGGTTCGTCGACACCGAGATGACGCGCGAGCTCGATCGCAAGCAGCGCGATCAGATCGCACGGCGCAGTGCGCTCAGACGTTTGCCCGAGGCCGCCGATGTCGCGGCTGCAGTCGAATTTCTGCTCTCGGAGCAGGC
>DATJFM010000101.1:0-112747 GCA_035495655.1 Steroidobacteraceae bacterium
TCCGGGGTCAATACTGATCGCGTTGGCTGCGCGAGATGATCGTGCCGCAGCGCAACGTGAATCCGCCCCTTGCGATGGTTCGTAATTTAACAGTACGTCGAGATAGCGAGCTTCCATGAACGCGCCATACAATGCGCGAAAGGGTGCCTTCAATAAGAAACGACGCACTGCGCTGGCGTCTCTAAGCTGCCGCACTACCCGACTTCATCAAAATCCCCGAGTTGTGGTCGACGCGATGAACTGTGGAACCTGGGAAGCTATCGCAAGGCGGCAAGCCTGGTACTTGCACGTACTCGAGCAAAGACTCGCCGAGTGGCCCAACGAGCGCATCGATTCCTGCACCGACCTGGTAACGCTGAGATACCTCATACAGCTTGCACAGCGTCTCGAGCGTCATGAGCAGCTCATGATCCAACATCTGCGCAAACGAATTACCTCGCCTGCGCACTGAGTCGCTCGCTTCAGTGAGTCATAAGCAACCTAGGAATTCGATCGCGCCTCCTGATCCTGCTTGCTGAGCCGATCGAATTTCCTGCTTTCGTCCGCTGCCTCGCCACGGTGCCGCGGGTGGCATCGCGCAGAGTCGAAGAACTGCCGGTCCGAGACCGTCCGCGATCTGCTCTACGGAATCGAATTTCGCCCTGTCCGCCTGATGCGTTTCCCTCGTCCAGAAGACCGTTGCTGCTGTTGTCGAATCCGGTCGGCGCTTCTAAGAATGGCGTCGTTGGATGTGGAGCTGGAGCTGCGGATACTGCCGGGGATACGATCGCCAGACCGTCAGAGAGATGACTGCATTCATGGCAATCTCTCTTTGCGACCTCTACCGCGCCGCGAAACGCGGGGCCGTCCAGTGGCAAAAGGCACCGCGCCCGCGGGCCCCATATTATATGAGCGCCGCTGCCCAATCAGCCGCGATCAGGCCGCCGGCCGCATCCAGTCAGCCAGCCGAAATGCCGGCCCGACGCATAGCAAGATGAGCATCAGCATCAGTGACAGCAGCACCAGAGCACCCGCGCGAATGATCAGATGTCGACGGAGCACTAAGCTCAGCACGACACTCAGTGCGATCAGTGCCACGAGCAGCATGCCGGCATTGTCCCACCTGGCCGGGGTGCTGCAGCGCCTGCAGTTCACGTAAATTGACAGTTGCCGTCTCGGCGCAAATTCCCTTGTGAAGGGTGTCACAACCCTCAACGAGCAACGAGTCCCTGCTTCGCCACTTCGCTCGAGACTCCCTCGGCAACCTCCGCGATCAGGCTTTGTACCCCTTCGGGGTTACTCGTCCGGCTGGTACCCGCCCAAAGAAGCTTGTCCTGGGTCAGCGAGTAGATCAGGGTCTCAAGCGTGACGACTGAGTCAGTTTGAACCGAGCCGGTGGAATAGGTGAGTTCCATTCCATAAGAGGAATAGTACGAGCCGAATGTCCCGTACGCGCTGCCCGAGAAGCCACCCGGGTCGACGATGGTGTGCTGGTCATGGGCAACCAGGCGCATGATCACTACTCCCTCGACACCGGCTTCCTTGAAACGGGTGCGCGCATAATCCACGGTGGGGTGATCCAGACCTATCAGCGTGTAGGCAGCGACACCGCGCATGCCGCGAATGGTGAGCTCGTGCGTTAGATAGACCTCCGCATCGCGCCGCTGCTTCTTATCGGGCGAGATGACCAGCGCCGCGATGCTCTTACCCACCGGATCGACGCGCTGCGCATCCGGCGCCTTCCAGGTGGAAGTGAACGTGGTGGTTCCGCAGGCGCTCACGCAGAGAGCGGCACTCCAAATCACAGCGCGCGAAATTCGTAGCAAGAGCGTAGTCCCGGTTTCTTTAGAGATGGACACTAGCGTGAGTGTGCTGCCGCCGGCAAGCCGCCGTGCGCCCTCTGGAGCGCTCGCGGGGAGCCCGCCGTCTTCAGCGAGCCTCGACTTCCTCCACCAGCATGACTTCGCAGGAGCCGGGCCCGGAGTCGCTGCGGGTCAACGAAGTGTTGATGTACGCACCGTCATCGCGCACCCCACTGACCAGATACCCGCTGAGGTGGACCACCTGACCGACTCGCAGGCGCTTCAGTTCGGCTGCCACCAGCGCGTCGGCGGGAACGACGTGCGTGTTCGCGCTGTGCCCGATGATGGTCTGGCGCGCGATGGGCAGAGCCTGCTTCGGCATCCAGGAATAGAATCTCGCCGCTTGCGTGATCTCGAGGGCTTGCAGCACGCGATTGTCGGACATGGGTCCCCAACCGAGTGCGAGATCTTCAGGTATGAGATCGGCAAGCTGATCGAAGCGGTAGTCCTCCCGCCCGAGGATGCGAGCGGTGATCTCGTAATGCGCGCGCGGTGTGAGCCGCCAGCGACCCAGCGTCGTGACCGGCGCGGCCTCGAGATCTGTCTGACGTGGGTCATCCGGGGCAATTGGCCCGTCTGAGGGATGGACGGGGCGCAGTCGCCAGTTTTGATATCCCTGCCACAAACCCGCGGCGGCCAACACCGTGAACAATAGGGCTCGCAATGGCATGCATGGCCATTGTCCCGGGCTTCGCGCCACACCACCGTGGCACAGGTCGAGAGCTGACTGATGAGAAGCGTGAGGCGCGTCGCGCGCTCGCGGGAGCAAGGCGTCTCTTCGGCCCTTGCGCTCGCGCCGAATGGCGGGTTCTTACCTGAGCTGCAACACCGGTCGAGCGGTGCAGGTGAAATTGAGGGTGCTGGTCTGTTCGCCCTTCGAGCTCACTCCGGGCTTGTCCTCGAAACTGTCGATGGCTGCCGTCTGGTGGGATTTGTCACAGAACGCGTTGGCCTGCGCGATAGTCTCCTCGCGACTACCGGTGTAACCGCCCCAGTTGGCGCTTGCCGTGACCGCATGCATGCCGTTGCCGAGGTCCTGGACATGGCTGGTGTGCGCGCAACCGCCAAGGAGCAGCACGCTCACGGGGATGGTTATTTTCATTCCTGTCCTCTCCTGGGGCGCGGTCCGACGCGGGCGGCATTGTGGCCCCGAAGCCCCGGGGCTGTCATGCGCGAACACGGGCGAAGCGAATCAATCGCGATTGCGTGCGGTATGCACGGCCGGGCGCAAGGCCCCATGTGAACCTGCTCACGGTTGGTGAGTGAACTGCACCGCAGAATGCTTGCCAGGCAGATCTGCACGCATACGGTACCGGTCATGACAATGATGCAACTGATCATCGGCACCGCACTCGGCTTCGTCGTGGCCCAGAGCGGGCTGTATGGCATCACGCACTCCCTCGGGTGGCTGCAGCGCGAGGAGGTGAGCACGCGTGTCCGAAACCTGCCGGGTCATATCATCGTGGGCGGGTTCATCCGCTACGCAGCTCCGATCGGAGCTGCTGCCGCTCTCATTACTCTCGGCGTTTGGGGAGTCGGCGACTACATCGCCGCAAAAGCCACCCGCAACGTCACACTGGCCAGCGCGCTCGATTCCACGACGGTGCTCGGCGCGGCGCAGACTCCGGGCTCGGGAGATGAACCGGCGGGGGCTAACGCGTCCGTCCCGTCCGAATCTGCCAGCCCGGTCCAGGCGGACGGCGCCGACCCTTACGCTGATCCCGACTACAAGGTGCATCGGCGTGCCCACCGCGCCGGTAGCCCCGTAACCCTCAAGGAAACGCTGCTGCAGCGCTCCGAAGCCAAGGCGCGCTCGGAGCTGCTGCAGGAGATGCAGCAGCACGCCACGCGTTCGCAGTATGACTGCGAAGCCGCCGACCGCGCGGCGCGATACCTCAAGGCCGGTCTGGATGTCTGGGGATTTGGCGCCTGGCAGCTCAAGTATTTCCCGATGGATGGCTACAAAGGCGCAACCCTCGCCGGATGCAAGGACATTCCGAACGTCCTCGATCCCTCGCCACTAAACCTGCAGTCCACCGTCGCGCAGGAAAATCACTCCTGAGCGCCCTTCAGGCACGCAGCCGGCAACCCGGCACTCCCATGGTCTGAAGGGCACAGCCGCTGCACAGAAACTCCGGCCCGTTCTCAGTAGATCAGCGGGATCCTCGCGGCGAGTGAGGCGTCTACTGCCGAGTCGAGCTTCTGATCGATCTGGAAAAAGCGCGCCGTCGTCCGAGCCGACAGCTCCTTGTTGAACTTCTTCACATAGTCTTCCTTCAGCTCGGTCCGCTCCTTGTCGATGTCGAGCGCCTCCTTCAGGAGCCGGTGCCCTTCGTCCTCGCTCATGGAGGTACGGTTGGCGGCGTAGTCGGTGATGAGCTTCACGCGCCGGTCGCCGAGCTTGCTCATCTCCGCGCGATATTTATCGTAGATCGGCCAGAACCGGGCCGCTTCGCTGTTGGTGAGCAGCATGTTCGCCTTGACGATGTCGCGGCGGTCCTTGCCGATTTCCTGCCGCAGCATCTGGATCGCGGGCTCCAGATCGCTGAATTTCTCATTCACGACCGGCTTGTCTTCGGCAAGCGCGAAGCCTGGAGCGAGGAGCGCGCAGAGCGCGCCGGTGCGAAGGTACGGAAGAATTCTCACGTCAGCTCTCCTTGGATGAGCGGCGAGTAGCACGGTGCGCCCTCGCCACTCGGGGGGTGCTTTTTTACCTTCGTGACATCAGCACGTACATAGGACTCTGGGCGTACGGCTCCGGCTCACACCGGCGGCGTCATTTCGATAAATCGTTGTTTTGCTTAATGTTACTGAGCAACGCTCCAGGGGTGCCCCTGCAGTCTCATACCGGGTGCTCGATCGAGCGCGCGAGCGGCGTGAACAGCTTCGGACCTCCCTCGCTCATGTACCAGCAGTCCTCCAGGCGGATGCCGAATTCTCCGGGGATGTACAGTCCCGGCTCATCGGAGAAGCACATCCCCGGTTGCAGCGGCGTCGTCTCGTTGCGCACCAGGTACGGCGGCTCGTGCACATCCATGCCGATCCCGTGGCCGGTGCGGTGCGAAAGTCCGGGCAGCCCGTAATCGCGGCTCCAACCCTTCTGCTCGTAGAAGGCGCGCACCGCCTGGTCCACCTTGCCCGCCGCGACTCCCGGCTTCGCGGTCTCGAGGGCGAGTTCCTGGCCGCGCTTCACCGTGTCCCATAACTCCCGTTGACGCGCCGAGACCGCGCCGTACACCCAGCTCCGGGAAATGTCGGACTGGTATCCATGCACCGAGCAGCCGGTGTCGATGAGGATCACCGAGCCCTCGCGCACCTGCTGCGGCTTGATGGAGCCGTGCGGGTAGGCGCTCGCCTCGTTCAGCAGTACCAGCGTGAACTCATGCGAGCCGCCGAGCTGCTCAGTGGCCGCCACCATCAGGGCCAGGATATCCGTCGCCTTCATGCCGGCGCGGATATGACCGTGCACGTGGCGCAGCGCCGCAATAGTGACATTGTTGGCCGCCTGCAGCAGGGCGAGCTCCGTAGGGGACTTCACCATGCGACACGCGCGCACCAGTTCGGAGCCCGGTACCACGCTCGGCTTCGCGGCTCCGCCGGCCGCCACGACCTGTTCCACGATGAAATAGCGCGTCGTCGGCTCGATGGCGAGCGGACTGCCGCCGCCGTGATCTCGCCAGCTGGAGGCGAGCAACGCGAAGGGACTCTCATCTTCCTTCCATGGACGCACTTCCGCCGGTACTCGCAGGGTCTCGCGGATCGAGGGTTCCTCGAAGGCCGGCGTGACGACGACCACCGGACCCTCCGCCGACACGAACGCGGCGGTCGTGCGCTCCGAGCGCCACCAATGAACGCCGGTAAAGTACTCGAGCGTGGACCCGGACTCGATCAGCATGGCGCCGATCCGGCGCTGCTGCATCAGGCTCTGCAGCTTCTTGAGTCGGGCACCGTGCTCCGCCGCATCGATCGGCGGCACATTGCGGGTGAGCGAGCTCAGTCCGGTGACCGGCGCGCTCCCCTGGACGAGGCCGGCCGGGCCTGCGATCGCAGCTCCGGCGGCAGACAGCGCAAAGAACTCTCGTCTCGAGACTCTCATCGTCGATCCCCTGTAAGCGGCGCGTGACATCACCTGCGGCCGGGTGCGCCGCGCCCGGCTGGCCGTAAGGGCTTTGTGTGACCGGCGTCACTCGGCGTCGGCACGGGCTCGCCGGAGGTGCGATTTTGAGAGGCCAGGACACGAAGATAAAGAGCGTTTCGACTTAGCTTTATGTCGTGAACATCCGCCTCAAGGTCATCGCGCTGGTCGGTGCGATCTTCGCCATTCTCGTCGGGGCGGAGGTGCTGGTCGAGCGCCACGTGGTCATGCCGAGCTTCGCGCAACTCGAGCGCGCAGATGCGCAGACCGCGATGCGGCGGATCGTTTACGCGCTCGACCGCACCCTCACGGAGCTCGGGCTGCTGGCGACCGACTGGGGCAACTGGGCCGATACCTACCAGTTCGTCGAGGACCACAACGCGAACTTCGTCGCCGCCAACATCAGCAACATCGCGCTGCGGCAACTGAATGTGAATGTGCTGATGATCGTCGATCGCGACGGCCAGCTGGTTGAGGCGCGCGATCTCGATCTGCAGTCCGACCGGCCGCTCGGGCTCGAGCTTACCGCGCAGCGGGCGCTGCCGGCAGATTTTCCGTGGCGGGCCAACCTGCGCGCCGGTGCCGCGGCGCGCTGCCTGCTGCGCACCAGCCGGGGAATTCTGTTGCTTGCGGCTGCGCCGGTGCTCGATGGCCACGGCAACGGCCCTCCGCGTGGCATGGTTGTGCTCGGACGCCTGCTGTCGCCGGCGGTGGTCCGCACCCTCGGAGATCAGGCACAGGCGCAACTCACCATGCTGCCGCCCGATCCCGGGAGCGCGAGCGAGCGGCTGGTCGAGAGCGACAGCCTCACCCACGTGTACCGCGCCTTCGACGACCTGTACGGCGAGCCCGTCATGACGCTGCGCGTCGATGTGCCGCGCGAGATCACTCTGCGTGGTTACCGCGCAGTGACGTATGCCTCCGCCTGTCTGATCGCGGCGGCCGTGATCGTGCTGATGCTGCTCGTGGTGGTACTGAATCGGGTGATCCTGAACCCGCTGGCGCAGGTGACGCGCCATGCCGTGGCGCTCGGAGCGGATAAGGACCTTACCACCCGGCTCGATCTGAAACGCCGCGATGAGTTCGGGGTGCTCGCGCGCGAATTCGATCGCATGGTGGAGCGGGTCGAGGAGTCGCGCACGCAGCTGGTCGACCAGTCCTTCCAGGCGGGGTCTGCGGAGCTTGCCAAGGGCGTGCTGCACAACCTGGGCAACGCCATGACCCCCATCTCCGTGCGTCTCGCGAGCCTCACCGACCGGTTGCGCGGCGCCCCGATCGCGGACGCTGAGCAGGCCGTGGCCGAACTCAAGCAGGGAAGCGCAGACGCAGCGCGCCACGCCGACCTCGAGGAGTTCCTGCGCCTCGCCTGCAAGGAGCTCGCCGTCACGCTGCGCTCGGCGCAGGAAGATGTCGCCACGATCACGCGCCAGACGAGTCTCATCCAGGCAGCACTCGCGGAACAGATGCGCTCGACGCGCAACGAGCACGTGATCGAGCCGGTGCGCCTGACCGAACTCCTGGCGCAATCGCTCGAGATCGTCCCCGACAGCTGCCGCGCACGCCTCAGCATCCACGCCGACGACACCATGCGCCGTGTCGGGGTGGTGCGCGTCGCCCGTACGGTGCTGCGGCTGATCCTGCAGAACCTCATCATCAATGCGGCGGACGCGGTGCGCGATGCCGGCAAGGACAAGGGCAAGCTGAGCGTGAGGGCCGAGATCGTGCAAGAGACCGACGGCCGCCAGCTGCATCTGCAGTGCATCGACGATGGCGTCGGCATTGCCGCAGAGAATCTCGAGCGTGTGTTCGAGAAAGGATTCACCACCAAGTCCCCGGAAACCAACCACGGGATCGGCTTGCACTGGTGCGCCAATGCCATCGGCGCGCTCGGCGGTCGTATCTGGGCCGCGAGCGACGGCCCGGGGAGTGGCGCAGCACTACACCTGCTCGTGCCGCTCAATGCTCGTGAAACCGCTCCCGCGGCAGGAGCCGCCTGAGGTTACTCATGGCTGAACGCAATACACCCATTCGGGTACTGGTCGTCGACGATGAGCCGGAGATTCGCGACGCCTACAAGCAGATCCTGTGCGACACCGAAGTCAACCTCGAAATGACCGGTTTTCACGAGCTGCGCAGCCGCCTGTTCCGCAAGAATCCCATCGAAGCGCTGCGCCAGGCCGCCACTCGTGTGACGAGCTTCGAGACCGTGTTCTGCCACCAGGCGACCGAGGCGGTCGCGGCGGTGAAGGAGGCGCTCGCGCGCAACGAGCCGTTCGCCGTGGCGTTCATCGACATGCGCATGCCTCCAGGTCCCGATGGGGTGTGGGCAGCGACGCAGATCCGCGAGCTCGATCCGGCGCTCGAAATCGTGATCTGTACGGCCTACTCCGACGCGGATCCGGGCGAGATCGGCGGCTACGTGCCGCCCGAGGACAAGCTCTCCTACCTGCAGAAGCCGTTCCATCCACACGAAATACGGCAGATGACCATAGCACTGGGCAGCAAGTGGCGCGCGGAGCGCCGCATCGTGCGGCTTGCGTATTTCGATACCCTCACCGGGCTGCCCAATCGCGAGCAGTCGCGCAACCGCCTGGTCGGTGCTTTGCAGGCGGCGAAGGACAAGGACGGTCTGCTGGCGGTGCTCTATCTCGACCTCGATAACTTCAAACGGGTCAACGACACACTCGGCCACGCCGTCGGCGATCAGCTGCTGTGCGTCGTCGCCGATCGGCTGCGCAGCTCGCTGCGCTACGGCGCCGAGTCGGCTGCGGGCGGAGGTGCCAACCGACCGGGCGACATCGCCCGCCTCGGCGGCGATGAGTTCATGGTGCTGCTGCCGAACCTGCGCAACACCGTCGATGCGGGTGGAGTGGCCGAGCGGCTGATCCTCTCGCTCCGTCAGCCGATCCAGGTTGCCTCCAGTTCGCTGGTCGTCACTCCGAGCGTCGGCATCGCGCTCTTCCCACAGGACGGCACGGATGCGGAGACCCTGCTGCGCAACGCCGACCTTGCGATGTACTTCGCCAAACGTCGCACGCCCGGCACCTTCGCCTTCTTCGATGTCTCGATGAACGCCTCTGCGCTGCACCGCTTCACCATCGAGGAGCAGCTGCGCGGCGCGCTCGAGCGCGAGGAATTCTCGCTCCAGTACCAACCGCAGTTCGACGTGCGCAGCGGCACCATCTCGGGGGTGGAGGCGCTGCTGCGCTGGACCAACGCCGAGCTTGGCGCCGTGAGTCCGCTCGAGTTCATTCCGGTCGCGGAGGAAACCGGTCTCATCCTCGCGATCGGCAGGTGGGCGTTGCGCACGGCGTGTCAGCAGGCCCAGGCCTGGCGCACCGAAGGACTGCCGGTGCAGCGCATGGCGGTGAACGTTTCGGGGCGCCAGTTCGCCCTTGCCGAGTACCCGCAGGAAGTGGCCGAGATACTCAGAGAGACCGGACTCGATCCGGCGGTGCTCGAGCTCGAGATCACCGAGTCGGTCGTCATGGCCAACGAGACGTGGGCGGAGAAAGCGATCAAGGAGCTCAAGGCGCTCGGCATTTCGCTGGCGATCGATGATTTCGGCACCGGCTATTCGAGCTTCGGTCGCCTGCGGCACTTCGAGGTCGATCGTCTGAAGATCGACCGCTCGTTCGTCACCAGCATCAGCGATCACAGCGACGATCGCGCCATCGCCGCGGCGATCATCGCCATGTCGCGCTCGCTGCACATCAACGTCACCGCCGAGGGCGTGGAAAACTACCCGCAGCTTGCCTTCCTCCAGGAACAGGAGTGCCAGGATGCGCAAGGATTCCTGCTCAGCCGGCCACTGCAGGCCGATGCCGCGCGCGAGCTGCTGCGGCGCGTGGGCGAGCTCGGGGATGCCTCGCGTACGCAGCGCTTGAAGATCATCACCGGCTGAAGCGCACCGCCGCACCCGCCGAAGCGTCGCCTCCGAGGGAGCGCCGACGCTTACGAGATTACGCGTAGAATCGGCTCCTCACGACTGCCGCCCGTCCAGCGGGCTGATGGAATCGGGAGGCTATGCAGACCGAGCTCGCGGATTTCATCAGCCACTCACCCGCAGGCCGTGAGGCGGACGCTATCTTGCGCAGCTGCGTGCACTGCGGCTTCTGCCTGCCCGCCTGTCCGACCTATCAGCTGCTGGGAGATGAGCTCGACAGTCCTCGCGGCCGCATCTACTTGATGAAGCAGCTCCTCGAAGGCGAGCCCGTGAGCGCGCACACGCAGCTGCACCTCGATCGCTGTCTCACCTGTCGCGCCTGTGAGAGCGCCTGTCCCTCGGGGGTGCGCTACGGACGGCTGCTCGATATCGGACGGGTCCTCGTCGAGCAGCGCGTGCCGCGGCCGCTACCGGCACGCGCACGACGGTACCTGCTGCGCCGTATCGTGCCCTACACACGCCGGGTTCGTGCACTGCTAGGGCTCGCAGCGGTCGCGCGGCCACTGCTGCCGCGCTCGCTGCGCGCCCGTCTGCCAGGCGCCCCCAGGCGCGCGCCATCACTCGAGCTGTTGGATCGTCCGCCCATCTGGCCGGCTGCGCGTCACGCTCGGCGCGTGGTGCTGCTCGAGGGCTGCGTGCAGCCGGTTCTCGCCCCGCGCATCAATCCGGCGAGCGCGCAGGTGCTCGACCGCATCGGGCTCAGTACGATCCGAGTTGCCGAGGCGGGCTGTTGCGGAGCGCTGTCCCATCACCTTGCGGCGCATGAGGAATCGCGCGCGCAGGCGCGGCGCAATGTCGATGCGCTCTGGCCGCACGTGGAGGCTGGCGCGGAGGCGGTGGTGTTCGCCGCGAGCGCCTGCGCGGCGATGGTATGCGACTACGGAGACTTGCTGAGCGATGATCCCGCGTACGCCGTGCGCGCGGCGCGGGTGAGCGCGCTCGCACGCGACATTAGCCAGCTGCTCGCCGGCCACGCGAGGACGCTGCGTGGCGCGCTCGCGGAGGCGAGCGACGTCAGCGCGCGGTCAGCCCCGCTGCGCGTGGCTTTCCATGCGCCGTGCACTCTGCAGCATGCACTGCACGCTTCAGGCGTGGTCGAGCCGCTGCTCAGGGCGGCCGGCTTCACTCTCACCGCGGTCGCCGATGGCGCGCGTTGCTGCGGTTCGGCCGGCACCTACTCCTTACTGCAGCCGGAGCTGTCGATGCGGCTGCTGCGCGCCAAGGTGAGCGCGCTCGTGGCCGACGCGCCACAGCTCATCGCGACGGCGAACATCGGCTGTCTTGCGCATCTGCGCAGCGCGAGCGCGCTTCCCGTGTGCCACTGGGTCGAGCTCATCGCCGCGAGACTTGCCGGTGGCTGATGAGTGGGGCGAGCGCATGCCGCGCTCGGTCGGCTTCGCTCAGATCGTGGCGTTATCGGTCGGCATAACGATCGGCAGCGGAATTTTCCGTGTTCCCGCCACCGTGGCCGCGGCGCTGCAGTTTCCCGGTCCGATGCTGCTCTGCTGGGTCCTCGGAGGTGTCATCGCGCTGTGCGGGGCGCTCACCGTGGCGGAGCTCGCCGGTGCCTTGCCGCGCTCGGGCGGGGTATTTGCGTACCTGCTGGAGGGCTACGGTCCGTTGCCGGCGTTCCTCTTCGGCTGGACCGAGCTGGTGGTCGTGCGCGCCGCAGCTCTCGGTGCGATCGCGACCATCTTCGCGGAGTACCTGGGTTACTTCGTGCCGCTCGTCGCGGCGAACGTGCGTGTCACCGCCGCACTTGCCATCGCGCTCATCGGCGCCATCAACTACCTCGGCGTGCAGCGTGCCGCGGCAGTCCTCAGCGCCACGACCGCCGTGAAGTACGCGGTGCTGCTCGGCCTCGGCCTGCTGGCCTTCAACGCCCGCGGCGGGAGTGCCGCGCATTTCACGCCCGCCTGGCCCGCGAGTACACCGTGGTCGGCGCTGGCGACCGCACTCATCCCGGTGATGTGGACCTACGACGGCTGGGCCGATGCGGCGTTTGTGGCAGGTGAGGTCCGCAACCCCCGACGCAATCTGCCACTCGCGCTCATCGCCGGAGCGGTCTCGGTGATCGTGGTCTACCTCGTGGTCAATGTCGGCTTTCTGTACGCGCTCACGCCGCAGACGATGGCCGGCTCGAAGCTCGTTGCGTCGAGCGTGGCGGCTCGCATCGCAGTGCTCGGCAGCGCCGGAGCGGCCGTGGTCGCGGGTGCGGTGGTAATCTCGGCCTTCAGCGGCCTCAATGCCTCGATGCTGGCCGGGTCGCGGATCTTCTACGCCATGGCCGACCGTGGATTGTTTTTTCAGGCTGCGGCCCGCGTCTCGCCACGCTTCGACAGCCCCTCGGTCGCGATCTGGCTCGCCACCGTGCTCGGTGCAGCGTATGTGCTGGAGAATGACTTCGCTCAGCTCGCCGACAAATTCATCCTCGGCATCTGGCCCTTCTACACGCTCACCGTAGCTGCCGTGTTTCTGTTGCGCGCGCGGCGTCCCGAGCTGCCGCGTCCGTACCGCGTGTGGGGCTACCCGATCGTGCCGGCAGTATTCCTGATCGCATCGCTGTACATGGTGTTGAACGCACTGATCGCGGATCCGCGTAACACGGGTATCACCTTTGCAGTCATCGTCGCGGGCATACCGGTTTTCTGGCTGTGGAGCCGGCTCGGGGGGCTGAAGCTCGCACGACAATAATAATTCTGCAGCCATTGGCAGCGGGTCTGCGCCTCCGGCAGGGATTACAAGCACAATAGCCTTCTTGCCTCAGGAAGCCAGCGGTGAACGACACCACGACAAAAGCGTCCGATTCCGGCCAACAGGTGCTCGGCAGTCGCCGTCCGAGCCGCCCCGTGCTGTTCGGGGCACTTGCGGTCCTGATCGTGCTCGTGGCCTTCGCGATCTGGCAGTGGCGACAGCACCGTGTCAATGACCCCGATGCGGCCTTTGCGCTGTCGGGCAACGTCGATGTGCATCAGGTGGAGCTGGCCTTCCGGGTGAGCGGGCGGATCTCCGCCGTCAAGGTGCAGGAGGGCGACAAGGTGAGCGCGGGCCAGGTGCTCGCCGAGCTCGATCCCATCCCCTTCCGCACCGATGTGGACTCGGCGAAAGCGGACGTCGCGCAGGCGCAGGCGCAACTCGACAAAACGCGGCGCGGCTTCAGAGTGGAGGAGGTCGCCCAGGCGCGTGCCACCGTCGCGCAACGGGCGGCCGAGGTGGAGAACGCGCGCGTGACGCTCCAGCGTCAGGAGCAGCTGGTCGCCTCGGGCCTCGTCACACACCAGCAGATCGACGACGCGCAGGCTCGCATGCACATGACCGAGGCCGCGCTTGCCGCCGCGCAGGGTCAGCTCACCCTCGAACTTCACGGCTCACGCATCGAAGACATCGAGGCCCAGGAGGCGATGCTGGGCTCGGCGCAGGCACGCCTCGAGAAGGCGCAGACGGCTTTGTCCGACGCCACGCTCGTGGCGCCAAGCAACGGTATCGTCTCGGTGCGCGCCCGCGAGCTCGGCGCAATCGTGCAGGCGGGGCAGACGGTCTACACGCTCACGCTCAACGATCCCGTGTGGATCCGCGCCTACGTGGCGCAGCCGCGCCTCGGGCGCATCAAGCCCGGCATGGCGGTCAAGATAACCATCGACTCGATGCCGGGCAGGCAGTACGACGGCACGGTTGGTTTCATCTCGCCCGAAGCTGAATTTACGCCGAAGACCGTGCAGACCGAGCAGGTGCGCGATGATCTGGTGTATCGCATCCGGGTCATCGCGAGTGACCCCGACAACGTATTCCGTCAGGGCATGCCGGTAACGGTGCTCGTCGCAGCGGCTGCCCCGTCAGAGCATTGAGGCGTACCGGTACCGGCAGTTGATGAGCACGCCCGCCCCGACCACCTCTGCACCGGCGCCGCTGCAACCGGCGGCGAGGGTGAGCGGGTTGGTGAAAAGCTTCGGTGCGACGCGCGCGCTCGACGCCATCAGCGCGACGCTGCCGGCCGGCAAGATTCTCGGCCTCGTAGGTCCCGACGGCGCCGGCAAGACGACACTGATTCGATTGTTCGCAGGTCTGATGGGGCCGACCGCCGGAACGGTGGAGGTACTGGGGCGCACCCCACAGGCCGAAGGCGGTGAGACCCAGGCCGAGACCGGCTACATGCCGCAGCGCTTCGGGCTGTATGAGGACCTCTCGGTGCTCGACAACCTCGACCTGTATGCCAACCTGCGCGCGCTCGATGCGATCGAGCGGCAGCAGCGCTTCGCAGAGTTGTTGCGCTTCACGGATCTTGCGCCCTTCACCGAGCGGCTGGCGGGTCAGCTCTCGGGCGGCATGAAGCAGAAGCTCGGACTGGCGTGCGCGCTGCTGGGTCGCCCGCGGCTGCTGCTGCTCGATGAGCCGGGCGTCGGCGTCGATCCGCTCTCACGCCGCGAGCTGTGGCGCATGGTGAGCGAGCTCGTGGCGGGCGGCGTCACGGTGCTCTGGTCGACGGCGTACCTGGAGGAGGCCGAGCGCTGCGCTTATATCTGGCTGCTCGATGCGGGGCGGCTGCTGTACGACGGTCCACCGCGCGAGCTCAGCGAGCGGCTGCGCGGACGCGTGTTCCGCCGCCGCGCGCCTCCCGGGGCGGCCCGGCAGACGGCTGAGGAGGAGCTTGCACGCGATGCCGTGCTCGATGCCGTCATCCAGGGGGCGAGCGTGCGGTTGGTCGCCAAGCCGCACTGCGAGGCGGCGTTCCAGGGGGCGCAGTATCAGCCAGTCGAGCCGCGACTCGAGGACGCCTACGTTGAACTCCTCGGCGGCGCGCGCAAGGGGCAGAGTCTGCTTGCGCGCGGCTGGCCGGCACAGGCCGCGACGGCAGCTTCCGGCGATGCGCAGCGTGAGATCGCCGCCGCGCGCGCTCCGGACGCGCTGGTTCGCGCGGTGGGCCTGACGCGCCGTTTCGGCGACTTCGTCGCGGCCGATCACGTCGGCTTCGAGGTGCGCGCCGGGGAGATCTACGGACTCCTCGGGCCCAACGGCGCCGGCAAGTCGACGACCTTCCGCATGCTGTGCGGTCTGCTCAAGCCCACCGCAGGTGATGCGAGTGTTGCCGGAGTCAACCTGCTGCACGCCGCGAGCCGCGCCCGTGCGCGGCTCGGCTACATGGCGCAGAAGTTCTCGCTCTACGGCGACCTCTCGGTGGCGCAGAACCTCGACTATTTCTCCAACATCTACGGGCTGTCGCGCGCGGCAAAGCGCGAGCGCGTGCCGGCGATGATCGAGATGTTCGAGCTGGCACCGCATCTCGAGCGTAACGCAGCGGTTTTGCCGCTCGGCTTCAAGCAACGTCTCGCGCTCGCCTGCGCCACGCTGCATGCGCCGGCGGTGCTGTTTCTAGACGAGCCGACCAGCGGCGTCGATCCGCTCATGCGACGCGAGTTCTGGCATCACATCAACGCACTGACCGGGCGCGGCGTCGCGGTGCTGGTCACGACGCACTTCATGGAGGAGGCGGAGTATTGCGACCGCATCGGCCTCATCTGGCGTGGCCGCAAGATCGCCGAGGGCACACCCGATGAGCTGAAGTCGCGCGTGCGCAGCGCGCGGCAGCCCGAGCCCACGCTCGAAGATGCGTTTATCGCGCTCGTCGAAGCGGAGGCACCGTGAACGCCACCCCCGCGGCCGCGGGCGCGAATGGCCGCCGCGCACGTGCACACTCCTGGTGGCAGCAGCTCAGCGCGGTCATGATCAAGGAGGCGAAGCAAGTCATCCGTGATCCTTCGAGCTGGATCATCGCGGTGGTGCTGCCGCTCACCTTCCTGTTCCTGTTCGGCTTCGGCATCTCCCTCGACACCACGATCGTGAAGGTCGCCGTGGTGCGCGAGGATGACGGTCACGATGCGCAGGACCTGGCTGCTGCGCTCACCAATTCGAGATGGTTCGTGGTGGTGCCGGCCGTGAACCGCCGTGCCGGGGAACAGCTGCTGCAGGATCAGGACGTCAAGGCGGTGGTGATCATACCGGCGCAGTTCGGGCGCATGCTGCACGCCGAGGACACCACCGCGCAGGTGCAGGTGCTGGTGGACGGCGCGGAGCCCAACACCGCGAACTTCGTGCATGGTTATGTGAGCGCAATCTGGAGCGAGTTTCTCGCCAGCCGCGCCATGCAGCAGGGGGCGCCAGTCACGCCGCGGGTGAGCGTTGAAGCGCGCTACTGGTACAACGCCAACGCCGAGAGCCGCTGGTTCCTGATCCCGGGATCGATGACGGTGATCATGACACTGCTCGGCACGCTGCTCACCTCGCTGGTCATCGCACGCGAGTACGAGCGTGGCACGCTGGAGGCGCTGTACGCGACGCCGCTGACGCGTGGTCAGATCCTCATCGGCAAGTCCCTGCCGTACTTCGTGCTGGCGATGCTGTCGATGGCAGTGTGCGTGCTGACGGCGCTGCTGCTGTTCCGGCTGCCGCTGCGTGGCTCGCCGCTGACGCTCGGCCTGGTGTCGGCGGTGTTTCTGGTGCCGGCTCTCGGCCAGGGCCTGCTGATCTCGGGCACCATGAAGACCCAGATGGCGGCGGCGCAGCTCGGGCTGATGACCGGCTATCTGCCGGCGATGATGCTGTCGGGGTTCCTGTTCGACATCAACTCCATGCCGGCCTGGCTGCGGCCGGTCACCTACCTCATCCCGGCGCGCTACATGAACATCTCGCTGCAGACGGTGTTCCTTGCCGGGGATGTCTGGACAGTGCTCATTCCCAACATGGCCTTCATGCTCGTGGTCGGTGCGCTGTTCTTCGGTCTCACCTGGCGGCGGCTGCACAAGCGAATCGACTGAGGCAGGTGCGCGGTGCTGCAGCGGCTGCTGGCCATTATCAGGAAGGAGCTCATCACCATGCTGCGCGATCCGCGCGCGCGGTTCTCGCTCATCCTGCCGCCCATCATCCAGCTGTTCATCTTCTCTTCGGCCGCCACCATGGAGGTGAAGAACATTCGCCTCGGGGTGGTAGATCTCGATCGTGGGCCGTACGCCGCCGAGGTGCTGCAGCGCCTGCGCGGGGCGCGCAGCTTCACTGCGTTGCCGCTGTATCCGGCGCTCGCCATCGCCCGCAGCGCTCTCGAGCGCGAGCAGGTGGTCGGCATCCTGGTGCTGCAGAGCGGTTTCTCCGCGGATCTCGCCGCCGGGCGACCCACCAGCGTGCAGCTGCTGCTCGATGGGCGTCGCTCGAACGCGGCGCAGATCACCGCGCAGTACGTGAGCACCATCGTGTCCGACGCTACGGTAGGTGGCGGTGGCGCGCCGCAGCCGGGCGCATCGGTTGCGGCGCCGACCGTGCCCAAGGCCGAGGTGGTCATGACCAACTGGTTCAATCCCAACCTCGAGTACCGCTGGTTCATGCTGCCGAATCTGGTGGGGATGCTCAGCCTCGGTGTGGCGCTGATGATCACGGGCTTGTCGGTGGCGCGCGAGCGCGAGCTCGGCACCTTCGACCAGACGCTGGTATCGCCCGCTACGCCGGTGGAGATCGCGCTCGGAAAGCTGCTGCCGCCGCTGCTGGTGGCGGCGGTGCAGGCGACGCTATACCTGCTGATCGTCACGTTGGTTTACGGCGTGCCTTTCCGCGGCAGCGTGCTGGTGCTCTACGCCGCGGTGCTGACCTTCGCGCTGGCCTGCGCCGGCGTGGGCCTGTTCATCTCCTCACTGGTTTACACGCAGCAACAGGCTTTTCTCGGAGCGTTCGCGGTGCTGCTCCCCTTTGCGCTGCTGTCGGGCTTTGCGACGCCGGTCGAGAACATGCCGTGGTGGCTGCAGTTCGTCACGAATGTCAACCCGCTCGCCCACATGCTGCGCCTGATGCAGGGTCTGTTCCTCAAGGGCACCTCGTTTCACGCGCTGGCACCGGACATGGTCCGGCTGCTGGAGATCGCGTTGGTGACCACCTCTGCCGCAGTTCTGCTGTTCAGCAGAAAGGCGGCGTGACGCGACGGACAGGCGGGGTGGTGCGATGAGCGACGGACGTGGCGCACGCGTCGCATCGTATAAGATGACGCGCTCCCCCAGGAGGATCCGTGAGCGAGCGCAAAGCCGGCGGCGGTGCCCTGCTGTTCATCTTCGTACTGGTGCTGGTCGACTCGATCGGCTTTGGCATCATTCTGCCGGTGCTGCCGCGGCTGATCATGCAGCTCGCCGGGGTAGGCATCGACCGCGCGGCGCGCTACGGCGGCGGGCTGTCCTTCGTCTATGCGCTCATGCAGTTCTTCTGCGCGCCGGTGCTTGGCAACCTGAGTGATCGCTTCGGTCGGCGACCGGTGCTGCTGTTCTCGGTGCTGGCGTTAGGCATCGACTACCTCATCATGGGCTTCGCTCCGGTGATCAGTTGGCTGTTCCTCGGGCGGATGATCGCTGGCATTGCGGGCGCTTCCTTCACACCGGCCTATGCCTACGTGGCGGACATTACCCCGGTGGAGCGGCGTGCCCAGAATTTCGGCCTCATGAGTGCGGCGTTCGGCATAGGCTTCATCCTCGGGCCGGCCATCGGTGGATTGCTCGGTACCTTCGGTGCGCGCGCGCCGTTCTTCACCGCCGGCATCATCGCGCTCGCCAACGCGACGCTCGGCTACTTCGCGTTGCCGGAGTCGCTGCCGCCCGGGAAGCGGCGCGCCTTTCACTGGGTGCGCGCCAATCCGCTCGGTACGCTCAAGCAGATGCGTCACTACCCGGCGGTGCTCATGACCCTGGGGGCGCTGTTCCTGTGGCAGCTGGCCCACCAGGTGCTGCCGGGGACCTGGGCCTTCTACACCATCTCCAAGTTCCACTGGTCGAGCGCGCAGGTCGGCTATTCGCTTGCCTTCGTCGGGCTGCTCATGGCTCTCTCGCAGGGCGTGTTGACGCGCGTATTGATTCCCTGGATCGGCGGCATGCGGCGTGCAGCGCTCGGCGGCATGCTGGCCGCGCTACTCGCCTATATCGGCTACGCGTTCGCATCCCAAGGCTGGGTGATGTACGTGGTCGGGCTCACCACGTTCCTGTTCGCGCTCACTTATCCTTCCATGAATGCGCTCGCCTCGGAGCAGATTCCCCCGAACGCGCAGGGGGAGCTGCAGGGAGCGGTGGCTTCACTCGGCAGCCTGAGCGCCATCATCGGACCGCCGCTGATGACACAGATCTTCAGCCGTTTCTCCGACCCGACGGGCGCGGTGTATTTCCCCGGCGCTGCATTCCTCGCGGCGGCGGTGCTCACGGTAGCCTGCGCGCTTCTGTTCCTGCGGGCGCTGCGGATGACACCGCAGCTCGTCACGACGCGCGACACCCAGGCGACCTCCGAGGCCTGAATGCCGAGGCGAGCGGCCGCGAGCTCAGCTGTGCTCCTCGCGCTCGGCCTCGCTGCCGCTGCCGAAGCGGCGCCGCCGGACACATCTGCAGCGCTCGCGGCGCGCGCGGCGTCGCCACCCATCCGGCATGTCTTCGTGCTGCTGCTCGAGAATCAGTCCTACGGCGTCATCTTCACTAGCCGCGCGCCGGCACCGTATCTCGCGCACGCGCTTCCGGCACGCGGCGCACTGCTCACGCAGTACTACGCGATCGGACATGCCAGTCTCGGTAACTACATCGCGCTCGTGAGCGGTCAGGCGCCCAACCTGGCCACGCAGCTCGACTGCGCGAGCTACCAGGACTTTCGCCCGAGCGCTTCCGGGCTCGATGCGCACGGTCAGCTGCCCGGATCGGGTTGCGTCTACCCGCGCAGCGTACGCACGCTCCCCGACCAGCTCGAGGCCGCAGGTCTCACCTGGCGCGCGTACATGGAGGACATGGGTAAGAACCCTGCGCGCGAGTCATCCACCTGCGGCCACGTGCGGCTGGGCGCGCCGGAAAAAACCAGCTCCGCCAGCAGAGGGGATCAGTACGCCGCCAAGCACAATCCCTTCGTTTACTTCCACGCGATCATCGATGACCAGGCGCGCTGCGACAGCCACGTCATCAACCTCGAGCACCTGCCACAGGATCTCTCCAGCGCCGCCACCACCGCGAACTACAGCTTCATCACCCCAAACCTCTGTGACGACGGCCACGATGTGCACTGCGTCGATGGACGCACCGGGGGGCCAAAAGCCGTCGATGAGTTCCTCGCCCACTGGGTGCCACTCATCGAGGCGGCGCCCGCATTCCTGGCCGATGGCATGCTCATCATCACCTTTGATGAATCGGACGGCGCCGGCGCTGAGGGCTCGAGCGCCTGCTGCGGAGAGAAACCGCTTCCCGGTGCGCGCTTCCCGCCGGGCTTCAGCGGTCCGGGCGGCGGACGGGTCGGAGCGATCGTGCTTTCGAAGTTCGTCAAGCCCGGCACCGTTTCCACGGTGCCCTACAATCATTACTCGCTGCTACGTACCGTGGAGGCCATTTTCGGTCTGCCTTATCTCGGTTACGCGGCCGAGCCGGAGCTGCGCGCATTCGGCGCCGATGTTTTCAGCGCGGCACCACCACCACCGCCATAGTGTTACTACTCCTCGCGCCGCTGCGCCGGACCCGGGACGGTTCCCGCCCCCGCCAGCGGCGCGGGCGCATCGAGCTTCTCGCCCATCAGGCGACGCACTGCGACATAACACACCGGGATCATGAGTACCCCGAGCAGAGCTGCGCTCAGCATGCCGCCCACCACCCCGGTGCCGATGGCATGGCGCGCGTTGGCGCCTGCCCCGGTCGAGACCACCATCGGGAATACCCCGAGGATGAAGGCAAATGAGGTCATGAGTATCGGCCGGAAGCGCAGCCGCGCCGCCTCCAGCACGCCTTCGTGCAGGCTCTTGCCCGCGCGCTGCGAGGTGACGGCGAACTCGACGATCAGGATCGCGTTCTTGGCCGAGAGACCGATGATGGTGATGAGGCCCACTTTAAAGAACACATCATTGGGCAACCCGCGCAGCAGCGCGCCGAGCGCCGTGCCAATGAGCCCGACCGGCACCGCCATCAGCACGGCTGCGGGGACGCTCCAGCTCTCGTAGAGCGCTGCGAGACACAGGTATACCACCAGGATCGACAGCGCGAACAACATGGGCGCCTGCGCCCCGGAGATCAGCTCCTGCAGTGACTGCCCGGCCCAGTCGTTGCCGATGCCGCGTGGCAGACTCTCGCTGACGATGTTCTGCATGGCCTGCATGGCCTGCCCGGAGCTGCGCCCGGCGGCGTTGTTGCCGGTGACCTCGACCGCGGCGTAGCCATTGAAACGCGTGAGTGTGGGTGAGCCCATGACCCAGTCGGCGCGCACGAAGTTAGCGAGCGGAATCATGTTGCCGCCGGCGCCCGCCACGTAGAAGTGCCCGAGCGCCTCGGGCGTCATGCGCCACGGGGCATCCGCCTGCAGCAGCACGCGCAGCACCCGTCCCTGGTAGATGAAGTCGTTGGCATACACCGGCGCCAGCATCAGCTGCAGCGCGGTATAGACATCGCTGGCCGAGAGTCCCATCGACTGCGCCTGCACGCGATCGACGGTCAGCTGCAGCTGCGGGGCCGGCGGCAGCAGGTTGGCCCGCACGCCACTGAGAGTGCTCTTGTCGGCGGCTGCCTTCCCGAGCAGCGTGTCCTGCGCGCCGGTCAACACCTCACGGCCGAGTCCGCCGCGATCCTCGAGGAACATGTCGAAGCCCCCGAAGAACCCGAGGCCGCGCACCGTGGGCAGGTTGAGTGCGTACACGCGCGCGTCGTGGATCTCGCGCCCGAGGGTATCGTTCGCCCACGCGATGAACTGGGCCGCAGTGTGCGGACGCTTGTCCCAGGTCTTCAGGTGTACGAAGGCGCGTCCGGCGTTCTCGCCGGTGCCGGTGAAGCTCGAGCCGATGATGAGGAACGCATAATCCACGTCCGGGCTGCGCTCGATGATGGCGTTGATGTGCTGCATCACCTCGCGGGTGCGCGGCAGGTTGGCGCCGGCGGGCAGCTGCACGTCGATGAGCGCGTAGCCCTGATCCTCGTCGGGCACAAAGCTCCCCGGCAGCCTGATGAACAGCAACGCCCCCACGGCGAGCATCACGGCGAAAGCTGCCATCCAGCGCGGTACGTGACCGACCGACTGATACACCCGGTGGACGTACGCGGCGCGCGTGCGCTCGAATGCGCGATTGAACCAGTTGAAGACGACGTTGCCCTTCAGATGCTCGGGCCGCAGCAGCGATGCGCACAGCGCCGGGGTGAACGACAGCGCCAGCAGTGCCGAGAAACCCATCGACAGCGCGATGGTGAGTGCGAACTGGCGGTAGATCACTCCGGTGCTGCCCGACTGCAGCGCGCTCGGAATGAAGACCGCGGCGAGCACCGAGGTGATCGCGACGATGGCGCCGGTGATCTGGTGCATCGCCTTGCGCGTCGCCTCTTTGGCAGGGAGATGCTCCTCGCGCATGATGCGATCGACCGCCTCCACCACCACGATGGCATCGTCGACGACGATGCCGATGGCGAGCACCATCGCGAACAGCGACAGCTGGTTGATCGAGAAGCCGACCACGTAGATACCGATGAGCGTACCGAGCAGCGCCGAGGGCACCACCAGCGTCGGGATGAGTGTGGCGCGGAAGTTCTGCAGGAACACCAGCATCACCAGGAACACCAGCACTACTGCCTCGACGAGCGTGATGAGAACCTCGCGGATCGCGACCCGAATGAAAGGTGTGGAGTCCCAGGCCCACACCCACTTCACTCCGGGCGGGAAGCTCCCCTGTATGGCATTCATCCGCTCGGTGACCGCCTTGGAGACCTCGAGCGCATTCGCCTCGGGAGCCAGCTGGATGCCGAAGGCCGCGATCGGCGTCGTGCCGATGCTGTCCTCGAAGCCGTACTGTGCGGAACCGAGCGAGATGCGCGCGACGTCCTTGAGGCGCACCGAGGCGCCGTTCGGTTCGGTGCGCAGCAGGATCTGCTCGAACTGCTCCGGCGAGGTGAAGCGTCCCTCCGCGGTCACCGTGGCGGTCGTGGTCTGATCGCGCAGGGCGGGCCACGCGCCGATCGAGCCGGAGGCGAACTGGGCATTCTGGGACTGCACCGCCGCCAGCACTGCAGAGGCGGAGAGGTTGTAGGCCTTGAGCTTGTCGGCATCGAGCCAGATGCGCATGGCGTACTCGGAGCCGAACTGCACGGCGGCGCCGACGCCCGGAACGCGCTGGATCGTATCGAGCACGCGCGAGGCGACGATGTTGTTGAGCTCCTCGGGACCCGGCCCGCCCGGCGCCGAGATCAGGCCGATGCCGCCGAGAAACCCGGCGGCGACCTTGGCGATGCGGATCCCCTGCTGATTCACCTCAGCGGGCAGGCGCGGCTCGGCGAGCGACACGCGGTTCTGCGCCTGTACCGCGGCGATGTCCGGGTTGGTGCCGTTCTCGAATGTCAGGGTGATGGCACATGAGCCGTCGGAGGCGGACTGCGAGGTGAAGTAGAGGAGTTTGTCGATGCCGGTGAGCTGCTGCTCGATCACCTGGGTAACGGTCGTTTCCACCGTTGCGGCGTTGGCGCCGGGGTATGAGGCGGTGATTGCGACCTGCGGTGGCGCTATCTGCGGGTAGGCCTCGCTCGGCAGCCGCAGCAACGCGAGCAGGCCGCCGAGCGCGATGAGGATCGCAAGCACCCATGCAAACACCGGGCGATCGATGAAGAACTGCGGCATGAGGACTAGCGCCCGGCCGCACCTGAGCGTGCGGCAATGTCGGTGGTCTGGGCCGCATCCTCCGACGCCGCGGCCGGGACCGCGGCCACCGTGGCGCCGGGCCGCGCGTTTTGCGTGCCGGAGACGATGACGCGATCGCCGTCGGCGAGCCCCGCGGTCACGATCCAGTTCGCTCCCTCGAGTGTCTCGACGGTGACGCGCTTCTCCACCACCTTGTCATCGGCGCCGGCGATCAGAGCATATGGGCCCTTGGCATCGCGTTGCAGCCCGGCCTGTGGCACGAGAAAGGCGCGCTTCACTTCGGCGGACCTGAGCCGCACACCGACGAACATTCCCGGCAGCAGCTGATGCTCGGGATTGGGAATGATGCCGCGCAGTGCCACTGCGCCGGTGGCGGGATCGACGCTCACATCGAGGAAGTCGAGCGTTCCGCCGTGCGCGTAGGGAGTGCCGTCCGGGAGGGTGAGCTGCACCGTCACCTCTTTGCCGCGCGCGAGCGTGACATCGCCTGCCGCCTGCGCCCGACGCAGCCGCTCGATGTCCACCGCGGGCTCATCGAACTTGACGTAGATCGGATCGATCTGCTCGACCGTAGTGAGCAGTGTCGCGCTGCCCTGTCCGACCAGCGCACCTTCGGTGACGCCCTGCTGTCCGGCGCGTCCCGAGATCGGCGCGGTCACCGTGGCGTAACCGAGATTGATGCGCGCGGTGCCGACGGCCGCCTTCGCCTGCTCCACCGCCGCCGCGCTCGAGCGCTCGGTGGCCTCTGCATTGTCGAGGTCCGAGCGCGAGACCAGGCCGCTCGGCGCGAGCTCACGGGTGCGCTGCGCGGCGATGTGCGCATTGGTGGCGCTCGCCTGCGCCTGTGCCAGCGCGGCGAGGGCGCCATCGAGCGCGGCGTGTAGCGGTGCCGGATCGATCTGGAAGAGCGGCTGCCCGGCCCTGACGTCCGAACCTTCGACGTACAGCCGTTTCAGCAGTACACCCGCGACGCGCGCGCGCACATCCGCCGAACGCGTGGCCGAGAGGCGGCCGACGAGATTGCGCGTGAGCGGCACCGGCTGCGCATGCACGGCCACGACCCCCACCTGTGGCGGTGGCGGTGCGGGCGGCGGCCCCGAGCGTGCGCAGGCAGCGAGCAACAATAGGAACGCAGCGCTGGTGAGCGCGTGGTGTGCGCGGCGCATCGAGCCCTGCGAGCGTCCGGATGTAACTGGACAGATAGTTGCCAAGGCAGTATTATCGTTGGCAGTAATTTCCACAGCAGTTATTAGGATAGCAAGCCGCATCCATGAGCCGCAGGGCAGTCATCGGAGCAGAGCCGCGCATTGCGGCGCAACCCTCGGAAGAGGGGTTGAGCGTCGGCCAGCTCATGAGCGCCGCGCGCGCCTCGCTTCTCAACAGTCTAGATGCGGAACTCGAGCGCTTCGGCCTCAACAGCACCCATTTTCTGGTACTCAAGCACCTCGGCGAAGGCGCCGCGCGCAGCGCCGCCGACCTCTGCCGGCTCAACCGCTACGACACGGGCGCCATGACGCGCATCCTGGACCGGCTCGAGGAGAAGGGTCTGGTGCGCCGGGAGCGCGGCCGTGAGGACCGCCGCGTAGTGTTTCTGCGTCTGGCCCCGGCAGGCCGGGCGCTGCTGCCGCGCCTGCTGGCAACGGGAACGCGCATTATCGATGCGCATCTCGCCGGCTTCAGTGCCGCGGAGATCGAGTCGTTCAAGCACTACCTGCACCGGATGATAGACAACGGACAGTCGCAGGAAGGCCATCAAGCCTCGGGTGGGAAGCCATGAGCAGGCGCGCAGTGTTGCTGGCCCCACTGGGCGCGTTGCTACTGGTGGGTTGCGTCGACCGCGGCGGCTGGCAGCCGGCTGCGCAGATTGCGCCGCAGAAGCTCGAGCTCGGTCGCACGGTCGCGGATGCGCAGATCGCACCCTCCGCGTGGCCCGCCGATGGCTGGTGGCGAAGCTATGGCGATGCGCAGCTCGATGCGTTGATCGATGAGGCGCTCAGCGGCAGCCCGAGTCTCGCAACCGCGCAGGCGAGGTTGCGCGCTGCCCAAGGGCAGGCGGTCAGGGCGCGCGCCGCGCGGCTGCCGACGACCACGGTGAGCGCGGAAGCCGATCGGCAGCGCTATCCCGAGGACTACCTGTTTCCGCCGCCCCTTGCGGGCGGCTATGTGAACAACGGCCGCGCAGCGCTCGACTTCAGCTGGGATCTGGATTTTTGGGGACGCAACCGCGCGCTCCTGGCTGCGGCGCGCTCGGGGGTTGCAGCAGCCGAGGCCGATCGTGCCGCGGCGCGTCTCGCGCTCGCTGTGGCGGTGGTGCAGGCCTATATCCAGCTCGACCTGCAGTACGCGCTGCTCGATGTCACGAACGACAACCTCAAGCAGCAGCAGTCCATCCTCGAGCTCACCGAGCAGCGCGTGAGCGCGGGGCTCGAGAACACCGCGCGCGTCAAGCAGTCCGAAGGCCAGGTGGCGTTGACGCGCGCCGCAGTTGCCTATGTCGAAGGCGGTATCGAGCTGGCACGCAACCAGCTCGCGGACCTTGCCGGCGCCGGCCCCGACCGCGGCACACGGCTCAGTCGCCCACAGTTGGCGCCGCCGGCTTCGATTGCGCTGCCGTCGGTATTGCCGGCGGACCTGCTCGGCCGGCGACCGGACATCGCAGCCGCGCGGGCGCAGGTCGAATCGGCGGGCTACGCGGTCGAGGCAGCGGAGGCGGACTTTTACCCGAACGTCAACCTCACGGCCTTCGCCGGTTTCCAGAGCATCGATCTGTCCCAGGTGTTCGAGCCGGGCAACCGTATCCTCGGTGCAGGGGCTGCGGTGTCGCTGCCGGTGTTCAACCGCGGCGCACTGCGCGGCGCGCTGCTTACGCGCCAGGCGCAGGTCGATCAATCGGTGTCGCAGTACAACCAGACGCTCCTCGATGCGGTGCGTCAGGTGGCTGACGTGGTGGCAAACTGGCGAGCGCTCGAGCGCGAGACGCACGAGCAGCAGACCGCACTCGCCGACGCGCAACGTTCCTACGATCTGACGACCGAGCGCTATCGTGCCGGGCTCGATAACTACCTGAGCGTGCTCTCGAGTCAGAACCAGGTGCTCACCGCGCAGGGCCTGGGCGCCGAGCTGCAGGCGCGGCGGCTGACCTTCAGCGTCGACCTGGTGCGCGCACTCGGCGGCGGCTACCTGGCGCCCGCGGGCTGACGCGTGGATGTATCCGTCCAAACCGCTCCGGCGCCGCTCGCGCGGCTGCTGCGCAGTCGGCGGCAGCGTTGGCTCGTGGCGCTCGGGGGCGCGGTCGTAGTCATCGCGCTCGTATGGCTCGCCTGGTGGCTGCTTTACTCGAGGTTCCACGAGAGCACCGACGACGCCTACGTGGCGGGCGACATGGTGAACGTCATGTCGCAGGTGAGCGGTACGGTCGTCTCGATCGGCGCGGACGAGACCGACCGCATCGAGGCAGGTCAGGAACTTGTGCGGCTCGACGCCACGGACGCGCGCATCGCACTGCAAGATGCCGAGCAGCAGCTTGCGCGCACCGTGCGCCAGACGCGCACCGTGTTTGCGACGCGCGATCAGCTGCAAGCTGTGGTCGATCAGCGCCGTGCTGATCTTGCCCGCGCACAGTCCGATTTCGATCGCCGCCGCAACCTTGCCGCCAGTGGTGCGGTCTCGGGCGAGGAGCTGGGGCACGCGCAGGACGCCTTGAAGGCCGCGCGTGACGCACTGGTGGCCGCGCAGAAGAATCTCGCTGCGAGCAGCGCACTCGTCGGTACGACCGGAGTTGCGGACAACCCCGACGTGCGTGCCGCGGCCACCCAGGTGGAGCGCGCCTGGCTCGCCCTGGTACGCACGACCGTGCGAGCGCCGGTGACCGGTTACGTGGCGCGGCGGACGGTGCAGCTCGGTGAGCGCATCGCACCCGGTGCCCCGCTCATGGCCATCGTGCCGCTCGGGCGGCTCTGGCTCGAGGCCAACTTCCGCGAAGTGCAGCTGCGGCGCATGCGTATCGGCCAGTCTGCGACCGTGATCGCGGATCTCTACGGTGGCCACGTTACCTATCACGGCCGCGTCGCGGGGTTGGGCATGGGCACGGGCTCGGCATTCGCCCTGTTGCCGGCGCAGAACGCCACCGGTAACTGGATCAAGGTGGTGCAGCGGGTGCCGGTGCGCATCGCACTCGATCCCGGCGAGCTGTCCGCGCACCCGTTGCGTATCGGTTTGTCGACCGTCGTCACGGTCGACATGCGCGAAACCTCCGGCCCGCAGCTCGCACCGACTGCACGTGAGCAGCCGGTACTTTCGACCCGTGCATTCGACATCGATCGCAGCGAGATCCGCGGCCGCATCCAACAGATCATCGCTGAGAATGCGGAAGGGACCGCAGCGCAGCCGGCGCCGTGATTGCGGTATGGATTGCGGGCGCGTGCGCTAGCCGGAGCCTCAATCGGGCTTCAGGTAGCACAGCGGCAACGCGGTCGTGTACTTGAGTGTTTCGAGAGCGAAGCTCGCGCTCACATCCTGAAAATCCACCGCCGAGATCAGCCGCTTGTACACCACATCGTAAGCGTCGATGTCCGGCACGACGATTCGGATGAGATAGTCGACATCGCCGCTCATGCGATGAATCTCGGTTACCTCCGGGATGTCACGCACCGCACGTACGAACTTCTCGAACCACGCCTGGCTGTGATTGCCCGTCTTCAGCGTGACGAACACGGTGGTGCCTACATTCAGTGCACGCGCATCGAGCAGGCTCACCGTCTGCCGGATGACCCCCGCCTCGCGCAGCTTCTGGATACGCCGCCAGCACGGTGCCTTGGACAGTCCGACGCGGTCGGCAATCTCCGCCGCGGTCAGCTCACCGTTATTCTGGAGCAGGTCCAGGATTTTCGCGTCCAGCTTGTCCATTGAAACAAAAACCCACCGAAGTCACTCAGTAAGCAACATTGTTGCGCACTCCGTTCCTCTTTGCCATACCTTTGCAACCGCGTACCGCTGCCTCAGGATTAGATTGCATGCATGGGTCTGCTTCGCGCCTTTACCGAGCACCCCGCCTCAGTGGGGGAGAGCTATTGCGAGCACCTGTTCAGGGCGGTGTACTTCGGCACGCGCATGGTGTTTGCCGGACTCGCCTGTCTGCTGCACGGGGTGCTGCCGTTTTTGTTCGTGCGTACCGGTAGCCGTGCGATCGCTGAGCTGAACGATCGCATGGTGGTCAACCGGCGCGTGAGCCTGCACGAGATCTCTCGCGAGAAGCGGCTGCCGCTGTAGCCGTGAGGCCGCGGCGGGCGTTAGCTCCGGGCTGGATCGCGCTGCGCCAGGCGGCGCCGGGTTTCGTGCTCGCGGCAGCACTCGCCACGCTGGCTCGCCTCGTGGCGCAGGCTCTCGCAGCCGGGGTCGGCGGGCTGCCAAAATTTCCTCTGAGCCCGGTGATGTGTGCGGTGTTGCTCGGGATGCTGTGGCGGAACAGCATCGGCGTGCCCGGCTGGGCGCAGCGCGGGCTCGCGTGGACGATGCACCGGCTGCTGCGCGTAGGCATCGCGCTGGTGGGGTTGCGGCTCACCCTGGCCGGCGCAACCGCGATCGCGCTCACTGCGCTCCCGGTTGCGCTCACTTGCCTTATGGTCGCGCTGCTCGCGGGCGCAGCGATTGCGCGCGCGCTGGCGGTGCCGCGGCGACTCGGGCTGCTGCTCGCGATCGGTACCGCCGTATGTGGGTGTACCGCGGTGGTTGCCGTATCGCCAGTCATCCGTGCGCGCCACGCCGAGACGGCCTTCGCCGTTACTTGCGTCGTGCTCTTCGGTTGCATCGCCATGCTGGGCTATCCCTGGGTGGCCGGGCACTTCCTCGGCGGGTCGCCGACACACGCCGGGATATTTCTCGGCACTGCCATCCACGACACCTCCCAGGTGATCGGTGCGGCGCTCATCTACTCGCAGCAAGCTTCCGCCCCTGCGGCACTCGCAGCGGCGAGCGTTGCGAAACTCCTGCGCAACCTGTCGATCGCCGTGCTCATTCCCGCTGCCGCTTGGTGGGCCCAGCGTCACGAGGACCCCGCCAGCGAAACGCCGCTCGAGGCGTCACTCTCTCCCGCCTCCGGTCAGGGGGCCGCAAGCCCCGCGCGTGTGCCGCTGGTGCCATTCTTCGTGCTTGCCTTCATGGGGTTCATTCTGGTGCGAACCCTCGGCGATGCCTTCACCGGCGGCGCACCGTCGGTGTGGCACGCGCTCATCGAGACTGGCTACACAGCTTCTGACCTGTTCCTCACTTGCGGCATGACGGCCGTTGGTCTGTCAGTATCCTTCAGCGACATGTGGCGCATCGGTTGGCGGCCACTCGCTTGCGGCTTCGTGGTGGCGACACTGGTGGGTTCCTGCAGCCTGCTGCTCACTTGCGGCATGGCACACTTCCTGACCTGAGCGCCAGCGCACGCTACACTCGTCCTGCACGCCGGCTGCATGCTGCGCACGCTGCCGGCGCAACGGAGGGAGAACAGGGCGATGGCGAGATCCAAGGCGAAAACATCGCGACGCGCCGCCGAGCAGGCCGTGCGCACGCTCTTGAGTTGGGCGGGCGAGGATCCGGGCCGCGAGGGACTGCGTGATACGCCACAACGTGTCGTCGATGCCTATCGCGACTGGTTCTCCGGTTACCAGATCGATCCCGCCGCCTATCTGCGGCGCACCTTCGAGGAGGTCGGCGGCTACGATGAGGTGATCGTGCTACGCGACATCTCGTTCGAGTCCCACTGCGAGCATCACATGGCACCTATCATAGGGCGTGTGCATATCGGCTACCTGCCGGCCGAGAAGGTCGTGGGCATCAGCAAGCTGGTGCGCGTAGTGGAAGGTTATGCCAGGCGCTTCCAGGTGCAGGAGAATCTCACTGCGCAGATCGCCGACTGCATCACTCAGGTGCTGCGGCCGCGCGGTGTCGGGGTGGTAGTCGACGCCGTGCATGAGTGCATGACGACCCGCGGTGTACACAAGCGCGGGGTCTCCATGGTCACGAGTCGCATGACCGGCACGTTCCGCAGCGATGCGCGCACCCGCACGGAGTTCCTGAGCTTCATCGGTATCTCGCGCACACACGAGGTGTAGCCGCGCATCAATCCCAGCTGTTGGCGTTCTTCGGGAATCCGGGACGCTGCACTCGCACGACGCAGAAGCGCTGGCCGGTAGGCGCCTGCATGACCACCCAACGCGGCAGTCGCTCGGCCACTTTCGCGCCGAGCTTCTCCAGCCGCATCACCTCTGCCGCGATGTCGTCTGTCTCGATGTCCAGGTGCACGCGACTCTCGTGCTCCACGCGCTGAATCTGCACGAGCGGCTCATCGGGCGGTGTCTCGAGCATGCGGTAGTTGCCGCGTGTGCCGGGGTGCCCGGGATCGAGCGGTCGACCCAGGGCGGCCGCCCAGAAGCGTGCCGCGTCATCGATGTCGGCCGTTCGGCAGTCGATCAACAGAGCGCACAGACGCGAGCGGTGCACGGGCAGCCTCCGATGTCAGACAGCCTTCTCGAGCGGTGTCCACCGGCTCGCGCGCCGTGCGATGCGCTCAGGCACGCTCTCTGCGCCGTAGTCCGCGCGCGCTGCCGGCGACAGCGCCGCGGGCACCGGCGTCAGTGCCAGCGTGTTGATGATGCCGAAGGCGGCGCCTGCTGCCTCGATCTGCGCGCCGACATAGACCCCGCACTCTCTGCATAGCAGGAAATCCGCGGTCCGGAGCCCAAACCGATAGCGCTGCAGCGCGGCCGGCTGGCGGATGTCAAAGATGAGGGTGCCGCCGGGATCGGAGCTGGTAGCGGCACCGTGCGCGCGGCAAAAACGGCAATCACAGGCGCGCACGCTCCAGGCGGCTACGGGTAATGCCGTCTGCAGGCGAAACCCGAGCGCGCCGCAGTGACAGCGGCCCTCGAAGGTGCACAGCGGGGCGGACATGGTGTTGTATCCGGGCAAGCCAGCGCGTTGCAACCTACGCGATCGTAGTCGCGGCGGCTTCGCTGCGCGCCGCACGCTTGCGCTCCTGCTCGGTGAGGAAGCGCTTGCGGATGCGGATCGAGGCGGGTGTCACCTCCACCAGCTCATCATCGGCGATGAACTCCACGGCGTACTCGAGCGTCAGCTGAATCGGCGGCGTCAGCAGAATCGCATCGTCCTTGCCGGCGGCGCGGATGTTGGTCAGCTTCTTGGTCTTGATCGGATTCACCACCAGGTCGTTGTCGCGGCTGTGAATGCCGATGACCATGCCCTCGTAGAGCCGCTCACCGGGACCAACGAACAAGCGGCCGCGCTCCTGCAGGTTGAAGAGCGCATAGGCGACCGCCTCGCCATGCTCGTTGCTCACGAGCACACCGTTGTGCCGCTCGGGAATCGTGCCGGTCACTTTGGCGAAGCCATCGAACACATGGCTCATGAGCCCCGTGCCGCGGGTCATGGTGAGAAACTCCCCCTGAAACCCGATCAGGCCGCGAGCCGGAACGCGATACTCCAGGCGCACGCGCTGCTGCGGGTCATGGCTCATGTCGATGAGCTCGGCACGACGCTCGCCGAGGGCAGCCATGACTGCGCCCTGATGCGTGTCTTCGACATCCACCGTCAGTGCCTCCCACGGCTCATGCACTTCGCCCTCCACCATGCGGGTGAGTACCTGGGGGCGCGAAACCGCGAGCTCGTAGCCCTCGCGGCGCATGTTCTCGATCAGGATGGTGAGGTGCAGCTCGCCGCGGCCGGAGACGCGCAGTACATCGGTCTCCTCGGTATCTTCGACCCGCAGCGCCACGTTGCTCTGCAGCTCGCGGTAGAGCCGCTCGCGCAGCTGCCGGCTGGTGACGAACTTGCCTTCGCGACCGGCGAGCGGCGAGGTATTCACCTGGAAGTTCATGGCGAGCGTCGGCTCATCGACACTGATGGGCGGCAGGCCCTCGGGATACTCGGTATCGCAAAGCGTCAGTCCGATGTTCACCTCATCGATGCCGGTGACGGCCACGATGTCGCCCGCGGAGGCTTCCTCCACCGGCTGACGCTCGAGTCCATGGAAGGTGAGCACCTGCCCGATGCGTGCCACGCCACGGTCTTCGTTGCCGAAGCGCAGCGCCACGTTCTCACCGGGCCGCAGGATCCCGCAGCGGATGCGGCCGATGCCGATACGGCCGACATAGGAGTTGTAATCGAGTGTCGAGATCTGCAGCTGCAGCGGCCGGTCCGCATGCGCCGCTGGCGGTGGCACGTGCGTCAGGATCGCCTCGAACAGCGCCGACATATCCGGGCGCCGCTCGGTGTAGTCAGTGCTCGCCCAGCCCTGCAGCGCCGAGGTGTAGATGACCGGGAAGTCCAGCTGCGCATCAGTCGCGCCCAGCTTGTCGAACAGGTCGAAGGTCCGATCGATCACCCAGGCGGGCCGGCTGCCGGGCCGGTCGATCTTGTTGACCACGACGATCGCCTTCAGGCCTTGTGCCAGAGCCTTGCGCGTGACGAAACGAGTCTGGGGCATGGGTCCCTCGACCGCGTCCACGAGCAGCAGTACGGCGTCGACCATCGACAGGACACGCTCGACCTCGCCGCCGAAATCGGCGTGCCCTGGTGTGTCCACGATGTTGATGCGCGTGCCGCCATATTCGATGGCGCAGTTCTTCGCGAGGATGGTGATGCCGCGCTCACGCTCGATATCGTTGGAATCCATGATGCGCTCGCCGAGCCGCTCGTGGGCGGCGAAGGTGCCCGACTGCTTGAGCAGGCAATCGACCAGTGTCGTTTTGCCGTGGTCGACGTGCGCGATGATGGCGATGTTACGGATCGGGCGATTCATGAGCAGGGTGAGGACCCACGGCGCGGCTCACAGTACAGGCGCGAGCGCGGGGCACGTTGGGCCGTGAAAAAAGGGTGCGCAGGGTAGCAGATTTCGGCCGCGACCGCCTCCCGGCGCCGGATCGCGCTGCCGGCCGGTCCATGCGGGGGGCGCAGGGGGGCTCAGCTGCGGGCTATGCCGATGCGCAGCGCGGCTACCGCTATGCGTATCTCGATGAAGAAGGCGACATAGGCCGCACTCAGGCACACCATCGCGCCGCCGAACAGCAGTGCAATCACCACCGCGAGCTCGGAGCCAAGGAAAGCGTTGGCGAACAGCGTTACCACTACCAGCGCCACCAGCAGCGCCGCGATCGTCGAGAGCGAGATGGCGATGTTGATGTAGTTCGCGCGCCGCGCGAGCACCGACAGATCGCCGTCCAGCTGCTGCGCCGGCCCGAGGGGATGTCGCGCGAGCTGCTCCTCGAGCACCCGCGCCCGATCGACGATGCGCGAGAGACGATTGGTCAGCACGCCGAGCGTTGCCGCCACGCCGCTCAACAGAAACACCGGCGCAACCGAGGACTGGATCAGATGAGCGATGTCTATCACGTGGCACCGTTGCTGTTGTAGGTCGGCGCGCCTGCGCCCGCGCGGCGCATTTTTTACCACAATTGCGGGTGCGCGGCGCCGCGCGCCGCCGCCACCGCCGCCACCGCCACCGCCACCGCCACCGCCGGGGGATGCTATTGCGGCTGGCGCTCCTCTTGTTGTACGATCGTTCAACAAGATTTCACCCTGCCTGGATGCTCCCCCGATGAACGCCGCCGCATTGCGCCGCCTGGCACCTTCAGCTCCTGCTGAGGCGGACTCGTACAGCCTGCCCGCATGGATCTATCGTGATCCGGAATTCTTCGAGCGCGAGCGCCAGGCGATCTTCCGGCAGAGCTGGCAGCTGGTATGTCACGTGAGCGATGTGCCACGGCCCGGCGACTTCCATACCTTCGATTTTCTCGGCGAGTCGGTGGTCGTGGTACGCACCGAGGCGGGCGTGCGCGCCTTCCACAATGTCTGCCGCCATCGCGCTGCCCGGCTGCTCGATGGCCCGCGCGGCTCCTGCGGCCGGCGCATCACCTGTCCGTACCATGCGTGGACCTATGCGCTCGATGGGCGCCTGGTAGGGGTGCCGCAGCGTGAGGCATTCGCCGGCCTCGATGCCTCACGGCACGGGCTCGCCACGCTCGAGCACGAAGTGTTCATGGGCTTCATTTTCGTCCGTCTGGCGCCGGGGCTGCCGAGCGTGCGGGAGATGGCGGCGCCGTACGCCGCCGAGATGGCCGCCTACCGTCTGGAGGAGCTGGTACCCTCCGGTCGCACGAGCCTGCGGCCGCGGGCAGTGAACTGGAAGAATGTCGCGGACAATTTCTCCGATGGGCTGCACATCAACGTGGCGCACCCGGGGCTTGCACGGCTCTTCGGGCGCGGCTACGGGATCGAGGCGCGGCCGTGGATCGACAAGATGTGGGGCATGATGCGTGATGTCCCCTCGAGCAACTGGTCGGAGCGCGCGTATCAACAGCTGCTGCCGTCCGTGCCACACCTGCCGCCCGAGCGGCAGCGGCTCTGGACCTACTTCAAGCTCTGGCCGAACATTGCGTTCGACATCTATCCTGATCAGGTCGACTTCATGCAGTTCCTGCCGGTCTCGCCCACCGAGACGATCATCCGCGAGGTGATGTACGTGCACCCGGATACGCGCCGCGAGATGCGCGCCGCACGGTACCTCAATTGGCGCATCAATCGCCGCGTGAGCCTCGAGGACAAAGCATTGATCGAGCGCGTGCAGGCGGGGATGGCCTCGAGCAGCTACGTCTCGGGCCCCCTGAGCGACAACGAGGTGTGCCTGCGCAGCTTCGCGCGGCGCATGCGTGCGCTCATTCCCGAGAGCGCTCTGCCGCAGCCTCCGGCCTGGGGCTGGAGTCGTGGCTGAGCCAGGCGGTCAACGCGGAGTCTACGATGCGCTGATCATCGGCGGCGGTCACAACGGTCTCACCTGCGCGGCCTACCTCGCCGCGGCCGGGCTCAAAGTGATCGTGCTCGAACGGCGCGACATCGTCGGTGGCGCGGCGGTCACCGAGGAGTTTCATCCCGGATTTCGCAACTCGGTCGCCTCCTACACGGTCTCGCTCCTCAACCCCAAGGTCATTCGCGAGCTGGACCTGCCGCGCCACGGGTTGCGCATCGTCGAGCGGCGCTGCGCGAACTTCCTGCCGACCTCCGACGGTCGCTACCTGATCACCGGGGGCGGCCGCACCGCGGAGGAGGTGGCGCGCTTTTCCGCGCGCGATGCCGCGCGGTTGCCCGAATACGGCGCACGGCTCGACGCCATCGCGGACGTGCTGCGCGATCTCGTGCTGACTACGCCTCCCAACGCCCTCGAGGGAGGCTGGAGCGCCGCGCTTCCCGAGCTGCTGCGTGCCGCGCGCGTCGGCGGCCGGCTGCGTCGCCTCGACATGAGCCTGCGTCGGGAGCTGCTCGCGCTGTTTGCCATGTCTGCGGGCGATTATCTGGACAACTGGTTCGAGAGCGATCCGATCAAGGCCGCCTACGGCTTCGATGGCATCGTCGGCAACTACGCGAGTCCCTACTCGCCAGGATCCGCCTACTATCTGCTGCACCACGTGTTCGGCGAAGTGAACGGCAAGCACGGAGCGTGGGGCCATGCCATCGGTGGCATGGGCGCCATCACCCAGGCCATGGCGCAGGCGGCGCGCGAACGTGGCGTAACCATCCGGGTGGCGACGCCGGTGCGCGAGGTTCTGGTCGAAGGCGCGCGCGCGGTTGGAGTGCTCACCGCGTCCGGCGAGACGCTACGTGCCGCCGCTGTGATCTCCAATGTGAACCCGCGGCTGCTGTACCTCGATCTGATCGCGCCCGCGGCGCTGCCGGCGGAGGTGCGCGAGCACATGAGCCATTGGCGCTGCGGGTCAGGGACGTTCCGTATGAACGTGGCCCTGGCGGAGTTGCCGAACTTCACCTGCCTGCCCGGCAAGACAGCGGCCGACCATCACACCGCCGGCATCATCGTTGCACCCACTCTCGGCTACATGGAGCAGGCGTACTTCGACGCGCGCTCTTTCGGCTGGTCGCGCCGGCCGATCGTCGAGCTGCTCATTCCCTCGACGCTCGATGACACGCTCGCGCCGGCGGGACGGCACGTGGCGAGTCTTTTCTGCCAGCACGTTGCCCCTCAGCTTCCGGCCGGGGCCTCCTGGGACGCTCACCGCGAGGCGGTAGCGGATCTCATGATCGACACCGTGAATGCGTACGCGCCTAACTTCAAGGCGGCGGTGCTCGGCCGCCAGATCATGAGCCCGCTCGATCTCGAGCGCACTTTCGGGCTCATCGGCGGCGATATTTCGCATGGAGCGATGAGCCTCGACCAGCTGTTCTCGGCACGCCCCATGCTCGGCTACGGCAACTATCGCGGTCCGCTCAAGGGGCTCTACATGTGCAGCGCCGGCACCCATCCCGGCGGCGGAGTGACGGGCGCGCCGGGGCACAACGCCGCACGTGAGGTGCTCGCCGACTTTCGCCGCCGACGCCTGCGGCGCGTGGCTTGAGATGGCGCGAGCCGCGCCAAAACCGCGCTTCGCGCGCCAGCCGCCGCAGGTGCGGCGTCAGGCATTGATCGACGCCACGATCGAGTGTCTGAAACGTTACGGCCACGAAGGTCTCTCGATCCGCACCATCAGCGCCCAGGCGGGCGTGTCGGTCGGCCTCATCAACCATCATTTCCCGAACAAGGACGAGTTGGTCGCGGCGGCCTATCGCCACATCAACTCCGAGCTCGTCCTCGGTATGCAGGCAGCCGTGGCGCGCGCCGGCGACTCCCCCCAGGCGCGCATGCGAGCGTTTCTCGAGGCCTGGTTCTCGGCGCCGAGCCTCGATCCCGATGCGCTCGCCGTGTGGGTGGTGTTCTGGGGTCTCTATCGCCACTCGCGCCTCATCCAGCGCGCCCACCGCGAGACCTACCAGGGCTACGTGAGCCTGTTGCGCGGCATGCTGGCGGAGCTCCTGCCGCAGCGGCCTGCCTCGGTCGATGGGCGCGCGGGACGGCGCCTGCGCAGCGCCGGCACAGCGGCAGTCGATCTGCGCCTCGCCGCCATCGGTTTCAGCGCGCTGCTCGATGGCTTGTGGCTCGAGTGGTGCCTCGAGCCAGGCACGTTTCGCCCGGCGGAGGCAGTGGAGCTGTGCGAGGCCTGGATCGCGAGCTTGTCGCGCAGTGCAGAGCCGGCAGGCCGCGCCAACTCGCACCCGCGCGTGCGAAGGTCAGACACTATTGGAAGTGAGCTTGCAACCTCCATGGCGCAGGCCGCCAGGCCGTCTGACGTACGACGTACCAACCGAGCGCCGCCGAGGCGCACAGCGAGACGCTGAGCGCAGGAAGCGAGGCTTCCGGGCCGAAGGCGCCCCCGGTCAGCCATGTTGGCCCGGACAAGGAAGCACCGATCAGACCCTGGTAGTGTGCGCCCGAGACCGCCGCACCGAAGATGCCGCCTTCGGTGAAATTCCAGCCAAAGTGCACTCCGATCGGTAGCCATAGACTGCGCGTGGCGGCATAGGCGATGCCAAGCAACACGCCGGCCTCGAGCGCGATCGCCAGAGTCGATATCCAGCTCGCACCGGCGTTGCCGGCGTGCACCAAGCCAAAGATCGCTGCCGAGACGGTGAGCGCAATGCTGGTTCCGAGCGCTCCCTCGAGTCGGCGGAACACCACTCCGCGGAACACGATCTCCTCACCGACCGCCGAGGCGATCGCCACTGCGAGCGCACGCCCAAGACCCGCGGATCCAGTGAATGAGCCCCAGGTGATGGCGCCCGCTGCCCACAGGATCAGGTAGACGAGTGCGAACAGCGCTATACCTGCCAGCATCCCCACGGCGAGATGGCGGGCAGCACCGGCTCTCGACAGCTCCTGAGCGCTGCGCTGCTCGAGTACCACGATGAGCGTGCGATAGGCGGCGATCATCGCCAGCGACAGCATGAGCGCCGCGAGCAGCCTGGTTGCGTCGCCAAGTGGCGCAGGGGCCGCGTGTACCAGCCGCGCTCCGAGCAGCTGACATGCAACATCGACGGCCGCGAGGATCACGAACAGCAGCACGAGCTGCACCGGCATCAAGGCGAGCACGGTCGGCAGGCGGCGCGGTGCGCACGGGGCGGTACGAGCCGTGTCGGTGCCAGGCACGTTGTTGTTTCTCCCTGGGCGACGCTGGGCAGGATTATGCGCGCCCCGCGGCCCGCCAGGGGTTCTGCTGCGGTGGCCGCTCGGGCTTGCGGCCACCGATAATGGCCCCCACATCCCCAGTGTGTGCAAGCGGAGGACGTGTTGATCGGGACCTCTCGGGCGCGGGTCGTGATCGTCGGGTGCGGCTTCGGAGGCCTGTTCGCCGCCCGAGCGCTGCGCCATGCGCCCGCCGAGGTGCTGGTGATCGACCGCAACAACTACCATCTCTTTCAGCCACTGCTTTATCAGGTGGCGTCCGCCGCGCTCGGTCCGGCGGACATCGCGCAGCCCATCCGCACCATCCTGCGTCCGCAGCAGAACGCCCGGGTGATGCTCGCGCAGGTGGAGGAGGTTGATCTCGCCGCACGCCGGCTCAGCGCCGCAGGCATCGACGTCGGCTATGACTACCTGGTGCTCGCCCCCGGTGCGGTCGACAACTACTTCGGCCACGAGGAATGGCGCCATTACGCTCCGGGAATGAAGGCGGTGGAGGAGGCGACGTTCATACGCTCGCGCCTGCTGCGCTCGTTCGAGACAGCCGAGATCGAGACCGACCCGCAGGTGCGCGCCGCGCATCTCACTTTCATCATCGTCGGCGGCGGCCCCACCGGGGTCGAGCTTGCCGGCGCCATCAAGGAGCTGGCGGTAGATGTAGTCCCACGCGACTACCGCGTCGTGGACACGCGCCATGCGCGGGTGATCCTCATCGAGGCCGGCCCGCGCCTGCTGCCGGCGATGCACCCCGACTCCTCGGCACGCGCACTCGCGCAGCTGCGCGCCCTGAAGGTGGAGGTGCGCCTCGGGAGCCCAGTGACGCGTGTGCTTGCGGACGGTGTCGAGGTCGGCAGTGAGCGCCTGCGCAGTTACAACGTCATCTGGACGGCGGGGGTACGTGCTGCGCCTCTCACCGCCACGCTCGGCATGCCGCTCGGCCCCGGGGGGCGCGTGAAGGTGGCGCCCGACTGCTCACTGCCCGGTCATCCCGAGGTTTTCCTCATCGGCGATGCCGCGTGGCTTATCGACCCGAGGAGCGGCGCGCCGGTGCCCGGTGTCTCGCAGGGCGCGCTGCAGATGGGCCGCTACGTGGCGCGCATCATCGATGCGGAGTTGCGCGGCCAGCGCAGCGCGCGCACACGCGCATTTCGCTACCGCGACTGGGGCTCGATGGCAACGGTCGGCAAATCGCGTGCGGTGGTCGAGCTCGGGCGAGTGCGGTTCGGGGGACTCGCAGCGTGGCTCGCCTGGATGGCGCTGCACATCACGGTCCTCATCGGTTTCCGCAACCGCCTCGCGGTGCTCTCCTCGTGGATCTACAGCTACGTCTTCTTCCGCCGCGGCTCGCGCCTCATAACCCGGGTCGGACCGCCGGAGGAGCACTGATGGCGACTGCCGTACATCCGCCGCGCTCGAGCGAGCGGTCGCCCGCTCCCGAAGGTCTGACGCTGCGCGGGTTCTTCGGCGTTTTCCGCTACAGCCGCCGCGCCCTCGAGCTCGTGTGGAGCACCAACCGCACGCTCACCGTGGCGCTCGCGCTGCTCACACTGCTCGCCGGCATCCTGCCGGCATCGGTCGCGTATGTGGGCGCACTCATCGTCGATGCAGTGCTCGGCGCGATCCGCGCCGGCGGCAGCCCCGCATACGTGCTGCGCCTGGTGGTGCTCGAGGGTGTACTGGTCGCAACGATTGCCGCGGCCCAACGCGGTCTGTCGCTGTGCCAGTCGCTGTTGCGTGCACAGCTCGGACAGCGCGTCAACGTGATGATCCTCGAGAAGGCGCTGACGCTCGAGCTGCAGCACTTCGAGGACTCGGAGTTCTACGACAAGTTGACGCGGGCGCGCCGCGAGGCCTCCACCCGGCCGCTGAGCCTCGTCACGCGCACCTTCGGATTGGTGCAGAACGGGATCTCGCTCGCCAGCTACGGCGTGCTGCTCGCGCACTTCTCTCCCTGGGCAGTCGCTGTGCTGTTGCTCGCGGGCCTCCCGGCTTTCGTGGCCGAGGCGAAGTTCTCCGGCGATGCATTCCGGCTGTTTCGCTGGCGATCACCCGAGACTCGCATGCAGATTTACCTGGAGACGGTGATCGCGCGCGAGGATCACGCCAAGGAGGTCATGCTTTACCGCCTCGGCCCGCGCCTGCTCGAGCGCTATCGCGATATCTTCCGCCGGCTGTACGCGGAGGATCGTGCTCTGACCGTGCGGCGCGATCTCTGGGGCTTCGCGCTCGGCTCGATCGCAACGGCCGCGCTCTATGGAGCCTACGCGTGGATCGCGCTCACCACCGTGCGGCGGATCATCACGCTCGGTCAGATGACCATGTACGTGGCGCTTTTCCGGCAGGGACAGGCGGCGGTGTCCGCGATGCTCGCGGCAGTGGGTGGCATGTACGAGGACAATCTTTACCTTTCGACGCTGTACGAGTACCTCGAGACGCATGTGCCAAGTCCCAAGGGCAGCGTGCGGCACGGCCCTCATCCCGAGGATGGCGTGCGCTTCGAGGACGTGAGCTTCAGCTATCCCGGGGCCGAGGAGCCGGCGCTCGAGCACATCAGCCTGCACCTCGCCCCCGGGAGCAGTCTCGCGCTCGTCGGCGAGAACGGCTCCGGCAAGACGACGCTGATCAAGCTGCTGACGCGACTCTACGCACCCAGCTCAGGAAGAATCTGCCTCGATGGCCAGGACCTCGCCGAGTGGGAGGAAAGTGCGCTGCGCGAGCGCATCGGCGTCATCTTCCAGGATTTCGCGCGTTACCAGATGCTGGTGGGGGAGAATGTCGGCGCAGGCGATGAGCGCTTCTTCGAGGACGAGGCCCGCTGGCGCGACGCCGCGCACAAGGGACAGGCGAGCGAGTTCATCGACACTTTGCCGGCCGGCTATCACACGCAGCTCGGCAAATGGTTCCGCGACGGTCGCGAGCTTTCCGGGGGCCAATGGCAGAAGATCGCGCTGTCGCGCGCCTTCATGCGCACCCGTGCGGACATTCTCGTGCTCGATGAGCCGACAGCGGCGATGGATGCAGAGGCGGAGGCGGAGGTATTCGAGCACTTCCGCCAGCTCGCGCACGACCGCATCACCATCCTCATCTCGCACCGGTTCTCGACCGTGCGCATGGCGGATCAGATCGTGGTGCTGAATCGCGGCCGCATCGTCGAGCGCGGCAGCCACGAGGAACTGATGCGCCTCGATGGGCGCTACGCGCACCTCTTCAGCCTGCAGGCGCGGGGCTATCGTTGACTGCTGTTAGCTCACCTCGGCAGCCGAGCACTCTGTAGGGCTCTCGGCGCACGGGCTATTGTTGACTATCGCTGAGCAGGTGGCGGCTGATTCTGGGAGCGCGCCTCGGCCCTCATGCGACTCACATCGACCGGACGGATCTCGGCAATCGGGCATTGCCAGTTGCCGCCGACGCCGCTATTCACCACGATCGAATCGAGCCCGGCGAGCACCGTGCTGTTGGTGGAGGTAATGCCAATCGGACCGGTGGCAAAGCGCACATCGCACGGACCGTTGACCATGAGAAGGTAGGCCTCGTTCGGTCTGGTGTAGACCAACAGGTGATCCTTGCCGAGGGGCTCCCAGCTGTCGAAGCGACCGAGCCAGTTGAAGGACTGGACTGGCGGCCCTGCATAGGCTCCGTAACGCGCGAGCGCACGATCCTGCGCGGTAGCCGGCGCCGCACTGCTGGCGGCATTCCCCCCGGAAGCTGCGGCCGTTCCTGCAGCAGTGGGCCCGGGGCTGGCGCAAGCCGCGAGCAGAAGCAGTGCCGCGACCCCTGCACCGAAGCCGCGCTGCGCCGGACGCAAGTCGTCTGCTGAATCGATCATTGCCACTCCACTATACCTATCACGCTGAGTACAACGCGTTTCCCCGACACGAAGTTTACCTAGCGCTCGCCGGGCGCAGCCGCCGCCTCGTCGTCAACGCTCAGCAGCGCCACCGGGAACCTGGCTAGCGCCTGCGCCGCGGCTATGCCGAACATGTTCCCCTCCATCTGGGGCTGCAGCTGGGTGCCATCGATTACGTTACGCAGCTGCCTGCGTGAGCCGGCGTTTGCGGGCAGCTCGATGAACGTGTCCTCCCAGACTTCGCGGCCGAGGGGCAGTCGCGCCGGATCATCGAGCAGCCGCCGGTACAGCCTTGGTGCGATCACGACCAGCGCGCGCCTCTCGCAACGTCGCGCGAAGGCACATATATGGTGCGCGCGGCTGCCGTGTGCGCGCAGCCGGCGGTAGTCACCATGGCTGAAGAGGCGCGGCTGCTCACGGCGCAACTGCAGCGCCCGCCAGGTAAGCAGCAGCTTGCAGCGGCCATCCTCCAGGTGCTCGAGCATTTCCGGCAGCGCGCGCCGTTCGGAGTCGTGCGCGAGCTCTGCTAGCAGCATGCCGCGTGTGCGGTAATCGACCGGGCGGCGGTTGTCGGGATCTACCAGCGAGAAGTCCCATAGCTCGTTGCCCTGGTAGATGTCCGGCACGCCAGGCGCGGTGAGCTTGCAGAGCGTCTGCGACAGGCTATTGAGCAGCCCGAAGCGCGCCACCGGACGCCAGAAGGCGAGGAAATCGGCGAGGAACAGATTGTTGTCGCGCGGCTCGATTACGCTGCGCACGAACTGCAGCAGCGCCTCCTCGTACGCGCCTTCCGTCTCGGTCCAGCTGGTATGCACCTTGGCTTCGCGCACCGCCTTGATCATGTACGCCTCGATCCGTGCGCGGTATTCGGCGAGGCCCGCGGCATCGGGCTCGGACAGCGGCCAGCTGCCGAGCAGTGTCTGGTAGAGGTGATACTCATCGTTGCTGCTGGGCGCAGGGGCACCATCGACCTCGCGCTTGCGCCGGCGGTTGATGCGCATCCAGCGCCGCACGGCGTCACGCCAGGGCGTAGTCATTTCCGACAGCACTGCGAGCCGCGCGCGCACGTCTTCGGAGCGTTTGGTGTCGTGGGTGGAACTGGCGAGCATCTCATGCGGCCAGTGACGCACCCGGTACTCGGCGTCGGCATGGAAGGCGCGCACGCCCCCACCGCCGTAGATCCCCGGCTCGCCCGCGACCTCATTCAGCGCGAGCAGGCGGTTGTAACGGAAGAGCGCGGTATCCTCGATGCCTTTGGCGGTGATCGGGGCGGTGATTTGCTGGAATTTCATGACGAAGGCGCGGTGCGCGCGCAGCTGCGCATCGGTGGCCGCCGGTAGCTGCAGCAGCAGCGCCGCACGCACGAAGGCGAACACGGGCGCCTCGCTCGCGGCGCGCCGCCGCCGCGCGGCGGCGATCGCCCATTCGATATAGCGCCGGTCGCTGTCGCTCACGCTTTCGGCGACATAGGTGCGGTAGACCGGAAAGCAGGCGATCACCTCGGCGAGCGCCTGGCGCAGATTGTTGAAGGTGAAGTCGCGCGTGCTGCGGTCGGAGCGCGCAATGCGCGCCAGCTGGTTGGTGGCGACATTGAGCTCCGAAGCGAGCGAGCGGCGCAGGATGAGCTGCTGACACTCGTAGGCCACATCGCGCCATTCCTGCGACTCGCCGCTCAACGCACGATAGACGCGCTCCATGCGCGTGCGTGTCGCTGCATCGATGAGCATGCGGTTGACGATGTTGGCGAAGTGATAGCCGGTCTCACCGTGCACCGGCCAGTCATCGGGAAGATGCTCGAACGACAGGCTGATCTTCTCCACCACCAGGTAGAGCGCGCACTGCGAGTCCCTGCCGGTGAGCGCGCCGATGCGCCCCTGCAGGCGGCGCAGATAGCCGGCAGGGTCATACAGGCCATCGACGTGATCGATGCGCAAGCCATCGATCTTGCCGGCAGCGATGAGCTCGAGCACGCGCCGATGGGTCTCATCGAACACCGCCTCATTGTCGACGCGCAGCGCCGCGAGATCATTGACGTCGAAGAAGCGGCGGTAGTTGATGTCCTCGGACGCGACCCGCCAGTAGGCAAGATGGAACGCCTGCAGCTCGAGCAGCTCGTGCAGCGCATCGAAGCTGGCAGGCTCGGCTGCAGTACCGGTGAAGCTGCGCACCGCGGTGTCGAGCGCGCTCGCGACCGCACTGTCGTTGGCTGCAAGTGCCGCCAGGCGCCGCTTGTGCACCTCCTTCTCACGGCTGCGCTCGGCCACCTGCTCCGGGGTCGGTGTGCCACGGTCGGGCAGCGCCGCGAGCGCGCGGCGGATGTTCTCCAACTCACTGCTCGAGACCAGCGCAGCCACACGGTCGAGAATGCGCGGGTAGGTGCGCGGGTCGAGTGGCAGACGGTGTGCGCCGTAAAACACCGCGAACGAGCCGGTATCGCGCTCGAATCGCAACTCGAGCTCGCCGCGCTCCAGCGCCGTCGCATACGGGTCGGCGAGCACCGGCACGAGCACCTTGTGGGCGCGGTCGGGGTTGGACGGCGCCCAGTCGATGTCGAAGAACCCGGCATACACCGAGGACTGCCCGTTCTCCAACAGATCCATCCACCAGGCATTATCGGTGCCGAGGATGCCAACGTGGTTTGGGACGATGTCGACGATGTGGCCCATGCCATGCGCGCGCAGCGCTGCCACCAGATGGTCGAAGTCCGCCTCGTCGCCGATCTCCGGGTTGAAGGAGTTGTGATCGACCACATCGTAGCCGTGGGTGCTGCCGGAACGCGCACGGAAATACGGCGAGCAGTAGAGATGGCTCACTCCGAGCGCGGCGAGATACGTCACGACGCTCAAGGCATCGCGGAATGTGAAGCCCGCGTTGAGCTGCAGGCGGTAGGTGGCGCGCGGGATCACCGTAGCGCCGTTGCGCTCCTCAGGTGCGCGACGCCTCACCGGGTTGGGCCGCTCAGGCGGATTCACCGTGCCGCTCCAGCAGCCACAGCACGCTCCACGCGGGGAGCTCTTTGCGCGCAAGCGCCGCGCGCACTCCGGGGTGGGTGGCAAATACCACGCGACCGGCGGCGCATACCGGCAGCGGCGCGGGCGCTGCGGCGAGATTGGCTATGAGATGCAGGGTATGGTCGCGGCCGCTCCAGTCGACGGCGAATGCAACACCGCGCTCCCCCAGTGTGCAGCGCCCGGCGCCAAGGTGCGGCAGCAACGGCACGATGTCGCGCCGCCGGATAGTGAGCAATCTGCGGTAGTGCGTGAGCACGCGCGCGTGCGCGCTCTGGCGCAGCAGGCTCCAGTCGAGCTGCGCCGCGGCGAAGGTGCTGGCCGCGCCCGGATCCGGCGCACCAGGGATCTCGCGCGCGCGCTGCGCGCGTACCCGCTCGAGCAGCTGCGGCTCGTAATCGCAGAACCAGGGAAAAGGCTGCGGGGCCGCCCATTCCTCGCCCATGAACAGCAGCGGCGGCTGCGGCGCAAGCAGCAGCACCGTGCTCGCCGCCCGCAGCGCCGCCGGGTCCGGCACCAGCTGCCCGAGCCGCTCGCCGCCTGCGCGGTTGCCGACCTGGTCGTGGTTTTGCAGAAAATTGATGAAGGCACTCGGGGGCAGGTGCGTGCTGCGCTCGCCACGGGCGCTGCCCTCGTGGCGCGAGCGCTCTCCCTGATAGGCGAACCCCTGCGCGAGTGCACGGCACAGCAGCGCGTGCGGGGTGTCGCTGAAATCGGTGTAATACTCCTGGGTCTCCCCGGTGAGCAGCACGTGCAGACAGTGATGCACGTCATCGTTCCACTGCGCATCGCAGGTGTCGGGTGCGCCTTCCACGCCCAGGAGCGCCGCGCTATTGCGCAGATTTTCCAGTGTCAGGTAGATGTTGCGGCCGTGGCCCGCTCCAGTGCGTGCAGCCCGGGCCAGCTGCCGGACGATGTGCGGTTCGCTGCGATCGTAAATGGCGTGCACCGCATCGAGACGCAAACCATCGATATGGTATTCCTCCAGCCAATAAAGCGCGTTGTGGAGGAAGAACTCGCGTACCACGCGGCTGCCTTCGCCATCGAAGTTCATGGCTGCACCCCACGGAGTATCGCGCTGCTGATCGAAGAACTGCGGTGCGTACAGGTGGAGGTAGTTACCTTCGGGGCCGAAGTGGTTGTAGACCACATCGAGAACCACCGCGAGTCCATGGCCGTGAGCGGCGGCGATCAGCGCCTTGAGCTCCTGCGGCCGGCCGTAGGAGGCCTGAGGAGCGTACGGCAGCACGCCGTCGTAACCCCAGTTGCGCGCTCCGGGAAAGGCAGCGACCGGCATGAGCTCGATGGCGCTCACACCGAGCCGCTTGAGATGGCCCAGGCGCTCGGCCACTGCGCCGTAGGTGCCGGGAGTGTTGAAGGTTCCCACGTGCAACTCGTAGAGGCTGGTCTCGTGCCAGGGAGGCGCGCGCCAGGCAGCGTCGTCCCAAGCGTAGGCCAGCGGATCGATCACCTCACTCGGACCATGTACGCCCTGTGGATTGCAACGCGCGGCAGGGTCTGGTACCTCATGCGCGCCATCGATTCGATAGCGGTACAGGCTCCCCACGCCGGCCGCGCCCGTGACCAGTGCGAACCAACCTCCATCGAGCCGCTCCATGGCGGCGTTGTGTAAGGCGCTGCCCGAGGCATCGCACAGCACCAGCTCCACACTGCGCGCGGCCGGTGCCCACAGCTGAAAGCGCACCTCACCGCTCGCGCTCAGCTGCGCGCCGAAGGGCATCTCATGCCGGCGCCGGACCGGCGGTTCCCTCTCCAAGTCGATCCTCCTTGATCAACTGGCGCGCTGAGCGCGCATCACCCGGAGAGCCCCGCGAGCGTCCGCAACGGCACTCCTACCCAATCGGGCCGGTTGAGCAAGGCCCGCTGCAGGTCGGCACAGGCTGTTTCCAGCTCGAACAACCGCAGCAACGGCCTGACCTGGGTCATCGACTCGTACAGGCCGCTGCCGCTTGCGCTCTCATCGTAGGCATCGAGGAAAGCGCTGCGCGTCTGCTGCTCCCAGGCGTCGAGTTGCGGCTCCCAGCGGTCGCGATCGTCGGCCGAGATCAGCGAGCATTGTTGTAACGCCATCCGGCGTGCGTACGCAAACGAACGCAGCATGGAGGCAACGTCGGCGAGGGGGGAGCAGCGGCGGCGCTGCGCGGCGACGCTCTGGCCTGCGGCGCCAACATCCGTGATGACGAAGTCGTTGCGACGCAGCAGAACCTGGCGCAGGTGAAAGTCACCGTGACAGCGGATTTTCAGGCCGCGGGGCACGCCGCTGCGGCGCACGGCAACGCTGCGCAGCAGTGCGCCACGGCGCGCGAGCACTGTGGCAGCGCTCGCCGCGGCGCCCGCGGCAAGCTGCGCGGTGTGATCGGTCAACATCTTGAGCGCCGCGGTGAGAGCGGCATGCGCGACACGCCGCCATGCCTCCAGATCCGCCGCCGTGATCGGCTGCGGCGCGAGTGTCGGCTCGGTTGCGGCCGCCAACACGGCGTGCAGCTGCGCGGTACGCTTCGCGAGCGTGCGCACCAGCGCCAGGTACAACCCGTGCGCATCGGCGGGCCGTGCCGGCTGGGTGACGCGCTCCTCGAGAAAGCGCACCAGGTGGTTGACGGCGTAGTCCCAACCGTCGCCCTGGTTGGAGACAAAGCCCTCCAGTAACGCCAGCGTGCACGGCGTCTCGTCGCCGCGCTGATACTCGATCATGCCCGCGAGCGGCGGGCTGTTGGGGAAATGCGCGACTTCGGTGAGATAACGCGCGAGGTCCACCGCCGGGCTGCCGTCCGCGTGCAGCCGGCGGAAGATCTTGAGGAAGAACGCGTCCCCGATGCGCACGGTGGTATTGGCTCCCTGCGGGCCGGCGGGCCCGAGCGACAGCTCGCCGGGGTGCGCCGCGCGCAGCTCACCGAAGGCCGACGTCGGCGTGCAGCGCATCCGCCCGAGGCGCGTGTCGAGCTCCCGTCCCGCGCCTATGGCATCGATCACCGTGCGGCAAAAGTCCTCGTCCGACGCGGCATCAGCCAGTACCCCGGTGGCGGCATGCTGGCGTACGCGCGCGAGTGCCGCGGGTAACAGCCGTCGATAGCGAGCCTCGTCGGCATCCTCGAGCGCAATGGTCAACGGCACGAAATAATGGCCGGCCTGCGCTCCGCTGCGCACTTCGAAGATTCCGACCAACCAGCGCTCGAGATCCGGCTGCGGCACGCACCAGTCCTCGAGTGTGGCGCCGGCCGCCCCCGCGCCACGCGCCGCCGGCACCTGGCCGACGGCGATGCCGACCGGCGCCGCCCAGCGCTGGGTCGCGAGATACCCTGGCAGCACGCGCCCCTCGAGCTGCGTTCGCAGCGAGCTCGCGAGGTTGGTTCGCCAGGGCGCCACGCGCTCGGGGAAGAAGCTGCTCCAGCCCTCGATCAGCACGAGCACCGGCAGGTCCTCGCGTGCGCCGCGCTCATCGTGCCAGGGCGGCGCCTCGGCCGTGCGGCTGAGGCGAAACCAGTAGAAGGCATAACCGGGCAAGGTCAGCAGGTAGGGGAGCTCGCCGATCGGTGGAAACGGCGCGCGGCCGAGCAGCTCGATCGGCACCGCGCCCTTGTGCTCGGCTAGATCGAGCTCGACTGGCTGCGCCGAACGCGCGAGGTTGGCCACGCACAGAATCGTGTCGGCGCCGTATTGGCGCAGATAGACGAGCACTCGGCGGTTGCCAGGGCGGATGAAACGCAGCGTCCCGCGGCCAAAGGCCTGAGAGCTGCGGCGCACCTGCAGCATGCGCTTCATCCAGTTCAGGAGCGAGGAGCGATCACGGCTCTGCGCCTCGACGTTTACCGCCTCGTAGCCGTAGATAGGATCCATGATGGGCGGCAGGTAGAGCTGCTGTGGGTCGGCGCGCGAGAAACCGGCGTTGCGGTCCGGGCTCCACTGCATCGGGGTGCGCAGGCCGTTGCGATCACCGAGGAACACGTTATCCCCCATGCCGATCTCATCGCCGTAGTAGATGATCGGCGCCCCGGGCATCGACAGCAGCAGGCTGTTCATGAGCTTGATGCGCTCGGGATCGTTGTCGAGCAACGGCGCGAGCCGGCGGCGGATGCCGAAGTTGAGGCGCGCGCGCGCGTCCGCGGCGTACGCCTGGTACATGTAGTCGCGCTCGCGGCTGGTCACCATCTCGAGTGTCAGCTCATCGTGATTGCGCAGGAAGATCGCCCACTGACAGGTGTCGGGGATGTCGGGGGTCTGCTCCATGATCTCGACGATCGGGTGGCGGTCCTCCTGCGCAATGGCCATATACATACGCGGCATCAGCGGAAAGTGATATGCCATCTGGCACTCATCGCGGCCGTCGCCGAAGTAGTCGCGCACGTCCTCCGGCCACTGATTGGCCTCCGCCAGCAGCATGCGATCGCCGAAGTGGCTGGAGATTGCGCGGCGGATGACGCGGATGATCTCGTGCGTCTCGCGCAGGTTCTCGTTGATGGTGCCTTCGCGCTCGACCAGATACGGCACCGCGTCGAGGCGGAAACCATCGACTCCGAGCCGCAGCCAGAAGTCCATGACCCGCAACATCGCGCGCAGTACCTGCGGATTGTCGAAGTTCAAATCCGGCTGATGACTGAAGAACCGGTGCCAGTAGTAGGCACGCGCCACCGGATCCCAGGCCCAGTTGGAAGTCTCGGTATCGCGGAAGATGATGCGCGTGCCCGCGTAGCGCTGCGGGCTGTCGCTCCAGACGTACCAGTCGCGCTTGCTCGAGTCCGGCGGAGCGAGCCGCGCCGCCTGGAACCACGGATGGGCGTCGGAAGTATGGTTCAGCACCAGCTCGGTGATCACCCGCAGGTTGCGGCGGTGCGCCTCGCGCACGAACGCGCGAAACTGCGTGCGCGTGCCGTACTGCGGATGGATGCTGTGATAGTCGGCGATGTCGTAGCCGTCGTCCCGGCCGGGCGAGGGGTAGAACGGCAACAACCAGATGGTGTTGACGCCGAGGTCCTGAACGTACTCGAGCTTGCGCGTCAGGCCCACGAAATCGCCGACGCCATCGTCGTTGGCGTCGAAGAAAGCGCGCACATGAACCTCGTAGATGACCGCGTCCTTGAACCACAGCGGATCACCGTCCGCGGCTTGCTTGCGTCGCGAACTCATGACTTTACTCCGGCTACTGCGGCATCAGCAGGACGACCGCGAGCGGCGGCAGTCGCACCCGCAGCGAGTGCGGATGGCCATGTGCGGCGATGTCCTCGGCGTCCACGCTGCCGAGATTCCCCTGGCCGCTGCCGCCATAGTCGCTGGCATCGCTGTTGAGGCATTCGCGCCACCGCCCCCCTTGCGGCACGCCGAGCTGGTAGTGCGCGCGCGCTACCGGTGTGAAGTTACAGACCACGAGCACCGGCGGACCACTGCTGCCCATGCGCAGATAGGAGATCACGCTGATGTCCGCATCGGCACAATCGACCCAGGCGAAGCCCGCCTCGGTGAAGTCGAGCTCGTGCAACGCCGGAGTGAGGCGGTAGAGTCGGTTCAGATCACGGACCCAGCGCTGTACACCGGCGTGCAGCGGATGCTGCAGCACGTGCCACTCGAGGCTCTCGTCGTGGTGCCACTCGCGCCGCTGTGCGAACTCCCCGCCCATGAACAGCAGTTTCTTGCCCGGATGCGTCCACATGTAGCCGTACAGCAGCCGCAGCCCGGCAAACTGCTGCCACTCATCGCCGGGCATGCGGCCGATGAGCGAGCCTTTGCCGTGCACCACCTCATCGTGCGAGAGCGGCAGCACGAAATTCTCACTGAATGCGTACCAGATGCTGAAGGTGAGCCGGCTGTGGTGGTATTTGCGGTGGATCGGGTCCTGCTGCAGGTATTTGAGCGTGTCATGCATCCAGCCGAGGTTCCATTTGAGGCCGAAGCCAAGTCCGCCGAGGTAGGTCGGCCGCGACACCATCGGCCAGGCGGTGGATTCCTCGGCAATGGTCTGGGTGTCAGGGTGATCGCGGTAGGCCGCGAGATTCAGCTGCTTGATGAATTCGACCGCTTCGAGATTCTCGTGACCGCCGAAGCGGTTGGGAATCCACTCACCGGCACGACGGCCGTAGTCGAGATACAGCATCGAGGCCACCGCATCGACGCGCAGTGCGTCGATGTGATACTTCTCCAGCCAGAAGAGCGCATTGCTTGCCAGGAAGTTGCGCACCTCGGCACGCCCGTAGTTGAAGATCGAGCTGTTCCATTCGGGATGGAATCCCTGGCGTGGATCGGCGTGCTCGTAGAGATGCGTGCCATCGAATAACGCCAGTCCGTGCTCATCGGCCGGGAAATGCGACGGTACCCAGTCGAGGATCACTCCGAGTCCGCGCTGGTGCAGATAGTCGATGAGATACATGAAGTCCTGCGGAGTGCCATAGCGCGCCGTCGGCGCGAAATAGCCGGTGACCTGGTAGCCCCAGGAGCCATAGAACGGATGCTCCATCACCGGTAGCAGCTCGACGTGTGTGAAGCCGAGGTCGGTCGCGTAACCCGCGATGGCGTGCGCGAGCTCGCGATAGCTCAGAAAGCGGTTGTGCTCCGACGGCACCCGCCGCCAGGAGCCGAGATGGAGCTCATAGATCGACCAGGGGCTGGCGAGGGCGTTGGCGGCGGCACGGCGCTGCATCCATTGTGCGTCCTGCCACGCGTATGCGAGATCCCACACCACCGAGGCAGTGCGCGGCGAAAGCTCGGTGCGGAACGCGTACGGATCGCTCTTGTCGACGGCATGGCGGCCGTGGCGCGGGACTACGTGATACTTGTAGAGGGCTCCAGGGCCAACACCTTCCAGCACGCCCTCCCAGATGCCCGAGGAATCCTCGCGCGGGCTCAGCCGCGCATCGCCGCGCCGCCAGTGATTGAAATCGCCGATGACCGATACGGCGCTGGCATTCGGCGCCCATACCGCAAAGCGGGTAGCGCGCGTAGCATCCTCGCGCGTCGCGGCGTGGGCTCCAAGCTTCTCGTACGCCCGGAAATGAGTGCCCTCGCGAAAATGGTAGATGTCCTGCTCCGTCAACAGCACCGGGAAAGTCTAACGGGGTTCTAAGCTAATTGCGCTTCCGCAATAGCGCGGGCAACTCGCTGCCGCGAGCGAGCGCGAGTTCGGGGGCGCTGAAGCGCGCGCCGAGCTCCAGCTCATCAGCACATCGATGTTGCTATGGTTGGGTGCCCGTCAGGTGACGCGCCGTCGCCCCGAGCTGCCGAGGTAGACGAGCGCATCTGCGCCCTCGCGGCGCCCCTGCTGCAGTGCCGTATCGAGAGCGAGCCGCGCACGCGCACCGGCGGCCTGCGCCTCGCGTAGCGTGGCTGATGCTTCCACGGGATGGGCGAGCAGAAAACCCTGCACGTCGATCGGGCCGCAGCGGGAAAGAAATTCGAGCTGCGCGGCGCGCTCGACGCCTTCGGCAACCACCTGCAGCCCGAGTCCATGGCACAGCGCGACGATGGAGCGCACTATGGCGCCCGAGCGCGCGTTGGTATCGATGCCCGCGACGAGCAGGCGATCGAGCTTGACGCGGTTGATGGGCAGCTGCTCGAGCGAGGTGAGCGAGGAGTAGCCGATGCCGAAATCATCGAGTGCGATGGCGACGCCGAGTGAGCGCAGGCGCCGCAGCGACTCGATCGTGGCCGGTCCGGTCTGGAATACCGTCTCGGTGATCTCCAGCTCGAGCGCACTTGCCGGCAGTCCGGTCATCTCCAGTGTGCGGGCGACGTGCTCGACGAAGTCACGCTCGAAGAACTGCGGGGCCGACACGTTGACCGCGACGCTCGCGCTTTGCCAGCCTTGCGCGCGCCAGGCGGCCGCGGCGGCCGCGGCGGTGTGCAGTATCCAATCGGTAAGGTCGTGGATGAGCCCGGTCTTTTCGGCGATGTGGATGAATTCCTGCGCGTTGGCGATACGGCCGTCGGGCCGCCGCCAGCGCAGTAGCGCCTCGACCTCGGTCGACTCGAACGAGTTCAGCGATACCTGCGGCTGGTACATGAGCAGCAGCTCACCGCCCTCGACCGCGCGCCGCAGCGACTGCTCCAGGCGGAAACGCTGTGCCGCAGCGTCATACAGCGCCGGACTGTAGAGCGCGAAGCGGTTGCGGCCGAGCTCCTTGGCACGAAACAGCGCTACGTCCGCTGCGCGCAGCAGTCCTTCGGCATCCGCTGCGTGATCGGGATAAAGACTGGCACCTACACTGGCGCTGGTGGTGAGTACACGGCCATCGACCACGAGCGGCTGTTGGAGCGTCGCGACCAGCTGCGCGGCATGGTTCGCCACCTGATCGGGCGATTTGACATTCTCGAGCAGCACCGTGAACTCATCCCCGCCAAGACGCGCGAGCAGTCCCGTGGTGCGCGTCGCGGCATGCAGGCGCTGTGCGATGTGCTGCAGGACGCGATCGCCGAAGCTGTGCCCCAGGGTGTCGTTGATCGACTTGAAGTTGTCGACATCGACAAACAGCAGTGCAAGGCGCTGGCGGCTGCCGGCGCGCGCGAGCGCGGCCTCGAGGTGCGCGGAGAGCTTGCGGCGGTTGGGAAGCTGAGTCAGCGGATCGTGATGGGCCAGGTGGTGCAGCTGACGCGTGCGCTCGGCCACGTGGCGCTCGAGCTCCGCCTGATGAGCGCGCAGTTCCGCCTCCGCCGAGGCGATGCGGTCCGCCATGGTGTTGAAGGACTCGGCGAGCTCATCGATCTCCGCCGAGCCGCCGCGGCGCGCGCGCGCCGCACGATCACCGCTTGCGAACTGGCGCGTCGCTGCGGTGAGGCGGCGCACCGGCAGACTGATGCTGCCGACGAGCAGCACCGACACGACCGCCAGCAGCGCGAGCACTACGGCGCCGGTATCGCGCAGCGTATGCTCGGCACCCTCCGCCGCGATGGCTGCATGCTGGGCGGCCATCAGCAGCCCCGCGCGCGCCGGCCTCTGCAGCTGCTCCTGCACACCCTCGGTGAGAGCCGCGCTGTCCTCGAGAAGGCTGTGCCATTCCGCGCCGCTCTGCTCATCGTAGCGCTCGATCTGCAGCCGCAAGCGCGCGGCCGCCTGGAAGTCGTGACGCACGAGGCTGAGCCAGGCCTGTCCGGGGGAGTTCTCGAACTCCGCGACGTGCGCATCGAGCACGGCCATGAAATCGCGCTCGCGGCGCGAGATGACCGCCGGGGTGTCGAAGTTGCCGCGCACCGAGTTGATGGCGGACTCGAGCTCGGAGAGCGAGCGACGCGCCACCACCTGCGTTCCATTGATGGCAAGTCCCGAGCCGCCGGCGGCCGCTATGCGCTCGTACACGCGTGTCAGGGCCGCCTGACGCTCCTCGACCCATTGCAGACGCTGCGCCGAGCGGCTGGCGAGCTGGCGCGCTACCGAGATATGGCGGGTGAGCTGCGCGCGCAGCCCGGCGGCGGCCGATGGCACCGAAGCAGCGGGAGCATTGCGGAAGTACGCCGCGACCGCGCTGTCGAGCGCCGCACCGGCGGCATTGATGGCGCTGAAGTCCGCGGCGCTGTGCGCCTGCACGTACTCGCCCACCGCACGATCGTAGGCGACGAGCTTCTCGAGCACGAGGTTTGCGGCATTGGCGAGCGGCTCGTGCTCGCTCTGCATGCTGCGCACTGCATCGAGCGCTTCGCGCGTGGTGCGCGTAGCCAGTACTTCACCGGCAATCAGCACGGCGGCGACCGCCGTCAGGCCAAGAATCAGCCGCCAGCCGATGCCTAAGCGGGGCCGGAATCCCCAGGACCAGACGCTGCGTGCAGGCGCGGGTGGGGCGCTGCTTGGCGGGGCGGCAGTTTCAGCCATGGCATCGGGCATGCGACATAAGCCCATTCGGGCGGCCGGCACGGGTCCGAGTGAAATGATCGCCGGTCGCTTGTTGCCCTTCCGAGGTGGGCATCGCATATCGGCCAGGCTGCCAGCGCGGAAGATGAGGCCGCCGGCGCGGAAGATTGGCCAGCTGGCGCGGGACAGGCCGCGCGGTGCGTCGCAGATGGAACGCAGACGCCGGAAATCGCTGGCCGCTACGGGGTTCCCACACGCCGGGAGGGGTGGGTAGGACGCCGGCCGCTTTGGCCTATACTACTGCTCATCGATGAGGGGCGGCCGAACGCATGAGCGAGCTCGCGGACACGTTTGATGCGGCATTTTCCAAGGCGGTCGATCTGGGAAACCGGATCGCGGACAAGGACAAGGACGCCGATCTGTGGGATATCGCCGACGGATTGCTGGCTGGCGCGATTCAGTACTGGCTGTACTCCCGGCAGCCCTGCGGTGATCCACGCTGTCAGGACTGCATGCCGATCAGCACGGCGCAAGGGCGCATGGCGGAGCTGAACCGGCTGATCGGACAGCTCGCCTCCGAGAGCGAGTATTTTCATACCCCGACCGACGCCAACGCCGGTCGCGCCTAAGGGCACCCCAGGAAATCACGCTCACCGCACACGACTAGCCTCGCCGGTCGACAAGACGCGTGGTTTTGCGGGGACCCCGGGGAAATCAACCGGTCGCCTTCACCTTCATGGCGCTCCCGGCCACCTCTCCGAGCGCGGCCTCGAACAGACGGAACCCTTCCTTCAACAGCGCATCGGGGATGGTGAGCGGCGCGAGGAAGCGGATGACATTCGCGTACACCCCGCAGGAGAGGATGATGAGCCCGTGGCGGCCCGCTGCCTGCACCAGCGCACGGGTGAGCTCCGGGTCCGGGGCATCCGCGCGGCCGTTCTTCACCAGCTCGAGCGCCACCATCGCGCCGAGCGCGCGCACCTCGCCGATGCAGGGAAAGCTGGCCGCGAGACCCTTGAGGCGCGAACTCATGAAGCGGCCGATCTCCTGCGCGCGTGTGAGCAGTTGCTCCTCGCGCATCACCTCGAGCACGGCGAGTCCGGCCGCGCATGCGAGCGGCGACCCTGCGAAGGTGCCGCCGAGCCCGCCAGGTCCCGGAGCGTCCATGATCTCGGCCTTGCCGATGACCGCTGACAATGGCACCCCGCCGGCGACACTCTTGGCGATAGTGATCAGGTCGGGCTCCACGCCGCTGTGCTCGATGGCAAACATCCGCCCGGTGCGGCCGAACCCCGACTGGATCTCATCGACGATCAACACGATGCCGTGAGCGTCACAGACGCCGCGCAGACGACGCAGCAGCTCCGCCGGTGCCGCGTAGAAGCCGCCTTCACCGAGCACCGGCTCGATGATGATGGCGGCGACGCGTGCCGGATCCACGTCCGCCTTGAACAGTTGCTCGAGCGCTTCGAGCGCGTGCTCGACCGTGACCCCGTGATACGGCATGGGGTACGGCAGGTGATAGACCTCCGGCAGCATGGGCCCGAAGCCCGCCTTGTACGGCTGAACCTTGCCGGTGAGACTGATGCAGGCGAGCGTGCGCCCGTGGAAGCCGCCGGAAAACGCAATGACGGCAGAGCGGCGCGTATGAAAGCGCGCGATCTTGATGGCATTTTCCACCGCCTCCGCACCGGTAGTGAGGAAGATCGTCTTCTTCGGGCCGCTGCCCGGCGCGAGGGTGTTGAGCGCCTCGGCGAGTGCGATGTAACTCTCGTACGGTGTCACCTGGAAGCAGGTATGTGTCAGCTTCTCCAGCTGCCGCCCAATGGCCGCACGTACCTTCGGGTGCACATGACCGGTGTTGAGTACCGAGATACCGCTGGCGAAGTCGATATAGCGGCGCCCTTCGACGTCCCACAGCTCGGCGTTGGCGGCGCGCTCGGCATAGACCGCGAGCGAGTTGGCGATTCCGCGTGGCACGGCCTGCTGTCGCCGCGCGTGTAGTTCCGTGTTGGATGGCAAGTAGGTGTCCTCCGGGTAATGGCGCGCGCAGCGCGCGTCAACCGCCGGCCTTGAGGGCCGCGGCGCGGTGAATGGCAGCGCGGATGCGCTGATATGTGCCGCAGCGGCAGATATTGCCGGCCATGGCGGCATCGATGTCGGCATCGCTCGGCTGCGGGGTCTGCGTAAGCAGTGCGACCGCGGACATGATCTGTCCGGACTGGCAGTAGCCGCACTGCGGTACATCGAGCTCGATCCAGGCGCGTTGCACCGGGTGGCTGTTGTCGGGCGAAAGGCCTTCGATGGTGGTGATGCGCTTGCCGCTCGCCGCGCTCACCGGCGTCACGCACGAGCGCACCGGCGCGCCCTCCAGGTGCACGGTACAGGCACCGCATAGCGCCATGCCACAGCCGTATTTCGTGCCGGTGAGTCCGAGGATATCCCGCAGCACCCACAGGAGCGGCATATCGCCCTCGACATCGAGCGTCGTGTTCCTGCCGTTGAGGTTGAGTGTGATCATCCGCTCCTCAGCCCGCGATCTGCGGCCGTTGCATACTATATGGTCGCATGCGCGCGGTGCAGCTGCACGGCTTGCGGCGGCCCCCGAGCGCTAGCGGCGCGGACCCTCTACAATGCGATGCCGCCGTAAGTCCGTGAAAGTCATGCCTTGAGCCACAGCACCGTCACTGCGTCCACTTCGCCGCCGATCACCACCGAAGTTGTCATCATCGGTGCAGGTCCGTGCGGTTTGTTTCAGGTATTCGAACTGGGCCTGCTCGGCATCGGCGCCCATGTGGTCGACTCGCTGCGCCATCCCGGTGGGCAGTGCGCCGAGCTCTACCCCGATAAGCCCATCTACGACATTCCCGGCTTACCGGTGTGCGGCGCCCAGGAGCTGGTCGACCGGTTGCTGCAGCAGATCAAGCCCTTCAAAGCGTCGCTGCATCTGGGGCACGAGGTAGTGGAGTTCGCGCGGCGCGAGGACGGACGCTTTCATCTGGCGACCGCGGGCGGTGTCAGGTTCGACGCCGGCGCGGTGGTTATCGCTGCCGGGCTCGGCTCATTCCAACCGCGCCGCATCGGCGTTGAAGGTGCGGAGGCCTACGAGGGCGGTGCCATCCTGTACCGCGTGCGTAATGCCGCCGAGCTCGCCGGCAAACACCTGGTGATCTTCGGTGGCGGCGACTCGGCGCTCGACTGGACGCTCGAGCTGCTGGCGAGCTCCGCCAGCCTGACACTGGTACATCGGCGCAGTGAGTTCCGTGCCGCACCGGCCTCAGTGGCGAGCATGCGCGAGCAGGTGGCAGCCGGGCGGATGCGCTGCTTCGAGGCGCTGCCGCACTCGCTGATCGTGGCGGATGCAGCGCTGCGCGGAATCAACATCCGCAGCCCCGATGGGACCGTGACGGCGCTTTCTGCAGAGCAGCTGCTGGTGTTTTTCGGCCTGCATCCGAAACTCGGACCGATCGCGGAATGGGGACTGGCGTTGGAGAAGAAGGCGCTCAAGGTGGACCCCGAGAAATTTCAGACCAGCATTGCGGGTGTATTCGCGGTCGGGGACATCAACACCTACCCGGGCAAGAAAAAGCTCATCCTCTCGGGGTTCCACGAAGCCGCGCTGGCGGCATTTGCCATTCAGCATCATCTCTATCCACAGAAAAAACAGTTTCTGCAGTACACCACCACCAGCCCGATCATGCACCAACGCCTGGGAGTACCCGATTGACCGGCCAGATCTGCAGGAGGAAGGCCACCATGACCGTCATGCGTAATGTTGCCGTTGCTCTGGTGCTGCTCGCGGCGCTCGCTGTGCCGCGTTTCGCGCGCGCCGCGGATGCGTGCCAGCTCGAGATCACCGGCAACGATCAGATGCAGTACGACAAGCAGACGCTCAGCGTTCCCGCGAGTTGCACGCAGGTGACCGTGACGCTGCACCACTCCGGCAAGCTGCCGCGTGAGGCAATGGGCCACAACTGGGTGCTGGTGAATGCGGCGGACTTCAACGCCGTCGCGAGTGCCGGCATGGGGGCGGGACTTGCCAACGACTATGTCCAGCCCGATGACAAGCGGGTGATCGCCCACACCAAGACCATCGGCGGCGGTCAGAGCACCAGCGTCACGTTCGCGACTTCCGGACTGAAGCCCGGTGGGGACTACCGCTACCTGTGCAGCTTCCCAGGTCACAACGCTCTGATGCGCGGCATCTTCAAGTTCGGCTGAAGCCCTTGCCCATGGATCAGCGCCTCGAGGACCTGCTCCAGCTGCTCGAGCTCGAGCGGCTCGAGCTCAACCTGTTCCGCGGCGCGAGCCGCGACATCGGCAGTCCGCAGGTGTTCGGCGGCCAGGTGCTCGGCCAGGCATTGTCGGCCGCAGCCGCCACGGTGGAGGCGCGCGTGGTGCACTCGCTGCACGCCTATTTTCTGCGGCGCGGCGACTACAACGCGCCAATCGTTTACGAGGTCGACCGCAGCCTCGATGGGCACAGCTTCTCCAATCGCCGTGTGGTCGCCATTCAGCACGGCCAGCAGATCTTCACCATGGCCGCCTCCTTCCAGGCGGCAGAAGCGGGTTTCGATCATCAGATCGCCATGCCCGAAGTGCCAGCGCCCGAGAGCTTGCCGGCTTCCGACAGCCCGCCCGTAGAGGTATTGGCGCAGCTGCCCGAGCGCGTACGGCGCTTCTTCCAGCAGCCGCGGCCGTTCGAATTTCGCATGGTGCGGCCGATCGACTACCTGCGGCCGCGACGCGAGGCACCGGCGCGCGAGATCTGGTTTCGCGCGGTCGGGTCGCTGCCCGATGATGAGATGCTGCACCGGCGGCTGCTCGCCTACGTGTCGGATTTCTTTTTGCTTGACACCGCCACTCTGCCGCACGGCACCTCGTTCCTGCGAGCGACACTGGTGATGGCGAGCATCGACCACGCCATGTGGTTTCATCGCACGCTGCGCGTCGATGAGTGGCTGCTATACGCGATGGATAGTCCGAGCGCTTCGGGCGCGCGCGGCTTTGCACGTGCCAGCGTGTTCGCCCGCGACGGCCGGCTGGTCGCGAGTGCCGCTCAGGAGGGGTTGGTGCGCAGCAAGGTCGACTCCTGAAGGAGACGGCGCGGGGCTGAGGGGCAGATGCTTGCGCTTCCTGCTGCATTGATGATCGCGGCCGCCGGCGCGGCCGAGGGCGATGTCATGGCGCTCGAGCACGCATGGTCGAGAGTGCGCGACTCGAGTGAACAGGTGGTGATGAATGTCGATCGCGACGCCGCCCTGTGGCCCGAGACGAGCGAGCGCCGCGTGCGTACCGTCGTCGCACCGGTGAACGTCGCGTGGCTCGGCACGCAGGTGCTCTATCTCGAGGAGTTCATAGAGGACGATCCGCAACAGCCGCGCCGGCAGCTGCTGCTGCAGCTCGAGCCCGCCCCCGACACGCCGCATGCGGTGCGGGTGCATCTCTACACCTTCGCGGACCCGACGCGCTGGACGCATCTCAACAACCGCCCGCCGCTGGTCGCTGCCCTCACCCAGCGGGACATCACGGCTTCCGTGGGATGCGATCTGCTCCTCACGCGCGCCGGCGACCAGTTCCGCGGCGGCACCGTCGGGCGGCACTGTGTTGACGCAGCTTCCGGCAACTCGCGTTACCTCGACTACCAGCTGGTGATCGGTGAGGAGCTGTACTGGTATCGCCGCCGGCTGTTGCGGCAGAGCGATGGTGAGCTGCAGCAGGAGGTGATCGGCTTCAACCGTTTCGAGCCGAACGAAGCACGCCTCTATGCCTGCCGCATCGCCTGGTCATCGACCGGTAAGGCGCGCGACTTACGCCCGTTCGCGACGCTCGACCTGTACGAAGCCGGTGGTCACGGGCGCTTCGTCACTCCCGACGGCCGCACCTTTGAACTGACTCTCCACGGTCGTGACTGGCCCTTTGCCGTCGATCGGGATGCGCTGCTGCTCCTGCTGCAGGAGCAGGGCGCCGACAGCCCGCTCGCCACCGCCTGGGCGCAGATGGATGAGCAGCAGATCTCCCTCGGGCTCGATTGGCTCGAGGTGCGCTGCGGCGCGATGGCGCCCGATTCCGATGAGCTCACTCAGTGAGCGGCACGTTGCGTGATGGCCGCGAGGTCCTGCAGCAGCCGCGCGTTGAAGCGTGCGGGGTCTTCCAGCATGAGGAAGTGGCCGGTGTGATCGAGCACATCGAGATGGAAATCCGGCAATGAGCGGCGAATGCGCGCCGCATCAGTAGGCAGCAAATCGGAGTTGATCGCGTACACCGGCACGTGGATGGACGGGAGCAACCCGGCGAGATCCATCGACAGCAGCGAGCGTAAACTCGGCACCGCCACCGCAGGCGGGCGCAGCGACATGTTATACGCCACCTTCTGTACCAGCACCGGATCGGCGCCACGTTCGAACAGCGAGGAGCTCACGAGCTTGCGCGTCGCACCGACGAAGTCGGCCTCGAACGGCGCCACACGCCGCTCGATGTCGCGCGCTGCGAGCGGCGGCTGCCCTACCGAGCGCAGCGCCTCGACGGCTACTACGCCGATGACCCGCTCGCCGACGAGCGGGGCCGCTGCAAGCACCACCGCCGCACCCATCGAGTGCCCGACCAGCACCAACTGGCGGTTGGGCAGCTGCCGGGCCACTGCCGCGACGTCCTGCGCGTAGTTGGCGATCGACCAGTCGTTGCGGTTGGCGCCGGAGGCTCCGTGCCCGGCAAGGTTGAGCGGTACCACGGTGTAGTGTGATTTGAGGGCGTCGAGTTGCGCGTGCCAGTAGTTCTCATCGCACGCCCAGCCATGTACCAGCAGCACCGCCGGATCTCCGCCTCCGTAGAGGTGGTACTCGATGTGCACATTGTCCGGTGACAGCGTGATGCGTGGACCTTCACCGAGCCGCGCCTCGGGAGCGGGACCTGGGGCAGCTGGGCGCGCTGGCGCTACCGCCGCGCTACCGTGACCTGCATCGTGCGCGCCGCAGCCGGCGAGCAGCAGCAGCACACCGAGCACGGCCGGGCGAGGCACCGGTGCTGGCCTCATGACTGGCGCAGCACTTTGCCGGGATTCATGATGCCGTGGGGATCGAAGGCACGCTTCACCGCGCGCATCAGTTCGAGCTCCACCTGCGGGGCGTAGCGCTCGAGCTCTGCCACCTTGGTGCGTCCGACTCCGTGCTCGGCGCTGAAGCTGCCGCCAGCGTCCCGCACCATGTCGTGTATCGCGCGGCGGATCTCCGCGGCGCGTGCCAGGAATCGCTCGCGATCGGCGCCCGGAAGCTGACTGATATTGAAGTGCAGGTTGCCATCGCCGACGTGACCGTAGGCCACCAGCCGCCCTTCGGGGACGTGCGTGGCGACCCAGACCGCGGCTCGCGCCACGAAATCCGGCAGCGTGGCGACCGGCAGCGAGATGTCGTGCTTGAGGCTTGCGCCTTCGTGCCGCTGTGCCTCGGGGATACTCTCGCGCAACTTCCACAGCGCAGTGCGCTCGCGCTCGCTCTGCACCAGCGTCGCATCGAGGACGATGCCGCGGGCGAGGGCCGCACCGAGCGCCTCCTCCAACAGCGCATCGAGCGGCTCCGCCGCGCGCGATGAGGACAGCTCGCACAGCACATACCAGGGATAGGGGGCGTCTAGCGGATCACTCGCCCCGGGTATGTGGCGGCTGGTGAGCTCGATGCCAGCGCGCGGTATGAGCTCGAAGGAGTTGACGCGGTCGCCACTTGCGGCCCGCAGCTCACCGAGCAGCGTCACCGCAGCACGCACCTCGGGGATGGCCGCGAGCGCCGTGGCGCGCATGCGGATCTCGGGAAAGAGTTTGAAGCTTGCGGCGGTGATGACTCCGAGTGTGCCCTCGGCGCCAAGGAACAGCGACTTGATGTCGTATCCGGTGTTGTCCTTGCGCAGCGTCGTCAGTCCATCGAGCACGCGGCCGCCGGCGAGTACCACCTCGAGACCGAGCACGAGGTCGCGCGTCATGCCGTAGCGCAGCACGTTGACGCCGCCCGCGTTGGTGGAGAGATTGCCGCCGATCTGACAGCTGCCCTGCGAGCCGATGCTCAGTGGGAAGAAGCGGCCGGCCGCCTCCGCCGCGGCCTGCACCTGGGCGAGGATGCAGCCGGCCTCGGCGACGAGCGAGTAATTCTCCGGATCGACGCTGCGGATGCGGTTGAGCCGCCGCAGCGAGAGCACCAGCTCGCGACCGGAATCATCGGGAATGGCGCCTCCGCAGTAGCTGGTATTGCCACCGTGCGGCACCACACCAATGCGCTCGGCCTCGCAGAATTCGAGGAGCTGCGCCACTTGCAGCACGGAGCGCGGCTGTGCCACGGCGAGTGCACTTCCGCGGCAGCGGCCGAGGTGATCGACGAGAAACGGTGCGCAGTCCTGCGGCTCGCTCAACAGTGCATCTGCGCCGAGCAGAGCGCGCAGCCGCTCGTGCAGAGCGCCGCTCTCCGGCGTCAATGTGTGCCGAGCGAGCGCAGCGCCGCGATGCGCTCATCGAGCGGCGGATGGCTCATGAACAGCCGCGCCAGACCGCCGCGAATGCCGCCATCGGCGATGCCGAAAGCCTGAAACTGCTGCGCGGGCAGCGGCTCGCTGCCGCGTTTGAGGTCCTCCAGCGCGGCGATCATGCTGCCGGTGCCGGCGAGCTGCGCGCCGCCGCGATCGGCGCGGAATTCGCGCTGGCGCGAAAACCACATGACGATGGGCGTCGCGAGCAGTCCAAATACGATCTGCAGCACGTAGAAGGTGAGCACCGAAGCGATGCCGCGGCCGTCCTCCGAGCGGAACACCGCCCGGTCGATGATGTTGCCGACCACGCGCGCGAGGAAAAGCACGAAGGTGTTGACGACTCCCTGGATCAGGGTGAGTGTCACCATGTCGCCGTTCGCGACGTGGGTCATCTCGTGGCCGATCACCGCCTCGATTTCGGTGCGGTTCATGCGCTGCAGTAGTCCAGTGCTTACCGCCACGAGTGCGGAGTTACGGCTCGCACCAGTGGCGAAGGCGTTCGGCGCCGGGGAATCGAATATCCCCACTTCCGGCATGCCCAATCCGAGGCTGCGTGCGTAACGCTCGACGACCGACACCAGCCACTGCGCGGTCGGGTCGGCCGAGTCGCCGATCACCTGCACGCCCATGAACATCTTGGCCTGCATCTTCGACAGGGCGAGCGAGATGAATGCGCCGCCAAAACCGAACAGCGCGGCCCACACCAGGATGCCCTCGAAGCTCTCGCCGCGCTCGGCGAGCCAGGTGTCCAGTCCCAGCAGACGCGCCACGGCCGTCAGGACCAGCAGTACCGCGACATTGGTGGCGATGAACAACACGATGCGTTTCATGACGGAAAGCCTGCGTTGAGAGGAGGATGCGGGATACTCGCCGGCGGCACTCTACCGTTACAGGGGGTACGCCCGCCAGCATGGGGTCCGGGGCGGAATTTTCAAGTCTCCGGCCGCGCTGGCGCCGAAAGGGCCCCTCAGCCGAGCGCCACCCCCACGACGTGCCCCACCGCATAGGACACCGCGCCGGCTCCGCCGCCAATCAGCACCATGCGCAAAGCGCCGCGCACGGCATCACGACCGGTGAAAAGTGACAGCCCCAGCCCGACGGCAAACAGCGCGAGCAGCGTGATCACCACCGCCGCGATCACCGCCTGCGGAGCCTCGAGGCGCCCGAGGAACGGCAGCAGCGGCACGGTGGCGCCGAGCGCGAAGGCGACGAAAGAGGATGCCGCCGCCTGCCAGGGCGAGCCGAGGTCATCGGGATTCAGTCCGAGCTCCTCGCGCGCCAACACATCGAGCGCCGCCTGGGGACTCGCGAGCAGCGTCCGGCTCACCTCGCGCGCCTGCTCGAGCTCCATGCCCCGCGCCTGGTAAATGAGCGCCAGCTCTTCGGCTTCTTCCTCAGGGTATTCGCTGAGCTCCTCCTGCTCGAGCGCAATCTGGTACTCGTACATCTCACGTTGCGAGCGTACCGAGACGTACTCGCCAGCGGCCATGGAGAGCGCCCCGGCCAGCAGCCCGGCGATACCGGCGGTGAGCACGTAGCCATTGCCGGCGCCAGCGCCCGCGACACCGAGCACCAGGCTCACATTGGAGATCAGGCCATCGTTTACTCCGAACACCACGGCCCGCAGGCTTCCCCCGAGTGCGCTGCGGTGGCGCGCACCGACCTGCGCGAGCGAGGTCGGCATCGCATGGCCCGCCACCGCCAGCGGCGCGCTGTAGATCGACAGCCCGCGCAGTTTCATGGCGGCCAGTACCGGGCGCAGCGACCGCGGATCGAAGCGTGCTAGCAGGCGCGCGACGATGCGCGCCCGCAGCGATGGCGTGAATAGCCGCGGTGGTCGGGGGCCAGCGGCGTGGCGCTGCGTGGCAAGCTGCCACTTGGCCGCCTGCTCCTCGGCAGCCGCCGCCAGCTTCAGAAACAGCGCGCTTTTGAGCGGGTCCGCCTCGGCAGCCGCCACCTGCCGGTAGAGCCAGGCGGACTCCTTCTCGTGATACCAGCTATCGACGCCCGCTGCGGTCAATACTCATCCCGCTCGTCGTCGACCTCGTCCTCGTCCTCGTCCCAGTCGTCGTCGTCTTCGTCCTCTTCCTCATCCTCGTCCCAGTCCTCGTCGTCCTCGGCTTCCTCGTCGTCGGACTCGGACCAGCCTTCCGGCTCTTCAATCCGCTCGAGATCCATCTCGCGCCACGTCTCGAGGTCGAGCTCCTCGATGTCGCCGTCGAGATACTCGATCTCCAGACGCTCGGAGTCCTCATCCACCCGCAGTACGCGGAAGGATTCTTCTTCTTCGACGTTCTCGTACCACTGACCAGGCACTGGCTCGTAATCTCTGCTCACCGCGAAAACCACCCTGTGTTCATTTTCGCCGCCGACAGTGTAGGGGGTGACGTCGGGTTGGGCAACGCGGGCCGGATGCGTATAGTTTTCCTTCATGGGCGAGGAATTCAGTGTTTCAGCGGCGCCACTTGCACAGGCGCGGCGCGTCGTCGTGAAGGTAGGCTCTGCGCTGCTCGTGGACGCGGAGAGCGCCCGTGTCAATCGCGCCTGGCTCGAGACCCTGGTCGAGGATCTGTTGCGTCTGCGCAAGCGCGGGCAGCGTGTCATTCTGGTGTCATCCGGGGCCATCGCTCTCGGCCGCCGGCGCCTCGGCCTCAAGCACGGAACGCTGCGGCTGGAGGAAAGCCAGGCGGCGGCGGCGGTCGGGCAGATCCGTCTCGCGCATGCCTACAAGGAGTTGCTCGAGAGCAATGACGTGACCGTGGCGCAGGTGCTGCTGACCCTCGAGGACAGCGAGCGCCGCCGACGTTATCTCAACGCGCGTGCAACGCTCGAGTCACTGCTGGAGCTCGGTGCGCTTCCGGTCATCAACGAGAACGATACGGTGGCGACCGCCGAGATCCGCTACGGCGACAACGATCGCCTGGCAGCGCGTGTCGCACAGATGACAGGCGCCGATTGCCTCGTGCTGTTATCGGATGTCGCGGGACTCTTCAGTACGGATCCCAATCGCGATCCGAGCGCGCGCTTCATCCGCGAGGTCCGGCAGATCACTCCTGATATCGAAGCCATGGCCGGTCGCGCCGCGTCCCGGCTCGGCTCCGGCGGGATGGCCGCCAAGATCGCTGCGGCCCGCATCGCGCTCGCGGCCGGCTGTCACATGTGCATCGCCGCGGGCGCACCGCGCCATGCGCTGCGCCGCATAGAGGAGGGCGCCGAATGCACCTGGTTCGTTCCCACGGCGACTCCCGCCGCTGCCCGCAAGCAGTGGATCGCCGGCACGTTGCGTCCCGCGGGCGCGATCACCATCGATGCCGGCGCGCTGCGGGCATTGCTCGAAGGCAGTAGCCTGCTGCCCGCAGGCGTTACGGGTGCGCGCGGACGATTCGACCGCGGCGATACGGTGAGCGTACTCGCCGCCGATGGTGTCGAGGTCGCGCGCGGCATCATCGCCTATTCCGACGGTGATGCTGCGCGCATCCTGGGCCGCAAGACTTCGGAAATCGCCGAAATCCTCGGCTTCCGCGGCCGTGACGAGATGATCCACCGGGACGACCTCGTGCTGTTGCGCCACGAGCCCGCCGGCGCAGCGGTGACGGCCGCCCCACAGCCGGCTCGCTGAAACCGATGGACGCGGCAGGCATCGGTGAGCTGATGGAAGGACTCGGTCGCAGCGCGCTCGCGGCCGCGCAGGTGCTGGCGCTCGCCCCGAGCACACAGAAGAATGCCGCGCTGGCGGCGGCCGCGGCGGCGATACGCGCGCGAACGGCTGCTATCCTCGCCGCCAACGATCGTGATATGTCCGCGGCGCGTGCGCGGCACCTGAGTGGCCCGCGGCTCGAGCGGCTGCGCCTCGATGCAGGGCGCGTCGCAGCGATCGCGGCAGCTGTGGATGCGGTGATCGAGCTTCCCGATCCTGTCGGCCGCATCGCTGCCGAGTGGGAGCGGCCAAACGGCCTGCGCATTCAGCGGCTAACAGTACCGCTTGGGGTCATCGGCATCATCTACGAGAGCCGGCCCAACGTCACCGCAGATGCCGGGGCGCTATGTCTGAAATCCGGCAACGCCTGCATCCTGCGCGGTGGCTCAGAAAGTCAGCACTCGAGCCGTGCGCTGCACGAGGCGCTCGCGAGCGGTTTGAGCGCCGCAGATCTGCCGCCCACCTGCATTCAGCTGGTGCCGACGGCCGATCGGGCCGCAGTCGGCTACATGCTCGCCGGCATGAGCGAGTACCTCGATGTCATCGTACCGCGCGGTGGCCGCAGCCTGGTCGAGCGCGTGCAGCAGGAAGCGCGCGTGCCGGTCATCGGGCACCTCGAAGGCAACTGTCACGTATATATCGATCGAGACGCCGATGTACGCATGGCGCGCGCCATCGCGCTCAACGCCAAGATGCGCCGCACCGGCATCTGCGGCGCGGCCGAAACGCTGCTCGTCGATGAGGCCTGCGCAGCGACACATCTCGCGCCGGTCATTCGCGATCTGCTCGCGGCCGGCTGCGAAGTGCGCGGCGATCCGGCCGTGCAGCAGGTCGATTCCCGCGTGCGGCCGGCGAGCGAGGACGATTGGTACACCGAGTATCTGGACGCCATCATCGCGGCGCGAGTCGTCGCGGGGGTCGATGCGGCCATTGCGCACATCGCCCGCTATGGATCGGCGCACACCGAGACGATCGTCACCGAAAACGCAGCGACCGCGGAGCGTTTTCTGCAACGTGTCGACAGCGCGATCGTCCTGCACAACGCCTCGACACAGTTTGCCGACGGCGGTGAGTTCGGCATGGGCGCCGAGATCGGAATCTCGACCGAGCGCTTTCACGCGCGCGGCCCGGTGGGCGTCGAGCAACTCACGAGCTACAAGTACGTCGTGCGCGGAACCGGTCAGGTACGACCGTAAGGCGGCTGGATCTCTCGAGTGCGCGCTCCGGCAGCGACGCGCTGCTGCCCGTCAGGCCGGATCGTGAATATGCCGGTGCGCGGTGGCCTCATCGGGGTGCGTGTGCGTCGGTGCCGTGGCGCAACGCTCACAGTTCACCCAGCCGGAGTCACCATTCAAGTAGTGCTCCTTTTTCCAGATGGGCAGGCGGTGCTTGACCTCATCGATGATGTAACGGCAAGCGCGGAATGCTTCGTCGCGGTGCGCGGCGCTGACACCCACCCAGACGGCGAGCTCGCCCACTGCGAGCGCGCCGATGCGATGAACGCAGGCCGCGTGCGCCACACCGAAACGCGCGCGCGCCTCGGCGAGGATGCGCTCCCCTTCGCGGACGCCGAGCGCCTCGAAGGCTTCATACTCGAGTGCGCGTACGCGCTGACCTTCGTTGCTGTCGCGTACCCAACCTTCGAAGGCGGCGTAGCCGCCGCAGGCGGGGTCAGCAAGCGAGACTCGCAGCTGCTCGGTGGCGATGGCGGTACGTGTGAACTGGAACGCGCTCATGATCCTGCGTAGGACTTCAGCCGCCGGCGACGGGCGGGATGAACACGACGGCATCGCCATCGGCGAGTGCCGCGGTCCATTCGCGAAACTCTGCATTGATCGCAACGCGCAACACGCCCGGCGCGAGCGAGAAGGGGTAGCGCTGCGTGAGCTCGGCGTAGAGCTCCGCCGCGGTGCGCGCGGTGGTCACCAACGCCTCATCGCGTCGCCCGGCCTGCTCACGCAACAGGGCGTAGTACTGCACGGTAATGTGCTTGGGGTCGGAAGTCGTCTCCGGCGGCAACGCGCTCATCGCGGTTCTATACTCCTCGGGCGTGTTGACGTTGTCGAGCGCCTCGGGGTTGGGCTCATCGAGCAGCAGCACATCCGCATCGAGCAGGAAACGCCGCGGGCACTGGCGGCCGCGTGCCACATAGGCTGCCAGCCGCGCAGCACTGCGCGGCTCCCAGATGGCACACAGTGGCTCCGGCAAACCGTCGTGGCTCGAGCGATATGCGGTCGCCGCGCGCTGCGGCGCGCGGCAGCGCACCAGGTTCGCGAGTGTCGCCGTATCGAGCAACGGCAGATCGCAAGCGAGCACGAGCCATGCAGCCTCAGGATGCCGCGCCTGCGCGGCGAGCAGTCCCGCGATCGGGCCAAGGTTGGCGTGCAGGTCGCGGATCTGCGCGAAGCGCGCGCGCAGCGGGTCCTCCGTCTGATCGGCGCGCACCGAGACGAAGCTACGTTCCACGTGCGGAGCGATGAGCTCCATGGCGCGCTCGAGCTGGCTGCGGCCGGCGTAGCGCAACGCTGCCTTGTCCGTGCGCATGCGCGTGCTGCGCCCGCCGGCGAGTACGAGTCCGAGCAGCGGGGCGTCACCCGGGTGGCCGTTTGCTGGCGAAGAGCTCAAGCGCCGCGCTCCGCGCCGGTGCGCAGGAAGCCGCGCCGGCCACCTGACTTCGCGAGCAGTCGCACGCTGCCGATCTCGATGTCGTGCGACAGCGCCTTGCACATGTCGTAAATCGTCAGGGCCGCCACCGCCGCACCGGTGAGCGCCTCCATCTCCACGCCGGTGCGGTGATGGACCGACACCTCGCAGCGCACCACTATCTCCTGCGCCCGCCGGTGCTCGATGTGCAGCTGACAGTTCTCGAGCCCGAGCGGATGACAGAACGGGATGAGCTCATGCGTGCGTTTGGCCGCCTGCACCCCGGCGACTATCGCCGTCTCGAACACCGGACCCTTGCTGGTGCGATGCCCTGCGGCCCGCAGAGCACGGGCTACAGCGAGCGGCAAGCGCACCCGTGCCTCGGCGACGGCAACGCGGTGCGTTACCGCTTTCGCTCCGACGTCCACCATTGCCGGCCGGCGACGCGAGTTGAGGTGTGTGAGGCCGCGCCGCGCCATCAGCCACCGATATAGAACATCTCGACCTTGCGCTCATCGCTGGTCGCGTGGCGCAAGCTCGCCCGCTGCTCGCTGTAACGGTCCGCGCGGCCGAGCCAGACAGTACGAATGAGCTCGAGCAACTGATCGTCGCTGGCGCCGCCGCGCAGCGCATCACGCAGGCTGGTACCGTGAGTGGCAAACAGACAGGTATAGAACACGCCATCGGATGACAGCCGCGCACGCGTACAATCACCGCAGAATGGCTGCGACACGGAAGAGATGAAGCCGACCTCGCCCTGGCCGTCGACGAATGCGTAGCGCCGCGCGACCTCGCCGCGGTAACGGGGATCGAGAGGTTGGAGCGGCCAGCGGTCCGCGATGCGCGCCAGCAGCTCCCTCGCAGGCACCACTGCCGCCTCGCTCCAGTGGTTGCGGTTACCCACGTCCATGTACTCGATGAAGCGCACGATGATGCTGGTGCCACGGAAGCGTTCCACCAGCTCGAGCACGGTGTGATCGTTGACGCCGCGCTGCACGACAGCATTGATCTTGATGGGCGTGAGCTCGGCGCGCCGGGCGTGCTCGATGCCCTCGAGCACTTCCGCGACGCCGCCGAAGCCGCCACTCATGCGCGCGAACACCTGGGGGTCGAGGCTGTCGAGACTGATCGTCACGCGCTGAAGTCCCGCGGCTTTGAGCTCCCCGGCGTAGCGCGATAGCAGCACCCCATTGGTGGTAAGTGCGACATCCTCGATCCCGGGGACGCCGGTAAGATCGCCTATCAACTCCGGCAGGTTTGCGCGCAGCAATGGCTCACCGCCCGTCAGCCGCAGCTTACGGACACCGAGCCGGGCAAACAGCCGTGCGAGGCGTACGATTTCATCGAACGATAGCCGCTCGTGCGTACCCAGGAAGCGGTAGCGCTCGTGGTAGGTCTCGCGCGGCATGCAATAGGGGCAGCGGAAATTGCAACGGTCCATGACCGAGATGCGCAAGTCGCGCATCGGCCGGGAAAAGCTGTCCCGCGGCGTGCTCACAGTCCGCAGGGGCACGATCACTTCAGGATTGGACATGGGTCACGACAGTATGAGGAGCGCTCGCGCCAAAGGCTAATAGCCCTCCTCGCGCGCTCACCAAGAGGGGTGGGGGCGGGATCGCCCGTTGCAACCCCTCAGGACCAGCGGTACAGGCGGGTCACGAAGCCCTTGGCGTAGGTATTCGGCCCCGGGGGCAACTCCACGAATCCTTCGGTCCCCGCCAGAGCGGTGAAATCACCGGAGCCGTTGGTGGGGGCCGGGACAGCCCAGTCACGACCCCAGTCATCCTGCTCGAGCCTTACCGGGATGAAGTGCGTCAGCGGCGGCGTGACGGTCAGCGGGGCGCTCAACGCCATGCGCTCCGATCGCTCCGGACTCTGGCCGAGACTGCCGCGCAGCGCCGGCAACACATAACGCGTCAGGCAGACGAGTGTCGACACCGGATTGCCGGGCAGGCCGAACACCGCGGCCCCGGAGGGCGCGACACCGAACCACAGAGGCTTGCCGGGTCGCTGCGCCACCTTGTGGAAGACCGTGCGTACACCGAGCTCCTCGAGGACCTGCGGTACCAGATCGAACCGGCCCATCGATACCCCACCGGAGAGCACGAGCACATCGTGCGTCTCGAGATGAAAACGCAGCCGCGCGCGCAGCTCACCGGCATCGTCGTGGATGTGGTCGTCCGCAACGCGCTGGAAGCCGTGCTCGCGCAGCGCGCTCACGATGGCGTACGCGTTCGAGCGACGTACCTGGTGGGCCAGCACCGGTTCGCCCGGCTCGATCAGCTCGTTGCCCGTGGAGATGACGGCGAGCATCGGTTGGCTCGCGACGCGGATGCGCGCCATACCGGCGGAGGCGGCAATGGCGATCTCCGGTGCGCGCAGCCGCTGTCCTGCGCGCAGGAGCAGGGCCCCCTGTTGGGTGTCGCTGGCACGGCGATGCACGTTCTGCCAGGGCTCGACCCGCACATCGACCGCCAGCTGCGCCTGGCCGTGCTCGATCTTCAGCCGCTCGACCGGCACCACGCTATCGCAGCCTGATGGCAGCACCGCGCCCGTCATGACCTCGATGCAGTCGGCGGCGGAGGCGAGCGTGAGCGGCGCATCGCCGGCGGCTTGCGTGGCCTGTACGTGGAAGCTACGCGAGCCTGCACCAACCGCCTGGCTGTCGAGCGCCACCCCGTCCATCGCTACGCGGTGGTACGGTGGCTGGTCGCGCTCCGCGTAAATGTTCTCGCGCAGCACCGCGCCGGCGCACTGCGCCAGCGGCAGGGACTCGATCGGCAGGCACTGAAGATGCTGGCCGATCAGCTGATCTGCCTCGGCCGGGGTGAGCACTCAGCCCTTCTTGTCGGCGGCCTTGGCCTTGAAGATCTTCACCTGTTCGTTGAAGCGGTCGGCGACGGCCTGCAGCTGATCGACTGCGGCATTGTGCTTCTGCGCCTCGACCTGCTGCATCTTCTTCTTATCGTCAGGCTTCAGCTTGTCGCCGCCCTTGGCGATCGCGTCATCGAGCTCCTTATCGATGCAGGCGGTGTAGTCGTTGATCGCCTTCTGGTAGTCGCCGACCGCCTTCTGTCCGGCCACCATCTCCTCGAGCTTTGCGGTCGCACCGTCCGGAAGTTTCGTCGGCGCCTGTGGATAGGGGCAGTCTGCATACGCTGCTGCCGTGGCCGCAGCAAACGCCATCGCGAGAAGAGCCTTCATAGCCAAGTCCTGGTGTTAGAAATCGGACCGCTATCTTAAGAGGCGCTCGGGAGCGGGCGCTACTGCCGCTGCGCGCGGCGGCCCGCCGGGCGCCTCGGCCGCCCGGACCGAGCGCGGTCCGAAGGTGCCTTCGGGCACAGATAACAATCGCGGGTATGGTCGTTCACGACTCCCACCGCCTGCAGGAAAGCATAGATGATGGTCGAGCCGACGAAGCGAAACCCGCGCCGCGCCAAATCCTTTGAAAGCGCATCGCTGAACGCGGTGCGTGCCGGGACCTGGCCACGCCGCGGGCAGTTGACGTGGGTGCGGCCGCCGGCGAAGGACCACAGGTAGCGGTCGAAAGAACCAAACTCGCGCTGCACCGCCAGGAAGGCGCGGGCGTTACTTACGGTGGAGTCGATCTTCAGCCGGTTACGCACGATAGCGGTGTCTTCGAGCAGCGCCGCCCGGCGCCGGGCGTCGAAATGCGCCACACGGCGTACATTGAAGTTGGCGAAGGCACGGCGGTACCCCGCACGCTTGCGCAGAATGGTCAACCAGGAAAGCCCAGCTTGTGCACCTTCGAGCGTGAGCATCTCGAACAATCGGCGGTCATCGTGCACCGGGCGGCCCCATTCGTCATCGTGGTAGCGCACGTAGTCGGCATCCGCCGTCTCTGCCCACCAACAACGGCGCCGTGCACGCGCGGCTTTGCGCCTCGCGCGCTGCAGAGTAGTTCCGCTCTGCGTGGTCATCCTCGACTCCTCCATGCGGCTCCTGCAGCGGAGCAGTCCACGTATCATGACAGACTGAATCCTGCTCAGTGACTACGGGCGCAGATTGAGTGAGGACCCCCTGAGTCATCTCATCCATCCGGGCCGCGACCCGCGCAGCGCGCGCGACGGCCATAGCCACGAGGCCGGACGCTCGACCGTAGTAGAATTCGCGCCTCGCGCCCGTAGCTCAGTTGGATAGAGCATCAGGCTTCGAACCTGAGGGTCGGGAGTTCGAATCTCTCCGGGCGCGCGGATTTATCTATCGGCTGGAGATCTCGGATCTTGCGCTGCGATCAGCTGGGTTTCGAACTCCCGACGCCGCCGCAGGCGGCCGGGAGTTCGACAGCTTGGCGAGTCTGCGAGCCAAGTTGGACGACGCGCGCGCAGCGCGTGTCGGTCTCGAGCGTCAGCGAGGGACGAGCGGGCGCGGCCCGCGAGCAATCTTCTCGGGCGCGCATTCCAAACCAATCGACAAACTGCCTGCGTGCGGACGCTCTGACCCTTTAGTGTTTCCTCTGATTGGCGCAAGATGCGTTCGGCAACGGTGCACGCAGTGTCCTAAAGGTGCTTACCTTTAAGGAGTCTTTCCATGGCGGCATTCAATGTAGTGCGATTTCGGGTAAAGCGTGGGTGTGACCAGGAATTCCTCGATGCCCACAAGAGAATCAGTACGGATTGGCGTGGTCTCAAGCATGTGAACATGATCAAAACCGGCGATCAGAGTTACTGCATCGTTGGTGAGTGGGCTGATATGGATGCGCTCGCCAGTGCGCGGCCGCAGATGATTGCCACACTGGATACCTTTCGTCATCTGCTCGACGATTTGGGTGGCGGTCTCGGTGTGACAGATCCGATCTCCGGACCGGTAGTCCTGGAACTCAAGTAGCGACTGCACCGCGACTGCGCTGCCTAAGTGCGGCGGAGTCCACTGCGGCAGTGGACTCCTTTCCCGCAGTGCTTGCTGGGGGCTTGCAATGCGAACCAGAACAGCGCTGCTGCTGCCGATGCTTCTGGCCGGCTGCGCGAGCAGCGGGCCAGTCCACGACATGGGCAACGGCAAATACTCGCTCATTGCGAACGCAATGAGCATGGAGCGCGCTCGTGAAACCGCCACCGCGGGAGCAAACGACTACTGTGCCAAGAGCGGTAAATCCGCGGCTGTCGCCAGCTTGGACGACAAGACCTTCTCGTCCTCCTGGGGAGGCCCGACGGTAAGCGTTGTGTTCAGTTGCCGCTGACGGGAAGGGGCCTCGCCGCGTAACCTCGGCCTCGCCAGCGCGGCCACCTCCGGGTTCGGCCTCATCTCCGAGAGCGAGCATGATTGGCTAGTGCACGCCCGGCGTCCTATTGGTGTCAGCCGGTGGAATCCATGCGCGGGAAAAGCCGTGGAATAGAAAAGGCGACTGAGCAGTCTCCTCTGGCGACAGCTAATTTTCGCATCTGACACTTGAAGCCTAGTTAACGAGGCAATAGTGCGGCTCATCTCAAAAAGCAGGCTATTTGAGGTGCAGGAATGAGGGGAATAACACTAGCAGCGGCTTTGCTCGTGGGATGCACGAGTCAGCCGCCTGCCTCGTATCGGACGTTGACTTCGGAGCAGAAGGTGGGCGAGCTACGTGCGCAGACGGCCATTGGGACAGAGGGGCCCATGGTTCGCTGGCGGTGCACATACGGTGCGTCGTGGGGAGAGGTTACAGTTGAGGAGACGGCGGCGTATTGCGCGCCGTACCGGGTGCTCCAGTGAGTAACTCCGGCGTATGGGCGCCGTAACCACGTCGCCTCATGCGACGCATTGCGCTTGGGTCAGAGCATTCCCTGCTCGTGAGAATCGTCGGAGCTAAGGCTCGAGTACCACCAGATCATAGGTTCGTACGCTCTTGGACAGCGGCAACGAGAGTGCTGGACGTTTAACGGAGCATGTCTCGACGGATAGGCATTCCTCGAAACATGTCTGGACTGCGCGACCGCAAGGGGTCCGCGCATGTCCGATGCTGTGGCAGCGGGGCGCGGTGACCGCGCTCCGCACCACATCGACCCCCACAAGTCGGTGGTTCGTTAATTCTCAGGTATGCGCGCGCTCGGCCCGCTCGGCGTTACCTGGTGGCACAATCTTCCCTCAGCGCCGCGCACTAAGCGCCTTGATCTCAGGTTTGTCAATGCGTATTGGATCGCCGCGCCTTCTCCTTGTACGAACCCGAAATGCTGAGTGTCAGGTGTTGACTTCGAACAGAGTGGCAAACATCTGCAGTGTTGGAGCAGCGCTGCTGCTCATGCTCGCTGCCTGTGGAAATCTCTTCGAGGACAACGGAACACACCTCGCTGACGTGCTCGAGACAGGAGCGGCCAAGCTGCGCGACTCGGGTGACCCCGAGTCGATTGTGCGCTACGAGACGCTCGACGGCGGTGATGATCCGTACTACATCGAGATCACGCCCTCATTCATCGAAGGGCAGCCAACGCGCATTCCGGGTAGTTACCTGGTCGTGTCTGGCAAGACCCGAGGCGGGACGAGCTATCACAACCGGTTTGTTCTGGTCCCGCGGCGACTCTACATCGAGAAAAGCGCCGGCGGTGCTGCCGAGCTCGTGCTTCGGAGAGAGGGTGAGAATGTCGATGTCGTCGAGCTACGATGACGGTCTTTCCAATCCGGGGAAGATCGGGGATATGGCTCTGAGCGGACGCAGCAGATACGGTTACCGGTTAGCGCCATTTGGCGCTGCGGTCATCCTTGCGGCGGCAGTGGCTCTTGCGCCGGGGGTTGGGCGGAGCGCATCGCCGCCGCCCATCAAGATTGCCGTCTTCGATTTCGAGCTCGAGGACCTGAGTCCTCCAGCGGTGCTGCTGCAGAAGCCCACAGACAGTGCGACGACCATGGAGAAGGCGACTAGCGCGGCCCGTGAGGAGCTGGCGCACTCCGGGCGGTATACGGTCATCGATGCAAGCAAAGTTGACGCCAAACCGGTTACCGAGAAAACGCTGCGGGACTGCAACGGATGCGAGGCTGCGCTGGCCGAGCAGCTCGGCGCCCAGCAGTCCATGGCCGGACTGGTGAGAAAGGTCACCGAAACGGATTACTACGTCGTGGTCCGCATTCGTGACGCGCACACCGGCAAGATTCTCGATCAGCAGGAGGCGATGTTTGCCGGCGATCAGACAGGCTGGCCCAGCGGGGTACGTATGCTGATCAAGCATCAGGTATTGCCAACTCAGAACTGAGTTATGAGCATGTTTGAGCTCTCGGACAAGGTTGCCATCGTCACTGGTTCGAGCCGCGGCATCGGCAAGGCGATCGCCATGCACATGGCGCTGCAGGGCGCGCGCGTCGTGATCTCGAGCCGCAAGCCGGAAAGCTGCGAAGCGGTGGTTGCGGAGATTGCTGCAAGCGGTGGCACCGCGATGGCACACGCCGCGCACGTCGGGCACAAGGAAGAGCTCAAGGGACTCGTCGATGCCACCATCGACAGGTGGGGACGGATCGATATCCTGGTGTGCAACGCAGCGACCAACCCGCACTTCGGTCCCTCGGTTTCGATCAAGGACGAAGCCCTCGAGAAGGTGATCCAGACCAACCTCTACAGCAACATCTGGTTGTGCAACCTCGTGCTGCCGGGAATGGCCGCACGCCGTGACGGTGTGGTGATCATCATCTCCTCGGTCGCCGGTTTTTCCGGCACCAACGTGCTCGGCGCCTACGCCATCTCCAAAGCCGCCGACATGCAGCTGGCGCGCAATCTCGCCGTCGAGTGGGGGCCGCACAATGTGCGGGTCAACTGCATCGCACCCGGTGTCATCCGCACGCACTTCGCCAAGGCTTTGTGGGCGGACCCGCAGCGCGAGGCGGCGCTGGCGCGCCGCTACCCGTTACGCCGCATCGGCGAGCCCGACGACGTCGCAGGTATCGCCGTGATGCTGGCCTCGCGCGCCGGCAACTTCATGACCGGGCAGACCGTGGTCGTCGATGGCGGCGGTCTCATCAGCAGCGAGCTCACGTAGCGCCAACGGGCGCCGCGCGCGTCCGCAGCAGCGCGTAACTCGCGACCAGCAATCCGAACCACACCGGGGCGACGTACAGCGCGACACGCGTATCGGGCCTTTTCCCCAGCAGCACCGCGACCAGCAGCAGGAACGCGAGCACCAGCCAGTTGGCAAGCGGCGCGCCCGGCATGCGGAAAGGTGCCGCGCGCGCTCGCCCCGCCGCGACCGCGCGGCGGTAGTTGGCGTGGGAAACGAGAATGATGCCCCAGGTCCAGAGCGTGCCGACGAGCGCGACGCTGGTGACGATGGTGAATACCCGCTCGGGAACCAGGTAATTGAGTGCGACACCGATCAGCATGACCGCCGCCGAGGCATGGATGCCCGCCGCCGGCACCTGCTGCGCATTCAGCGCGGCGAATGCGCGCGGCGCCTGGCCGCGCTGCGCGAGCGTCCAGAGCATGCGGCCGCTGCTGAAGAGTCCGCTGTTGCAGGATGAGGCGGCCGCGGTGATCACCACCAGATTGACGATGCTCGCGGCGCCAACCACCCCGAGCTTGCCGAACACCGCGACAAAGGGGCTCACCTTCGGGTCGAGCTCGGTCCAGGGGAGGAGCGACATGATGATGAGCAGCGCGCCCAGATAGAAGATCAGAATGCGGGCGATGATGCCGTTGGTGGCGCGCGGCAGCACCACCGCAGGGTCCTCGGCCTCGCCCGCGGTGACGCCGATCAGCTCGACCCCTTCGTACGCAAACATCACGATCTGCAGCGACAGCAACACGGCGAGAATGCCACCGGGCAGGAAACCACCGTGCGACCAGAGGTTCGAGAAACCGGCGCTCGGTCCGAGCGCGCCGATGTGGAAGAGGATCACGCACAGGCCGGCAATGATCAGCGCGACGATGGTCACCACCTTGATGAGCGCGAACCAGAACTCGAGCTCGCCGAAAACGCGCACCGCCAACAGGTTCGCGCCGTAGAGCGCGAGCAGCGCAATGAGCGACGGTAGCCACTGTGGCACCTGCGGCAACCAGAAATCCACGTAGATGCCGATGGCTGTGATCTCTGCCATCACGGTCACCACCCAGGCGAACCAGTACGACCAGCCGGTGATGAAACCGGGAAGGGGCCCACAGAACTCATCCGCGTAGCTGGCGAATGAGCCGGCCACCGGTCGATAGGTGAGCAGCTCGCCGAGCGCGCGCATGATGAAAAAGATCGCCACCCCGCCTACCGCGTAGGCGAGCAGCAATCCCGGGCCGGCCTCGTGAATGGCCTTGGCCGAACCCAGGAACAGGCCGACACCTATCGTGCCGCCGATGGCGATCAGCTGGATATGGCGGTTGCGCAGGTTCCGTGCGAGAGAGGCTGTTGCGGTTTGCGACATGTGCGGTTTTCCGTATGCGCGAGGTCGGAGGTCATTCAGTGTGTAAGTGGCGGCCCGAGCAGCGCATAGCGCCGGCCCTGCGGCAACTCGTAGCGCTGCACGAGTTCCGCGCTGCCGGCGGCCGTGAGCTCGCCGGCAAGGCCATCCTCGGCGCGTGCACCCGGCAGAAAGCGGCCGAGCCGATGCGTCAAGGCTCCGGAGGCGTGTCCCGGAAGCAGCACCAGGACACGCGCCGCCGGCCCCTCGGTCCTGAACCAGCCCGCTACCAGTTGCTGTGCGCGCCGTAAGCCGTTTTCCGGTGCGGCAGCGCTGTCGGCGGGTGCCGGGAGTACCGGGTCGCCTGCCGTGTTGAGGATGGTGAAGGGCGTGCGAAGCCCGTGGTCGAGCACGGCGATGGTCGTCTCGTCCGGGTCGAGTAGCGCAAGCGGCTGGTGCGCAGTATCGGCGTGGATGCTCCGCGCGAGAGCCGGCAGATTCTGCCAGCGATTGACGATGGGCAGAATCACGACCGCCGCAAGGCATAGCGCAACGGCATAGGCGCTGTAAGTCCACGTGAGGCTGCGCAAGGGCTGGCCGGCGCGCTGCGCGCGCACGGCGCACCGCAGCGCGAGATGGGAAGCTACGATGAGCGCGACGGCCATCGCGGCAGCGATTGGCCAGTGCGCCTCGCGGGCCGCGGCGAACAACACGAGTGTGGCTGCCAGTACCCACGCGGTGAGCGCAATCAGAATACGGCTGGCGCGCAATGCGGCGCGGTCGAGCCCAGCGGGCGACTGCCCCATCTCGTGCGCCCAAAGACCCGCGAGCAGTCCAAAGCCGAGCAGCGAGGGTGCCGCATACACATCCCGCGCGGTGGCGGCGACCGACAGCAACGCAAGAAAAGGCAGGCTCGCGCACAGCGCAAAGCGCCAGGCAGTGGCGCCGGGTCCATCCTGGCGGACGCGCTGCCATGAGCGCACCAGCGCCGCTGCGACTAGCAGCGTCCAGGGCAGCAGGTATAGCGGCAGCTCGAGCAGATACTTGCCCGGCCGGTTGTGGTGTCCGCTCGTATAGTCGAGTGCTGCCGGAGAGGAGACCCTGGTGAAGCGCCCAATGATGTTGTGCCAGAAGAGCGCGCTCAACGTCTCACCGGCGTTGACCTCGTGCAACACGGCCAGCAGCCATGGACCGATGATGAGCGCCTGGATCAGCAGGCCCGCATAGAGCTCCCAGCGACGCAGCTCCGACCAGCGCCGCTCCCAGGCGATCAGCGCAAGCAATGCAAGCGCCGGCACCAGCCAGCCCGGAGCACTCTTGGCCATGAAGCCGATGGCGGCACCCAGGTGCATCAACGCGTAACCGCGTGCCTTGGAGAATCCCGGCATGGCGCGGTAACCAAGCCATGCACCGAGCAGCGCGAGCGCACAGCCGGCGAGAAGGCCCGCATCGGGCGCAAGCCATACGCTGACTCGAAACGCAATGAGCGCGCTCATGGCGATGAGCGCCGCGATGATGGCCGCTAGCGCCTCAGGCTGCATCGCCAATGCAATGGCCGCGATGCTTCCCGCTGCGATCACCGTGTAGAGTAGATTGGGTGCACGGGCTGCGCCGGCGGAGTCTCCGAACAGCGCGATGCCCGCCGCCGACATCCAGTAGGAAAGCGGCGGCTTCTCGAGGAACGGCACCTGAGCGAGTTGCGGCAGCGTTCGATCGCTCTGCAGACTCATGCGCCAGGCGATGTCGGCTTCGCGCGGCTCATCGGGTGTCCACAGGCCACGACCGAACACGCCGATCAACCACAGCGGCGCAAGCGCCAGCACGACCAGCGGACCCGCCGAGCGCGCAGACGCCCACGGACGTGGCGATGTGACCAACAGATCCCCTCGAGGGCCGAGCTTCTCGTGACGCGATTATGCGCTACCAGGATCAGACCGGCAGGGAGTAACGCACCACCATGCGCACGATGCGGGCGTGATCGCTCGACCAGTGTGCGAAGCCCTCGCAAACCTGCCGTGTGCCGCCCTCGGGGGTGCTCTCGGAATAGGTCGCGGCAAACCGCGCTTCTCCGGACTCCTGGCCCGGAAGGTAGCGATTTGCGCTCCAGGGTGTGTTGGAGTCGGCGATGCGACTGAAGAGGTCAACTTCGGTGACGCTGGCAGCGGCGGGGATCGTTGCGCAGAGAGATACCGGGCTCGCCTCGGCTTCCGTGCATGACCGCGCGGCCGCTGCCGGTGCTTCGCCGGAAGACTGCGCAGGGTTCGCAGCTGGCGAGACCGGTCCCGCAGTGGCGACCAGGCCGGATATCGTTGCGGCAGGGGCCGCTGCGGTGGTCAGCACCGCTGAGGTGAGCGGCGGCCGGCATGCGGACACGTTGGCCGTCACCACGATGCCTTCGTTACCTATCCGCCGCAGCACGCCGCTCTCGATGTCCGCACGCTCGCTTCCGCGAGTGAGCTCGAGCTCACCCGCCGTATGGCTGATCTCGGAGACGCGCGCCTGCAATTCACGCTGCATCACCGCCTGCGCCGCACGCTCGCCCGATGTGAGCCACTGCGAGAGCGCGAAGCCGCACACACCGGCGGCGCCGATGACCGCAAACACGATAATGAGCTGCAGCCGGTTACGGCGGCGTGCAGCGGACGAATTGCGGCCTGCCGCCGCCTCGCGCATTAATGCCGAGCGCAGCTGCACGAACGACGCCGACAGCGTCGCGGTTCCCGCGATGATGGCGGCGAGCACTGAGTCGGGTATCGACATGGGCGCTTCCGCGACGAGCTCTTCCCGCCACGCTAGCACGCCATTCGGTCGATAGCGGGCGGGCGGCCGCTCCGATCCGAAAAACGCGATGCACATCACACGGGCCGTGCTCCGATGGCACTCTGCATGTGCGGGCTTGAGTGCAGGGCGAGCCAGTGCTCGAGCGGATGAGTATCGGTCTGCAGAAGATGCAAGCCGAGCTTCGAGCGCCGCCAGAGGATGTCAGCGACCGTGTGGGCGAACTCCTCGCGGCACAGGTATTCGACTTCGCGCTCGTATAGCTGCGGCAGCAGCTCCTGCCCGAGGTCGGTGAGCGCGGTGCTCGTGCCGAGCAGCTGCTCGATGCGGGTGCCATAAGAGTGCGCGTAGCGTCGGCGCAAAGGAGCGGGCAGCCAGGGGTAGCGCCGCTCGAGCGTGCGCAAAAACACGGCGCGACTCCCCTGCGGCAGGTCGCCGCCCGGCAGCAAGGCCGTCGCGGTCCAGGCCGCCGCGCGCACACCGAGCGGCCCGGCGAGCAGGTTGACGGCATCTTCCGCGAGGCGTCGGTAGGTGGTGATCTTGCCTCCAAACACCGAGAGAAGCGGCGCGGGTTCGCGCTCGAGCTCGAGCGCATAGTCGCGCGTGACGCGCATCGGATCGCTCGACTCGTCCTCGAGCAGCGGACGCACGCCCGAGTAGCTCCAGAGGATGTCTGCCGTGCCGACCTGCCGGCGAAAGTAGCGATTGATGAGGGCGCAGAGGTAGGCGATCTCGGATGACTCGATGCGCACTGCGGCAGGATCGCCGTGAAAGTCGAGGTCGGTCGTTCCAATGAGCGTGAAATCCTGGTGGTAGGGAATTGCGAAGACGATGCGCCGGTCCTCGTTCTGGAAAACGTACGCGAAGCGGTGCGCGAACAGTCGCGGCACCACGATATGACTGCCCTTCACGAGGCGCAGCTGATGCTGCGCACGTCCCGGCAGCGCCGCGGCGAGCACACCGCTCACCCACGGGCCCGTGGCGTTGACGACCGCGCGGGCGGCGACGGTCTGCGCGCCCGCAGCGCCGCGCAGCAGCGCACGCCAGCTGCCATTCTCGGCCGTGAGCTGCTCGCAGCGGGTATGTGTCAGGATCCTGGCGCCACGCACGCGCGCGTCGAGCGCATTGAGCACCACGAGTCGTGCGTCATCGACCTGTCCGTCCGAGTACACGAAGCCGCGCCGGTAGGGCGCCTGCAGCGCAGCGCCCGCCACATGGGTGCGCAGGTCGATGACCGCCGAGCCCGGCAGGCGCTGCCGGGCGGCGAGATGATCGTAGAGAAACAGTCCCGCCCGAATCATCCATGCTGGACGCAAATGCGCTGCATGCGGCATCACGAAGCGCAACGGCCGGATGATGTGCGGCGCCGCCGCCAGCAGCACTTCGCGCTCGCGCAGCGCCTTGCGCACCAGCGCAAAGTGATACTCCTCGAGGTAGCGCAGTCCGCCGTGGATCAACCCGGTGCTGGCGGATGAGGTGTGCGCCGCAAGATCATCCTGCTCGCACAGTATGACGGCGATCCCACGACCGGCGGCGTCACGGGCGATGCCGGTGCCGTTCACACCGCCACCGACGACCAGCAGGTCGCAGGTTGCAGTCCCGGCGCCGTTCTTCTCTGCCGCGGGGTCCTCGCCGGATCGCCCATCCATGCGAGGGTGGAAGCTCACTCGCTGCACTGGGCGAGAATACCTGGGGCGGCCCTCATGAAGTAGTGTGGCGCGGCGCCTGTCGGCCGTAGTAGTCCGGGTAGTCCTTGGTGAGCCCCTTGAAGCGGCGGTGAATCCACAGGTACTGCTCCGGGACGAGGCGCACCTGCGCCTCGATCATGCGGTAGAAGCGCGCCGTATCGGCGATCGCCGACTCGCTGGGGAAGTCCTCGAACGGAGGGTGGATCACTCCGAGGTACCCCCGGCTGCCCGGCAGCCGATGAAAGAAATAAGGCAGCACCGGCGCGCCCGTTACGCGCGCGAGCCGTGAGGTCAGTGTGTTGCTCGCTGCGGGAATGCCGAATAGCGGCACCATCTCGGCGCCTTTCTTGCGGTAGCTCTGATCCGGTGCGTACCACACGCACTCGTTGTTCCTCAGCGCGCCGATGAATGCGCGAATGTCGTCACGCGGAATGCCATGACCGCCGAAACCGACGCGAAAGCGCTCAAAGGCATACGCGATGACCTCGTTCTTCGGTGGCCGGTACAGGAAGCCGATGGTTGCGACGTGCGTGAGCGCGCGGCCGGCCATCTCGAGCGAAGTGAAATGTGCCGTGAGGACCATGGCGCCGCGGCCGCGCGCGAGCGCCGCGCGCAGGTGCTCCGTGCCTTCGAGACGCACGAGCTTCGCGAGCCGCTCGGGCGGGCTCCACCAGGCGAACGGAATCTCGAGTAGCGCAATACCGAGACTCGCAAAATGCTCCTTCAACAGCCGCTCGCGTTCTGCGCTCGAAAGCTCCGGCAGGCACAGCTCGATGTTGCGCCGTGCGGTCTCGAGGAAGCCGAGCGGCAGATGGCGCAGTACCACTCCCAGCCAGCGACCGAGTCGCACTATGGCCCCAAAAGGCAGGAGTGCCAGCAGTCGCAGCAGTCCGAGGCCGAGCCACGTCAGCCAGTAACGTGGCGCGAGCAGCCGCAGTCGCATTGAACCTACCCCTGAACGCACACGTCAGCGATTCGCCGGCGAGAATAACCGATTCCAGAGCGGTAACTGTGTTCCAATGCGCTCCCATGCAGACCGCCTCCCGGAAGCGGCGCGCACTCCTCATCGCGCTGCCCTTGCTGCTCGCCATCTGCCTCACTGCCGTGCTGTGGACCCGCCCGCCACCGCACGAGCTGGTGCAGGGCGGGAATAGCCCGCCGGCGCCACGCGTACCGCCCGAGACCGAGCAGCTCGATCCCGCGGCGCTCGAGTCTGCAGCCGCCTACGCCGGTGCGCACGGCTCGCTCGCGCTGATCGTGAGCCGTCACGATCACATCGTGTTCGAGCGCTACTGGAGAGGTACAGGTTTCGATACACCTGTCGATGCGCAGTCGTTTACCCGCTTGCTCGCGGCGCTCGCTGCCGGTGCGGCACTCTCCCATCGGCTGATCGGCTGGCCGGATCAGCCCGTCGGCGCATTCATCGGCGAGTGGAATCATGACGCGCGCGGCGAGATCACCGTGCGCAACCTGCTGCAGATGTCGAGTGGCCTCGCCACGGGCAGTACCACCGGGCCTTCGGACGATGTCACCGCGGCGCTGCTGCACACGCCGCTCGCGCGCACCCCCGGTGTCACCCGGGTCGAGCAGGCGAGCGATCCGCAGCTGCTGGCGCTCGTGCTCGAGCGCGCGACCAAACAACGCTACCCCAGTTACCTGTCAGAAGCGCTGTGGCGGCGCATCGGCGCCGCCGATGCATGGCTCACGCTCGACCGCGTGGGCGGTACTGCACGCGCGGACTGCTGCATGCTCGCACACCAGGGCGACTGGATCCGTATCGGTGAGCTGCTGCTGCGGGATGGCAACTACCGGGGCGATGAGGTCATCCGGCCGGGATGGGTGACCCTCATGCGCGCGCCGGTGCAGTCTGATCCCCAATATGGGACCTATGTGCGGGTGCGCTGGCCTCCTGCAGCGGGTCGCGAGGCGCCGGCCGCGCGCGATGTATTCGCGGTGGAGGGCCCAGGTGGCAACCGGCTGTGGCTCGTGCCCTCGCTGCAGATTGCCGTCCTGTGCACGGGCGCTAGCGGCGGCCGCGATGCGGATTGGGACGACAATCGTCTGCCCAACCTCGTCATCCGCGCGGCGCGCGATGCGTTGCCGCCGGCCGCACAACCGGGCGCGGATATCTCCGCAATCGTGCCCGGACACTGAGCTCAGCAGGTCGTTGCCGATTGCCGCGCCAACTCGCCGCGCTGTTTTGTTTCTGTGTCATCGACACGCTCGGGTTCGGCATCCTGATCCCGCTCGTGCCGTATATGGCGGATCGCTTCGGCGTCGCCCCACAGTTCATCACTCCCATCCTGGGTAGTTACTCGCTGTGCCAGCTGCTTGCCGCACCGTGGTGGGGGCGGCTCAGCGACGCGTTCGGCCGCCGGCCGGTGCTCATGAGCAGTCTCGCCGGTGCGTGCGCATCGTACGTGCTGCTCGGCTTCGCGCAGAACCTCTGGTGGCTGCTGGCCTCGCGCATGATCGCCGGCGCGATGGCGGGCAATATCGCCGCCGCCTTCGCCTACGCGGCCGATGTGAGCGCGCCGCACAAGCGCGCCGCCACACTCGGGGTGGTCGGAGCGGCAATCGGCATCGGCTTCACGCTCGGCCAGCCGATCGGCGGGCTGCTCGCCGGCAGCGACCCGCACACCGCCAATTTCGCTCTGCCGGCAGCGGTGTCGGTGGGCACGAGCCTGCTCGCTATTCTGCTCGTCAGGTTCGTGCTGCCAGAGAGCCATACTGCGGAGCACCGCTCGCAGCATCCGGATGAGCCCCGCCGCGGTGCCTGGCGGCTGCTCGGTGCACGCAGGGCGTTGGCACTGCTCGCTGCGGCCACCCTCGTCGTCACCTACTCGCAGTCGATCCTCGAATCGATCTTCGCCATCTGGGCACTGCACCGCTACGGGTACGGCCCACGTGCCGTCGGCTTTCTGCTGTTTGCCGTCGCCCTGCCTGCGTTAATCATGCAGGGAGGCTTCGTGCGGCTGCTGGCGCCAAGGCTCGGCGAGGGACTGCTCGCGACTTGTGGAGTGTTCGCTTATGTGACGGGGCTGGTGCTGCTCGGTTGCGGGAGTGCGCTCGCTGCCACGATCTCAGGACTGCTCTTGTGCGGACTCGGTCTGGGCGCCTACAACCCGAGTGCTTCGGCGCTCGCCTCGAAACAATCCCGCGGCCAGGATCGCGGCGCGGTGATGGGTGCCTACGTCGCGAGTGGCAGTCTCGCGCGGGTGCTCGGCCCTTTCAGCTCCGGGCTGCTATACGCCTCGCTGGGGCCCGCAGCTCCCTTCCTCATCGGCGCCTGCGTGACGCTGCCCGCGGCCTACCTGGTACGCCGCGCCGCATCACTCAGCTGAGAGCGTGCTCAGCCCGTTTCGGTCAGCGCCACCTCGATCACGCCTTCGACCACGCGCAACGCGTGCGTCGTGAGCGCCTGCACGGCCGGCGGCGCGAGCACCCGGCCATCGCGCAAATCGAACGCCGCGCCGTGCAGCGGGCACACCAGGTAGGTCGCACGCAGCCGTCCTTCGCACAGCCGCGCCTCGGCGTGGGTGCAGATGTTATCGAGGGCGAAGAGCCCGGCACGCGCGTGGCAGATGACGAGCTCGCGCTTCCCGACGGTGCAGGCGCGCATGCTGCCCTTGGGGAGTTCGCTGAGCTTCAGTACCGGCGCGAAGTGCGCCATGGGCTTGATTAGAACTCGATCTCGGTCTGGAAGATCGACACAGCCTGGCCACTGATCCATACGCCGGCGATCTCGTCGTCGGCGAATTCGAGCTCGACCTCCACACGTCCCGGCCGATGAAGCGAGTAGCCCTGCACGCCGCAGAAGCGCGCGCGCTCGCCGTTGTGACGCAGCAGACCCAGTCGTGCCAGATACGCCCCGAGGAGCCCGTGGGCGTTGCCGCTCACCGGGTCCTCGGCGATGCCGAGCGCCGGACAGAACATGCGCGCCTCGGTGAGGTGATCGGTGACGTTGGCGACCAGGGTGAACACGAAGTAGCCCGCGGCGCCGATCTGTGCCGAGAGCGTGGTGAGGCGGGCGAGGTCAGGCTTGAGCTGCTTGAGTGGCTCGGGTCCGCGTACGCCAATCAGCAGTCGCGTCCCGGCGGCACCGACGATGCGCGGCGGGATGCGCGTATCGAGACTCTCCGAGGCCAGCGCGAGCGCATCGAGCACCGCGAGACGCTCGCGATCGTTCAGCTCGCGGCCGATGGGCGGCGGCGTGCGCCGGATGGCAATGCGCCGGTCCTCATCGCTGCCGCGTACCTCGACATCGACGATGCCGGCCTTGGATTTCTGCCGCTGCCAGCGGGGCGCTTCGTGCCGGCGCGACAGCACGTACTGCGCCGCGATCGTCGCATGGCCGACGAACCCGGCTTCGCTGCGCGGAGTGAAGAACCGGGCGCGCACCGTGTGATCGTCGGCATCCGGCGCGAGGATGAAGGCGGTCTCGGCATTGTTGAGCTCGCGCGCGATGGCGAGCATCTGCGCCTCCGAGAGCGGATCGGCGTTGAGCACCACACCGGTCGGGTTGCCGGTGAACGGCTCTCGGGTGAATGCGTCGACCTGATGGACCTGGACCTTGCGCGTCATGTGCTCATCTGCCGTTTCCACCCCGACCGACCCATTCTAGCCCCGGGCGTGTGATCATAGCCGCAGCGCGTGAGGTGCGCGTGCAATACTGACGCCAACGTTTGCACGGAGGCGGCACGCATGGACATCGGTGTCGAGATCAGTCTGTATCCGCTGAAAGCGGACTTCGTTCCCGCCATTCACGAATTTCTCGAGCGTCTGAACGGCGCCGCGCAGGTGCGCGTGGTGACCAACAGCATGAGCACCCAGGTATACGGGCCGTACGATGCGGTGATGCGGGCGCTGCATGATGAGCTGCGCACTACGTTCGAGGCTCTGGCAGATGCGCAAGACAAGGCCGTGTTTGTGATGAAGGTGCTCGGGCCGCTGCCGCCCGCGTGACCGTCGCGCCGCTCCTCTGGCGGCCCGCAGGGCGAAGCGGCAAACTAGCAGATCCCGGGCGCTCGCGCCGCAAACCAAGCTATTTTTCTTCGGGGGTAGGGGACAGCATGCCGCTTTTGCGAGTCGTGGATCGCGACGGAGTCGAGCACGAAGTCGAGGCCAAGACTGGACTGAAAGTCATGGAGAATCTGCGCGAGCTCGATTATGGCGTGGCCGCGATCTGCGGGGGCATGTGCTCCTGCGCGACCTGTCACGTATATGTCGACCCGGACTGGCTGGCGCGCTTGCCGGCAATGATGTCGGATGAGCGCGAGTTGCTCTCCGAGTTGACCCACTACCAGGAGAACTCCCGTCTGTCATGCCAGTTGGAGTTCACGCCCGAGCTCGCTGGACTGCGCGTGCGCATCGCGCCGGATGAGTAGGCCATGTCCGCTCCGGTAGTGCAGGTCGAGACGCGTGGCGCCGTGGCGCTGGTCACGCTCAACCGGCCCGAGAGTGGCAATGCGCTCAATCTGCAGGTGGCGATGGATCTGCTCGCTGCCGCCATGACCTGCGCCCGCACCGCTGCGGTGCGCGCGGTCGTGCTCACCGGCGCGGGCAGGCATTTCTGCTTCGGTGGGGATCTGCGCGCCTTCGGAACGCGCGCGCCGGACGGCGATGACTACATCCGCGAACTCACCACCTACCTGCACGCCGCGATCTCACGCTTCGTACGCATGGACGCGCCGGTCATCGCCGCCGTGAACGGTACCGCGGCGGGCGCGGGGGTGGGGCTGGCGGCCATGGCGGATCTCGCGCTGTGCGGGCGCAGCTCGAAGTTCAATCTTGCTTACACTCAGGCGGGACTAACACCCGATGCCGGCACCACCTTCCTGCTGCCACGCATGCTCGGACTCAAGCGCACCATGGAGCTGCTGCTGCTCAATCGCATCCTGCCGGCCGAGGAGGCGCTCTCCTGGGGGCTCGTCAACGAGGTGGTGGCCGATGAGCAACTGCTGGGGCGCACGCTCGAGATCGCGGAGCAGTTAGCCCGGGGCGCAAGCGGCGCCTTCGGCGCCAGCAAGCGGCTGATCGCGCACTCCGTCGGTGCGCTCGAGTCGCAGATGGTGCTCGAGAGTGAAACCATCGCCCGGCACGCGGTGAGCGCGGAAGGCAGGGAAGGGGTCGACGCCTTCCTCGAGAAGCGCAAACCGCGTTTCCCCCACAGCGGCTCAGGCTAGCCGCACAGCCGTGCCCATGAGCTGGACCGTCCTGCTGCTCGCCGCGGCACTTGCGGTGATCGCGGTGCGCATCTACTCCAAGGTGCGCGCGTCGCGCAAGTTGCGCGCCGAGACCTGGGACGAGCAGGTGATCGGCCGGCTGCGCTCACAGGGCTACGCGCCCTTCAAGGACTATCGGGTGGACTTCTTTCTCGCACTGCCGAACGAGGCGGCCTGTGCCGGCGCGCGCGCGCGGCTAGAGCCCGAGTTCAGCGTGGATGTAAAGCCGCTCGAGAACGACCCGGAGCTCGCCTACAGCCTGCACGCTACCAAGACCATGCGGCTGGTCGTGCCGGACATGCAGGAGATGAGCCGCCGCTTGACCGCGCTCGCGAGCGAGCTTCACGGTCGCTACGACGGCTGGGCGGCCTAACGCGCTCCGTGCCCGCCGCTCATCGGCGCGTCTCGGTCTGGCGCTTGACGGTTTCGGTCGCGGCGGCGATTGCCGCGGGGTCGCCGAGGTAGCGGCTGGAGCGGGGACGCAGCTCGCTGTCCAGGTCGTACAGCAGCGGCACGCCAGTGGGAATGTTCAGCTCGACGATGTCGCTGTCGGCGATCTCATCGAGCATCTTCACCATGGCGCGCAGGCTGTTGCCATGCGCCACCACCGCCACGTTCTTGCCGGCGCGCAGCTCGGGCGCAATGCGCGCGTGCCAGAATGGCAGCACGCGGGAGAGCGTATCCTTCAGCGACTCGCTCGCCGGCAGCTCCTGCGGGTCGACCGTGGCATAACGCGGATCGAACCGCGGATGGCGCCGATCCTCGGCGGGGAGCGGCGGAGGCGCGATGTCGTAGCTGCGCCGCCAGATCTTCACCTGCGCCTCGCCGTGCTGCGCCGTTGTCTGCGCCTTGTCGAGGCCCTGCAGCGTGCCGTAGTGCCGCTCGTTCACTCGCCAGGAGCGCTCCACCGGTATCCACATACGGTCCATCTCATCGAGCATGATCCACAGCGTGCGTATGGCGCGCTTCAGCACCGAAGTGAAGGCGATGTCGATGGCGAGCTGCTCTTTCAGCAGCTCATGGCCCGCCGCGATCGCTTCTGCGCGTCCCTGAGCCGACAGGTCCACGTCGGTCCAGCCGGTGAACAGATTTTCGAGATTCCACAGGCTCTGGCCGTGACGAACGAGTATCAGCTTGCCGGGCACGATCGATTCCTGTGCTCTGAGTGGTCCATCAGTTGGCGAGCTTGCGCAACGCTTCGACCCCCACCGTGAGAGTGGCGAAGTCGGCAGCCTCTGCCGCGCGCATCTCGGCAACCGTGCGTTGCCAGTGAGCCAGATCCTGCCCTCCCGACTCTATCCAGGCGGTAACGCGCGCCGGAGCGGTGCCACGGCTCTTGTGAGCGAGCACCCGCTCGGCCAGGCGGCGGTGCACGCGCAGCGCCGCATCGCGCAATCCGGTGCGGGCGACCGCCTGCCACGGACCCTCGACCAGAAGCTTCTCGATGCGCCCCTGCAACCAGTCGCAGCCAACACGCGCACCGACCTCGAAATACACCCGCGCCGCCTCGAGCACGCTCACCCGGTGGCCGGCGGCGATCTCGGCAACGTCGAGGGCCGCGTTTAGGGCTTCGAGACTGGCAATGCGAACGGCGAGCGCCGCCGGCAGTCCAGCCTCGCTGTAGGTCTTGCGCGCTTCCTCGAAGTGCGCCAGCTCCGCTCCGGTGAGCACCTCCGGGGTCGCGGTCTCGAGCTGCTGCACGCCGCTGCGAAACTCGGCCACGGCGGCGTCCACCTGCAGCCCGGCGGGACGCGTGGTGAGCAGCCAGTACGTGGCATGGCGCAAGAGCCGGCTGGTCTGGAAAGCGGCTTCGTACTGCAGCTGCGCACGCACCTTGTTGTCGAGCGCCTCGATCTGCTCCCATACCGCACGCATGGCAAAGATCTCGCGCGCGGCAGTATAGGCGCGCGCGATCTGCGCGGGCTCGGCGCCGGTGTCACCCTGCACCCTGGGCACGAATGTCGGCCCCATGCGATTGACGAGGCTGTTGGTGGTCGCCGTGGCGATGATCTCGCGGCGCAACCGGTGGCGGCGGATGGCGCGTGGAAAGCGCTCCTGCACCGGGGTGGGGAAATAACGCAGCAGCTCGGCGGAGAGATACGGATCTTCGGGCACGTCCGAGGCGAGCAGATGGTTGTTGAGCCAGATCTTGCTGTAGGCGAGCAGGATGGCGAGCTCCGGGCGCGTGAGCCCGACGCCGCTCTTGCGACGGTCGGACAGCTCATCGTCGCTCGGCAGGAATTCGAGCGTGCGGTTGAGCACACCTTCGCGCTCGAGCGAGCGAATGAGATGCTGGTATTCCGGCAGACGCGCGGCGCCCTGCAATTCGAGCGTGCTGATCGCCTGGCTCTGCAGGTAGTTGTTACGCAATACCAGCGCTGCCACCTCCGAGGTCATGCGCGCCAGCAGACGGTTGCGCTCGCCGCGCGGTAGCTTGCCATCGGCCACCAATGGGTTGAGCAGAATCTTGATGTTGACCTCGACGTCGGAGGTATTGACGCCGGCGGAGTTGTCGATGAAGTCGGTGTTGAGGCGTCCGCGCGCGAGCGCATATTCGATGCGGCCGCGCTGCGTGAGACCGAGATTCCCGCCTTCACCCACCACCTTGGCTAGTAGCTGCACGCCGTTGATGCGCAGCGCATCGTTGGTGCGATCGCCGACCTCGGCATTGCGTTCGTCGCTCGCCTTGACGTAGGTACCAATACCGCCGTTCCACAACAGATCGACCGGTAGCGTCAGGATCGCGCGGATGACATCGTTGGGCGCGGCACCCGTGCCCTCCAACATCAGCAGGCCGCGCGCCTCCGGCGAGAGCGCGATCGACTTGGCGGAACGCGCGAACACTCCGCCGCCGCGCGAAAGCTTGCTGCGGTCGTAGTCCTCCCAGCTAGAGCGCGGGAGCGCAAAGAGCCGCGCCCGTTCGGCAAAGCTCACTGCCGGATCGGGCTCGGGGTCGATGAAAATGTGACGGTGATCGAAGGCGGCCACCAGACGGATGTGGCGTGACAGCAGCATGCCGTTGCCGAACACATCACCGGACATGTCACCGATGCCGATGACGGTGAAGTCGATCTTCTGCGTGTCGATGCCCATCTCGCGAAAGTGACGCTTGACGCACTCCCAACCGCCACGCGCAGTGATGCCCATCTTCTTGTGGTCATAGCCGGCGGAGCCACCCGAGGCAAAGGCGTCACCGAGCCAGAAAGCGTAGTCGGCGGAGATGGCATTGGCGATATCGGAGAAGCTTGCCGTGCCCTTGTCCGCAGCCACCACCAGGTACGGGTCATCTCCCTCGCTGCGCACCAGCTGCGGCGGCGGCACGATGCGTCCCGAGACGATGTTGTCGGTGAGGTCGAGGAGGCCGCGTATGAAGGTCTGGTAACAGGCAACGACTTCCGCCTGCACCTCTTCGCGCGTCCCGGCGGTGAGCCGTTTGGGTACGAACCCGCCCTTCGCACCGACCGGCACGATGAGAGTGTTCTTGACGTTCTGTGCCTTCATCAGGCCGAGGATTTCGGTGCGGAAGTCCTCGCGCCGGTCGGACCAGCGGATGCCGCCGCGCGCGACCTCGCCCATGCGCAGGTGCACCCCCTCGACGCGCGGGCTGTACACGAAGATCTCGAACTTCGGCCTTGGTAAGGGCAGGTCCGGGATCCTGGCCGGGTCGAGCTTGAAGGAAAGGTAGCTCTTGGGGCCGCCGCCGACGGCGGTCTGGTAAAAGTTGGTGCGCAGCGTCGCCTGCACGAGTGTCAGGTAGGCGCGCAGGATGCGGTCGTCATCCAGGCTGGTGACGCTCTCCAGGCCGGCGCGAATCTGTGCCGCGAGGCTGGTGGCGTTGCGCTCCGCGCGCGCGCTGCCGGCGTGTGCCGGGTCGAAGCGCGTCTGGAACAGGCGTACCACGTTGCGGGCGATGGCGGCGTTGGCCGCGAGTGTGCGCTCCATGTACGTCTGGCTGAAGGGCACGCCGGTCTGCAGCAGGTAACGGCAGTAGGCGCGCAGCACCACGATCTCGCGCGCCTCGAGCTCGGCGGCGATCAACAGGCGGTTGAAGCCATCGTTCTCGATCGCACCGGTCCAGGCGGCGCTGAACGCTTCACGGAAATTCGCTTCCACGCGCGCGATGTCGACGCTCAGTCCATCACGGTGCTCGAGCTCGAAGTCCTGGATCCACGCAGCGCTGCCTTCGGGCCAGGAAAGCTCGTAAGGCCGCTCGGAGATTACCCGCAGGCCGAAATTCTCCAGCATCGGCAGCACATCGGAGATCGGTACCGGATCGCCGAGGCGCACGATGCGCAGATGCACACGCTGCGGCTTCTGTCCGGCCGGCCGGTGCAGGCTGAGCTGCAGCACGCGCGGCTGCTCGCGCAGCGCCTCGAATACCCGCAGATCATCGAGCGCTTCGACCGGTGTTACATCCTCCTGATAGCCGATCGGGAAGGCATCACGGTAATGAGCGGCAAGCGCGCGACCTGTCGCCTCACCACGCCGCTCGATCAGGATCTGGCGCAGGCGGTCCGACCAGGTGAGCGCGGCCTCCCCGATGCGCCGCTCGATGGCGGCGAAGTCCGGTCGATGGTGCGCACCCGGGTCGGTACGCACGAGTACGTGCAGCCGGGCATGGCTGGCACCGGAGATCTGCGCCTGGCTCTCGACGCTGGTGCCGGCGAACCCAGCAAGCGCGATCTGCTCGATGCGTTGGCGTACCTCGGTGTTGTAACGATCGCGCGGCACGTACACCAGGCAGGAGTAGAAGCGGTGATACGGGTCGCGCCGCACGAGCAGCCGTACCGTACGGCGCTCGTAGAGGTTGACGACTCCGCGCACGATGCGGATGAGGTCGGGCACACCCGCCTGAAAGAGCTCATCGCGCGGGTAGGTCTCGAGCACCGCCAGCACGGCCTTGCCGTCATGGCCTGACGGATCGAGACCGAAATGCTCGATTACCCGCTCGACCTTGCGGCGCAGTACCGGAATATCGCGCGGGCTGCCGAAGTAGGCGGTGGAGGTCCACAGGCCGAGGAAACGATGCTCGCCATCCACCCGGCCGCGCGCATCGAAGGTTTTCACGCCAACGTAGTCGAGCATCTCGCCCCGATGCACGGTCGCGGTCGAGTTCGCCTTGGTGAGGATGAGCAGCTCCGGCTCCCGCGCGCGCGCCCGCACATCGCCGCGCAACACCGTGACGCGCGTACGACCGCTGCGCGTGCGCGCTTCGCTGAGAATCCCGAGACCCGAGCGCGCATCGGGCACGAGGCGGTCTTCGTTGCGACCGCGCTCGAGACGGTAGTGGCGATAGCCGAGAAAGACGAAGTGCCGCGCCTCCATCCAGTCGAGCAGGTGCGCGGCCTCGCTCACCTCCGCAGGCGGCAGCGGCGGTGGGTCGCTTTCCAGGCGACGAATGATCTCGCGTGCGCGCTCGCGCATCGCCCTCCAATCGCGTACCGCCATGCGCACATCGGCGAGCGTCGTCTCCAGATCGCGCTGCAGCCGCGCGAGCTGTGCGGGGTCGGTGACGCGGTCGATTTCGTACAGTTGCCACGATTCCGGATGGGCCGCCTGCGCCCCGTTGGTGCCGATATCGAGGAGCTGACCGCGCCGGTCGCGGCGCACCATCAACACCGGGTGCACGATCAGGTGGACGGCGAGCTCCGAGCGGCCGAAAACCATGCCGAGCGAGTCGACCAGAAACGGCATGTCATCGGTGACCGACAGCACCAGGGTATGCGGCGACTCGAAGCCATCGGTGCTGAGCTGCGGATTGAAGACGCGCACCAGCGAGCGTCCCGCAGGACGGCGCGCACCGAACTCCAGATGCGCGAGCGCAGCGTGCGCCAGCTGTCTGGGTGAGCGTTCTGCGAGGTCCTCCTCGGCCACGCCGTGAAAATAGGTGCGCAGGAAACGCTGGCGCAGCTCGCTGCGCCGCCCCAACCCGGGAGCGCGGGTGATACGCTCGATGAGCGCCACGCGCGCGGCGGGAATGCTGCGCAGCAGACGGTTGTCTTCGGCTACGACCGCGGGCCCGGCGGAAGCAGCGGTCTTGCCGGACGCGGCAAGGTGGCTTCGCGCTCGAGGGCTGCTTCCGTGGGGTGGTCTTGACGCGTGCATGAGCGATCGTCCTGGTCGCGGGGCGTGCTATGTCGTGTGCGCGTCGCGCATGTTGTACGGTCCGCGGGCGCAGCTCGCGGCTTGTAACTCGCGATTATACATGCCACCGGCACCGCACCGCCCGCGCCCGCCCTCGCGGGCACGACGGCTGCGGTGTACACCGGGGTGCGCCCGCCGCCCGCCTGCCGGGCGACTATAATGATCGTCGCGTAACCGAGGTGAGCTCATGAGCGCACTACCTGACAACCCGATGGGCACGGATGGCTTCGAGTTCGTCGAGTACACCGCGCCGGACCCGCAACTGCTGCGCGCGCTCTTCGAACGCCTGGGTTTTCCCGCGGTGGCACGGCACCGCTCAAAGAACGTGACGCTGCACCGTCAGGGCGAGATCAATTTCATCATCAACGCGGAGCCACAGTCCTTCGCGCAGTCCTTTGCCCGCCTGCACGGTCCCTCGGCCTGCGCCATGGCGTTTCGGGTGCGTGATGCCGCGCAAGCCTATTCACGCGCGCTCGCCCTCGGCGCCAAGCCCGGGCCGCAGAGCGCCGGTCCGATGGAGCTCAACATCCCCTCCATCGAGGGAATTGGTGGCTCGCTCATCTACCTGGTGGATCTGTACGGCGAGCGCTCCATCTACGATGTCGACTTTCGGCCGCTGGCGCATGACGCGCAAAGGGCGAGCGCAGGACTCACGGCGATCGACCACCTGACCCATAATGTCGGCCGTAGCCGCATGGACGTGTGGGCGGGCTTCTACGAGAAGCTGTTCAACTTCCGTGAGATCCGCTACTTCGACATCGAGGGGAAGCACACCGGACTGCTGTCACGCGCCATGACCAGCCCCTGCGGCAAGATCCGTATTCCGATCAACGAGTCGCAGGACGACAAGAGTCAGATCGAGGAATACCTGCGCGAATATCGCGGCGAGGGCATCCAGCACATCGCGCTCGCCACCGCCGATATCTACCGCACGGTGGACGTACTGCGCGCGCAGGCTGTGACCTTCCAGGATACGCCCGACAGCTATTACGACGCCGTGGCGGCTCGCGTGCCCGGGCACCGTGAGTCGCTCACCGAGCTGCGCTCGCGCGGCATTCTGATCGACGGCAATCCGGCGAAAGGCGAAGGCGTGCTGTTGCAGATCTTCACGCGTAATGTCATCGGGCCGATTTTCTTCGAGATCATCCAGCGCAAGGGCAACGAGGGGTTCGGCGAAGGAAACTTCCGTGCGCTGTTCGAGTCGATCGAGCGCGACCAGATCGAGCGTGGGGTGATCTGACACTAGAGCAGCACCGGGGCCCGGATCCCGCCATGCCGCCGGCCGCACTCCCCGGAGAGCGGTCAGGGCCGATGTTCGCGCACCAGATATTCCTCACTCTGCATCTCCGCCAGCCGGCTTGCGGTGCGCGCAAACAGTCCGGCGAGTCGTTCGCCGCGATAGAGCGCTCCCGGCGCCGCCGCCGCCGAGACGATCAGATTGACGTTGCGGTCGTAGAACTCATCGACCAGCGCGATGAAGCGCCGCGCCTCGTTCTCGCGCTGACGATCTAACACCGGCACGTCGGAGACGATCACCGAACCGAACTCGCGGGCGATCTCGATGTAGTCTTCCTGGCTGCGCGCGGTGGCGCAGAGCGCCGCAAAATCGAACCACACCACCGCAGCGCTCGACTTGATCACCTGAATCGGGCGGCCCGCGATCTCGATGGTACCGCCCTCGCGCCGATCGGCATCGGCGAGACGGTCGAAGAGCGATTGCAGCCGCGCGTGCGTATCCGCAGCGTCCGCAGAGAGGTAGATGCCTGCCTGCGTGAGCTGGCGCAGCCGGTAGTCGATCGAGCCGCCGAGACGCACGACTTGCAGCTGTCGCTCGAGCAGGGCGATGGCCGGCAGGAAGCGCTGGCGCTGCAGCCCGCCCTGGTACAACTCCTGCGGCGGCACGTTCGAGGTCGCCACCAGTGTGACACCGCGCCGGAAGAGCCCCGTGAACAGGCCTGCGAGGATCATGGCATCGGCAATATCGGCCACGTTCAGCTCATCGAAGCACAGCACGCGTGCATCGCGAGCAATTGCACGCGCCACGTGCTCGAGCGGTGAGAGATGATGGTGCAGCTGGCGCAGATGCGCGTGCACCTCGTGCATGAAGCGATGAAAGTGCCGGCGTCGTACCAGTCCGCGCGGCAGGCTTGCGCAGAACAGATCCATGAGCCACGTCTTGCCACGGCCGACGCCGCCCCACAGGTAGAGTCCCTTCTCCGGCGCGTCGGGGCTGCGGCCGGCGAGCGCATCGAGCCAGCGCGGAAGCCGGATACCACTGCGCCGCGCTGGCGCTGCCAGCACCCGCTTCCGCAGGTCCTCGAGCTGTGCCACCACGGCCAGCTGCGCCTCATCGCACTCGAAGTGGCGTAGCGCGAGCTGCGCGGCGTACAGCTGCTGCAGATCCGGGCGGGCCGGGCTCGAGGCTGGCCCGGCACCGGGCTGTTGCGTCGGTGCGTCGCTCCTCACCGCTTCAGGTCTTCAGCTCGGGCAGCTCGCGGAAGTACTCGAGCGCGCCGGGGTTGGCGAGCGCGTCGGCGTTCTTGACCGGCAACCCGTGAATCATGTTGCGCACTGCGAGCTCGGTGAGCTTTCCCGACAGCGTGCGCGGGAAGTCCGGTACCGCGATGATCTTGGCAGGCACATGGCGCGCAGTCGTATGCGAGCGGACGGTGGCACGGATCTGCTGCTGCAGGGTCTCATCGAGCTGCGCATCGCCGCGCATGCGCACGAACAGCACGATGCGCACATCGCCATCCCAGTCCTGCCCCACCGCGAGTGCTTCGCTGATCTGCGGTAGACTCTCGACTGCGGAATAAATCTCCGCGGTCCCGATGCGCACCCCGCCCGGATTCAGCACCGCATCCGAGCGGCCGTAAATGACGAGACCATCGTGGTCGGTGATCGCCGCGTAATCGCCGTGATGCCAGACCCCCGGGAACCGCTCGAAATATGCCGCGCGGTACTTGGCTCCCTGAGCGTCGTTCCAGAAGCCGAGCGGCATGGAGGGAAAGGGCGCCGTGCAGACCAGCTCCCCGCGTGCACCACGCAGCGGCCGCCCGCCATCGTCGAACACCTCGACCGCCATGCCGAGACCGCGACACTGAATCTCACCGCGATAGACCGCGCGAATCGGACAGCCGAGGGCGAAGCAGGAGACGATGTCGGTGCCCCCGGAGATCGAGGCGAGCAGCAGGTCGCTCTTCACCGCGCGATAGACGTAGTCGAAGCCCTCCGCCAGCAGTGGCGAGCCGGTCGACAGCAGAGTCCGCAGCGCAGTCAGATCCACGGCGCCTGCCGGCACGAAGTTGCTCTTCTCCAGCGAGGAGAGATATTTCGCGCTGGTGCCGAAAACCGTGAGGCGCTCCTCCTGTGCCATGCGCCAGAGCACGCCGGGGTCGGGGTGAAACGGGCTGCCGTCGTAGAGCACGAGCGTCGCGCCGGTGGCGAGGCCGCTCACCAGCCAGTTCCACATCATCCAGCCGCAGGTGGTGAAGTAGAACACGCGGTCGCTGCGCTTCAAGTCGGTGTGCAGCAGATGCTCCTTCTGGTGCTGGAGCAGCGTGCCACCCGCGCCGTGCACGATGCATTTCGGCACACCCGTGGTGCCCGAGGAGTAGAGGATGTAGAGCGGATGGTTGAAGGGAAGTGGAGCGAAGGCCGCCGGCGCGGCCGCGCTACCGAAGTCCTGCCAGAGACTCGCGCGCCGCGCAGCCGCACCGAGCGCGGCGAGCGGGGGCGCAGCATCGAGATAGGGGACCACCACCACGCGCTCGACCGCGTCGAGCTCGGCGAGCACCGCCGCCATCGGCGCCAGCGAATCGATTCGCTTGCCGGCGTAGAAATAGCCATCCGCGGTGATGAGTACCTTTGGACGGATCTGCCCGAAGCGGTCGAGCACGCCGTGAACACCGAAATCCGGCGAGCACGAGGACCAGATGGCACCGATGCTTGCCGCGGCGAGCATGGCGATGGCCGCCTCGGGGAGGTTTGGCAGGTAGCCGGCGACGCGATCGCCGGCGACCACACCGGCGTTCCTCAGACCCGCGGCGATGCGTGCAACCTGCAGGCGCAGCTCGCGGTAGCAGAGGGTGCGACGGGTGCCGCGCTCGTTGCGGAATATCAGCGCCGGCTGCTCATCGTCGTAGCGCAGCAGGTTATGCGCGAAATTGAGCTGCGTATCGGCGAAGAAACGCGCGCCCGGCATGCTCGCGCAATTCTCGATCACAGGCCCGCTGCCCCAGTTGGCGCGCACGTCGGCGAAGCGCGCGAGCTCTGACCAGAAAGCGTCCGGCGAGCTCAGCGACCACGCATGGAGCTGCGCATAATCGCGCAGCCGCAGCGCGCGCCGTGCGTTCAGGCAGCGCATGAAGCGCGTCAGATTCGCATCCGCGACGCGGGTTGCGGACGGACGCCAGAGCTCGGTCATGGCCGAATGCTACAACGACTGGTAATTCGGTCCCGAGCCACCCTCGGGCGTGGTCCAGGTGATGATCTCGTAGGGGTCCTTGATGTCGCAGGCCTTGCAGTGCACACAGTTGGCGGCATTGATCTGCAGGCGCCGGCCGCCGCTGCCGTCATCGACGATCTCATACACCCCCGCAGGGCAGAAGCGCTCGCAGGGGTTGCCGAATTCGCGGCTGCAGCGCTCGATGCAGATGCGCGTGTCGGCCACCTTCAGATGCACCGGCTGGCTTTCCTCGTGCGCGTTGCCGGCGAAGAACACGAACGACACCCGGTCACGTGGCGGCAGCGTGCGCTCCACCCAACCACGCTCGGGAGAGTCGAACTCATCGAGCTTGGCTAACCGCGACCAGTCGGCGCTGTTCTTCAGCGTCCAGGGCGAGTGGCCGGCGGTGAGCAGCTCCCAGGCCGAATTGACCAGGCCGAGCCACATGCCGCGCTTGAAGCCCGGCTTGAAGTTGCGGACGCGACGCAGCTCGCGTCCGCCCTGCGAGGCGCGCCAGCGCGCATCGAAGCCCCCGCCGCCGCCGCTGGCGGCGATGTGCTCACCCGCGAGAGTGCCGCTGCGAATCGCCTGGTGTACTCCTTTGATCTTGGCGAAATTGAGCGTGCCGCCGGCGTCGCCAATCAGGATCGCTCCCGGCATCTCCAGGGTCGGCGTCGATTGCCAGCCACCGGCTGCGATGGTGCGGGCGCCCGCCGAGATGATTTCCCCGCCCTCGAGCAGCGGCTTCAGCTGCGGGTGGTTCTTGTACTGCTGGAAGGCCTCGAAGGGCGCAAGACGCGGATCGCGGTAATCGAGGCCAACGATGTAGCCGACGTACACGCGGTCGTTATCCAGGTGGTAGAGGAAGCTGCCCGCATAGGTGTACGGGTCGGCGGGCCACCCCAGACCGTGCTCGATGCGCCCAGGGCACACGCGTCCTGGAGGCAGCTGCCACAGCTCCTTGTAGCCGAGTGCGAAAGTCTGCGGGCAGTGGCCGCGTGCAAGACCGAAGCGGGCAATGAGCTGCTTGGCGATCGAGCCGCGCGCGCCCTCGGCGAGCACCGTGAGCGGCGCCAGGATCTCGACGCCCGCTGTGAAGTTCGGACCTGGCGCGCCGGTGCGGTCGAGTCCCATATCACCGATCTGCACGCCCCTGACGGCACCTCCCTCGTCGTAAAGCGGTGCGGCCGCGGCGAAGCCCGGAAACACCTCCACCCCGAGCGACTCCGCCTTCGCGGCCAGCCAGGCCGTGAGCTGCCCGAGAGAGACGATGTAATTGCCGTGATTGTTGAATGGAGTCGAATAGGTCATCGAGCGCGGCAGAAGCCCGATGAGCCAGCCGGGCACCGGCTTGAAAGAGCCGCGTCGGGTGAAGATGCGGAAGTCATCCTCGGTCGCCGGCACCTTCATGCCGGTGTATTCGCCCGACCACTCGGGCAGCAGCTGCTCGAGCGGACCCGGCTCGAGCACCGCGCCGGAAAGCGAGTGCGCACCCACCGCGGAACCCTTCTCGAGAACGCACACGCTGGCTGCGGGCTTGAGCTGCTTAAGGCGAATCGCGCACGCGAGCCCCGCGGGACCTGCGCCCACGATGACCACGTCATACTGAAGGGACTCGCGCTCGATGGCCGCGGCGGCGCTCATCTACTTCGGCTGCATGCGAATCGCGCCATCGAGGCGAATCGTGGTGCCATTCAGCATCGGAATCTCAACCACGCTGGCGACCAGCTGCGCGAACTCCTCGGGCCGCCCAAGTCGCGCCGGAAACGGCACCTGCGCGGCGAGCGATTGCTGCACGTCCTGCGGCATGCCATCCATCATCGGCGTGTGGAAGATACCCGGAGCGATCGCCACGCAGCGGATCCCGAAGCGCGCGAGCTCGCGCGCAATCGGCAACGCCATGCCGGCAACAGCCGCCTTGCTGGCGGAGTAGGCCGCCTGACCAATCTGTCCCTCGTAGGCGGCCACGGAGGAAGTGTGGATGAGGAGCCCGCGCTCGCCATCGGGGCCAGGAGAGTTGGATTGCATCAGCGCCGCCGCGGCCTTGTCGCACAGGAAGGTACCGAGCAGGTTGATATGGATCACCTTGGCGAAGAACTCGCCCGCCATCGGACCGCTCTTGCCAAGGACCCGTCCGGCCCCGACCACTCCGGCACAGTTCACCAGGAGGTTCAGACCGCCGAGGTGGGCGCGGGCGGCATCCATGGAGGCATTGACCTCCGCTTCCGAGGTCACATCGCACCGCAGGAAAGTGGCGCCCGATCCGAGAGCCGCCGCAGCGGCGCGCCCCGGGCCCTCCTGCACATCCAGCAACGCAACCTTGCCGCCCGCGGCATTCACGTGGCGCGCGACCGCAAGGCCGAGGCCCGAGGCGCCGCCAGTGATTACGGCGCGTGTGTCGCTCAGTTTCATGCCGCTTCCCGTAAGCGCACTGCGCAATCGCTCAGCTGAAGGCCTCCACCGCGAGGGCAACGGCCTCACCGCCGCCGATGCACAGCGAGGCGATGCCGCGCCGCGCGCCGCGCCGGCGCAACGTGTGGATCAGAGTCGTGAGAATGCGTGCGCCGGTCGCGCCGATCGGATGACCGAGAGCGCAGGCGCCGCCGTTCACGTTGACCCGGGCAGGATCGATGTCGATATCGCGCATCGCTGCCATGGTGACCACGGCGAAAGCCTCGTTGATCTCGTACAGGTCCGCATCGTGCGGTTTCCAGTTGAGCTGCGTGAGAACCTTGCGGATGGCGCCGACCGGTGCGGTCGTGAACCACTCCGGCTCGTGCGCATGACTCGAGTACGCCAGGATGCGGGCGAGCGGCTTGAGTCCGCGTTCGGCCGCGGTTTGCGCGCTCATCACGATCAGCGCCGCCGCGCCATCGGAGATCGAGGAGGAGCTCGCGGCGGTCACGGTGCCGTCCTTGGTGAAGGCTGGCTTCATGCTACCGATCTTGCTCACGTCACACGTGCCAGGCGTCTCATCGCGTGCGATCACGGTCTCGCCCTTGCGGCTCTTGACCGTGACGGGTGTTACCTCCACGTCGAACTCGCCCGCCTGCAGCGCCTGTGTGGCGCGGCGCACCGATTCGGTGGCAAACGCGTCCTGCTGTGCGCGACTGAAGTTGTAACGGCTCGCGGTCGCATCCGCGAAGCAGCCCATCGACTTCCCATCGAAGGGGCTCTGCAGGCCATCCTTCATCATGTGATCGATGATCTCGCCGTGCCCCATGCGGTAACCGGTACGTGCCTTGGGCAACAGGTAAGGAGCATTGCTCATCGACTCGAGCCCGCCCGCCACCACGATCCCGGCGCCCCCGGCGCGGATCTGGTCCGCGGCCATCATCACTGCCTTCAGACCCGAGCCACACATCTTGTTGACGGTGGTCGAGGGCGTGGCGATCGGCACCCCGGCGCCGAGCGCGGCCTGCCGCGCCGGTGCCTGGCCGAGGTTGGCCGGCAGCACGCAGCCCATGATGACTTCCTGTACGTCAGTGGGGCTGATCGTCGCAGCCTCCACAGCCGCCTTGATGGCGGCGCTGCCGAGCTGGACGGCACTCAGCGGGGAGAGGGCGCCGAGGAACGCGCCGATGGGGGTACGCTTGGCGGAAACGATGACGACATCTGCAGGGGACATGGCAGCCTCGCTTTGACTTCGTGTCAGCGCGCCAGGGGCCTGGGCCCGTTCGTCCGCCGGCGGCGGGCGCGGGCATCGATGCGGAGGGCGCCGCGGCGCGGACGCAGCCCCCCCTCGAAAATGGTGACAAACTCGGTCGCGATCTGCGCACCGGTGAGCGACTGGTCCTCGCGGTACCAGTAGGCGATCCAGTTGAGGGCACCGGCGAGCGCGAACGCCGTCATCTTCGGATCACAGGGCTCGATCGAGCCATCCTGAATACCCTCGCGAAGCAGCCGGCGGATGCCCTGGTCGACCTCGGACTTGAGCGACTTGATGTGGCGGCTCATGGCTGGCGAGAGATCCTGGTCCTCCGCTCGCACCATGCACCAGCCGAACTCGGAGGCCACTGCCTCCCCATAATGACGCAGCACCGCATTCAGACGCTCGCGCGCGGGCACCGGGAGCTGGCGCACCTCGCGGAACGCGGCGCGGATCTGCTCGACGCCGGCCACGAAACACTCGAACAGCAACTGCTCCTTACTGGTGACGTAGTAGTACACCGTCGGCTTGGTGACCTCGAGGGCGGCGGCGATGTCATCGAGCGAGGAGTTGTGGTAGCCCTTGCGGTTGAACTCGCGCGCCGCGGCGCGGATGACGGCATCGCGCTTGAGCTCGCGGTCGCGCAGCCGTTCGCGGCTCGAGCGCCAGGGCGAGCCGGCGGCGGGGGTGGGCTTGCCCGCAGCTGAGGGGCTGGTACGACGGCTGTTCATGGCGGTGAGAGTATTATACCGGCGCGTCAGCTGCCATGCGGTCCAAACGCCGCAAGCAGCGCGTTGACCGGCTTCAACAGCAGCATCATACTCATGAGTATAGCATTCCTACCCGTGGGTAAAGGAACAAGGTTACAGCGCCATGAACGCCCGTCTCGGCACTGACGCCGCGGCGGCCGGCAGCGTGCCCGCCCGTGCCCGGCCTCCGTTGCGCTTCGTCTCCGCCGCCTCGCTGTTCGACGGCCACGACGCCGCCATTAATATGATCCGGCGCCTGCTGCAGGCGCGTGGTGCGGAGGTGGTGCACCTTGGCCACAACCGCAGCGTTGCGGACATCGTGCGCGCCGCCATCGATGAGGATGCCGACGCCATCGCGGTGAGCTCCTACCAGGGTGGGCACAACGAGTACTTCACCTACATGGTGGACATGTTGCGTGAGCGCGGCTATGCCCACATGCGCGTGGTCGTGGGCGGGGGCGGTACCATCGCTCCGCACGAGATCGAGGCGCTCGAGCGCTACGGGGTGGAGAAGATCTACACCCCCGAGGATGGCCGGCGCCTGGGGCTCGCCGGGATGATCGATGATGTAATGGCGCGCGTCAGCGCCTCCGCCAAGCCGGCGTACGAGTTTCGCCCGCTCAATGCCCGCGATCACGGGCTGATCGCGCGCACGATCAGCGTGCTCGAGGGTGCCGATTACGAGGGCTCGGGCGGCGCCCAGGTCGAGCAGATCCGCCGCGCGCTCGCGCGCGCGCGCCACCGGGCACCGGTTATCGGCATCACCGGCACGGGCGGTGCCGGCAAGTCGAGCCTCACCGATGAGCTGCTCGCACGCCTGGTGCGGCACTTCCCGCAGGTGCAGGTGGCGGTGGTCGCCATGGATCCGACCCGACGGCGCAGCGGTGGGGCTCTGCTCGGCGATCGTATCCGCATGAACAGCCTGGCCTCGGAGAACATCTTCATGCGCTCGCTCGCCACGCGGCGCGCGCATCTGGCGACCTCAGCCGTGCTCAAGGACGTCATCGCGCTCTACCAGGCCGCCGGGTTCGATCTGGTATTGGTCGAGACCGCCGGCATCGGCCAGTCCGACAGCGAGATCGTGGATCTTACCGACCTGTCGCTGTACGTCATGACCTCGGAGTACGGCGCCGCGAGTCAGCTCGAGAAAATCGAGATGCTCGACTTCGCCGACTTCATCGTGCTCAACAAGAGCGAGAAGCGCGGCGCGGAAGACAGCCTGCGCGATGTGCGCAAGCAGTGGCGGCGCAACCACCCGGATCGGGCCCGGCTGAGCGATGCAGAGCTGCCCGTGTTCCCGACCATCGCCAGTCGTTTCAACGACCCCGGCGTCAATCGATTGTTCGCCGCGATTTGTGCTGCCCTGGCGCAGCAGCGCAGCGGCGAGGGGTCCTGGGAGCTCGGCGAGTCTGGTCCGACCGAGCTCGCAGCGCGAGTTCCGCTCATTCCCGCCGCCCGCACGCGTTATCTCGCGGAAATCGCCCAGGCCGGCCGCGCGATCCGTACGCGCATCGAGAACCAGGCAGGTGCCGCCCGCCGCGCCTTCGGCGCGCGCGAGTCGCTGCAGGCGCTGCAGGATGACAGCCTTCCGGCACCGCTCGAGCGCTACGCGCAGCAAGCGCTCACCGACAGCGCGGCGGACGCCACACGGCGGGCGCTTCGTGCCGTGTACAACAGCGCGCTCGATGAGCTCGGGAGCGAAGCACTGGCGGAGCTCAAGGCCTGGCCGGCGCGGCGCGGCGCGGCGACCGACCCGACCTATACCTACACGGTGCGTGGGCGCGAGGTCAGCGGCGAGAACTACACCGAGAGCCTCGCGCGCTCGGTGATTCCGAAGCTGGCAGTGCCTCGCTTCAAGGACTGGGGCGAGCTGCTGCAGTTCCTGCTCAGCGAGAACCTGCCCGGGTACTACCCCTACACCGGGGGCGTCTATCCCTATCGGCGCGAGGAGGAGGATCCGACGCGCATGTTCGCCGGGGAAGGCGGTCCCGAGCGCACCAATCGCCGTTTCCACTATCTCGCCCACGGCCACGGCCCGCGCCTGTCGACGGCGTTCGACTCGACCACTCTCTACGGCGAGGATCCCGACACGCGGCCGGATGTGTACGGCAGGACCGGCAACTCGGGGGTGTCGATCGCTACGCTCGATGACATGAAGAAGCTCTACTCGGGCTTCGATCTGTGCGATCCGGCGACCTCCGTGTCCATGACCATCAACGGTCCCGCGCCGATCCTGCTCGCGATGTTCATGAACACCGCCATCGATCAGCAGGTCGAGCGTCACCTGCGTGCCAGTGGCGAGTGGCCCGGCGCCGAACAGAAGATTGCAGCTCTGCATGCAGCGAGCGCGGCACGCGGCGTGCCGCTGCCCGCCTACAAGGGGCCGCTGCCGCCGCATCATGATGGCTCGGGACTCGGGCTCCTCGGAGTGAGCGGCGATGCGCTCATCGAGCGCGCTACCTACGAGCGCATTCGTGCGCAGGCGCTGCAGGCCGTGCGCGGCACCGTGCAGGCCGACATTCTCAAGGAGGACCAGGCGCAGAATACCTGCATCTTCTCCACCGAGTTCGCGCTGCGCATGATGGGAGACGTGCAGCAGTACTTCATCGATGAGCGGGTGCGCAACTTCTACTCGGTGTCGATATCGGGCTATCACATCGCCGAAGCCGGCGCCAACCCGATCTCACAGCTCGCCTTCACTCTCGCCAACGGTTTCACCATCGTGGAGTATTACCTGGCGCGCGGCATGAAGATCGATGACTTCGCACCCAACCTGTCGTTCTTCTTTTCCAACGGCATGGACCCGGAGTACGTGGTCATCGGCCGGGTCGCGCGGCGCATCTGGGCGCGTGCACTGCGCGAGCGCTACCAGGCATCCGCGCGCAGTCAGATGCTCAAGTACCACGTGCAGACCTCGGGCCGCAGCCTGCACGCGCGCGAGATCGCCTTCAACGATATCCGCACGACGCTGCAGGCGCTATACGCGCTATTCGACAACTGCAACAGCCTGCACACCAACGCCTACGACGAAGCGCTCACGACGCCAACCGAAGAGAGCGTGCGCCGCGCCGTGGCGATCCAGCTGATCATCAATCGCGAGCTCGGCCTCAACAAGATACAGAATCCCTGGCAGGGCTCGTTCGCGATCGAATACCTCACCGATCTCGTGGAGGAGGCGGTGTATCGCGAGTTCGATGCGCTGGCGGAGCGCGGCGGCGTGCTCGGCGCCATGGAGACCATGTACCAGCGCGGGAAGATCCAGGAGGAATCGCTCTACTACGAGACGCGCAAGCACGATGGCTCGCTGCCGCTCGTCGGTGTCAACACTTTTCTCTCCGGCGGCGATGCCGCGGAGGAGCACAAGGGCACCGAGCTGATCCGCTCCACCGAGGAGGAGAAACAGGATCAGGTGGCGGCCGTTCAGGCCTTCCAGGCACGCAACGCCGAACGCGCACCAGCGGCACTGGCTCGATTGCAGCAGGTGGCGGCCAGCGGCGGCAACGTGTTCGCCGAGCTCATGGAGTGTGTCAAGGTCTGCTCGCTCGGGCAGATCTCGCGGGCGCTCTACCAGGTGGGCGGTCAGTATCGTCGCAACATGTGAGGTCCGGCTCGCCGAGCGCGGCGAGGATCGCCGCGCGGGCACGGTCTCGCAGCTCGGGCACGGCGTGCTCCGTGCTCCCCGGCACAGCACTGAGCGGGGGCAGCAGCTCCATCTCCAGAGGACCAGGTCGCGGGAGGCCACCGCTCGGGGGTAACGCGCGGCGCGTGCCACGCAGCACCGCCGGAACGAGCGGGCAGTCGGCACGCTTGGCGCTGGCGAACGCGCCGGTGTGGAACTTCAGCAGTCCCGGCGTGCGCGTGAAGGTCCCTTCCGGGAAGAAGACCAGCGAATGACCCTGGGTGGCGTTGCGCAGCACCCGACGCGCATCGCGCGCGCCGCGCCGCCGGTCGAAGCGCTCGACGAACTCCGAGCCCAGGCGCCTCAGTACCGCGCCGGCGAAGGGCACGCGGGCCATCTCGCGCTTGATCACGAACGCGAAACGCGGGGGTAGTGCCGCCGTCAACACGATGCCATCGAGATAGCTCGCATGATTGCACACCACTACGCATTGACCCGGAGGCAGCCGCTCGGGAAACCTGACCGCAAGCGTCAGGCCGGCGAGCCGCAGGAAGGCGCGTGCTGCGGCGCGCGCTGCCAGGCGTCGCCGCTCGACTCCCGGCAGCACAATGAGCAGCAGCAGCGCGCTCAGCCCGACTGCCAGAAACGCGAGCAGCGCCCAGAGCGCGTACCCCAGACGCGCCGGAACGAGAAGCAAGGAGCGGGTGAATGGGGAAGCGTTCAAATCGGCATCAGATGACAGACGGCGCTTCGCCGGTACCTGTGAAATGTGATCAGGTTCTCTTTATGTTAATGCTGAAGTGCAGATGTGAAGGTGGTCACGTCGATGGCAGGGTCGCGCTCACCATACTGGGGCACCACATTATCGGGAAGGCCGAAGCTCTCAGGCTGCTGAACCAGCGCGTCCCTTGAGCTCACCTTCCAGAGAGATCAGGTTTGTCGAATACCGCCATCGCCGTGACCGCCAACATCGATTCCGCCGATCCTGCCGTATCTCGCTTTCTCGATGCGGTGTGGATGGAACGGGGCCTGTCGCCGAATACGCTGGCGGCCTACCGCGCCGACCTCACGGCGCTGGCGCGTTGGCTCGCCGAGCGCAATGTGCCGATCATGCGCACGACGCGCGCGGACCTGCAGGAATTCATCGCCTGGCGCGTGCGCGCGGGCGCACGGCCACGCTCCACCGCCCGCCAGCTCTCCAGTTTCCGCCGCTTCTTCCGCTATTTCATGCGCGAGGGGGCCATCCGCGAGGACCCCACGGCACAGATCGCCATGCCGAAAATCGGCCGGTCGCTGCCGCGCTCGCTCACCGAGGAGGAGGTCGAGGCGCTGCTGTCGGCGCCGGTTGTGAGTGATCCACTCGGCAACCGCGACCGCACCATGCTCGAGGTGCTGTATGCGACCGGGCTGCGCGTCTCGGAGCTCGTCAATCTGCGCCAGGGTCAAATCAACCTCAATCAGGGCGTGATCCGCATTCTCGGCAAGGGTGATCGGGAGCGGCTCATTCCGCTCGGCGAGGAAGCGATGCGCGCGCTCAAGGAGTTCAGCCGCGGTGCGCGCGGCGAGATCCTGCTCGAGCGCCAGACGGACTATCTCTTCCCGACACGCCGCGGGGATCGCATGACGCGTCAGGCTTTCTGGCACATCATCAAGCGCTACGCCCGCAAGGCCGGCATTGCCAAGGAGCTCTCGCCGCACACCTTGCGGCACGCCTTCGCTACGCACCTGCTCAACCACGGCGCCGACCTGCGCGTGGTGCAGATGCTCCTTGGGCACAGCGACCTCTCGACGACGCAGATCTACACGCACGTGGCACGCGAGCGGCTCAAGGAGCTGCACGCCCAGCATCACCCGCGCGGCTGAAGCCGCAGGAACGCCGCCGCCGACGGTGCTGGCGCGCGCATGCTAGACTCCTCTGCCGACCTGCGCTGCGCCGAAGCCGAACCTCGTGCGGCCGTGGCGGTCCAATCTCCTCTCGAGCGACGGAAGTCATTCATGGTTGCCCACAGATTGCTAGGTTTGCTCGCGCTGTGTTGCGCGGCCGGCATGGTGCCGGCGCAGCAGGCGCCGATCAAGGCGGATGCACGAGCGGAAGTGGCCTCCCACATTCCCGGCGCACGCGCTGATGAGCTGCGCCCGACGACGATCCCGGGTATCTACGAGCTCACTCGCGGTGCCGATATCGTGTACGTGACTGCCGACGGCAAATATGCCTTTACCGGCGATCTCGTCGAGCTCGCGAACAACAACAACCTGACCGAGCAGCACCGGCGCGAGCTGCGCGCCAAGGCGGTCGCCAGTTTCCCCGAGGACGAGATGCTCGTCTTCGGTCCCAAGGATCCGAAGTACACCGTGACGGTATTCACCGACGTGGATTGCCCCTATTGCCGCAAGCTGCACAGCCAGATCGGTGCCTACAATCGGCTCGGCATCCGCGTGCGCTACCTGCTGTATCCCCGCACCGGCCCCAACACCACCGCATGGACCAAGGCGGAGCAGGTATGGTGCTCCCCCGACCGCAACTCGGCGCTCACTCGGGCCAAGCTCGGCGAGGAGCTCAAGACCAAGCCCTGTGCCGAGAATCCCGTGGCGCGCAGCTACGCGCTGGGTCAGGACTTCTCGCTGGAGGGAACTCCGGCCATCATCATGCCGAACGGTGAGCTGTTGCCCGGGTATGTGCCGCCCGATGTGCTGGCGCAGCACCTCAAGGACGCCAAGTAGCGGAGTCTCGAGCGCGGCTCAGCCCTCAGCGCGGCTCTCGGTTCGGCGCGCTCAGCGTTCGAGCAGTTTCAGCTTGTCGGGCTTGCCTTCCCATTCCTTGGCGTCAGGCGGCGCCTCCTTCTTCTCGGTGATCACGGGCCATTGCTTGGCAAGGTCGGCGTTCAACTGCTTGAACTGCTCCTGGCCGGCGGGCAGCTCCTCCTCGGAGAAGATCGCCTCCACCGGACACTCCGGCTCACACAGGGTGCAGTCGATGCACTCATCCGGGTCGATGGCGAGAAAGTTGGGCCCCTCGTGGAAGCAATCGACGGGACACACCTCGACGCAATCCATGTACTTGCACTTGATGCAGTTTTCAGTGACGACAAAAGTCATTCGGTTCCTCAGGCAGGATGCGCTGGCGCACGTCGCGGCACAGCGCACGTGCAGGAGACCGGACATTGTGCCATGCCGGCGCCACATGGGTGAATCGCGGGGTAGGGCGGCCCGCCACCGGTGTTGACTATTCGATTCGTGGATAGTTGACCAAATGGTCCAGTATTCGAAAAAGGTGCCTCACATCGCCGCTCTGCCGATATCAAGCGGCCTGATTTGTCGGGGACCCGGGGGTCAACCGCCGGTCGATGGTGCTGAAATGATACGGCTCGCGCCCGGCGGCGCGGTCCTCGAGATAGCGCCGCAAGGTGAAATCCGTACTCGGGAAGGCGATGTCGGCCCAGGGAATATCGTCCGGGCTCACCAGCGCAACTTCCAGGCTTTCGGCGCCGGCGGCGTAGTTGGCCGCAGGAAGCGTGGCGCGGAAGAAGACGTGCACCTGCTCTGCGTGCAACACGTGCACCACGGAAAGCAGCGAGCCGATGGTCACTTCCGCGAGCGCTTCCTCGCGTGACTCGCGTGCGGCGGCCTGCTGCAGCGTCTCGCCGTTCTCCATGAATCCTGCGGGGACGGTCCAGTAGCCGCGCCGAGGTTGGATCGCGCGCCGGCACAGCAGGATGCGCCCCTCATGGTCGGCGACACAGCCGACCACCAGGCGTGGATTCTGATAGTGAATGGTGCCGCAGGCATCGCACACGTGCCGCGCCAGGTTGTCTCCCGCGGGGATGGAGAGCCGCACCGGCGCGCCGCACTGATTACAGAATTTCATGGTGCCGCTTGACCCGTCCGCGGTGAGTCTGATGGTGCCCGAGGTCGGAGTCGAACCGACACGCTTTTAAAGGCGGCGGATTTTCGTGCCGCTTCGGCTTTCGCCGCCCCGGGCCTATCGGCACCCGGGTTCGTGGTCTGGAGCACGCCTTCACCCTAGCCATCTGGCCTTAG